>NZ_JAKCNS010000043.1:50363-111687 GCF_021440345.1 Kluyvera intermedia
GGCCCTTTGTAAACAACGTTCTGGGAACGTTACTTTTTAGCTTCAACCCATTTACCGTCAACGAAGAACGCTGACCAGCCTGTCGCTTTGCCTTCTTTCTCAGAGGCTACGTACTGCTGTTTGGTTTTACGGCTAAAGCGCACCATCGTTTTGTTACCGGCTGGATCCTGCTGCGGCGCATAGGCCAGGTAGCGCAGTTTCTCCGGCAGACGGTCGCGGAAGCGGAACAGTTCTTCCACCAGCGGCGCACGCGTTTCACGCGATTTCGGGAAGGTGTTGGCAGCCAGGAAGACCCCAGCGGCGCCATCACGTAGCACGAAATAAGCATCGGACTTCTCGCACGTCAGCTCCGGCAGCGGTACCGGATCTTCCTTCGGCGGTGCAACTTCACCACTGCGCAGAATCTTACGGGTGTTCTTACATTCATCGTTAGTACAGGCCATGTACTTGCCGAAACGTCCCATTTTCAGGTGCATTTCAGAACCACATTTCTCACACTCAACGATCGGGCCGTCATAACCCTTGATGCGGAATTCGCCCTCTTCAATCTCGTAGCCATCGCAGGTCGGGTTGTTACCGCAGACGTGCAGCTTGCGCTTCGGATCGATAAGGTAGCTGTCCATCGCCGTACCGCACTTCTGGCAGCGGCGTTTGGCGCGCAGCGCATTGGTTTCTGCGTCGTCGCCTTCCAGCACGTTCAGCACTTCGTTTTCCGGCACCAGGTTAATAGTGGTTTTGCAACGTTCTTTTGGCGTCAGCGCATAGCCGGAGCAGCCAAGGAATACGCCGGTGCTGGCGGTACGAATACCCATTTTACGGCCGCAGGTTGGGCAGTCGATGCTGGTCAGCACCATCTGGTTTGGCTGCATGCCGCCTTCTTCAGGCGCTTTTTCCGCGGTTTCCAGCTGCTTGGTGAAATCACCAAAGAACAGATCCAGCACCTGCTTCCATTCGGCTTCGTGGTTAGCCACGCGGTCGAGGTGGTCTTCCATCTGCGCGGTAAAATCGTAGTTCATCAGCTCGCGGAAGTTTTCTTCCAGACGATCGGTGACGATCTCACCCATTTTTTCTGCATAGAAGCGACGGTTTTCAGTTCGTACGTAGCCGCGATCCTGGATGGTCGAGATGATCGACGCATAGGTGGACGGACGGCCAATGCCACGTTTTTCCAGCTCTTTGACCAAAGACGCTTCGCTAAAGCGCGCAGGCGGTTTGGTAAAGTGCTGAGCTGGCGTCAGTTCAACCAGGCTCAGGCTGTCGCCCTGCTGAACAACCGGCAGAACGCGATCTTCATCACCTTTACGCAGCGCTGGCATCACTTTGGTCCAACCGTCAAAGCGCAGGGTACGACCGCGCGCTTTCAGTTTGAAATCACCCGCTTTCACGGTCAGCGTGGTGGAGTCGTACTGGGCTGGCGTCATCTGACAGGCAACAAACTGGCGCCAAATCAGCTGATACAATTTCTGCGCGTCCGCTTCCATATCTTTGAGAGCTTCAGCAACAACGTTCACGTCAGAAGGACGAATCGCTTCGTGCGCTTCCTGCGAGTTCTCTTTGCTGGCGTACTGATTGGCGTTCTCCGGCAGATATTTCTTACCAAAGTTGTCACCAATATAGTCGCGCACCATGCTGACTGCATCCTGACTCAGGTTGGTGGAGTCAGTACGCATGTAGGTAATGTAGCCCGCTTCATACAGACGCTGCGCCATCATCATGGTTTTCTTCACCCCAAAGCCCAGACGCGTACTAGCCGCCTGCTGCAGAGTGGAGGTAATGAAAGGTGCGCCAGGCTTGCTGCTGGTCGGCTTATCTTCGCGCTCAAGAACGCTGTAACCGGCTTTTTCGAGCAGGCTAACCGCCGCCATTGTCTCGTCACGGTTTACCGGACGGAACGGTTTGTCCGCTTTATGCGTGACCTGCAACGCCAGCGTATCACCGCCAGGTGTGGTCGTGGTGGCATCCACTTCCCAGAATTCTTCCGGGACGAACGCTTTAATTTCACGTTCACGCTCGACCACCAAACGCACCGCTACGGATTGAACGCGACCGGCAGATAAACCACGGGCGATCTTTTTCCACAGCAGCGGCGAGACCATGTAACCCACCACGCGGTCCATAAAGCGACGCGCCTGCTGAGCGTTAACACGGTCAATATTCAGTTCGCCCGGCTTTTCAAACGCCTGACGAATCGCATTTTTTGTAATTTCGTTAAACACCACGCGGCTATAGCGTGACTCATCCCCACCAATGACTTCCCGCAGGTGCCATGCAATGGCCTCCCCTTCGCGGTCAAGGTCAGTTGCGAGATAGATGTGGTCGGCTTTTTCAGCCAACTGTTTGAGTTCCGAAACGACCTTTTCCTTACCCGGCAGCACTTCGTACTGTGCAGCCCAGTCATGCCATGGGTCGACGCCCATGCGATTAACCAGCGCGCCTCGTTCATCCTTTTTAGGCTTTTTGGCCGTTTTGGTGGAGGTAGAGTCAGCGCTCTTTTTGGCGGCTGAGCCACTGGTCGGCAAATCGCGGATATGACCGACGCTGGACTTAACCACGTAGTCATTACCCAGATACTTATTGATCGTTTTGGCTTTTGCCGGGGACTCAACGATAACGAGAGCTTTACCCATAATCACCTTACCTAATTTGATTCTTCCAGGAATACATCGCACATGTTCCACATTCCACTGGCGACAAGCCTTGTATGTTGCGGCAACGCCAAAGGATATCAACCCTTTACTGACCGGTATTTGATACAAGCAGCCAGGTGGCTGAGTTTACAGACTTTTTTTCGTCAGACGTTATAGCACGAAGAATATTTGGTCGAATGTCAAGCAAATCTGTTGCCAGATCGCCGAAAGCGTCACACTGTACCTGATAAAATTCGTTACGCAACTTTATTAGCATGCAAACACCATTCATGCCAACTCTGCGGTAAAATCATTGCCCCTGGTAAATGTCGGGAAAATTTGCCCGAAATCAACACCCGGCGTAAACTAGGGCCGCAAATTTGAGGAGTTGAATATGTCAAATACTAGCCAACCAATCGATCGTCAGACTTTGCTTATTGAAGCAAACCGACTCATTCGTGAGCATGAAGATACTTTAGCGGGAATTGAAGCCACTGGCGTAGAACAGCGCAACGGCGTGCTGGTATTCAGCGGTGAATATTACCTTGATGAACAGGGACTGCCGACGCCAAAAAGCACGGCGGTATTTAATATGTTCAAGTATCTTGCCCACCAGCTGTCTGAAAAATATCACCTGGTTGACTGACCGTTAGGCACCGTCTGGTCCCGGTCGAAATAGCCCGGTAAACGCTCGTTTACCGGGTTTTCTATTTGAGCAGAAGTATTATTACAGCAGCGGTTTTTGCCCGCGCTGCCACCAGCGCATCATCAGATTATCGGCACTTTCCGCGGCGCTGCCGGTAAAGCGGTCCATCATTTTCTTACGCTGCATAAAGCGCACGTTAATGACGTCACGTCCGTCCATCAGCCCCAGCAGCAGTTCATCGCTGGTACCCACTTCGTCAACCAGACCTTTTTCCTGCGCCTGAGAGCCATACCAGTGTTCACCGGTCGCCACCTGATCAATATCCAGCGATGGGCGCATCTCTTTAACAAAGTCTTTGAACAGATGATGAGTCTCATTGAGCTCTTCACGGAACTTCTGACGCCCCTCATCGGTATTCTCGCCCAGCAGCGTCAGGGTACGTTTGTACTGCCCGGCGGTATGCAGTTCGATGTCGATGTCTTTATTTTTCAGGAAGCGGTTCAAGTTCGGGATCTGCGCAACTACGCCAATCGACCCGAGAATAGCAAACGGTGCGGCGACAATTTTGTTGGCCACACAGGCCATCATATAGCCACCGCTGGCCGCCACTTTGTCCACCGCTACCGTCAATGGAATCTGCTTATCGCGGATACGTTGCAACTGAGAGGCCGCCAGACCATAACCGTGCACCACGCCACCAGGACTTTCCAGACGCACCACCACCTGATCTTGTGGAGTGGCAACCGTCAGCACCGCAGTGACTTCTTCACGCAGCGAGGCGACCTCATGGGCGTCCATACTGCCTTTAAAATCAATCACCCACACGCGTGGCTTGTGATTCGTCTCCGCCTCGCCCTGTTTCGCCTTCGCTTTTGCTGCTTTCGCTTCCAGCTTCAGCTTTTTCTTTTGCGCCTTGTGCCAAAGTTTTTGCTGCGGCCCATCAAGTAAGGCTACCGCTAAATCTTCCTGCATCTCTTTGTGCTGTTCACTGAGATTGGTGATCCTCAGCTCGCCGCGCTGTCGCTTGCGCTGGGACAAATTAATAATCAGTACCGCGATAACGGCAATGGCGACGACAACCGTGACGATTTTCGCCAGAAACAGACCATATTGAAAAAGTAATTCCACACATCCACCTTGTACAAAAATCACATAATCTGCCGCTAAGTGTACAACACCGCGCCCAGCACGTCTCGACTGCAGTATCCACTCTCGAGCCGGCTTCCAGTTTACTTATTTGCCGATGAAATCATTGCAAATTGTTAATTCCGCGTTGTCTCTCCTGCTCGCCGATTGAAATGGTGCGGATAATCAGGCATAAAGCCCAAAAGCCATGAAAAGTACATAGAATATGGCTGCCAGAGGCCATGAGGAGTCACCGTGCATTATCAACCCCAGCTTGACCTGTTGCAGAATCGTATCATCCTGGTGACCGGCGCCAGCGATGGCATCGGTCAGGAAGCCGCCTTAACCTACGCGCGCCACGGCGCCAGCGTCATTTTGCTCGGCCGCAGCGATGAAAAATTGCGCGCCGTCGCCGAAGAAATCAGCCAGGCGGGGGCTATTCCCGCCCGCTGGTTCACGCTCGACCTGCTCACCTGCACGCCGCAGGAGTGCCAACAGCTGGCCCAACAAATCAGTGTTCACTATCCGCGCCTTGACGGCGTGTTGCACAATGCCGGGCTGTTGGGCGAGGTCGTGCCGATGGCGGAACAGGATCCGGACGTCTGGCAACAGGTTATGCAGGTCAACGTCAACGGCACCTTTATGCTTACCCAGGCCCTGCTGCCGCTGCTGCTCCAGTCTGACTCCGGCTCGTTGGTGTTCACCTCCTCCAGCGTCGGCCGTGAAGGACGCGCCAACTGGGGAGCCTACGCCGTGTCAAAATTCGCCACTGAAGGCATGATGCAGGTATTGGCCGAAGAATATAAAAACCGCCATTTACGGGTTAACTGCATCAATCCAGGCGGTACACGCACCAAAATGCGTGCCAGCGCGTTCCCAACGGAAGATGCGCTAAAGCTGAAAACTCCCGCCGACATTATGCCGCTCTATCTGTGGTTAATGGGCGATGATAGCCGCCGGAAAACCGGTATGACTTTTGATGCCCAACCCGGGCGTAAACCAGGAATTGCAGAATGAGTGATGAACGTTATCGGGAGCGCCAGCAGCGGGTTAAAGAACGCGTCGAAGCCCGTGTCGCAGCAGCCCAGGACACCCGGGGGATCGTGATTGTATTTACCGGCAACGGTAAAGGCAAAACCACCGCTGCATTCGGCACCGCAACTCGTGCCGTCGGCCATGGTCATAACGTCGGCGTGATTCAGTTTATCAAGGGCACCTGGCCCAACGGCGAGCGCAATTTACTTGAGCCGCAGGGGGTCGAATTTCAGGTCATGGCGACTGGATTTACCTGGGATACGCAGAATCGGGAAAGCGATACCGAAGCGTGTCTTGCGGTCTGGGAACACGCGAAGCGGATGCTGGCGGACGAGACGCTCGATATGGTGTTGCTCGATGAGCTCACCTATATGGTGGCCTATGATTATCTGCCATTAGAAGAGGTGCTCACCGCGCTGAAAAACCGCCCTGAGCACCAGACGGTGATCATCACCGGGCGCGGCTGCCATCGCGACATTCTCGAATACGCCGATACGGTCAGTGAACTTCGTCCCGTCAAGCACGCCTTTGAAGCCGGCATTAAGGCACAGATTGGGATTGATTACTAAGCGCTAGCCGCTCGAGCAGCGCATGGTTAAGCGGCAGGCACAGGCAGTCCTCTCCCAGCGCCAGCTCGCTCTCAATCACGTTTTGCCGCGAAATAAAGCGCTTGCGGTATTCGGTCGGCGTCAGACCACAGTATTTATTGAACGCGGCGATCAGGGCTTTATGCTCCTGAAAACCGCAGCTGTGGCTGATTTCGGTTATTGGCGTGCGGGTATCGCGCAGCAAGGTGCGGGCTTTGTTGAGCCGTACCAGCGTCAGGTACTCTTTAAAATTGTGGCGACTGACCTTTTTAAACAACCGCGAAAACCACGAATAGCTCATCCCGGTATGGCTGGCAACGTCGCTTAAAGTGAGCGGTTGATCGAAATGTTGATTAATAAAGTCGATGCCTTCTTTAATCATCGCCTCTTCGCGCAGCGAGTTTTCCGCACGCTGCGTCGGTTTCCCGGCAGCAACTAAGGCATCCAACAGCAGGTAAATCGCCGCAATACGCTGGAACGGCGCATGATTGTCGATAAGCTGTTCCAGGAGTGACATTAGCCGTTGCCGCACATGGCGGTCACCGTCGACAGGAAGCTGCGCGTGGGTTCGCCACTGCAAAGACGGCGCCGGATGTAGCTCATCAAAAAGCCCCGGTGAAAACTGCACCGTCAGCAGCTGGCTAGCCGGCTCTTCCGCATTGAGGGAGTGCACTTCTTCCGCGTTGATATAGAGCATCTCCCCGCACGTAAGCTCAACGCTCTGCTGCCCGACAGCAATAGAAAAGCGCCCGCTCAGCACCGTTATCAGCTCCGGTGCCGGATGCCAGTGAGGTTCGCAATAGCGAACCTCTGCGGCAAACACGTTCAGCTTCTCGGCATCGAAAGCAATCAGCTCATAACCGCTACCACAGCTAACCGTATGCGCCCCGGTTTGCGTTACCGGGCGCGGGTGAGTCACTGAAAATGGAAACACGAGCGCACTCCTGTTATTGACCTTTATTGCCGACCGGACAGTACCGCGTTAAGTTCATCCTTTTCAATATCCAGCGCCAGAAACTCGGTCAGCGCAATGAACAGGCCGCAGAACATATCAGGTGCCAGACGAATCAGCTTCTCACGGATCTGCTCAGGTGCCAGCGGGCTTTTCTGTGCAATCATCGCCACCACGCGGGCGAAAGCTTCCGGCTGCTGAATCAGTTGCTGAAGCGAGTTGTCATCGCGCAGCGGCACATAGCGCACCGGGCAATCAACGTAAACTTCAGCATGCAGCGGCAGGTCACGCGACGAGCGCCCAACATAAATTTGCCACTGGCCCGGCGTGACCACCCAATCGGCAAGCCCAGGATGATAACAAGCCAGTTCGGCTACCGGCAGCGTCAGGCTAACCTGACGGGTTTCGCCGGCCGCGAGCGCAACTTTGGTAAAGGCTTTCAGCGCCTGCACTTCGCGGATCAGTTCGCCGTCGGGCGCGCTCACGTAAAGCTGAACAATCTCTTTGCCATCGCGCAGGCCGCTGTTGGTCAATTCAAAAGTCACCGTCAGGGTCTCGCTTTCACCGATTCGCGCAGCCGATGTTTCAAGATTGGCATAGCTAAACTGGGTATAGCTGAGGCCAAAACCAAACGGGAACTGTGGCGTCAGGCGGCGTTTATCGTAGTAGCGATAGCCGACAAACAGCCCTTCGCCATAATGATGCCGCAAATTCTCACCGGGATAGTTCAGCCATGCTGGCGTCTCTTCCAGCGTATTCGGTACCGTCACCGTCAGCTTGCCGCACGGGTTACGTTGACCGAACAGAATTTCCGCTACCGCCCGCCCCATGCCCTGACCGGCAAAGAAGGTCTCCAGCAGCGCTTTACACTCGCCCAACCACGGCATCACCACCGCATCGCTGTTGGCCAACACTACCACCACGTTGGGCTGAACGGCGGCAACCTCGCGAATCAAACGCTCGTGTACCGGCAGAATATTGAGATCCTGACGATCGCCGTTTTCACCATCTTCACCCACCGCGGTACTGACAAAAATCACCGCCACGTCGGCGTCCTCGGCCACCGCTCGCGCCTGCGCCAGCGCCTGTTCATCATGGCGTAAATCGTCTGGTGTGCCTTCCGCCCAGCTGACGGTGAAATCGTCACCGGCAAGATCAAAGATCTCATCCAGCGGACGGTCCAGCAGGTACGGCACCGTGGTTGCACAGCCCGAACCCTGAATAACCGGCTCCTGCGCCGGTTTTCCGAGTACCGCGATCCGGCGCGTTTTCTCCGGGCGCAGCGGCAACAGGTCGTCGTCATTTTTCAGTAATACAATGGATTCTGCGGCCAATTGTTGTGAAAGCGCATGATTTGCCGGGAAGTCCGCCTGGGCATTCGGGCGGCGATGACGCTGCACTTTGTCCAGCAGCGCCAACATACGGTGACAGGCGCGGTCAACCACCACCATCGGCACATCGCCGTTTTCGATAGCGGCCAGCAGCGTCTGCTTATCGCGGCGCGTTTCCGGCATCGCCAGGTCATTTCCCGCCAGCAGCGAGGCTGGGCGATCTTTAATCCCGTACCAGTCGGACATCACCAGACCGTCGTAGCCCCACTCATCTCGCAGCACCTGGGTGAGCAGGAACGGATCCTGCGAGGTTTGCACGCCATTTAGCCGGTTGTACGACGACATCACCGTCCACGGCTGGGATTTCGCGATCGCGCGCTGGAAACCGGCGAGATAGATTTCGCGCAGCGCGCGTTCTTCAATAATCGAGTCCATCTCTGTACGACGATATTCCGAGTTATTGGCCGCAAAATGTTTCAAGCTGGCGCCAACGCCCTCGTCCTGTAATCCGTTAATTAGCGCGGCGGCGATATCACCGCTTACTACCGGATCTTCGGCGTAGTATTCATAACCGCGGCCAGCGAGCGGCGTTCGGCGAATGTTAATCCCCGGTCCCAATAGAATGCCAACCCCCATATGCTGGCATTCGCGCCCCAGCGCTTGCCCCATCGCATACACCAATTCCACGTCCCAGCTACAGGCGAGGCTTGAACCGTTGGGGAAACAGGTCGCCGGCAGCGAAGCGCTGAACAGCGCTTCGGTCCCGCCTTTCTCCTCGGACTCCTCGGCATTCGCCCGATCTGCCGTCTGGGTGATGACCGAAATAAAGTCATCCATGCTCCATTTTTCACGGCCGTCAATCTGGGCGCTGCTGTAGCGCACGCCGTAGGTGCCATCGGTCATCACAATATCGTCAATACCGAGCTGCGGTAATTTCGCCGTACGCCATAAGCCGCTGCCGGAGAGCAGTGCCACTTTATCTTGCGCGGTCATTGCGGCGATGATGCGGTTAAAATCACGATTCATATCTCGACTCCCTGAGGTTAAAGCGCGTTTTGTTTACGCAGGCTGATTTTTTGCACAATGTCGCGGTAGGTTTTTTCGTCTAGCGTATAGGCGGCGACAAAGATAGCGCCAAGGGCAAACATCGCGCCGGGGAACAGCGTCATTAAAATATTGATACCGCCGAGCGCGCTGGCGTTGACATTGCCGGCATCATAGTGATAGTAATCCAGCATCCAGCCGGCGCACCCGCCGCCGATAGCCATGGCAATTTTGGTAATGAAGTTAAAGAAGCCGTAAATGGCGCCTTCTGAACGTACGCCGTGATGCCATTCGGCATATTCCACGGTGTCGGCAATCATTGACCACATCGCGACGAATCCCATCCCTAAGGTAATACTGAACAGGCACACGCCGCTCATTATCAGCCAGATATTATCGCCAGCCACAAAATACTGCATTAATAACCCCAGCACGCCAATCAACAGCGCCACCAGGGTCATTTTCTTCTTACCCATGATAGCGATGATCTTTTCAGAAATAACGGTACCAAAAATATAGGCAGCCGATTGAATCATAAAGAACGTCGCGGTAAACCCTTCATCACCAATAATGTATTTAATAAAGTAAATGGCAATCGCCATCCACACGGTATAGGCGATGTAGAAAAAGACGGTGAATAGCGACAAATTAATCAGCGGCCCATTCCCCGTCACCGCGCGCAGCATTTCCCGCAGCGTCGGTGCTGGCACATCTTCTTCAGCACCGACACGCTCTTTAGTCATACCGAAACAGGCGAGGAACAGGAAAGTCGCCAGCATCGCAAAACAGGATACGGCGAAGACATAGCCCAACTGCTTGTCGTTAAACGGTGAAATCAGTAAATCTGCGGTGGTAGAAACAATCAGATAGCCGACAATCGCCAGCACAAAGCGATAGACCGACAGCGACGAGCGCGAAGCCTCATGCTGGGTCAGACGGTTGGTTAACGCCGAGTATGGCGTGTTCACCGCCGTATAGGCGAGGCAGTAAATCGTGTAGGACGCCAGCGCGAAAATGAACTTCGCTTCGCCGCCGAACGGCACAAAGCACAGCACCGTCAGGAAGCCCAGCGGTATCGAACCGTATAATAACCACGGGCGCAGCTTGCCGTGTCGACTGTGGGTTTTATCAATGGCAAAACCAATCAGGATATTAAATATTGCGTCAATCACGCGGGCGATAACAAATATCAGGCTGGCCTGCACGGCGCTGATGCCATAAATATTGGTATAGAAGAATAAAAGAAATAATGAAACAAATCCGAAGGACAAGTTAGAGGCTAAATCACCAAAACCATAACCTATTTTTTCTTTGACACTGATAACCACATAGCTTGCCGAGAGTTTTTTTGTTGTGTCCATTTTCGGGCTACCTTTTGCGTAATCTGTAGCAACAGTATATGGCGGTGGTTAATTTATCACTTTGCGTTATTTGTCCGGGGAATTCCTGTTTTTTGTCTTTATACGGAAGTGTGAATTAAATCACAGGAGAAAGGCGATATTATTGAAAATCAGCTTCCGGCGGGAGCCCGCCGGAAGCCACGTCATTACGCTTTACCGCTGTTGCGGGTGCTGGAACGACGATTGCTATTATTACCCGCACCGGTCCCGGTGGTGGTATGGCGTTTTACCGCGCGACGAATCTGGTTCGCCTTCATACGACGACGATCTTTTTCCACTGCCACTTTAGAGGTGGTTTCTGCCGGCAGTTCTACCAGCTTACGCAGGTAGTTGGTTTGCGCAAGGTCCAGCTCGGTCCAGCCACCGCGTGGCAGGCCTTTTGGCAGCTGAATGTCGCCATAGCGAACGCGAATCAGACGGCTCACCTGCACGCCAACCGCTTCCCACAAACGACGCACTTCACGGTTGCGGCCTTCGGTCAGGGTCACGTTGTACCACTGGTTGATGCCTTCGCCACCGCTGAATTTGATGGTTTTAAATGCCGCAGGGCCATCTTCGAGCTGTACACCGCGCGACAGCTGACGCACTTTGTTGTCGTCCACTTCGCCAAACACGCGCACGGCGTATTCACGTTCCACTTCACGGCTTGGGTGCATCAGACGGTTCGCCAGTTCACCATCGGTGGTGAACAGCAGCAGACCACAGGTGTTAACGTCCAGACGACCGACGGCAATCCAGCGCGCGCCGCGCAGTTTTGGCAGGCGGTCGAACACGGTTGGACGCCCTTCCGGATCGTTACGCGTACAGAGTTCGCCTTCCGGCTTGTAGTACGCCAGTACGCGGCAGATTTGTTCTACGGATTCTTTAACGGAGATTAAGTGTCCGTCGATACGAATTTTGAGACCGGGGATCACTTCAACACGATCGCCCAGCTTGGCGATTTTGCCGTCGACGCTCACGCGGCCCGCTTCAATAATCGTTTCAATTTCACGACGGGAGCCGTGGCCGGCGCGCGCCAGCACTTTTTGCAGTTTTTCGCTTTTATCGCTCATTGAGCTTCCTTCAGGTGTCGCCTTCACAGGCGTCTTAGAGACTTCATCAGCAGCGCGGGAAATGGGCACCGGGCTGCATAAGCAGGCAAACAGCGGCGTTGTATGACAACGCAGGCTGTCCACCCAGAATTGTGACCGCACATACTACACGAATTTTAGGAGAAAAGGGCAGCTAGTTCCTGCCCTTTTCTCCTCGCCGCAGCCGGGTGCGTGAAGGAAGCGTTTTAAATGCGCCGCTAGCGGTTACAGCGGCTGCATCATTTCAAACCACTCTTCACCGCCGTGGGTGGAATCTGAGCGCTTAATGAACTGATAACCAAAATGTTTGTACATCTCAAGATACTGAGATTTACGCATCAGCTCGCCGTACATACGCCGCCTTCCCTATTCCGCCCTATACCCTCAAGGTCTACTATCGCCCCGTTAGTGGACATGCGAAAGCGCAGCACTGGATGCTGGAACAAATAGGCACGCAGGAATAAATAGCCCGGCGAAAAGCCGGGCCGGGAATATTACATGAACGGTTTCACGTCGCCGACGCCTTCGCGGATGACGACCGGGGAGTCTTCGGTGAGATCGACAACCGTGGTGGGCTGCTGGCCGAGATAGCCGCCGTGGATGATCAGATCGACCACTTTTTCCAGACGGTCTTTGATCTCTTCCGGATCGGATTCGGTGAATTCGCTGCCCGGCAGCATCAGCGAGGTCGAGAGCATTGGCTCACCCAGCGTCTCAAGCAGCGCCTGAGCGATAGGGTTTGATGGCACGCGCATCCCGATGGTCTTACGCTTTTCCTGCAGCAGGCGACGCGGAACGTCTTTGGTGCCCTTCAGAATAAAAGTGTAGTTGCCCGGCGTGTTGTTCTTAATTAAACGAAACGCCACGTTGTCGACGTAAGAATAGGTAGACAGCTCGGACAGATCGCGGCACATCAGGGTGAAGTTGTGGCCGTCCGGCAGGTGACGGATGCGGCAAATGCGCTCCATCGCCCCTTTATCTTCAATTTTGCAGCCCAACGCATAGCCGGAATCGGTCGGATAGACGATGACGCCGCCCTTACGCACAATTTCGACCGCCTGGTTAATCAGACGCGCCTGTGGGTTATCCGGGTGGATATAAAAAAACTGACTCATGCTTCCCTCTCAATTGAATTCTGCGGCTGCTCCCAGCGCTGCCAGACTCCCTCGACGCCTGCGGGCAACCACAGTTTACGGCCCAGCTCAATCCACGGGCAAGGTTGATGGAAATCCGACCCCTGAGACGCCAGTAAATGATAGTCGCGGGCATAGGTGGCAAGCTGAGTGCGCTCGTGAGGCGCCTGCTGGCACTGGGAGACTTCCATCGCGTCGCCGCCGTGTTCACTAAAGTGTGCCAGCAATCTTTTCAGCCACTTGGCGGACAAATCGTACCGCCCCGGATGGGCAACAACGGCTACCCCTCCGGAATGATGAATGACATCAATAGCTTCCTTTATTGTACACCACTGCGGCGGAACGTAACCGGTTTTCCCACGTGCGAGATATCTTTTAAACACGTCGGCAATATTGCTCGCCTTGCCCTGTTCAACGAGGAAGCGGGCAAAGTGACCCCGAGTCACTGCTCCGCCCTCGGCCATTTTCAGCGCTGCTTCCCAGGCACCCGGTATCTGTGCTTTTTCCAGACGCTCGGCAATCATCTGCCCACGCTGTTGGCGACGGTCAATCTGTGCGCTTAAAAACGCCGTTAACGCCGGGTTCTCAATATCAATATTGAGCCCAACGATATGAATTTCGTGGTTCTCCCACAACGTCGAAATCTCAACGCCGGTAATCAGCTCTAGCGCCAGGCCGGCACGGGCAATTTCTGCCTGGGCTCGCGGGATCGCGTCGACGGTATCGTGATCGGTAATCGCCAGCGTGCCTACCCGCATTTCGCCTGCGCGGTGCACCAGTTCTTCTGGCGTCAGGCGGCCATCTGAGGCGGTAGTATGGCTGTGAAGATCGTAAATCACTGCATAATTGGTGTCGCTCAAAACCGCTCCCGTTGTACTGCTCATCATGTTTCGCGCCCTATCATAGCCGTATTATGCCAATTTCTAAAATCAGGGGTTGACTTTGCCCTTCCGGACTAGTTAACTAGTACGCAAGTTCACTTAGTAAAGGTATCTGCAAATGACTCGTAAATTGATTGCTCTGCACGGCGGTTGGTGGCGTACTTCCCAGTAGGGCGGAGTCATCACGTCTGCGTTAAGCAAACAGATACCCAGCCCGCCAATGAGCGGGCTTTTTATTAAGCAAAAAAGATAAAGAAATCAGGCGAGAACAACGATGCAAACACAAAAACCCCTGCTCGAGCTTCTGACCAGCGACGCGATTTACCGTGAAAACCCAACCGCGTTGTTCCATCAACTTTGCGGCGCGCGCCCGGCTACTCTGCTGCTTGAATCAGCGGATATCGACAGTAAGAACGATTTAAAAAGCCTGCTGCTGGTCGATAGCGCCCTGCGCATCACCGCCCTGGGCGATACCGTCACCATTCAGGCGCTGTCAGATAACGGGGCTTCCCTGCTGCCGCTGCTCGATGCCGCGCTGCCTTCCGGCGTTGAAAATGAGCGTCAGCCAAACCGCCGCGTTCTGCGCTTCCCGGCGGTCAGCAATCTGCTCGATGAAGATGCCCGTCTGTGCTCCCTGTCGGTATTCGACGCGTTCCGCATAATGCAGGAGCTGGTTGTGGTGCAGCAGGACGAGCGTGAAGCGATGTTCTTCGGCGGGCTGTTCGCCTACGACCTGGTCGCCGGCTTCGAAGATTTACCGCAGCTGGAAAGCGACACCGCCTGCCCGGACTACTGCTTCTACCTGGCGGAAACCTTACTGGTTATCGACCACCAGACCAAAAACACCCGCATTCAGGCCAGCCTGTTCACGCCGTCTGATGCGGAAAAAGATCGTCTGCTGCAGCGCATTGCCGACGTTCGTCAGCAGTTAAATGAACCGCCAATGGCGCTGCCGGTACGCGAAATTAAAGAGATGCGCTGCGAGTGCAACCAGAGCGATGAAGAGTACGGCGATGTGGTGCGCAAGATGCAAAAAGCGATTCGCGCCGGGGAAATTTTCCAGGTGGTCCCTTCGCGCCGCTTCTCCCTGCCGTGCCCATCACCGCTGGCGGCTTACGATGTGCTGAAAAAGAGCAACCCAAGCCCGTACATGTTCTTTATGCAGGATAACGATTTCACCCTGTTTGGCGCGTCGCCGGAAAGCTCGCTGAAGTACGACGCCACCAATCGTCAGATTGAGATCTACCCGATTGCCGGTACTCGTCCACGCGGCCGTCGCGCTGACGGTACGCTGGACCGCGATCTCGACAGCCGAATTGAGCTGGAAATGCGCACCGACCATAAAGAGCTTTCCGAACATTTGATGCTGGTCGATCTGGCGCGTAACGACCTCGCACGCATCTGTACGCCGGGTAGCCGCTATGTTGCAGACCTGACAAAAGTGGATCGCTACTCGTTCGTGATGCACCTCGTTTCCCGCGTGGTCGGCGAACTGCGTAAAGACCTCGATGTGCTGCACGCTTACCGCGCCTGTATGAATATGGGCACCCTGAGCGGCGCGCCAAAAGTACGTGCCATGCAGCTTATCGCCGCAGCAGAAGGCAAGCGTCGCGGCAGCTACGGCGGCGCGGTGGGCTATTTCACCGCCCACGGCGACCTCGACACCTGCATCGTCATTCGCTCCGCGTTTGTCGAAAACGGCATTGCTACCGTACAGGCCGGTGCCGGCGTGGTGCTGGATTCCGTACCGCAATCTGAAGCCGATGAAACCCGTAATAAAGCTCGTGCCGTTCTGCGCGCCATCGCCACTGCCCATCATGCACAGGAGATTTTCTGATGGCTGACATTCTGCTGCTCGATAATATCGACTCCTTTACTTACAACCTGGCAGATCAGCTGCGCGCTAACGGGCACAACGTGGTGATTTACCGTAACCATGTACCGGCACAGACCTTAATTGACCGCCTGGGCACCATGGATAACCCGGTACTGATGTTGTCTCCTGGTCCTGGCGCACCGTCTGAAGCGGGCTGTATGCCTGAACTGCTGACCCGTATGCGCGGCAAGCTGCCGATTATCGGCATCTGCCTCGGTCATCAGGCGATTGTCGAAGCCTACGGCGGTTATGTTGGCCAGGCCGGTGAGATCCTGCACGGCAAAGCGTCCAGCATTGAGCATGACGGCCAGGCGATGTTTGCCGGGTTAACCAACCCGCTGCCGGTGGCGCGCTATCACTCGCTGGTTGGCAGCAATATTCCGGCCGGCTTAACCATCAACGCTAACTTTAACGGCATGGTGATGGCGGTCCGTCACGATGCGGATCGCGTCTGCGGCTTCCAGTTCCATCCGGAATCCATCCTCACCACCCAGGGCGCACGTTTGCTGGAACAAACGCTGGCATGGGCGCTGCAGAAACTGGAGCAGAGCAACACCCTGCAGCCAATTCTGGAAAAACTGTATCAGGCGCAAACCCTGAGCCAGCAGGAGAGCCACCAGCTGTTCTCCGCCGTGGTTCGCGGCGAAGTGAAGCCGGAACAGCTGGCAGCTGCGCTGGTGAGCATGAAAATTCGCGGCGAAAGCCCGAACGAGATTGCCGGTGCCGCCACCGCGCTGCTGGAAAACGCCGCACCGTTCCCGCGTCCTGACTATCCGTTTGCCGATATCGTCGGTACCGGTGGCGACGGCAGTAACAGCATCAATATTTCTACCGCCAGCGCCTTTGTCGCCGCGGCGTGTGGGCTGAAGGTCGCCAAACACGGCAACCGCAGTGTCTCCAGTAAATCTGGCTCTTCTGACCTGCTGGCGGCGTTTGGTATCAACCTCGATATGAACGCCGACAAGTCCCGACAGGCGCTGGATGAGCTGAACGTGTGCTTCCTGTTTGCACCGAAGTATCACACCGGTTTCCGCCACGCGATGCCGGTTCGCCAGCAGTTGAAAACCCGCACCCTGTTCAACGTGCTGGGGCCATTGATTAACCCGGCGCACCCGCCGCTGGCGCTGATTGGCGTTTACAGTCCGGAACTGGTGCTGCCGATTGCGGAAACCCTGCGCGTACTGGGTTACGAGCGTGCGGCAGTGGTACACAGCGGCGGTATGGATGAAGTTTCTCTTCATGCGCCGACGGTGGTCGCCGAACTGCACAACGGTGAAATTAAGAGCTACCAGCTGACCGCAGATGACTTCGGCCTCAAGCCTTATCATCAGGCCGAGCTGGCTGGCGGCACGCCGGAAGAAAACCGTGACATTCTGACCCGCTTACTACAAGGTAAAGGTGAGGCTGCGCATGAGTCCGCCGTAGCGGTTAACGTCGCCATGCTGATGCGCCTTTACGGTCACGAAGACCTGAAAGCCAACGTTCAGCAGGTGCTTGATGTTCTGCACAGTGGTGCAGCCTACGACCGCGTCACCGCATTAGCGGCAAGAGGATAAAAAATGCAGACCGTATTAGCAAAAATCGTGGCCGACAAAGCGATTTGGGTAGAAGCCCGCAAACAACAACAACCGTTAGCCACCTTCTTGAATGAAGTGCAGCCAAGCCAGCGTCATTTCTATGACGCGCTGCGCGGGACACGTACCGCTTTTATTCTGGAATGTAAAAAAGCCTCCCCGTCGAAAGGGGTTATCCGTGACGATTTCGACCCGGCGCGTATTGCCAATGTGTATAAGCATTATGCCTCGGCAATCTCCGTCCTGACGGATGAAAAGTACTTCCAGGGCAGCTTTGATTTTCTGCCGATTGTCAGCCAGATAGCGCCGCAGCCGATCCTGTGCAAAGACTTCATTATCGATCCGTACCAGATTTATCTGGCGCGTTATCACCAGGCCGATGCCTGCCTGCTGATGCTGTCGGTGCTTGACGATGACCAGTATCGCCAGCTTGCCGCCGTGGCGCACAGCCTGAGCATGGGCGTGTTGACCGAAGTCAGTAATGAAGAAGAGCTGGAACGTGCTATCACCCTGAAAGCGAAAGTGGTCGGTATCAACAACCGCGACCTGCGCGATCTCTCGATTGATCTCAACCGCACTCGCCAGCTGGCGCCGCGCCTGGGTCACGACGTGACGGTGATTAGCGAGTCCGGTATTAACACCAACGCTCAGGTTCGCGAACTGAGCCACTTTGCCAACGGTTTCCTGATTGGCTCGGCAATGATGGAGCATGACGATCTCAACGCCGCCGTGCGTCGGGTGCTACTGGGCGAGAATAAAGTCTGCGGACTGACTCGTGCGCAGGATGCCAAAGCGGCATTTGAAGCAGGCGCCATTTACGGCGGGCTGATTTTCGTTCCAACCTCCCCGCGTGTGGTGAGCGTTGACCAGGCCCGTGAAGTGATTAGCGCCGCGCCGCTGAGCTATGTTGGCGTCTTCCGCAACACACCGGTTGCCGAGGTGGTTGAACGCGCCACTACGCTGCAACTTTCCGCTGTGCAGCTGCATGGCGATGAAGACCAGAGCTATATCGATAGCCTGCGCGCTGAGCTTCCGGCCAGCGTACAGATCTGGAAAGCGTTGAGCGTCGCGGACAGCCTACCGGCACGCAATCTCAACCACGTCGACAAATACCTCTTCGATAACGGTCAGGGCGGCTCCGGTCAGCGTTTTGATTGGTCTCTGTTACAGGGTCAGGATCTGAGCAACGTGATTCTGGCCGGTGGATTAAGCGCAGACAACTGCGTGGAAGCAGCCAAAAGCGGCTGCGCCGGACTGGATTTCAATTCAGGCGTAGAGTTACAACCGGGCATTAAAGATGCCAGCAAACTGGCCTCGGCATTTCAAACGCTGCGCGCATATTAAGGAGCAACAATGAGCACTTTACTGAACCCCTATTTCGGCGAATTTGGCGGGATGTACGTTCCGCAGATTCTGATGCCTGCCCTGCGCCAGCTGGAAGAAGCTTTCGTCAGCGCGCAGAAGGATCCTGAGTTCCAGGCCGAATTTACCGACCTGCTGAAAAACTACGCGGGTCGTCCAACCGCATTAACCAAATGCCGTAACCTGACCGCGGGCAGCAAAACCACGCTGTACCTTAAGCGTGAAGATCTGCTGCACGGCGGCGCTCACAAAACCAACCAGGTATTGGGTCAGGCGTTACTGGCAAAACGGATGGGTAAAACAGAGATCATCGCCGAAACCGGCGCCGGTCAGCACGGTGTCGCCTCGGCGCGGGCCAGCGCCCTGCTCGGCCTGAAATGCCGCATTTATATGGGTGCCAAAGACGTGGAGCGCCAGTCGCCAAACGTCTTCCGTATGCGTTTAATGGGCGCAGAAGTGATTCCGGTACACAGCGGTTCCGCCACGCTGAAAGATGCCTGTAACGAGGCGCTGCGCGACTGGTCTGGCAGCTACGAAACCGCGCACTATATGCTCGGCACCGCGGCAGGCCCGCACCCATTCCCAACCATCGTGCGTGAATTCCAGCGCATGATCGGTGAAGAAACCAAAGTGCAGATCCGCGAAAAAGAAGGTCGTCTGCCGGATGCGGTGATTGCCTGCGTCGGTGGCGGCTCGAACGCCATCGGTATGTTCGCTGATTTTATTGAAGACACCAGCGTTGGCCTGATTGGCGTTGAACCTGCCGGCCACGGGATTGAAACCGGCGAGCACGGTGCGCCGCTGAAACATGGCCGCGTGGGCATCTACTTCGGCATGAAATCGCCGATGATGCAGACCGATGAAGGGCAGATTGAAGAGTCTTACTCCATCTCTGCCGGGCTGGATTTCCCGTCCGTCGGGCCGCAGCACGCCTACCTGAACAGCATTGGCCGCGCGGAATACGTGTCGATTACCGATAACGAAGCGCTGGATGCGTTTAAAGAATTGAGCCGCCACGAAGGGATTATCCCGGCGCTGGAGTCATCGCACGCCCTGGCTCACGCGTTAAAAATGATCCGCGAGAACCCGGAAAAAGAGCAGCTGCTGGTTGTTAACCTTTCCGGTCGCGGCGACAAAGACATCTTTACGGTACACGATATTCTGAAAGCGCGAGGGGAAATCTGATGGAACGCTACGACAACTTATTCGCCACACTGAAGGCCCGCAAGGAAGGCGCATTCGTTCCCTTCGTGACGCTGGGCGACCCAAATCCGGGTCAGTCGCTGAAGATTATCGACACCCTGATTGCAGCCGGTGCCGATGCGCTGGAGCTGGGGATCCCGTTCTCCGACCCGCTGGCCGATGGCCCGACTATCCAGAACGCCACTCTGCGCGCTTTTGCCGCGGGTGTTACGCCAACGCAGTGTTTTGAGATGCTGGCGGCTATCCGTCAGAAGCATCCGACCATTCCGATTGGCCTGCTGATGTACGCCAACCTGGTGTTTAACCGCGGTATTGACGAGTTTTACGCCGAATGCGCGCGCGTTGGTGTGGACTCCGTGCTGGTTGCCGACGTGCCGGTAGAAGAGTCGGCGCCATTCCGTCAGGCGGCGATGCGTCATAACGTCGCACCAATCTTTATCTGCCCACCGAATGCCGATGAAGAGCTGCTGCGCCAGATTGCCACACACGGCCGGGGCTACACCTACCTGCTGTCACGCGCAGGCGTGACCGGTACCGAAACCCGCGCCGCGCTGCCGCTGCACCATCTGGTGGAAAAACTGGCTGAGTACAACGCCGCACCTCCGCTTCAGGGCTTTGGTATCTCCGCACCCGATCAGGTGACGGCAACCATCGACGCCGGTGCTGCCGGAGCGATTTCCGGTTCGGCGATTGTGAAGATTATCGAACGCAATGTGGAAAACCCACAGGCCATGCTCGATGAGCTTGCAAGCTTTGTGAAAAGCATGAAAGCCGCCACCAAAACGGCATAACGCCCTCGCCGCCTGGGGCAACTCAGGCGGCCTATTTTTGCTGCAAGCTATCTGCGTATTTACGCGTGAGTCGAAACAAGGCCTCAACCTCTTCCGGCGACCATGCCGCCAGCACCTGATTCATCAGCTTTTGTCTGGCCACGGCGATCGCATCAAAAATCGCCCTTCCCTGAGCACTCAACGTTACTTCACTGATACGTCTGTCCTGCGCGTTTGGCTGCTTATGCGCCAGCGATTGTGCTTCGAGCTTTTTCACCTGCCGGCTGACGGTGGTGTAATCGCGCCCCAAATTATCCGCAAGCTCGACCACACCAATCGGCCCGTAGCGGCCAATGGCCACCAGCAGCGGAAAAAGCAGCTGATCTAACTGGACGCCCGCCGCCTGCAGCAGCTGTTCGTCGCGCACCGGTTGATTCATTACGCCAATGATGTCGAGCAGCGCGCCATGAAATTCGGTGATGTCATATTTATTATGTGCATATTGCATATATTATCCAGCGGTGTATAGTGCCGTTATCTGATATGTGCATTTTACACATAAATAGCTTGCGGAGACACTAATATGAAAGCAGCCGTGGTCTTTGACCTCGCACAAGGGCCGGTTTGGGCAGACTTTGCCGACCCACAGGCCAATGAACAACAGACGCTGGTACGCGTTCGCGCCGCCGCAATCAGCCACGTGGTGAAAAGCCGCGCCAGCGGTAAACACTACAGTTTTGATGGCACCCTGCCGTTCGGCATCGGTATCGACGGAGCCGGAACCCTACCCGACGGCCAGAGAGTCTATTTTGCCTTTCCTACCGCACCGTGGGGCAGCATGGCGCAATACGCCCCGGTGGCGTTAAATCACTGTTTCCCGCTGCCCGATGGGTTAGACGATGCAACCGCCGCGGCTATGGCCAACCCCGGTATGTCTGCCTGGGCGGCACTGGTAAAGCGGGCTGATTTTAAAGCCGGTGAAACGGTGTTGATTAACGGCGCCACCGGCACTGCCGGACAGCTGGCGGTACAAATTGCCCGTCATCTTGGTGCCAAAAAAATCATCGCGACGGGGAGAAATCCCGCAGCGCTGGCCTCTTTGGGTGCGGATGTCTGCGTGTGCCTTACTGATGATGACGCCACTCTCAGCGCCCAGTTTGCAGAGCAGGCCAGCCAGCAGATTGACGTGGTGGTGGATTATCTATGGGGCCACAGCGCTGAATTACTGTTGCCGACACTGGCAAAACACAGCCCAGGCCGGTCGCCTATTCGCTATGTGCAGGTTGGATCGCTTGCCGGTGCGGATATCTCACTTAACGGCGCCGTGCTCCGTTCAGCGCCATTGCAACTGATGGGCAGCGGCATCGGTAGTCTCCCCATGTCTGAGCTTTTACGCGCGACCGGCGAAATGCTGCAGGCCGCAGCCATCGGCGGTTTTACCATCGCCACCACCCCGGCAAAACTGTGTGATGTAGCAACGGCCTGGCCGCTGGATGACAGCCAAAAACGTACCGTTTTCCTTATCGAGTAAAAAAAATCGCTTTCACACAAAAGATAGGGTTGATATCTTAGATGAGAACTATTATCTTTCTCATTACCGAATAGTTGAGTAAATCACTCAGGTACTCGGTACGACATTGCTCACATTGCTTCCAGTATTTTTGCCCGCATTCTATGCGGGCTTTTTTTTGCCTGTAGCCCCTGCCCGACATGTCAATTTTGCGCCACGAGAAAGAGCGTTAACGGGCCGGATCATCGCCTTTGCCACCATAATTAACAGTTCATTGACAAACCTCTCGCCCGGCAGCAGTGGAAGTCGTAGTATAAAAATCAGTCGCCACGATGGAGCCCCGGTATGTCTGATTTGCACAATATTCTCGCCTTCGCATTGGTTTCACTCGGCATGGCCCTCACCCCCGGCCCGAATATGATCTACCTGATTTCGCGATCCATCTCTCAGGGGCGAACCGCAGGATTAGTGTCATTGGGCGGCGTGGCGCTGGGTTTTATTTTCTATATGGTGAGCGCGGCATTTGGCCTGACGGCGCTGATGATGGCCGTCCCTTACGCCTACGATACGCTGAGAATTGCCGGTGTGCTGTATCTGCTGTGGATGGCCTGGCAGTCGGTGCGCCCCGGTGGCCGCTCGCCGTTCCAGCTAAAAGAGCTGCCGCAACATAGCCCGCGCAAGCTGTTCTTGATGGGCTTTTTGACCAACCTGCTGAATCCGAAAATTGCTATCGTCTATCTGTCGCTGCTGCCGCAGTTTATTAACCCCGCACACGGCAGCGTATTGACGCAATCGCTGATGCTCGGCATGACGCAGATAGTCATTAGCGTATCGATTAATGCCCTGGTGGCGATTTCCGCCGGGACAATTGCCCTGTTCCTGGTGCGTAAACCCTCATTTGCCGTGGTGCAGCGCTGGCTAATGGGCGGCGTCTTAACCGGGCTTGCCGTTAAGATCGCCACCGAATCCCGCCGCTAGCAATGGGCAAAAAGAGGACCTGCGCTTTTGCACGCTCTGCGATGGTGACAACTTAAGGCGTTTATTGAACGTATTATGGTTAACAAGGAAGATATTTTATGATCAGACATATTTCAGTTTGTTTTTTCATCTTATGCGCATTCGCAGTAAATGCTGCCGACGGCGGTAACGGTGGTGATGGAGGAACTGTTTCTGATGGCGGAAACGGTTCTGATGGTAGTGATACGGTCTCTGCCCCAGGCCGCGCGGGTTGCCCCGGCGGAAGCAATCCGGATATATCAGGAAAATTTTATCTGCCCGGGACAAAACAGCAATGCAACCCGGGTAAGCAGGATGCAATGAAAAGTGCCGGACAAAAGCATTAAGCGCCCTGTGAGCGAGTAGCGGACATGGAGACAAGGCTCAGACAACAACTGCCTTCAGGACGAAAAAGATTACGCACCCGAAAAAACCCGCCGGAGCGGGTTTCTACAAAAATCATGTTTTGCTAAATCAGTTTAACGATGATGTGACACAGATAAGTTTTCTTTATTAAAACTCATTGCATCCATCATCCAAGCAACGACATCACCATGCCTTGCATGCTGTTGGACTGCTTCAGCATCGACATACTCGTTTGTGACAGCAGTTGGCTTCGCGACATTGAAGAAGCCTCTGCAGCGTAATCTGCATCCTGAATATTTCCTAATGCCAGGTCGGTATTGTCCTTCATATTCGCAAGATTTGCGGCGGTATGGCCCAGACGATTAATTGTTGCACCCAAATCCGAACGAAACCGACCCGATTCCTCTAATGCCTCATCCAACTCATTGATGAGCGATTGTGCGCCGCTGGCGTCGCTAATATTAAATGCGCCATTTGCGTCAGTATGATTTGCCGTAACTTCATAGATGGCGATCATGGCCGTATCCAGTGACAGCCCAACCTCTACTGTCATATGTTCATCGGCACTGGCACCAATCTGGATATTCATGTCTTTATAAAGTTTAGCGTTTGAGTAATCAATATTGCCGTTTGACAACTGTTCACCAAGCAGTTTTTCACCCGCAAACGATGTATTGCCTAACAGATTTCCTAACCCAGAAAACAGCTCCGTAAGCTCAACATTAATAGCCTCTCGGTCTTTAACGCTATTCGTGTCATTCGCCGACTGAGTCGCCAAATCTTTCATTCGATGCAAGATATTGGTCGCCTCATCGAAAGCGCCCTCACCAACCTGCAATAAAGCCGTAGCATCAGCGATATTACGCTGCGCCACCGACATCCCCCGACTTTGTCCCTCAAGGCGCGAGGCTATCTGTAGGCCAGCTGCATCATCAGCAGCCGAATTGATACGCTTCCCCGTACCCAGTCGCTCCATCGCCGTAGAGAGTACGTTATTAGATTGATTTAATGCATTCATTGAAGCCATTGATGAAGCGCTAGTAAAAATGGATAAAGACACTCTTCGTTCTCCTAATAGAAAGCCTACCGACAGGCTTATCCTTCAGAACGATTAAAGCGACACATCGGATCAGTTAATTAATCATATGAATGTATTAACAAAACCAGGAAAAAAGAAACCTTTAGCTTTGAATCGATTATGCGGGAACGATGAAATGGCTGATTTCGAAGGTTATGCCGACAATCGTCGATAACAACTCGCGTGGGAAAGAGTGGAAGAAGCTGGTCATATAGCGACCAGCTTTACACAAAGATGTTGCAGAAAAAATCAGAAACGATAGCCCGCCGAGAACATAAACACCCACGGGTCGAGGCGAGTACTGACGCTCTGGTTGACGCCATTGGCTTTAAATTTAACGTTGGTGTCGATATCCATGTACCACACCGATGCGTTCAACAACCAATCGCGGTTAATCAAATAGTCGAGGCCAACCTGCCCGGCAGCGCCCCAGGAGTCGTCGAGACTCAGATCGGAAAGCCCAGCCTTTTTACCCGTATCATTAAAATCGTTGTCAAAGAAGGTGGTGTAGTTGATACCCGCGCCAATGTAGGGACGGAATTTACTCTGCGCATCGCCAAAGTACCATTGCGCCATCAGCGTCGGTGGTAATTGGTGTACGGTCGCAATATTGCCGGTTGGCCCAGTGCCCACTTTATGGCGGAACGGGCTGGCGGCTAGCAGCTCAATACCGATGTTGTCCGTTGCCATGTAGGTAAAGGTTAAACCCAGCTGCGTGTTGTTACTGACGTTAAAGCTACCGAGGCTACCCAATACGTTATCAGACCCTTCGGTTGGACGAACCGTCGCTGAACCCGCACGAATGAAGAACTCCCCTGCCTCATGCGCCCAGACGCTGCCCGACAAGGTGCTTAACGCAAGCGCAACCACTGCTAACTTTTTCATATCCACTTCCTCATTATGGTTTTTCTAGCGCGGCAAATATACCTATAACGAGTTACTTTTGATCCGTCACGGATCACACTAAGCCATGAGATTTAACATTTATTGATCCAGATTAATTTTTGCCGTTTACTCACCACCCGTGATTAATATCCAAATCAATTTTCGCATTTAGTGAAAGATTCGATGTTATTCCCGTCATTCAGGCGAATTAATCATCATCAAAAAGGGAGAAAGGTAACGGGCGGGATGAGCTGTATGTTCAATACGTCGTCAGTACGGCTTCTTCTTTACAAAGATATACTTAGAGGGACTTGTGCGAAGAGTGCTACGCCCGCGCGATTTGCGGTACAATTGCCGGCTAATTAACACCTGCCATACTCAAGGAGAGTGCATGTCTATCACGGCGCAGTCTGTATACCGTGACACGGGTAATTTTTTTCGTAATCAGTTTGTCACCATCTTACTGATTTCATTGCTCTGTTCATTTATCACGGTGGTGCTCGGCCATGCTTTTTCTCCCAGCGATGAGCAACTTGCTACGCTGACGGTTGGAGATCATCTGACCGGGAGCACCGGCCTGTTCGACCTGGTACAGAACATGACCCCGGAACAACAGCAGATCCTGCTGCAGTCTTCCGCAGCCTCAACGTTTGCCGGACTGATTGGCAACGCTATTCTGGCAGGCGGTATTCTGCTGATGATCCAACTGATCTCCGCCGGGCAACCGGTCAGCGCGCTGCGGGCGATTGGCGCCAGCGCACCGGTTCTGCCAAAGCTGCTGCTGCTTATCTTTATCAGTACTTTCCTGATTCAGATGGGCGTGATGTTTATTGTGGTACCGGGTATTCTGCTCGCCATCGTGCTGGCCTTCGCGCCGGTGATGATGGTGCAAGATAAACTGGGCGTCTTCGCTGCCATGCGCAGCAGCATACGCCTGGGCTGGGCCAATATCCGTATTATCGCCCCAGCGGTGGTTGGCTGGATGCTGGCAAAAACGCTGCTGCTGCTGTTCGCATCCAGCTTTGCCGTGTTGACGCCATATATCGGTGCGGTGGTAGTGAATGCGCTGAGCAACCTGGTTTCCGCCCTGTTGCTGGTCTATTTGTTCCGCGTCTATATGCTTATTCGCAACTAATCTGATGCTGCCCGTCGCGGGCAGCCCTGAACTACGGAATCGAAGTATGAAGCAGTTTCTGGATTTTTTACCACTGGTTGTCTTCTTCGCCTTTTACAAGATTTATGACATCTATGCGGCAACCTCGGCGCTGATCGTCGCCACCGCCGTGGTGTTAATTTACAGCTGGGTACGCTATCGCAAAGTCGAAAAAATGGCGTTGATTACCTTTGTTCTGGTGGCGGTGTTTGGCGGCCTGACCCTGTTCTTCCACAACGATGAGTTTATCAAGTGGAAAGTCACCGTGATTTACGCTCTGTTTGCCGGTGCGCTGCTGGTAAGCCAGTGGGTGATGAAAAAGCCATTGATCCAGCGCATGCTGGGTAAAGAGATAACGTTGCCAGAAGCCGTTTGGGGAAAACTGAACGTCGCCTGGGCCATCTTTTTCATTCTCTGTGGGCTGGCAAATATTTACATCGCCTTCTGGCTACCGCAAAACATTTGGGTAAACTTTAAGGTGTTTGGCCTCACGGCGCTGACGCTGGTATTCACCGTGCTGAGCGGGGTTTACATCTATCGCCATATGCCTCAAGACGACCATAAGTAAGCACAGAGAATAAGAATGACACAGCAAAATGACGCTCCTCAGGGTGAGCTGGTATTACGCACATTAGCGATGCCCGCGGATACCAATGCCAACGGCGATATTTTCGGCGGTTGGCTGATGTCGCAAATGGATATTGGCGGCGCCATACTGGCAAAAGAAGTCGCGCACGGGCGGGTTGTCACCGTTCGGGTAGACGGCATGACGTTTCTGCGTCCCGTCGCGGTGGGGGATGTGGTGTGCTGCTACGCTCGCTGCGTAAAGCGCGGCAACTCTTCCGTTACCATCAATATTGAAGTGTGGGTCAAGAAGGTTTCATCAGAACCTATCGGCCAGCGCTACAAAGCGACCGAAGCGCTGTTTATCTACGTCGCGGTCGACCCTCAAGGTAAACCGCGCGCGATTCCAGCCGCATAATTTCAAGCCCGGCCTCGCCGGGCTTGTTGCTTTTAGAGAAAGCCCAGCACTTTTAATACGAAGTAGCCGATTACAATCACGATAATCGGCAGAACATAGAGCGGGAAAAACTGCACAAAAATGGTATGACGTGGTACTTCCACGCGAGCTTCCAGCGCTTCGCGGCTCAGCCCTTCCGCCCCTTTCGCCTTCTCCAGAATCAGCTGATCTTCAACCCCTTCACGCAGGTGTTTCGCCTGACGCGCCATTCGCGCACCGGAATCCTGCATTGCCAGCGCGATAAAGATCAGCGCGAAGATAATCCAGAACAGGACATTTAGCCCATTTTGAAAGTCTGGCTGCGGCGAGTTGTACCAGAACACATTCAAGAACGGTGTATTAAAACGCATCATGTCCACCATTACGTGAACAAAATCCATCATCACGGCATCAATGCCAGGCTGTTTTGCACTGTGTTCATACATGAATTTCAGCACCGAAATCAGTGTCGAAATCAGCGCGGGTATAAAGATAATCCACCCGGCAATACGCTTAAGAATGGCAATGCGTCCAGCTTGTTGATACGTCATGGGTTCCCCTTGTTTAGACGCTTTATTCGGGACTCAGCCTCAGTCTATCTGCTGATGGCGACTTTCGCCCGACTTTACGCGCGATATGATATACCATTCCCCTGTATTCGTTATCCTAAAGGAGAGGTAGTTATGTCCGCCGAGCGCCAAATAAAAGCCGCCATTTTCGACATGGATGGATTACTGATCGATTCCGAGCCGTTGTGGGATCGTGCTGAACATAAAGTCCTGGGCGAGGTGGGCGTCGATTTTTCCCGTCGCCACGAACTTCCCGATACGCGCGGGTTACGCATCGACCTGGTGGTGGAACTGTGGTTTGCGCATCAGCCGTGGAGCGGCCCGGACCAGGCAACCGTCGTTCAACGCATTATTGACTACGTGATTGCGCAGGTTGAAGAAACCAAACCGCTGCTGCCCGGCGTACGTGAAGCGGTGGCACTGTGCAAAGCACAAGGTCTCAAGGTTGGCCTGGCCTCAGCATCACCGCTGTATATGCTGGAAAAAGTGCTCACCATGTTTGAGCTGCGCGATCAGTTTGATGCGCTGGCCTCCGCCGATAAACTGGACTACAGCAAGCCGCATCCGCTGGTCTACCTCAACTGTGCGGCTGAACTGGGCGTTGATCCAACCTGCTGCGTGGCGCTGGAAGATTCCGTTAATGGCATGATTGCCAGCAAAGCAGCGCGCATGCGCTCTATCGTCGTTCCCGCGGCGGAGAGTCAGCTTGACCCGCGCTTTAGCCTCGCCGACGTAAAACTACCGTCGCTTGAGTCCCTCACCCGCGAAAATCTTCTCGGGTAATGGTGATGCGGGCACAGTTTGTGCCCGCAAATGCCAACCAACTCATAAAAATGAAACGCTGTTTTATTTTTGTTTGAGTTTTCCGTTTCTCCCCACTATGCTTTGCCCTGTAGGTCATCTCATAACGATAAAAACCGTATACAGGGGTCGACATGATTCTTAATGCTTTCAATCTGCAAGGTAAAGTGGCGCTCGTCACCGGGTGCGATAAAGGTCTGGGTCAAGGCATGGCGCTAGGGCTGGCGGAAGCCGGGTGCGATATCGTCAGCGTCAGCCGCAGCTTACCGCACGAAACGGCGGAAAAAGTGCAGGCTTTGGGACGCCGTTTTTACGCCATTCAGGCCGATCTCAGCCAGCCTGAGAGTATTGCGGATATCGTCCCCGCAGCCGTAGCGGCGGCTGGGCGGATTGATATTCTGGTGAACAACGCCGGAACCATTCGCCGCGAAGATGCGCTGAGCTTTAGCGAGAAGGACTGGGATGAGGTAATGAACCTCAATCTCAAGTCGGTCTTTTTCCTGGCACAGGCGGTGGCCAGGCAATTTCTGGCCCAGGACAGCGGCGGAAAAATTATTAATATTGCTTCAATGCTCTCTTTCCAGGGCGGCATTCGTGTGCCATCCTACACCGCCTCAAAAAGCGGCGTATTAGGTATCACCCGCCTGCTGGCCAATGAATGGGCGCAGCATCGCATTAATGTGAACGCTATCGCCCCGGGCTATATGGCGACGAATAACACCCAGCAACTGCGCGACGACGCCGACCGCAGCAAAGCGATTCTCGACCGTATCCCTGCCGCTCGCTGGGGCACGCCAGAAGATCTCAAAGGCCCGGTGGTGTTTCTTGCCTCCGCGGCTGCGGACTATATCAGCGGCTATACGATTGCCGTTGACGGTGGCTGGCTCGCACGTTAAATTTTTGACAAAGAGTTACACTGTAACCTCTTCCGCCTACTGTATAAAAACCCTATACTGTATGAATTTACAGAACAATGGGTTTTATCATGACGGCGGAAGGTCATCTGCTCTTTTCCATCGCCTGCGCGGTGTTTGCTAAAAATGCCGAATTGACGCCAGTGCTGGCGCAAGGTGACTGGTGGCACATCGTGCCATCGGCGATATTGACCTGTCTGCTGCCGGATATTGACCACCCGCGTTCGCTGCTCGGGCAGCGGCTTAGCTGGCTGTCCAAACCCATTGCCCGCATGTTTGGCCACCGGGGCTTTACCCACAGCCTGCTCGCGGTGTTTGGTGCCCTGACGCTGTTCTATTTGAAAGTGCCCGATAGCTGGATTGTGCCTGCCGATGCGGTACAGGGTATGGTGCTCGGCTATCTGAGCCACATTCTTGCCGATATGCTCACGCCCGCTGGCGTACCGCTGCTCTGGCCCTGCCGCTGGCGTTTCCGTTTTCCCATTCTTGCACCGCGTAAAGGGAACCAGCTGGAGCGCGTGCTGTGTATGGCGCTGTTCGCCTACGCTGTTTTTATGCCGCAATCGCTGCCGGAGAACAGCGCCGTGCGCTGGTCATCGTCGATGATCAACATGCTGCAGACCGACTTTAATCGCTTTATTCATCGACGAGCTGAACAATAATTCAACAGAAATCACACTTTTGGCATAATCAATTCCATTTGGATATAAGGTTGTGATTCCAGTTCTGTTACCCTTCTCACATCCAGGCAAATTCCTCTCGGATTTGTTCTAAAAAAACACACGCCGCAGCACCATGAAATGGTGCCGGACGGCGTGGACAATACTTCTTCAGGAGAACGGGGATGAACTTTCCACTAGTCGCGAACATTATCGTGTTCGTCGTATTGCTGTTTGCATTGGCACAGACTCGCCACAAACAGTGGAGTCTGGCCAAAAAGGTGCTGGTCGGTCTGGTTGTTGGCGTGGTCTTTGGACTCGCACTGCAACTGATCTACGGTTCCGATAATCCAGTACTGAAAGATTCCATTCAGTGGTTTAACGTGGTCGGCAACGGCTATGTTCAACTGCTGCAAATGATCGTCATGCCGCTGGTATTTGCCTCAATTCTGAGCGCAGTCGCCCGTCTGCATAACGCTTCCCAGCTGGGTAAAATCAGTATTCTGACCATCGGTACGCTGCTGTTCACCACGCTGATTGCCGCGCTGGTCGGTGTGCTGGTGACCAACCTGTTTGGCCTGACCGCCGAAGGTCTGGTACAGGGTACGGCTGAAACCGCGCGTCTGAATGCCATTCAGAGTAGCTACGCCGGTAAAGTCGCTGACCTGAGCGTACCGCAGCTTCTGCTCTCCTTTGTGCCGAAAAACCCGTTTGCTGACCTGACCGGGGCTAACCCGACATCCATTATCAGCGTGGTTATCTTCGCCGCCTTCCTGGGTGTCGCCGCACTGAAACTGCTGAAAGACGATGCGCCGAAAGGCCAACGCGTGCTGACCGCTATCGACACGCTGCAAGGCTGGGTGATGAAGCTGGTGCGTCTGGTGATGCAGCTGACCCCTTACGGCGTGCTGGCGCTGATGACCAAAGTGGTTGCCGGTTCTAACGTGCAGGACATCATCAAGCTCGGCAGCTTTGTGGTCGCGTCTTATCTGGGTCTTATCATCATGTTCGTGGTGCACGGCATTCTGCTGGGCGTCAACGGCGTCAGCCCGCTGAAATACTTCCGTAAAGTATGGCCGGTACTGACCTTTGCCTTCACCAGTCGCTCCAGCGCCGCGTCTATCCCGCTAAACGTGGAAGCACAGACCCGTCGTCTGGGCGTACCGGAATCTATCGCCAGCTTCTCCGCATCGTTTGGTGCGACCATTGGTCAGAACGGTTGTGCCGGTCTGTACCCTGCCATGCTGGCAGTGATGGTTGCGCCTACCGTGGGGATTAACCCGCTGGATCCGCTGTGGATTGCCACCCTCGTGGGTATGGTTACCGTGAGCTCCGCAGGCGTTGCAGGCGTGGGTGGCGGGGCAACATTCGCCGCGCTGATCGTGCTGCCAGCCATGGGGCTGCCGGTCACGCTGGTTGCGCTGTTGATTTCCGTTGAGCCACTTATCGACATGGGCCGTACCGCGCTGAACGTCAGCGGTTCCATGACTGCCGGTACCCTGACCAGCCAGTGGCTGCGCCAGACCGACAAAGAGATCCTCAATAGCGAAGACGATGTCGAGTTAGCGCATCGCTAATCATTCGTCCGGCTGAGCGATAAACGTCAGCCGGACAAAACGAGATATAAAAAAACGCTGATTTTCATCAGCGTTTTTTTTTGCATCCGGACAACGTAAAACCTTACGCGTCGATTTCCCCATCCTGGCGCATCTGCACAGCCCAACGCTGGGCCGACTCAGGAATACTGAACGCCTGTGAGCGCTGAAACGCGCTGCCCATCAGCACAAATGCCACATACTTTCCGCGCAGCATCCAGACATCGCGAAAACCTTCTACCTTAACGGCATGGTCTGGCGGAGCGGGTTCGCTGCGTGGTACATAGCTGATAATCTGCCGATTTTGTTGGCGAAACGGTTTCATAAGCAGTTAAATTCACAATCATTAATGGCAAAAGCAGGAAAGTCTTATGATAGCAGGATTAGCGTGTGCGCGTCATACACAAAAAAGCCCGGCAGGATCGCTGCCGGGCAAGGGTTGAGGGGGTTAATCACTTACACGTCGCGGTAAGTACCGAGACGATAACCTCTTTCCGCAATCGCATACTTCAGCGAATCCGAGGTCAATACATCCAGTTCCGCCAGGCGCGGGTAGCAATATGCGCTGCCCATAATCGTGTTATCCACAAACGCCGGGTGGCACATCACTTCAACAGACTGTTCACCGCGCGCCGCTGAGCTATCCAGGGTTTGCAGGAACAGCGCGTCAGAAATAGCTTCGCCATAAAACTCGCTGCTGAAACCATCGCTGCTGCGCAGACCTTCAGGAATAACAAATGGATACGCAATGGAGCGGTCAATACGTATTGCAATGCCCTTTGATTTCGCAAATTCCGCCACCAGCGGGAAAATTTGCGGGATCATATGCACGTGATGATGGCTATCAAAATGCGTTGGCTCCGCGTCAAACAACTCAACAAAGCGGTTGTACTGACACTCAAGCTCATGAGCAATTTCATCCATCGGCAGCGCGCCTTCCTCTGCCACCTGCCAGATCCACTTGCCGAGTTTCCCTTCGCGGGTCAGACCCGGCATCGGTGACAGCGGCTCGCCCAGCGTCAGCACAAAGTGCATACCGACGGCCAGTTCCGGCGTACGGCGGCTTAGACTCGCCGCGTGGTCAATAGCCGCGCCGTTCACCAGCGCGGTCGTCGAGGTCACGAGTCCATTTTTGCAGGCATCGAGAATACCGTAATTCTGCCCTTTGCTCAGACCAAAATCATCGGCATTAACGATTAACAAACGTTCCATGCTGCCTCCTGTCACTTTTTCAGCTTCTCCACGGTGGCGGCGAAATTCGGCAGCCATTTTTCATGGGCCAGAATCAGTTCACGCGCCAGAATCTCTGCATCTTTATCAGAGTGGATAAGCGGGCTTAAGTTCAGCGCCAGTAGCACATCGTTAAACTCACCGCTCAACGCCGCATTGCTTGCCGCAACCTCGAAGCCTTTGATGGTGTGAATAAGACCCAGCACTTTTTCATCGAAGTGCGTTACGCGCGGATGCGGTTTCGCACCATCACGACCGAGGATAGAGGTCACTTCGATAGACCAGTCGGCCGGAATGTTGTCGATATGCCCGTGGTGCGGAATATTGACGTAGTGCTCGGTCTGCTTATCGTTGTAGATAGCGTTGATCACTTCGCACGCTGCGTCGGAGTAGTATGCCCCACCGCGCAGTTCCAGCTCCTTCGGCTTCACGTTCAGATCCGGATTTTTGTACAGCTCAAACAGCTGTTTCTCGACCTTCTGTACCACCTGAGCACGGGCGCCGCCTTTGTAGTACTCGCCCATTTCGATAGCCAGCATCTCTTTTTGCTTGAAGTAATACAGCAGGTAAGAGCACGGCAGCAGGTTCAGAGAGCGGATAAGCCCTTCGCTGAATGGCATATCGAAGATGTTCTTCACGGTGTTGGCGGAGAGCGTCCCGGAGGCCACACCGTCCAGCAGTTCGGCAAAGCGGGACTCGCCGTTCACCAGCACATCGCGGATGAAGACCATGTGGTTCAGGCCGAAGAGGTCGATGGAAAGATCGTCGCTCTCACTCAGGCGCAGCACGTCGGTGATGAACATTTTCATCCCGATAGGAATGTTACATACGCCGATAAAGCGCTTAAAGTTGGTATGACGGTAAACCGCTTCAGTCACCATCCCGGCCGGGTTGGTAAAGTTGATGACCCACGCGTCGGGGCAAATTTCCTGCACATCTTTAATGATGTCGAAAATCACCGGAATGGTACGCAGACCTTTAAACAGGCCGCCTGCGCCGTTGGTTTCCTGACCCAGATAACCATGGCTCAGCGGGATACGTTCGTCTTTTTCACGAGCCTGGAGCTGGCCGACGCGCAGCTGCGTCGTTACAAAGTCAGCACCCTGCAAGGCTTCGCGGCGGTTAAGCGTTTTGTAGACCTTCATCGGTACGCCGGCTTTTTCTACCATGCGCTGGCACAGAGCGTGGATAATATCCAGCTTCTCCTGCCCGTCTTCTACGTCAACCAGCCATAATTCGCTGACCGGCAGTTCGTGATAGCGTTTGAGAAAACCTTCCAGCAATTCCGGCGTATAGCTGCTACCACCACCAATAGTAACGACTTTTAATTTCTGGCTCATATCTTTCTCCCTAGAGATCCACAAGCTAAGCGTGGTTGACCCTCCGCATAATATGCGGCGAGATAAATTCTTTGTTTCAGAACTACGAAATATTATCGCAGCGCGTTATTTGATAACCGTTAACTTCTTACGATAATTACTTGGCGTAAATGAGGTCAGCTTTTTGAATGTTTTAATAAACAAACTTGGGCTGCTATAACCTGATTCATACGCAATATCAGTTACCGAGTAGTTGGTTATTTCCAGTTGTTTTTTGGCAAAGTTAATGCGGATATCATTAATAATCTGCATTGGTGTTTTGCCATAGTAGCGTTGAGTGGCTCGGGTTAAATATTCCTGGGTTTTCCCGGATAACTCGACCATATTCTCCAACGCCCCTTCACCAAATTTTAATTTATCGTGCATGGCTTCAACGGTGGATTTTAACCACTGCGGCGTGACATCCTGCGCCTGCTCTTCACGGTGATGTCGCAGACGATTGATCACATAGAAGGAAACCAGTTCAATAAATTCGTCAAATTCCGTTTCGCGAAAGTGAAGTGATGCAATAACCGACTCAATGTAGCTAAGAAACGTGCTTTTAATCGAATAGACTTGCGAAGCAACCAGAGCAAACGGGACCAGCGCCTGATAGTGGGTGTCGAAGAAGTCTTTGCTGATCCCAACGTTTAGGATTCGCGTCGCACCAAATTCATAGAAGCTCTGGTGGTGTGAACCCATAGGGATGAACACAAAGTCTCCGCGCTCCAGCATAACCCGTTTGCCATTGATAACCTGATAGTAGCGCCCGGTCAGTACGATTGTGAACTCGTAGTAATCATGCTGGTGTAACCCACTGATGCTTTCCGTTTTGTTGTAGATGAAGACATGAAAATTCTTACCGTTAAAGAGCTGTTGTTCTCTGGCGGTGTTGATTTCCATGCTGATCATCTTTGGTTGCCTCATGGGGAAAAGCCTATTGTACCTTCTCGTGAAGTTCGATCAATTCAGCAACGAGTTCGCGGGCCAACATTGACGTCATTAGATGATCCTGCGCATGAACCAACACCAGGCTCACTTTCATACGTCCTTCGCCTTCATCGCTTTCAATTAACTGTGTCTGCACACGGTGAGCTTCGCTCAGCGCAACGCGGGACTGGTCCATAGTGGCTTTTGCACCTTCAAAATCACCCTGCTTAGCCTGCTTCAGCGCGGCGTATGCCAGGCTGCGCGCCTGCCCGGAGTTGATAATCAGGCCCATCACCACTTCTTCGAGATCGTTTTCCTGCACGTCCTCAGCAACAACATTTTCCAAATCAAACATAACTATTCCCTTTTTGTGAGGGCGGTATGGAGGCTCGCTCCATACCGCATTGGCATTAGAATTTCAGAGCTGCAGCGATGTCTTCTTCGCTTTCTTCTTCTTCAATGGTCTGCTGTGCTTTGTTCGAAATCATCACGAATGGAATGTAAACCATTGTGGCGACACAGAGGTTGAACAGAGCGACAAACAGGGCTGCGATGCTACCGTTACTGTTGAAGAATGCGCCCAGACCGGTTGGCATGGTCCACGGAGCCAGGTTAGTAACCGGTGGAATGATGCCCATTGAGTAGGCTGCCAGGGTGATAGCGGCCAGAATCGGCTGTACCAGAACAAACGGGATGAACATAACCGGGTTCATGATGATTGGCAGACCAAACAGAATCGGTTCGTTAATCTGGAAGATGCCTGATGGCAGCGCCAGTTTCGCAACCTGACGATGGTCAGCGCGGCGAGAAGCGATAAAGATGGCGATAATCAAGCCCAGAGTCGCACCGGAACCACCCAGCAGGATGTAGGAATCCAGCATTGGTTTCGCCCAGAAGTGGAACTGCTGGCCCGCAGCGATTGCCGCATCAACAGAACCATACTGGTTGTACAGCGCGATGTTTTCCAGCGCCCATGGGGTCATGATGCCGTTATCCAGCGCGGTCAGCGCCAGGGAACCGTGAACACCGAAGAACCACAGCAGGGAGTTGAAGACCACGTACGCCCAGCCCACGACGCCACCCATTGCCGCCAGCGGCTTGGAGATAGAGTCCATGATTATCTGGTGGAAGTTGCTGCCGTAGGAGGCCAGCATCCAGGAGATAATCCCGAAGATGGAGAGGATCAGGAAGCCTGGAATCAGCGCCGAGAATGAACGTGCGACGGAAGATGGCACGCTATCTGGCAGCGTAATAACCCAGTTGCGACGGATAACAAAGGTGAACAGCTCAGCCACCACCAGACCGATAATCATACCGGAGATGATGTTCTGACCGCCCAGCCAGTTAGCGCCTACCGCATACGCGTCGCCGACGCTGTAAGGGGTAACGGTCATGAAGGCTGCAACGGCAAGCAGACCTGCCGCCATCGGGTCAACTTTGCGTTCTTCTGCTAAAGCTGAACCTATAAAGAAAGGCGCCATCAGCGACATAATGCCCAGGGTACCGTTATAAACGTTACCGCCGATGGCTTTAAAGCTGTCTAAAGTTGCAATGGTGGATGCATCCAGACGAATGCCCATTGAATAGAAGAATGACCCCTCACCAAAGCTCAGGAAAACGTTATTAATTAATACGAACATGGCCCCCGCGAGGGTCAGCGGCATTAATTTAATAAAACCGTTTTTAATGGCGTTAATGTGAGGCTGCTTTCCTATTTTAACAGCAAAAGGAAGGAGTACCTTTTCAAGCGAATCGATCACTTTACTCATAGAAAATACCCTTAAAGGGCCGCAATTAATATTGCGGCGATTGTAAGTGAAATAACTCTTTGACGGGAAAAATAATTAAATTACTGCGCAGCGGCTTTTTTAATTGCAGCAACAGCTGCTTTAAGCACGCCCAAACCATCTACTTTGCCATACAGCGTTGAATCAATAACTTCGATCGGCTTATTAGGTAAAATCTTCTGAATGTCACCTAACATATAACCAATTTGTGGACCGAGTAAAATAACGTCAGCTTCAGGACCTTTTTCAGCCGCAAATGCTTCGGAGAATGCTTCAATGACGACCGGTACTTCGTATTTCTCAGCCTGCGCACGCATTTTGGATACTAACAATGAAGTAGACATCCCTGCAGAGCAAAAGAGATAAATATGTTTCTTTTCCATTCACGCTTCCTCAACTTGTGAAATCTGCCATCACCGGGCGATGTTCCTTGTGCCCACTACCCTCGTATGTAACAGATGAGTTATCTTCTGTTTATGCCTTGAGTATACGGCAACAATTTGTGTACGGATAATTCTCAAAGCCCAGAAATTGTCTCTCATTGACCTCTGGTTTTGACTACCCTCACACTTTGGTCAAAATAATTCGCGACAAGAAATAAGCATGATTTCTCGTAAAAAAGCCCGACGCTAAGGTCGGGCTTTCGTAGATGTCCGATGAATACACGATTACTTGCTGGCGGCCTGCGGGTCCGTGTCGTACTGCGCACAAGTTTGATAACCAGAGTTGATAACATGGCCGGTATCGTCTAAGGCCACAAAGTAGGTTTCTGCTTTACCATCACGTTGACCCAATATATAGGTCTGGCAAGTACCACGGGCGTGGATCATCGATACTTCAGATGATGGTTTACCCGCAATCTGTGCAACCTGCGAACGGCTCATCCCTTTCTTCACGTCTTTAACCACCGGCTGAGTGAACTGGTCTGCCGTGCGGTCGTATGCGGTACAGCCAGCCAGCAGGGTCATGACAGCAGCGGCGCCCAGGAAACCAACAATATTCTTATTCATCTTCCCTCTCCTTTTTTATGAAGTGCATTAAGCCTGGAATAAATAATGCTATTTATCAACCAATACGCCTGAATGAACGCCGATTAACGGAATAATCGGATTAATTTACATCAGTCAAAACTGTGATCCTTGTCGTTTTACCGTCAAAGAGGTAGCTTTAACACATTGTTCTAATGGGCTATCGGCACAGGCTGGCACACATTTCCGGAGGGGTAAATGGCGTTACAACAAGAGATTATTCAGGCGCTTGGCGCAAAACCACAGATTGATGCGCAACAAGAGATCCGTCGCAGCGTCGATTTTCTGAAAACCTATCTAAAAACTTATCCGTTTATCAAATCGTTAGTATTGGGAATCAGCGGCGGGCAGGACTCAACCCTTACCGGCAAACTGTGTCAGATGGCGATTAATGAGCTTCGCGCCGAAACCGGCGACAGCGCGCTGCAGTTTTTCGCCGTGCGTCTGCCTTACGGCGTACAGTTCGATGAGCAGGATTGCCAGGATGCCATTGCTTTTATTCAGCCGGACCGCGTGTTGACGGTCAATATCAAAGCCGCGGTGCTGGCCAGCGAGCAGGCGCTACGTGAAGCCGGCATTGAACTGAGCGACTTTGTTCGCGGCAATGAAAAAGCCCGCGAGCGCATGAAAGCACAATACAGCATTGCCGGTATGACCCACGGCGTCGTCGTCGGGACCGATCATGCAGCAGAAGCCATCACCGGTTTCTTCACCAAATACGGCGACGGCGGTACCGACATCAACCCAATCTTCCGCCTCAACAAGCGTCAGGGTAAACAGCTGCTGGCCGAGCTTGGCTGCCCTGAGCATTTATATAAGAAAGCGCCGACCGCCGATCTCGAAGATGACCGCCCTTCTCTGCCAGATGAAGTCGCACTGGGCGTGACCTACGATAATATTGATGATTACCTGGAAGGCAAAACGCTGGAGTCTGCGCAAGCGAAGACCATTGAAGGCTGGTATCTGAAGACCGAGCATAAACGTCGTCCGCCGATTACCGTGTTTGATGATTTCTGGAAGAAATAAAGAAAAAACCGCCGGACCTGCCCATAACCTGTTGGTATTTATGGGCAAATCCGGCGGTCTTAAGACAGTGTGCCGCTAAACTTATTCGGCAGGCGCAGGAGGCATTTTACCTGCTGGCGCTTTACGTTCTGTCAGACGCTTCTCAAAATTCGCATTAAACTGTTTTTTCTGTTCTGGGGTTAAGATGTTGTAAATCTTGTTCTGGGTTTCCAGACGAGACAGCATCATACCTTTATGCTGCTCTTCCATTTTCGCAATCTGCGCTTGCGCTTTCGCTTTGTCGAAGCTGTCGCTGGCGACCAGGTTATGCATCGCACGCATCTCTTCCTGCGCCTCCTGTGCCGGGCGTTTATTGTGCTCGCGGCCCTCTTTCATGATGTCGCGAACCTGCTGTTTCTGCGCATCGGTCAGGTTTAGCCCCTGGAACATCATGTCGTGGCGTGGGCCCATTTTGCCTTTATGATGATTCATCATTTTAGCGTTCGGCTGTGCCGCTTCGGTGGTCGTGGTTGAGGTCGTATCCGCGGCGTGAGCCACGTTAGCGGCACCCAGAGCCAGGGTAGAGGCAACAAACAGAGCAGTTAATTTTTTCATTATCGGTCCTTCCTTTCAATTATTCTGACGGCGCATTGCCGTGTTGACGTGATTAACTTTACGGTGTTTATCGTCAATTAATCAGAGCCTGAGTAAAACAATGAAAGTGTAAAAAACGATTTCCATCCAATTATGGAGAAATTAAGGAAAAATAATAGAAAGTTGCAACAAAAATATTCAATTGCATGATTAAGAAGGGATTTTGTAGAAGTATAAAGCACCGGAGATTATTAATAAAGCAATTATCCAGGATTAATCTGTAATACTGAAAATCAGAATAAATAAATGCCGCCCGGAAGCTGAAGCGGCAAGTCTTATTAAATAACGGGAGGGCAGCGCTCAAGCATTAACCCCGCCCGTAGTCCCAGCGCGACATCCGGGTTGGGAAACAGCACGTACTCACAGGCTGAGGCCACCACATAGCGAGTCTCACCGTCTTCTGCCAGCAATGTTCCTTTGGCAAACGGGGTAAAATTCAGCGTCTGAGCCGACATATAGAGGCGAAAATCAGCGCTGCGTCGGGTTATCTGCTGCACCACCCGATAGTGGAGGGGTTCCACCGTTGAACCACCGCCAAATTCGCCCGCCAGCAGGTTCGCCAATTGGCGTTCCACCAGCGCAAACTGCGACAAATCATTTTGCCCAAACGGCTTGGCTTTCCCCAGCTCCAGCGTGCAGGCCTGCGCATCAAAGGATTCGCAGGTAAAATGGCTGAACGTTCCACCGGGAGCCTGATGAAACACCAGCGCCTGTAGCCCCGCTGAGCCGAGCCAGGTCAGAAACTGTGGATCCCATGGCGTCTCCCTTGCGGGTAAAACGCCAAAACGCTGATGATGAGAACCGCGAATGGCGGTATGCATATCGAGATGCCAGCGAACATCCGCCGGGCAGCGCTGATAAAACGCTGCCACGGTTTGCTCAAGGCTGGCCGCCCGAATGGTTTCATCGCTGACCGGGAAATGCCGCCAGCGCACGCCAAACATGCGGTTGAGATCGCTGTGTAGATAACGTTTATTGTCGCGCATCGCCGGCGGGTTGCCCAAAACCACCAGCAAATGCCAGCGCAGCGCTTGTCGCCCGCTAATCAGCGCATGGAGCAAGTTATCGACAATCTCTACCGGGGCCGTTTCGTTACCGTGGATCCCTGCCGACAGTACCATTGCCTGCGAACAGGGTTGATGGGGCGTCAATTGCAACACGCCCGCCTCGCGCCACTCCCAATGAAAGGTTTCGGTATCCCCCTCCAGCTGGGGCGGTAATCGCCCCGCCAGCGTCAACGCCAGGAACTGTTTCATCTGCTCTCCTTAACGCTGGAATGGATAGAGTGACCCCAAATGCAGGATCTGCGTCAGCCTGTCCAGCGCTTCGCGTCCTTCCTGCAATAGCTGCGGGTCGGCAAGGTCGCCCACCGTCAGGCGATCGCGATAATAGCGATCCACCCAATCATTCAAGCTGACAAACAGCGAATCGTTCATCATCACAGCCGGATTCACCGCTTTACGTTCGGCCTCGTTCAGCACCACCCGCAGCCGCAGGCAGGCCGGGCCACCGCCGTTGGCCATACTTTCACGTAAATCAAACACCCGCAGCGTATCGATAGGGTTGTCCTGGGCTATTAACTCGTTGAGGTAACGCCAGACGCGCGGATTCTCCTGCGCCTCACCGGGAAGCACCAGCATCATGCTGCCATCGGGCTTGCTCAAAAGTTGACTGTTAAACAGATAGGTCGACACCGCTTGCGCAACCGTAACCTTTGACGTCGGTACCTCAATCGCCATAAATCCTGGCACCCGTTCACGCAGTTGCTGTATTAACTGCGCCTGATGAACAAACGCCTGTTCATGGCAGAACAACAGCTGGCGGTTGCTGACCGCGATAACATCATTATGGAACACGCCCTGGTCAATCACCTGAGGATTTTGCTGAGCAAAAATCACCTGGTTTAGGTTGGTCTGATTCAGCCTCGCCACCGCCTCGCTGGCGGCGCGCGTTTGCCGCGCCGGATAACGCTGCGGCTGCACGCCGTTGGCCGTGTCCCGGCCATAAATAAATAGCTGGGTTCCCGGCAAACCATAGTCGCGTCCCAGCCGATTATGGTTGGCGGCACCTTCATCGCCAAAGGTGGCCACCGCTGGCAGCGGGCCGTGAACGGCGAAGTGCTCTGGAGAGTGGAAAATGCCCTGCAGAATAGCCTGCGTTGTCGGGGCCTCACTGGCACGGTGCAGGAGACTATTAAGGTTCGCCACGGTCAGGTGCACCTTGCCATCCAACGCATCCGCGGAAGGGCAAACCGTGGCCGCGTTAGCCACCCACATCGCCGAGGCGGAACTGGCCGCACTCAACAGTTCCGGCGCCTGCGCGGCGGCTTTGGCAATCACCTGCTCATCACGTCCGCCAAACCCTAGCTGGCGCAGCAGCGCGACGTTTGGACGCTCCTGCGGCGGGATAACCCCTTGCGGGAATCCGGCATCGGCCAGCGCCTTCATTTTTAACAGCCCCTGCTTCGCTGCCCGCTGTGGGTTCGACACCTGATACTGATGTTTGGCCGAGGCCTCATTACCAAACGACAGTCCGGCGTAGTGATGCGTTAGCCCCGGCAGACCGTCAAAGTTCACTTCCCAGGCGTTCATGATGGTACCTTCGAGGCGAAGTTGAGCCCTGGACTGAGCGAAGCAGGGAGCGTCAGCGTCGGCGACTCAAGGCTTGCCATCGGCCAGGCGCAGTAATCTGCGGCATACCATGCGCCAGGACGATGATTCCCGGAGGCGCCTGTGCCACCAAACGGCGCGCTGCTGGCGGCACCGGTCAGCGGTTTGTTCCAGTTGACGATCCCGGCGCGCGCCTCGAGCAGCAGGCGGTCGAATTTTTCTCTTTCGCTGGAAATCAGACCACAGGACAGGCCATAGCGCGTGGCATTAGCCAACGAAATCGCCTGGGTGAAATCCTCATAGCGCCAGATGCCGAGCAGCGGGCCAAACACCTCTTCATCGGCGATATCGTGCGCCTCGGTTAATTCAACTATCCCCGGCGTCAGCAGCGAGGTTCCGGGTTTGACTAAACGCGGGGCCAGCAGCGTTGTGCCGCCCTGTTCCACCAGCATCTCCCAGGCCTGATAAACTCGTTCGGCGGCAGCCGCCGAAATCAATCCACCGATAAACGGCTGCGGCTCGGCGTTCCAGGCATCGGGCACAATACGCCCGGCCACTTCCACCAGACGCTGTATAAAGGCATCGCCAATCTCTCCCCGCTTCACCAGCAAACGGCGCGCACAGGTACAGCGCTGACCGGCGGTGACAAACGCCGACTGAATCGTCAGATGCACGGCGGCGTCAATATCATCAGGATCATCGACAATCAGCGGGTTATTGCCCCCCATCTCAAGGGCGAGCATTTTTTGCGGCTGACCGGCCAACTGGCGATGCAGGTGAAAGCCGGTGGCAGAACTGCCGGTGAAAAGCACCCCGTCCAGTCCCGATTGGCTGCTGAGCGCTTCGCCGGTTTCGCGTCCGCCCTGCAGTAAATTCAATACTCCCGCCGGTAAACCGGCTTTTTCCCACAGTTTGACCACCGCCTCACCGCAGTTCGGCGTCAGTTCGCTCGGTTTAAACACCACCGTATTCCCCGCCAGCAGCGCCGGAACGATATGGCCATTCGGCAAGTGTCCGGGGAAGTTGTACGGGCCAAATACCGCCAGCACGCCGTGGGGACGGTGGCGCAGCGTCGCCGCACCATCGGCCATTTCGCTATAACTTTCTCCCGTACGGCTACGGTATGAAGCCAGTGAAATGGCGATTTTATTGGTCATCGCCGTCACTTCGGTTGCTGCCTCCCAGCGCGGTTTTCCGGTTTCGCGCGCAATCACCTCGGTCAACTCCGCTTTATGGCTCTCCAGCAGCCCCGCAAACGCCTCAACGATTTGCTGACGTTCGGCAAACGGGCGGCGAGCCCAGGCCGGAAAAGCCGCACGTGCGGCTACGACCGCTGATTCCACCTGCAATGACGTCGCGTCATTTCCCGCCCACACCGCTTCGCCTGTCACCGGGTTAGCGCTCTGACGTGATGCGCCACTGCCGGTTTGCCATGTTCCGTTAATCCATAGGCTCATTATTTTTTCTCCTCAGGGCACAGGCGCACCAGGCGCACGCTGTCGCCAGGATGACAGTTCAGGGCATCCAGCTGTTCGGCGTTTAACACAAGGCGTTCCGTCTGCGGATCGGCATGAACCAGCATCGCGCGGTAGTGCTGATACTGTTCGTTGGCGACTACGCACAGCGGCAAATCGCTACTGCCAGGCTCACCCTCCGCCACGGCAACCATGCGACTTTTGCGCACCGCGCGCACCCGGTCGATTTCACACTCCAGCGTCGGGCCGCCGTCGAAAATGTCGACATAATCGCGATAGCGGAAACCTTCTTTCTCCAGCACCGCGCGCGCCGGGGCGGTTTGCGGATGGACCTGGCCTATCACCGCCCGAGCTTCATCGCTGAGGAAATCGGTATAGATCGGGTGTTTAGGCATCAGCTCAGCGATAAATGCTTTCTGCCCGGTACCACACAGGTAATCGGCGCGGGCGAACTCCATCGAGAAAAAGCGATTCCCGAGACTCTCCCAGAATGGGGAGTAACCGTGCTCATCAATCACGCCGCGCATTTCTGCCACCACCTTGTGATTGAAGTGGTCGCGAAACGCCGCCATAAACAAGAAACGCGATGATGACAGCAGATGGCCGTTGCTCTCTTTGCGCCACGCCGGGTCAAGGAACAGCGTGCACAGCTCGCTGCTGCCGGTGTGATCGTTAGTGAGAAACAGGGTTGGCAGAGCGTTGTAAACGTTCAGCTCTTTCGAGGCGTGCACCAACGTGCCCACCCGATAGTTGTACCAGGGATCGTTGATACCTACCGCCACTTCAATCGCACACACCCCGACTACCGCACCGCTGCGGGTATCTTCGAGCACGAACACATAGCCTTGATCGCCACGCGGCAGCGTACCTTGCCAGGTCGCCTGCGAGCGGGCAATACGCGCCGCAAGGGTATTTTCATCGGCAGGCAACGAGGTGAGACCGCCACCCGTTTCCCCCGCTAACGTGAGCAAACCCTGGAGATCTCCAGCGGCAACAGGACGAATAATCATCATGATGATGTCTCCGCGATAAAGCGTTCACAGGCGGCTTCGAAACGGTTGAGACCCAGCGTCACATCCTCTTCGTTGACGACAAGTGCCGGTGCAAAGCGCACAACGCTGGCTCCGGCAATCAGCACCATTAATCCTTCTTCAGCGGCCAACAGGCTTATCTGTTTGGCTTTTCCGGCATATTCATCGCGCAATGCGCAGCCAATCAACAGCCCAACGCCGCGAATTTCTTTAAATAATCCCAGCCGGGCATTGATCGCCTGCAGACGCTCTTTAAACCACTGTTCGCGCTGCTTCACGCCGTTCAATACTTGCGGAGTATTGATAATCGACAGCACTTCGCCCGCGACGGCGCAGGCCAGCGGGTTACCGCCGTAGGTGGTGCCGTGCGTTCCCACCGTCATCACGCTCGCCATCTCTTCACGCGCCAGCAGCGCGCCGATTGGGAAACCGCCGCCCAGCGCCTTGGCGGTAGAGAGCAGGTCCGGCGTGATGCCGTAATGCATATACGCATACAGTTCGCCGCTACGTCCGACGCCGGTTTGCACCTCATCAAAAATCAACGCCGCGTGGTGGCGATCGCACAGCTCGCGCAGTTCGCGCAGGAATTCCTGCGTCGCCGGGATCACTCCGCCTTCGCCCTGAATCGGCTCAACGATCACCGCACAGGTGTTATCGTCAATCAGTACGCGGGCGGACTCGATATCGTTGTAGACGCCATGACGAATATCCGGCGGCAGCGGCGCAAAGTCTTGTGAATAGGCCGGTTGCCCCCCAGCGGTGACGGTAAACAGCGTGCGGCCATGAAAGGCATTCTTAAACGCCACGATGCCGGTTTTGTGTTCGCCAAAACGGTCATGGGCATATTTACGCGCCGTCTTCAGCGCCGCTTCGTTCGCTTCCGCCCCGGAGTTGCAGAAAAAGACGCGATCCGCGAAAGTGGCGTCAATCAACTGTTTTGCCAGCCGCAGCGCGGGCTCGTTGGTATAGCCGTTGCCGGTATGCCAGAATTTGCTGGCCTGCTCAGTCAACGCGCGGATCATCGCCGGATGGGCGTGCCCGAGCGCGTTAACAGCGATCCCGCCGGCAAAATCGATATAGCCTTTCCCCTCTTGATCCCACAACCATGCCCCCTCGCCGCGTACCGGAATAAACTGAGCCGGGGCGTAAACCGGCATCATCCACTGATCAAAATTTTGACGGCTGATTGACTGAGACATAGCGACCTCGATAAGTAAACAAATGGTTTAATTTATGTTAATGATTTTGGTTATTTCCCTTTAAATGTAGATTGCACGGTTCGTGCCAGCGAGAGCTAAAAATGCATAAAAGAGGATTGATAACGAAATATCAATAAGTTACAAAAGCCTTTTATTCACAAAAAATGCATACAAAGTGAATATCAATGACATCAGGGGACTATTCAGGGCGAAATTAAGAAATATTATGCATCGGCAAAATATCGTTCTGGATTTGTGATCGACTACGAAATTTATCGCATATTTACGCCTCATTACGGCGCAGATTGCCCAAACCTGGTGCAATTTTTGCCCGACAACACGGCAGCGACGATAAAAGAAATTGGCCATACCGCCGTACAAGAGCAGCGAGACAATCTAAATTCTGCTACTATCCCGTCACAATTCATCCCGCAAAGTGGCAACGACTATGAAATTTGTCTCCTTTAATATCAACGGCCTGCGTGCCCGCCCTCATCAACTGCAAGCCATTGTTGAAAAACATCAGCCTGATGTGATTGGCCTGCAGGAGACAAAGGTGCACGACGATATGTTCCCTCTTGAAGAGGTGGCAAAGCTCGGCTACCACATTTTCTACCACGGCCAGAAAGGCCATTACGGCGTGGCTATCCTGACCAAAGCTGAACCTATTGCGGTCCATCGCGGCTTTCCAACCGATGATGAAGATGCGCAGCGCCGCATCATCATTGCTGAAGTTCCGTCCGAGTTTGGCAACGTGACGGTGATTAACGGCTATTTCCCGCAGGGAGAAAGCCGCGACCACGAAACCAAATTCCCGGCCAAAACCAAGTTCTATCAGGATTTGCAGGACTATCTGGAAACCCGCCTGAACAAAGATAATCCGGTACTGATCATGGGTGATATGAACATCAGCCCAACCGATCTGGATATCGGCATTGGTGAAGACAACCGCAAACGCTGGCTGCGTACCGGTAAATGCTCGTTCCTGCCGGAAGAGCGCGAGTGGATGCAGCGCCTGCTCGGTTGGGGTCTGGTTGATACCTTCCGCAACGCTAACCCGGAAACGAACGATCGCTTCTCGTGGTTTGACTACCGCTCAAAAGGCTTCGATGACAACCGCGGGCTGCGTATAGACCTGCTGTTAGCCAGCCAGCCGCTGGCGGCACGTTGTATCGAAACCGGCATCGATTATGAAATCCGCGGGATGGAAAAACCGTCGGATCACGCGCCGGTTTGGGCCACCTTCAAGTAAGTTTGTTCAGCTAGCCCGCAGTCAATAATGGCTCCGGGCTAGCGATCTAACGCCCGTAGTGGCGAGATAATTCTGAGCAATATCAATAAATCAGCGCTAAGCTCTTGCTGTAGCCGTGAAGTTATAATAACGTCGCGCACACTTTTTCTTCCCGGCAGGAGGACCCCCATGCAAAAGAAGTCACCACTCCGCAGCCTCTAAGCTCCTGCTCATTGTCGCTGTTATCAGCCTGCTTTTCGTCTGTATTCACCGCTTCGGTCTGGCCGAACTGGTGACTAATTTTCGCCATTTGCAGCAGCTTATTGGGCAAAGCGGCGTCCTCGGCTATGGCCTCTATATCACGCTATTTATTATTGCCACTCTCTGCCTGATGCCCGGTAGCATACTGGTGCTGGCGGGTGGGATGGTCTTCGGGCCGTGGCTGGGCACGCTTTTGTCGCTGGTCGCGGCAACGCTGGCCTCCGCGCTGTCGTTTATTCTTGCCCGCTGGCTTGGCCGTTCGCTGCTGCTGAAATATGTCGGCCATACAGCAACATTTCAGGCAATTGAGCGCGGCATGACCCGCAACGGAACTGACTTTCTCATTCTCACCCGGCTTATTCCGCTGTTTCCCTACAATATTCAGAACTATGCCTACGGATTAACGGCGATCCCCTTTTGGTCATATACGTTGATTTCCGCCCTGACCACGCTACCCGGTATTTTTATCTACACCTTTATGGCGAGCGAACTGGCAGCCGACGGCATAACCCTACCGTTTGTGCTTAAGCTCAGCATTGCCGGGCTGACGCTGTTTGCGCTGGTCCAGGCGGCCAAAAAGTACGCCCGCCGTAAGCGGGTTGAACTGCCGACCAAGGAGAGTTGATGGCAGATAACAATCGTACGGTCTGGTATTTACGCGGCCTGATTATCATCGCCGCCTTCGCTGTGCTGCTGGCGTGGCTGTTTATTCCCTCAGTCACGGCGTTTGTCGACAATAGCGTCAGTGCGTTTATGGCGCTCGATCAGCACGGGATTGAGCGTTTTATCCACTCTTATGGCTCGCAGGCCGCGGTGGTGTCGTTCCTGCTGATGATCTTTCAGGCCATTGCCGCACCGCTGCCGGCGTTTTTGATTACCTTTGCCAACGCATCACTGTTTGGTGCTTTTTGGGGCGGGCTGTTGTCATGGAGCAGTGCGATGGTCGGCGCGGCGCTGTGTTTTTATATCGCTCGTATTCTGGGGCGAGAAGTGGTGGAAAAACTCACCGGTAAAGCGGTGCTCAAGAGCGTCGATAGCTTCTTTGCCCGCTACGGTAAACACACCATTCTGGTCTGCCGCCTGTTGCCCTTCGTGCCGTTTGACCCGGTAAGCTATGCCGCGGGGTTAACCTCCCTGCGCTTTCGTCATTTTATTCTCGCCACCGGTCTCGGCCAGCTTCCCGCCACCGTGGTCTATTCGTGGGTCGGCAGCATGCTGACCGGCGGCACCTTCTGGTTTGTCAGCGGGTTATTCATTCTGTTCGCGCTAACCATTGTGATTGTGGCCGCGAAGGCCTTCTACCAAGAAAGACACAAGAGGAATTCCTGATGCGTAATCACGGTGAAACCCGTCGCCATCTGCGGTTTGGTTTGCTTGGCATGACCATGCTGTTGCCGCTGGCCGCCCACGCCGATAGCTGGCAGCAGATCCAAAACGACGCTAAAGGTCAGACCGTTTGGTTTAATGCCTGGGGCGGCGATGAAGCCATTAACCATTATCTCGACTGGGTGAGTGGTGAAGTGAAGCGTGATTACGCCGTCGACCTGCGCATCGTGCATATTGCCGACGCGGCCGATACGGTAAAACGCATTCAGACCGAAGCCCGCGCCGGGCGTAAAACCAACGGTTCAGTCGACCTGCTATGGGTCAACGGCGAGAACTTCCGTGCGTTAAAAGAGGCCAACTTATTACGTACCGGCTGGGCGGAACAGTTACCCAACTGGCGTTATGTCGATGTCAGCAAACCGGTGCGTGAAGATTTCTCCGTGCCGGTCGACGGCGCTGAATCGCCGTGGGGCAGCGCGCAATTGACCTTTATCGCCCGCCAGCAGCAAACGTCGCAGCCGCCAACATCTCCACAGGCACTGCTGGAATTTGCCACAGCGCATCCCGGCACCGTGACCTATCCGCGTCCGCCGGATTTCACCGGCACCGCGCTGCTGGAGCAGCTGTTGATTAACGTCACCACCGATCCGGACGCGTTAAAACAGCCGCCGAATGACCAAACCTTTGCCGCCGTAACCGCACCACTGTGGGCCTATCTCGATAAACTGCATCCGCTGTTGTGGCGTCAGGGCAAAGATTTCCCCCCCTCTCCCGCACGTATGGATACCCTGTTGACCAACGGCACTCTGCGCCTGTCGCTAACCTTTAACCCGATGCACGCCAAACAAAAGGTCGCCAAAGGTGAACTGCCGAAAGACAGTTACAGCTTTGGCTTTACGCAGGGCATGATCGGCAACGTTCACTTTGTTACGATTCCAGCCAACGCCTCTGCCAGCGCTGGCGCACAGGTGGTTGCCAACTTCCTGCTCTCTCCAAAAGCCCAACTGCGCAAGGCCGATCCGGCCATCTGGGGCGATCCGAGCGTGCTGGATGCCGCGAAGCTCGACGCTGAACAACAGCAAACGCTACGAAAACTTATTCCGGAAAATACGCCGCCGGTACTGGCCGAACCGCATTCGGCGTGGGTGAACGTGCTGGAGCAGGAATGGCTGCGCCGTTACGGTACGCATTAACCGCCCTTTGCTGGGGCCTGATGCTGTTCATCTATCTGCCCCTGCTACCGGCGGCGGAGCTTTTGCTATCCCCGGCGATGTCCGTTGCCCATTGGCGGCAGCTGTTTAATGACCCGCAGCTGCCGCAGGCCGTTATCAGCACGCTAGTCTCCACGCTGATTGGCGTGGGCGGCGCGCTGCTGCTGGCGTTACTGGCAATCGCCACGCTTTGGCCCTCTCCCCGCTGGCAGCGGCTGGCGTCCCGCTTGCCGTGGTTGCTGGCTCTGCCACACGTAGCCTTTGCCACCTGCGCCCTGCTGTTGTTTGCCGAAGGCGGTGAGCTCTATCGCCTATTTCCGATGTTAACTGCCGTACAGGATCGCTACGGCATTGGTCTCGGACTGGTGCTGGCGGTCAAAGAGAGCGGCTTTTTGCTGTGGGTGTGCTGGGCGCTGCTCGGCGAGCGGCTGCTGGCAGAACAAGTGGTGGTGTTTAAAAGTCTCGGCTACGGACGTGGGCAAAGCCTGATCTACGTCATTCTGCCGGCGCTGATGCCGTCGCTTAGCGTCGCGCTGTTGGCGACTACCGCCTGGACTTTGTCGGTGGTCGATGTGGCGATGATTATTGGCCCAGGCAACCCGCCAACGCTGGCGGTGCTCGCCTGGCAATGGCTCAACGCTGGCGACATCGATGAGCAGGCCAAAGGTGCTCTGGCCTGCCTTCTGTTGCTCGCGATGCTGTTTATTCTCGCCGCACTTGCCGTTGGGCTGTGGCGAACCTGCCGTCGTCGTCACCCCCATCCAGATGGCAACCGCCAGCCTCGTTTCCCGCAGCTACCGGGAAAAACCGTGGGGTTGATGCTGCCGCTTAGCGGTGTGCTGTGCACCGCTTTTCTCGCCTGGCTGGCGCACGCCTCGCTTCCCGCGATGCACACCGTTAATAACAGCCTGTGGCTGGCGCTGCTCTCATCCTTGATTGGCGCGGCGGTGTGCCTGCTCTGGCTGGAATGGGGGCCATCGCGCCATCAGCGTTGGCTGGATTTGCCCTTATTACTTCCCGCGCTACCGCTGGCGGCCGGGCAGTATCAGCTGGCGTTATATGGCTGGTTCGACGGATTATTGACTACCGTGCTGTGGGGACATTTGCTGTGGGTGGTACCGTGGATGCTGTTTGTCCTGCGCCCCGCCTGGCGACAGATTGATCCACGCCAGGTACTGCTGGCCAAAACGCTCGGCTGGAGGCGTGGGCGGATATTTCTCCAGCTGAAATGCCCGTTGATTATCCGTCCGTTACTCTCCGCGCTGGCGATAGGTTTTTCCGTCAGCATCGCGCAATATCTGCCGACCCAATGGTTAGGCGGCGGACGCGTGCCCACGCTAACCACCGAGGCGGTGGCACTGAGCAGCGGCGGAGCCACCGCCACGCTTGCCGCACAGGCGCTATGGCAACTGCTGCTACCGATGTTCTTTTTCTTGCTGACTGCGCTATTGGCGCGGCAAGTCAGCCATTTTCGCCGGGGATTACGCTAATGTTGCAGGTGCAGAATTTGACCCTTTCGCTGGCCGGTCAGCCGCTGCTGCGCGAGGTGAACTTTACCGTCCAGCCGGGGGAAGTCGTCACACTAATGGGCCCCTCCGGCTGCGGGAAATCAAGCCTGTTTGCGTGGATGGTCGGAGCCCTTGACGGCGCGTTTCGCGCCCGCGGTGAGCTTTGGCTGAACGGGCATCGCTGCGACCCATTGCCGACCGAAAAACGGCGTATTGGCATCTTATTTCAGGATGCATTGCTGTTTGATCACCTGAACGTCGGGCAGAATTTACGCTTAGCGCTCCCGAAAAATGTGACAGGACAACAGCGGCGGTTTGAGGTTGAGCGCGCGCTGGACCATGCCGGGCTGGCCGATTTCTACTCGCGCGACCCGGCCACGCTTTCCGGCGGCCAACGCGCCCGCGTGGCGCTACTGCGCGCGCTGCTGGCACAACCCGACGCCCTGCTGCTCGATGAGCCCTTCAGTCGTCTTGACCAACAGCTGCGAGGCCACTTCCGCCAGTGGGTATTTAGTGAGTTAAAACAGCAGCATATTCCGGTCGTGCAGGTCACACACGACCCCGATGACGTGCCCCCTGACGCGCGCTGTTTACAGCTGGCAAACTGGCGCTGAAGCGGCAAACACTGCGTTAACGCAAGGTAATTCCCTTATCAGAGGTGCAAAATAATGCTCCATTTTTCCCCGTCGGATAATTTGATGAAACGTGTTTCTCAACTGACTGCGCTGGCCCTTGCGCTTGGTCTTGCCTCTTCTGCTTTCGCCGCCGAAACAGCGAAAACGTTAACCTTCACCCATTTACTTCAGCAAAAAGGTGCCGCGATTGATACGCGCCTGAGCGCGTTTTATAACGGTTGGCCGCAGCAGGCGAACGGCACCCAGGGCCACGAACCGGGCGCTCTGAACCTCTCCGCAAGCTGGCTGTCTGCGATGAACAACGAACAGTTGACCGCGTGGGCACAGCAGCATCAGCTACAGAAAAATACCGATATCGCACTGTACGGCGAGAGCAAAGACAACGAAGCCGTGGCTAAACGTCTGAAGCAGGCGGGTTACACCAACATCTCGACGCTGAGCGACGCGCTGCAACAGCCTGACCGTTTGCAAAAGCTGCCGCACTTCGAACAGCTGGTGTACCCGCAGTGGCTACACGACCTGCAGCAAGGTAAAGATGTTGCGGCGAAACCGGCGGGCGACGTGAAGGTGATTGAAGCCGCCTGGGGCGCGCCGAAACTCTATCTGGTCAGCCATATTCCGAACGCGGGCTATATCGATACCAACGAAGTGGAAAGCGAACCGCTGTGGAATAAAGTCTCTGACGCGCAGCTCAAAACGCTGCTGGCGAAACACGGTATTCGCCACGATACCACCGTGGTGCTTTACGGCCGTGACGTCTACGCCGCCGCCCGCGTGGCGCAAATCATGCTCTACGCGGGGGTGAAAGACGTCCGAATCCTCGACGGCGGCTGGAAAACCTGGTCAGACGCTGGCCTGCCGGTAGAACGCGGTTTGCCAAAAGATGTCGCTCCGGCACCTGATTTCGGCGTCACTATTCCGGCGCAACCGCAGCTGATGCTGGATATGGAACAGGCTCGCGGCCTGCTGCACCGTAAAGACGCTTCGCTGGTGAGCATCCGCTCCTGGCCTGAGTTCGTCGGTACCACCAGCGGCTATAGCTATATCAAGCCAAAAGGTGAGATTGCCGGCGCGCGCTGGGGCCATGCGGGGAGCGATTCAACGCATATGGAAGATTTCCACAACCCGGACGGCACCATGCGTAGCGCCGATGACATCGCGGCGATGTGGAAAGCATGGAATATTCTGCCTACCCAACAGGTCTCCTTCTACTGCGGTACCGGCTGGCGCGCTTCAGAAACCTTTATGTACGCCCGCGCGATGGGCTGGCAGAACGTCAGTGTGTATGACGGCGGCTGGTACGAGTGGAGTGCTAACCCGAAAAACCCGGTGGCCACCGGCGAGCGTGGCCCGGACAGCACGCTTTAATCCGCTACATCATGACGCTGAACGTTCTTCAGCGTCATGTACCCTCCCCATACCCGGTTAAACGTCGTCAGCCAGCACAGCGCGCCAAAAAGCCACGCCATCCAGGCAAACCACTGCGGAAACAGGCAGCCCAATACAAACAGCGCAATCGTCTCAGTGCCTTCAGTTAATCCACCGAGGTAATACAACGACTTATGCGCATATCCCGGGTTATCAATCTGGTATTTTGCCGCCAGCGCAGCAAATGCCAGAAAGCTGCTGCCGGTTCCCATAAAGGCAAAGAGTAGCCAGCCTCCCGCCACCGCATTCGCCGCCGGAGAGGCCAGAATAAAGCCGAACGGCACCAGCGCGTAAAACAGAAAATCGAGAGCAATATCGAGAAAACCGCCCGCATCGCTCAGGCCGCGTCGACGCGCCAGCGCACCGTCAAGCCCGTCAAACAGGCGGTTAACGACAATAGCCACCAGCGCCGCGCCGTACCAGCCTAACGCCAGAAACGGCAGCGCCAGTACGCCAATGGCAAAACCCAACAAAGTGATGCCATCAGCGCTGACGCCGGGGCGGTCAACTAAGGCGGCCGCGCGATTCAACCATGGTTTGAGCCGGGGATGAAGGTGTCTATCAAGCATCTTTTTTTGCCTCCATCGCACAGAGCCCCTGCGAGGGGATCTCCAGCGCCGCATTAAAACGGGCGGATAAATTCTGGAATGCGACCAGCGCGGTCATCTCGGTGATCTGCCCATCGTTAAAGTGACAGTGTAACGCATTTTTCACTGCATCATCGATTCGCGGCGGCGTAGCGGTCATCGCATCCGCATACTCCAGCGCCGCGCGTTCAGCCGGGGTAAACAGCGCGGAGCTTTGCCAGTCGCTTAGCGCCAGCACTTTATCCATCGCCCCGCAGCGCTGTGCCAGGCGCAGGCTATTTGCATCAATACAAAACGCACAATCGCACTGCTGGGAAACCCGGGTCATTAGCAGCGCGCGCAGCACGGGTTCAAGACGGGCTTTTTTACGCTCCAGATAACCGACAAACAGCGCCACCAGCCAGAACAGACGCGGCATACGCCCCCACCAGCGGGTCGGATTAAGTACCTCACCGTAATGTTTTTGCTGCATCGTAACGATAGGTTTCAAACTGAGGGGTAACTGACTGAGCGGCTGCACCCAGGGTTGTTGATTTTTCACCCGGAGACTCCTGCAAAACTTTGGCAAACGACAAAGCAGCGATAATATGGCATTCCACTCATCACGTCTTTGACCGCTATGCTGAAAACCATTGATGTTGTTGCCGCCATTATCGAACAAAACGGCAAAATTTTGCTCGCCCAGCGCCCTCTTCATGCCGATCAGGCCGGGCTATGGGAGTTTGCGGGCGGAAAAGTTGAGGCCGGTGAAAGCCAGCCACAGGCGCTGGTGCGCGAACTCCAGGAAGAGCTGGCGATTCACGCTTATCCCGCCTGCTATATCGCCAGCCATCAGCGCGAGGTTTCCGGGCGCATGATTCATCTGCATGCCTGGCACGTGCCGCGCTTTGATGGCGAGATAATCGCCCGCGAGCACAGCGCGCTGGTGTGGTGTACGCCGCAGGAAGCGCTGAACTACAATCTTGCCCCTGCCGATATTCCGTTGCTGAAAGCGTTTATGGCTTTACCCGACGCCACACCAGAGGGTTCGTGCTAACCGCGCGCTCATCGCGCTGGCACTGTAACAGCACGCCTTCGGTTTTCACCACCGCACCTTCACTGTAGTTCTGATCCTGATAGATACAGCACTGGGAGCACGGCTGCACCCGCTGAGTATTACCGTTGTTGCTAAATACTTCAGGCGGAACGTTAACTTCCACCTGCGGTCGCGCCTGCGCAGCATGACAAAACAGCATCAGCGCCCCGGCTATCCATAACATTTTCATTTGCTATCCCCTTAAATATTCACCTTTTATAACTATCGACCAAATTTGCCGCCAACTTAACTTTTTTCCATTATCTCTTTTAGTTATGACCTCGACTGGAGTATTAATTTTATTCGGCTTCCGGAATTTCCTTGTCATCCGCTAGCAGGGTAGTGATATAGTCGAAAAAAAGTCATTTATTAAACACAACCATAACAACTACATACATCCACAATCATAAGAGGTGCTTATACTAATGGAACAAGTTTGTTCTCTGAATCAATTCCTGGCTCATGTTCAACAACGCGACCCACACCAGACCGAGTTTGCTCAGGCTGTACGCGAAGTCATGACAACGCTCTGGCCGTTCCTCGAACAGAACCCGCGCTATCGTCAGCTTTCTCTGCTGGAGCGATTGGTTGAACCTGAGCGTGTTATTCAGTTCCGCGTCGTGTGGGTAGACGACCGCAATCAGGTTCAGGTTAACCGCGCCTGGCGCGTACAGTTCAGCTCGGCTATCGGGCCATACAAAGGCGGGATGCGTTTCCACCCTTCCGTTAACTTATCCATTCTGAAATTCCTCGGCTTCGAACAAACCTTTAAAAACGCCCTGACCACCCTGCCTATGGGCGGCGGTAAAGGCGGTTCTGATTTCGATCCGAAAGGCAAAAGCGAAGGCGAAGTGATGCGTTTCTGCCAGTCGCTGATGACCGAACTGTATCGTCACCTGGGCGCGGACACCGACGTACCGGCCGGTGACATTGGCGTGGGCGGTCGTGAAGTCGGCTTTATGGCCGGGATGATGAAAAAACTCTCCAACAACACCGCCTGCGTATTTACCGGCAAAGGTCTCTCTTTCGGCGGTAGTCTGATTCGCCCGGAAGCAACCGGCTACGGTCTGGTGTACTTCACGGAAGCGATGCTTAAGCGTCATGGCCTTGGTTTTGAAGGCACCCGTGTAGCAGTCTCTGGCTCCGGCAACGTGGCGCAGTACGCTATTGAAAAAGCGATGGAACTCGGCGCACGCGTGATCACCGCCTCTGACTCCAGCGGCACCGTGGTTGATGAAGCCGGGTTCACCAAAGAGAAACTGGCGCGTCTGTGCGAAATTAAAGCCAGCCGCGACGGTCGCGTTGCCGACTACGCGCGCGAATTTGGTCTGGTCTATCTTGAAGGCCAGCAGCCGTGGAGCGTACCGGTAGATATCGCTCTGCCGTGCGCCACCCAGAACGAACTCGATGTTGAAGCGGCTCGTGTGCTGATTGCTAACGGCGTGAAGGCCGTGGCGGAAGGCGCCAACATGCCAACCACTATCGAAGCAACCGATCTGTTCCTCGACGCTGGCGTGCTGTTTGCACCGGGTAAAGCCGCTAACGCCGGTGGCGTTGCAACTTCCGGTCTGGAAATGGCGCAGAACGCCGCGCGTATGGGCTGGAAAGCCGAGAAGGTTGATGCTCGCCTGCACCATATCATGCTGGATATTCACCACGCTTGCGTTGAGCACGGCGGTGAAGCCAAACAGACGAACTACGTTCGCGGCGCGAACATTGCAGGCTTTGTGAAAGTGGCCGACGCGATGCTGGGCCAGGGTGTGATTTAATCTTGTCGCTAACGCGCCGACTCCGGAGATCCCGGGCGGCGCGATAGACCTTCGGGCATTTAGTCCTGCGCAGGGCTCGGTGCCCGTTTCTTCCCTTTACCTTTGCTGAACGTTTTCTTCGCCCCGCCGCCCGGTGCCACTAATCCTCTGAACTGCCTGACAGGGGTACTCCGCGCCTGATCGATAAGCTGGAACAACGTTCCCACTAGCGGCTGCATAAAGTCCTGATAGCGACACTGTTTTTCGCTGATTTGCGTCAGCGTTGACTCCCAGTGGGCGGTCATATCCGGGCGGGTGGCCATTTCCGGCAAAGAGTGGAACAGCGCGCGTCCCGGGTCGGTTGAGATAATATTGCGCCCTTTTTTGGTGAGAAAACCGCGCTTAAACAGCAGCTCGATAATCCCGGCACGGGTGGCTTCTGTGCCTAACCCGTCGGTCGCACGCAAGATCTTTTTCAGATCTTTATCCTGCACAAAACGCGCGATGCCGGTCATCGCCGACAACAGCGTAGCATCGGTAAAGTGGCGCGGCGGCTGCGTTTGTCGCTCCACCACTTCGCCGCTTTCACACAGCAGCTCATCGGCTTTAGCAACCACCGGCAGCGGCGTACCGTCGTTGTCCTCATCGCGCTCCTTCGCCCCCAGCAGCGTACGCCAACCGGCCTCAGCCAGGAAACGCGCCTTGGCAACAAACTTACCGTTAGCGATATCGAGATCAATCTGGCATTTGCGGAACACCGCATCCGGGCAGAACTGCATCAGGTACTGGCGAGCAACCAGGTTATACACCTTGGCTTCGTTATCCGTGAGATTGACGTTGCTGGCACGCGCGGTGGGAATAATCGCGTGGTGAGCATCAACTTTTTTGTCATCCCAGCAGCGGTTACGAATCTCCAGATCGACCACCGGCTGCGGCAGCAGATCCGGCGCATGGACGCTAATGGCGTTGATGACCGCCTGACGCCCGGCAAAGTGCTCTTCCGGCAAGTAGCGACTATCGGAACGCGGATAGGTAACAAGCTTGTGGGTTTCATACAGCTTCTGGCAGATATCCAGCACGTTCTGGGCGCTAAAGCCAAAGCGTTTGGCCGCTTCAATCTGCAAAGCGGAGAGCGAAAACGGCAGCGGCGCGGCCTCAGAATCCCGTTTGTCGTTATAGGCCGTCACCAGCGCTGGCTGGCCGCTTATGCGTTTAACCACGTGCTCAGCCAACGTTCGGTTGAGCAAACGGCCCTCTTCGTCCTGGTGCGGTTCGCAGGCCTCGCTAGGCTGCCAGACGGCGGTAAAGCGCTCATCCTTTGGCGTCACGATATGCGCTTTGACTTCAAAGAAGTCTTTCGAGACGAAGTTTTCAATCTCTTCATCACGACGCACCACCAGACCCAGCACCGGCGTCTGCACGCGGCCCACGGAGAGTACGCCCTGATAGCCCGCATTACGGCCAAGAATGGTGTAAGCGCGGGTCATATTGATGCCGTACAGCCAATCGGCGCGGGCGCGAGCCAGCGCCGAAACGCACAGCGGAATAAACTCGCTATTGGAACGCAGGCGAGAAATCGCCCGCTCCACCGCCTGCGGGTTAAGGTCGTTTATCAGGCAGCGCTGGACCTGATGGCGCTTTTCCGCCGCCAGTTGCAGGTAATCCAGCACCTCATCCACCAGCAGTTGCCCTTCTCTATCCGGGTCACCGGCGTGGATAATTTCACTGGCGTCGTGAAGAAAGCGTTTAATCACGTTGAGCTGTTTAGTTACCGACGCCCGGGGCTGAAGCTGCCATTTTTCCGGGACAATCGGTAGATCCTGCAGATTCCAGCGCGCGTAGCGGCTGTCATAGACATCCGGTTGCGCCTGTTCCAGAAGGTGCCCAATACACCAGGTCACCACCTGGCCGTTGCCACATTCGATAAACCCGTCGCCTTTGCGGTGAGGTTTAGGCAGGACATCAGCAATGGCACGCGCCAGGCTTGGTTTTTCCGCGATAAACAGGCGCATGGATTCAGCGCAGCTCGATCATAGGACGGCCACCGCGAGCGGTCACCAGATCGCCGATGGCGGTCAGGTTGATACCGTATTCGGCGGCGGCAGCATGGACCGCCTCTTCGGCATCCGGCGTTACCGCCAGCAGCAGGCCACCGGAGGTTTGCGGGTCGCACAGCAGCGCACGCTGTTCGGCGGTCATGGCCCCCATCAGATGGCCATAGCTGGCAAAGTTACGTTCGGTACCGCCCGGAACGGCGCCCTGGGCAATATACGCTTCCACGCCCGGCAGCTTCGGCACGGCGTTAAAATCAATCTGCGCCTGGACACCTGCGCCCTGACACATTTCGCTCAGATGGCCCAGCAGGCCAAAACCGGTGACATCGGTCATCGCTTTCACGCCTTCAATGTTGGCAAAAGCAGAACCCACCAGGTTCATCTGGCACATCACTTCCGTTGCCAGCCCCTGATGCTCCGGTTTAAGCAACGATTTTTTCTCGGCGGTGGTCAGTACGCCAATGCCCAGCGGTTTGGTCAGGAACAGCTTACAACCGGCCTGCGCGGTGCTGTTTTTCTTCACGCGTTCGGTGGGCACAATCCCGGTGACGGCCAGACCAAAAATAGGCTCTGGGGCATCGATAGAGTGACCGCCCGCCAGCGCGATACCGGCCTGTTTACACGCGAAGCGACCGCCTTCGGTCACTTCACGGGCAATTTCAGGCGCCAGTTTGCTGATAGGCCAGCCGAGGATGGCAATCGCCATAATAGGCTTACCGCCCATCGCGAAGATGTCACTGATGGCATTAGTGGCGGCGATACGGCCAAAGTCGAACGGATTGTCGACAATCGGCATAAAGAAATCGGTGGTACTGATGACCGAGGTACCATTACCCAGGTCGTAGACAGCGGCATCATCGCGCGTTTCGTTGCCGACAAGCAGGTTCGGGTCGATAAACTTCGTCTGCTCGCTGTGCAGGATGGTCTCCAGCACCTTCGGTGAAATTTTACAACCGCAACCTGCTCCGTGGCTGTATTGCGTTAAACGAATAGCCTGCTCGCTCATGGACAACTCCTGATTGTCTAAGAAACCTATAAACCTTGATTTACCTTGGTTTTCCTAACGACTAAAACTGTAGAGATCTACAGCTTAGGGTAAAAAATCATGGCATCGGACACCACATAACAACGCGTATCAGCTAAAGACGCTGTTCGTCAGGTTCAGGTCCACCACCAAAGGCGGAGAAAAACCGTAACGTCATTCCTTTACCACGCCGAAAGCGGCTAAAAATGAAGTGATGAACGAGGGACATTTTACAACGATGTCATCGCATCAGTCCAGGAAGCCCCGGTCTTTGCTTTCGCTGATAAGCAGTTGAAGGATACACAGTATGTCGAGGTTGTAGCTAAGAAAGGGTTGAAAACGCACGTTAATCGTATCAACACCCGGCGCCCCCTGGGAAAAAGGTTATTTGCCGAACGCTTTTGCATCATTCGTCCTTACCTCCTGTTTATTTTAAAACACGCCATCCTCATTTATTGCTAACCTGATAAATCAATATTCTTAACAGCCATTTAAATTAGTTTGCTATTCAATGCGAATACATCGTCAGTTATAAGCAAACATATAAAGAAAATGTATGTTAATGAATTGATTTAATGCCGGTACTATTGATTAAAGCGGTCATGCCGGGTTAAGTTACTTTCGCAGGAAAGGAGACGGTATTTTAACCTATTTCCAGCTCATCTCTTCAATAAATAGTCTGCTGATGAAAAAATGCATCACAGAGGGTCATTATGAATTGAAGGACAAGCACCCTGCCGTAATAAAACAATAAAATGACATTTAAAGCCTGGGTGATGCTGCCAACT
>NZ_JAKCNS010000044.1 GCF_021440345.1 Kluyvera intermedia
GTAAGTTGGCAGCATCACCTTCTTCCGTACATCAATTTCTCGGTGCCACCTACCCGGTAACAGCGGATGAAGCCCCTTTTTATTGGCGTAATGGCATGGGTTTTTCCGATGATATCAACCAGGTGCTATTTGATTATGGCACGGTAACGTATCCCGCTTTACAAATTGCCTGCGCGCTCGGATATAAAGAGATCTATCTCGCGGGCCTGGATATGAATAACTTTGCGACGCCGCGGTTTTATGAACAAAGAGAAAACATGTTATCGACCCGGCTTGAAAGAGACTTTAATCCAATCATTAATGCTTTCATCACCGCTCAATTATATTGCGAAGAAAATAATATTCGCGTGATAAATCTTTCCCAAGCGAGCGCCGTCAATGCATTCCCCAAAGTCGCGTGGGATAGCGTCGAAAAATAACTCACCGTTAGATGAAAACTGAAGCCCGCGTTAGCGCGGGCGTAGCGGTCATGAAGGCATCGATTTACGTACCGCACTGAGTAAAATCTGTGCGCCAGCCGAAAGCGGTGTGTCGACACGGGTCAGAATGCCAATCGGCTCGCCCTGGCCCTGAGTGCCAATCGGCAGTGCGGTAAGAATACCGCGACGTAAATCATCTTTCACCGCCCCGGAAGGGACGAACCAGATGTAGTTATAGTCCACCGTCAACTGGCGGGAGAGCGATGCGGAGAGGGTTTCAATACAACCCGCGGGCATTTTACACCCCTGGTTTTGCAGCAACGTTTCTGCGTTCTGTCGCGGAACCGTGCCTTTGGGCGACACCACGACCGGCCATTCGAGCACCCGGCTTAGGGTAATATTGTCCTGCAACAGGGGATGATCGGGGCGAACCACCAGCTTCAGCGATTCCAGGAACAGCAGCTCATAGTTAAGCCCGGTCATTAACTCCGGATCGGACATCCGGCCAATACCCAAATCAATATCACCGGATTTTAACGCCGCCAGCAGCATCGTATTGTTCATGGTGGCGACCTGTAGCGTCACCTCTTTTTGCTGCTGATGAAACGGTCCTATCACGGAAGGTAAAACACCGAGGGCGGCAGTTGGTAGCGCGCCGATGCGCACCACATCATTGTTAACACCTTCTTTACGATTGAGCGCCTGGCCTGCTGTGTTCAGTGCGTCAAGAACCTTCACCGCATGGGTTAAAAACTGTTCGCCGGTGAGGGTGAGTTGTGCGCCCATGCGGCCGCGTTCGAACAGCCGAGTGCCGGTGAGTTGCTCCAGCTCATTGAGCGTTTTAGAGAGCGCGGGCTGGCTTAAATTGAGAGTTTCAGCCGCTCGCCCCAAAGTTCCTTGCTGGGCGACGGCTACGAATGTGTGCAGATGGCGCAGACGAATGCGCTGACTAAAGAGAGCATTTTTTTCCATAAGCGATGTTAAAAACGAAGCGGTATCAGTGACAAGTGATGTTGTTTAAATTTGATAACTTGCTAGCAAAATATTATTAACATTTGTGCGGTTTAACAGACAAGCGTTTTGTTGCATAAGAATAGGGAAAGTATCGCTACGCAGGTTTGCGCGTAGCGACACTGGAGAAAAAACGTTACACGTCGAAAAAGACGGTTTCTTTCTCGCCCTGAAGATAGATATCAAAGCAATACACCGTTTCGCTTCCACGGATTTCTTTGCGGCCAATCAGCGTCTGGCGGCGAACTTCCCATTCGATGATATTCAGCACCGGATCTTTGGCGTTGGCTTGCGTCTCGTCGGAGAAGTACATCCGCGTATTCAGGCCGATGTTAATCCCTCGTGCCACGATCCACAGGTTAACGTGCGGAGCCATCATGCGCCCATCGCGACCCGCTACCGGGCCGGGTTTGATGGTGTCAAAACGCCAGACGCTGCTGTCAAAGTTAGAGCAGGCACGGCCCCAACCGCGAAAATCCTCATCCAGCGCTTTTTCCTGCTGCTGGTCGGCGATGTGGTTGTAGCGCCCGTTGGCGTTGGCCTGCCAAATCTCAATCAACACATCGCGCACCGGCGTGCCTGAACCATCAAACACGCGCCCCTCGATGGCAATCCGTTCGCCTGGGGTGTGGCTGTTAGTCAGCGTTGGGCCAAAATTCTTCTCGAAAATATGAAAACCAGCCGCATCTGGCGCAAGGCCAATGTGCACGTAGGGACCGGCGGTTTGAGACGCGGTTTCCGGCAAATAGTCTTTCATCGTGCTGCCCCCTGAGTGCGGTTTTCAAATAACGTGGCGCGGTGGCCGCGCAGGACTAAATCAAAGCGGTATGCCAGGCAATCCAGCGGTATCGCCGCATGGGTATCCAGCTCGGCAATCAGTGTGCGAATTGCATCATCGTTATTAATGGCCTTCACGATAGGACACTGTTTGATAAGCGGGTCGCCCTCAAAGTACATCTGGGTAATCAGACGTTGGGCAAAAGCTTCGCCGAAAATCGAGAAGTGAATGTGCGATGGACGCCAGTCGCTGGCCTGGTTACGCCACGGATACGGGCCAGGCTTAATGGTGCGGAAAAAGTAGTAGCCATTTTCGTCGGTCATCACCCGGCCACAGCCGCCAAAGTTGGGGTCGATAGGGGCCAGATACTGATCTTTCTTATGGCGATAGCGGCCACCGGCATTAGCCTGCCAGACTTCAACCAGCGTGTTTTTCAGTGGACGACCAAACCCGTCGCGCACGTAGCCGTGAACGATAATGCGCTCGCCAATCGGCAGACCTTCTTTGGCGTAGTTAAGGATCAGGTCATTATCCAGCGGGCCAAGATCTTGCTGGGAAAAGACCGGACCGGTAATTTCGGACAACGAGTTTTGCAGCGAGATAAGCGCGTTGCGCGGTGAACGCAGAACGCTGGTTTTATAGCCCGGTGCATAAGCCGGCGGGTGATTGTTGTAATCCCGGTGAATCACTTCTTGCGGTGACCATTTCGTGCTCATAGGTGGCTCCGTGTAGGGTATTTTATTATTGCCACAGACAGTGTGTGTAAATGTATTGTTAATTTAAAGTGAATTTAAGGTGTATTTTGAATAACCTATGGTTATGCAATGGTGGAAATTCACTTACTAAATCAAGTCAGTAGCCGGGATCACACTTTGTAAATTCTTACCGCATAGCGTCCTTGGTTTTCCTACACTGCAAATATGGTCACAGGAGACATGACAACATGGCGCACACCCTTTCGGCAGATGATATTCGGGAAGAGTTTTCACAAGCGATGTCGGCGATGTACCAGCAAGAAGTCCCGCAATATGGCACTTTGCTGGCATTAGTAGCTGACGTAAATCTGGCCGTGCTGGAAAATAACACGCGCTTACATGAGCAATTGGCCAATGCCGATGAGTTGGCACGGCTGAACGTTGAACGACACGGGGCGATCCGCGTGGGTACCGCGGAAGAACTGGCGACGCTATGCCGCATTTTTGCCATCATGGGGATGCAGCCGGTCGGCTATTACGATCTTTCGGTCGCCGGGGTTCCGGTTCACTCCACCGCGTTTCGCCCGGTGGAGGATGCGGCGCTACAGCGCAACCCATTCCGCATTTTTACCTCCTTACTGCGTCTGGAGTTGATTGACTCTCCGACGCTGCGGCAAAAAGCCGCGCAGATCCTGGCCCAGCGCGATATTTTCACGCCTCGTTGCCGTGCGCTGATGGATATTCACGACGAACAGGGGGGCCTAACTGCCGTCCAGGCGCATGAATTTGTCCACGAGGCGTTAGAGACCTTCCGCTGGCATCGCCACGCGACGGTAGATAAAGAGACCTATCAAGCGCTTAACCAACAGCATCGACTGATTGCCGATGTGGTGTGCTTCCCTGGCTGCCACATCAATCACCTGACGCCGCGCACGCTGGATATCGACCGGGTACAGTCGCTGATGGCGGAATACGGTATTGAACCGAAAGCGGTAATTGAAGGCCCGCCGCGTCGTGCGGTGCCGCTGCTGCTACGCCAGACCAGCTTTAAAGCGCTGGAGGAACCGGTGCAGTTTGCCGGGGAACTCAGCGGCACCCACACTGCGCGCTTTGGTGAAATAGAACAGCGCGGCGTGGCGCTCACGCCCAAAGGCCGGGCGTTATACGACAAACTGTTGGCCGAAGCGGGGGTTGGTAAAGACAATCTGACGCATCAGGAACACCTGCAGGCGGTGTTTAAAGCCTTCCCGGACAGCGAGTTTTTACTGCGTCAGCAGGGGCTGGCCTGGTTCCGCTATCGCCTCACGCCAACCGGTGACGCGCACCGACAGGCCATTCGTCCCGGCGACGACCCGCAGCCACTTATCGAACGCGGCTGGATTGTGGCACAGCCTATTACCTACGAAGATTTCCTACCGGTCAGCGCGGCGGGGATATTTCAGTCAAACCTGGGGGATGAGACCCATACCCGTAGCCATGGCAATGCCAGCCGCGAGGCCTTTGAACGGGCGCTGGGACGGGCGGTACTCAATGAATTTAGCCTCTATGAAGAGGCCGAATTGCGCAGTAAACGCCGTTGCGGTCTACTTTAAAACGGGTACTCTGCAGGGATTGAAAGTAAAAAGGACAGATTCATGCAGAATGCTTCAACCCGCGTGGAAACTCAGCAGGGAACGTTGTCGGGAGTGGTGGACGGGGATATCCATCTGTGGCGCGGAATTCCTTACGCCGCAGCGCCAGTCGGTGCTCTACGCTGGCGCGCACCGCAGCCGGTAACACCGTGGGGCGGTGTGCGTCAGGCCGCTCATTTCCCCGCATCAAGCTGGCAAAACAGCGAATATTGCGTGGCGTTGGGGGGCGGAGATCCGGGCCATTTTTCCGAAGATTGCCTCTATCTCAACGTCTGGTCGCCCGCCGAACGCTCGGCCAGCCTGCCGGTGATGGTCTGGCTGCACGGCGGCGGTTATTCCATCGGCGCGGGTGGTTTGCCTCCGTACGATGGCAAAGCGCTGGCAAAACGCGGCGCAGTGGTGGTGACGATCAACTATCGCCTTGGACATCTGGGCTTTTTTGCCCATCCCGCGCTGGAAGGTGAAGACGGTGAACGGCTGTATAACTTTGGTTTAATGGATCAAATCGCTGCGCTGCGCTGGGTGCAAGAGAATATCGCGTCCTTTGGCGGCGATCGTGACAATGTCACTTTATTTGGTGAGTCTGCCGGTGCGCGCAGCGTAATGTCGTTGATGACCTCGCCGAAAGCGCACGGGCTGTTTCACAAAGCGATTATCCAAAGCAGCTACACATTACCCGATCTGCCGCGTGAGACGGCGCTGGTTCGTGGTGAGCGGCTGGCTGAACATCTCAATCTCCCTAATGCCACTGCGGACAAGCTACGCGAACTGCCCGCCGATGCCTTCTGGTCACTGGACGATGTCCATAATATCGGGCCGGTGCCTATCGTCGGCGATGCGGTTTTGCCGCAGCCAATGCTCGACGTTTTCTATGCCGGAAAACAACACGCCATGCCGGTGCTGGTGGGTTCCAACAGTGATGAAGCCAGCGTGATGCCGGTATTTGGCGTCGACCTTGCCGGGCAGATTCAGAAACTGCGCCGGGAAAGACGTTTGGGGTTAGGGCTGATTAAGCTGCTGTATCCGGGCGTGAAGGGCGATGAAGCGCTGGGTCGACAGGTTTGCCGGGATATGGCGTTTACCACCCTGGGCTATGTGGTGATGCAGGCGCAGCAGCGGGTTAATCAACCCTGCTGGCGCTACTGGTTTGATTATGTAGCCGAAGCCGAGCACCAGACCTATCTCCACGGCGCGTGGCACGGTAACGAAGTGCCTTATATCTTCGATACGCTCGGGCAGATAACGCCGTCACGTGATTATGTCACCGCTGATGACCTGGCGTTTGCATCCGGCGTCGCCGACTACTGGGTCAACTTCGCCCGCGACGCCAGCACCAGTCATACCGTGCTGGCGGGGCCGGTGCGTTGGCCTGCGGCGGTACGTGGTTGCGACCGTTTATTGCGCATGGGTCTCAACAAGCGCGCAGGTTTTCGCGTCGAAAACCGTTTTATGCGTGCCCGGATGGCGCTCTTCAAACGCGTAATGAAACATCATGTGAATCTGGACTAGCAGATTTTGTTCGCTGACCAATTGGATTATCAGTCAATTTTGTCTAGAGTGGGCGGTTCTGAGGCCGTTTTTATTTTGCAGCATTCCGACTTTAAAAGGACGCTTTGCCAGGCATGAATCGCAGACACTTTCTCAAATCTTCAATGGCTGTTGCCGCCGTGTGTGGTACCTCCGGTTTTGCATCGCTTTTCTCCCAGGCCGCGATGGCCCAGGAGTCCGATATCGCCGACGGCCAGACGCGTCGTTTTGATTTCAACGTCCTGCAATCTATGGCGCACGATTTGTCGCGCCAGCCGTGGAGCGGAGCCCCGCGCGCGCTGCCGGATACGCTGGCAAAGCTGACGCCGCAGGCCTACAACAGTATTCAGTACGATGCGTCGCAATCCCTGTGGAACAACGTTAAAGAGCGCCAGCTCGACGTGCAGTTCTTCCACGTGGGGATGGGTTTCCGTCGTCGCGTACGCATGTTCTCGCTCGACCCAGCCAGCCAGCAGGCGCGTGAAATTCATTTCCGCCCGGAGCTGTTCCAGTACAACGACGCGGGCGTCGACACTAAACAACTCGAAGGGCAGACCGATCTCGGCTTTGCAGGGTTCCGTGTATTTAAAGCGCCGGAACTGGCGCGACGTGACATCGTTTCATTCCTCGGCGCCAGCTATTTCCGCGCGGTGGACAGCACCTATCAGTACGGTTTGTCGGCGCGTGGCTTAGCGATTGATACTTATACCGACAGCCTGGAAGAGTTCCCGGACTTCACCTCGTTCTGGTTTGAGACGGCGAAACCGGGGGCGACCACCTTTACCGTTTATGCGCTGCTCGATAGCGCCAGCGTCACCGGTGCCTATAAGTTCGTGGTGCACTGCGAACAAGCGCAGGTGATCATGGATGTGGAAAACCATATCTATGCGCGTAAAGATATCAAACAGTTAGGTATCGCGCCGATGACCAGTATGTTTAGCTGCGGCAACAACGAACGTCGGGTCTGCGACACGATTCATCCACAGATTCACGACTCCGATCGTCTGGCGATGTGGCTGGGCAACGGCGAGTGGATTTGCCGTCCGCTGAATAACCCGCAGAAGCTGCAATTCAACGCCTATCAGGATAAGAACCCGAAAGGCTTTGGTCTGCTGCAGCTTGATCGCGATTTTACCCACTATCAGGATGTGATGGGCTGGTACAACAAACGCCCAAGCCTGTGGGTTGAACCTCGCAATCACTGGGGTAAAGGGGCCGTAAGCCTGATGGAGATCCCAACTACCGGTGAGACGCTGGATAACATTGTTTGCTTCTGGCAGCCGGAAAAACCGATGAAAGCCGGCGATACCATGGACTTCAGCTACCGTCTGTACTGGAGTGCGATGCCGCCGATTCGTTCTCCGCTGGCGCGCGTGCTGGCCACGCGTACCGGCATGGGCAGCTTCCCAGAAGGTTGGGCTCCTGGCGAACATTACCCAGAGAAATGGTCTCGTCGTTTCGCCATCGATTTCGTCGGCGGCGATTTGAAAGCGGCCGCGCCGAAGGGTATTGAACCGGTGATTACGCTCTCCAGCGGCGAAGCGAAACAGATTGAGATCCTCTACGTCGAACCGTTCGACGGCTACCGCATTCTGTTCGACTGGTATCCGACCTCCGACTCGACTGACCCGGTGGATATGCGGCTGTTCCTGCGCTGTCAGGGCGATGCCATCAGCGAAACCTGGTTGTACCAATACTTCCCGCCGGCACCAGACAAACGTCAGTACGTTGACGACCGTATCATGAAGTAATGCCTCTATAGCCCGGCCGAGCAGCGCGACGCCGGGTTTTTTCTCCAGAACGGAACCTCTTGACCATGACTCCCGCAGAAACTATCCCCGTCAGCGATACGCTTTCCCTCCAGGCCGTCAACGAAAGCCATATTCACGAGCTGCACCAACTGGTGCTGGACAATAGAGACTGGTTGCAGCAGACGCTGAACTGGCCGCAGTACGTGAAAAGCGAGCAGGACACCCGGCAGAACGTGCAGGGTAATATGATGTTGCACCAGCGCGGCATTGCTAAGATGTTCCTGATTTTTGGCGAGGGTAAAATGGTCGGTGTGCTCTCCTTTAACCAGATAGAACCGTCGAATAAGACCGGCTACATCGGCTACTGGCTGGATGAACGTGTGCAGGGCCAGGGGATCCTCTCGGCGGCGCTACAGGCGTTTATACGCTACTACGTTGAGAGCGGTGATATTCGTCGCTTCGTGATCAAATGCCGGGTGGATAACCTGCGCAGCAATCAGGTCGCCCTGCGAAACGGCTTTTTGCTGGAAGGGTGTTTACGCCAGGCCGAGTTCCTCAACGATAGGTTCCATGACCAGAATATCTACGCGCGGATTATCGACAAGTCCGGGTCATAACGCGCCAAACAGCGGCGTGCGAATAATACGCTGCGCGCCGCTGAACGATTTTCGTCCCCGCAGATGAATCGCTTCTCCCGGCAACGCCTCGACCACTACGCTGTCGGTCAAATCAATGTGATACTCGAGCAGCACATCGCCCGTCACCAGCACGTCGCCCTGCACCAGAACATGATCGTCAAGCAGGATTGGGCCGCCGCGTAATCGCGCGTTGCCGCCGACCAGCACATGATGTTTCAACACGCAGTTGCCTTCAACCACCGCGTTTTCAGCCACCTGCGCGCTGTAGCGCAGGGTGGGGATCTCATCTTCGCCGTATCCGGCAATGATGTGGGCATTGCCGTAAACCTTCGCGCAGTCGCACACCCAGATATTATTCTCTTCATTCCCTTCAAGACGCGCGTGGTCATAAATCTCCGCTCGGTGTTCAACAAAGGCGTAATTGAGCCACGCATTGCCGTAGATTTGCGCCTGGTGGACCACCCGGCAGTGGCTAAGGCGGGCGCTATCGTAGATTTGAAGCTCTCGGTCCTGCTCGGCGGTTAAACCTTTGGCGCCAACGATTTGGCAGTAATCGCTAATCCGCGCGTGACCAAACAGATGACAAACGCCATGCACCTGCGAATCCTGTATCGCGACATGGCCGCTTAGACGAGCGTGGTGGCTGATGTGGCAGGCATCGACCCAGGCGTTGTCGCTGATTAACGCCAGATGGCTGATTTCACAGGGGCGGGTCACGCGGGCATTGCCTTCCACTCGCGCATCGGCGTAGACCAGACTATTTTCGTCATAAATCCAGCAGTCGCCGTCGTGGCTCAGCGACCGTTCATTTTCCAGCCAGCCGCCGGGCGTACCAGCAGTAACGTCGGAAAAATCGCGCAGGGCGATAGTCTGGCGAACCACCCGGCTTTCTTTAGCACCGGGTCCACCCGTTTGTACGGTGCGACTTTCCTCGCTAAGACGGTATTTTTTCATCACAGGTTCCGAATTTATGCTTTTTTTAACTGTAGCAAAACCTGAACTTAGCGGCCGTTTCTGCGGTATAACATGTGATTCACACAGCCATAAAAGGCGGGGCGTTCTCTTTTTCTCGCTAGCATCGGCATAAAGAATCATTTAAAATGCAACTTAAATAATATTTGAATTTATAAACAAAATGCATAATAAAGACGATGAAGCCCGGGTACTTAATCTTCCGGCGGGCTATTTTGGCATGGTACTGGGCACTATCGGCATGGGCTTTGCCTGGCGCTACGCCAGCACGATTTTGCCGGTGAGTCATGCCATTGGCGATGGGCTGGTGATTCTGGCGATCGTCATGTGGTCGCTGCTCACGGTGTCTTTTCTGACCCGGGCGCTGCGTTTTCCTTACAGCATCTGGCAGGAGATGAATCATCCGATTGCCAGCAGCTTTGTGAGCCTGTTTCCCGCAACCACCATGCTGGTGTCGATTGGCGTTACGCCGTGGTCGCGAACGCTCGCCCTGGCGCTGTTCAGCGTAGGCGTGGTGCTCCAGCTTTGCTACGCCGCGTGGCAAACCGCCGGTTTATGGCGCGGTGAACATCCTGCCGAAGCCACCACGCCAGGCCTCTATTTGCCGACCGTGGCGAATAACTTTATTAGCGCGATGGCCTGCGGCGCGCTCGGTTTTAACGATGCCGGGCTGGTGTTTCTTGGCGCGGGCGTCATCTCCTGGCTGACGCTGGAACCGGCTATCGTGCAGCGTCTACGCAGCGGCGGTACGTTATCGGTGCCGTTGCGGACTTCGTTGGGTATTCAGTTAGCCCCGGCCTTAGTGGCCTGTAACGCCTGGCTTAGCGTCAACGGCGGCCATGCGGATGTCTTTGCCAAAATGCTGTTTGGCTACGGTCTGTTGCAATTGCTGTTTATGCTGCGTCTGATGCCCTGGTATCTCCGACAGGCGTTTAACGCGTCGTTCTGGAGCTTCTCGTTCGGCATTTCGGCGCTGGCGTCTACCGGTCTGCATCTCGGCCACGCCAGCGGCTCCGGATTTTTCCATAACCTTGCGCTACCGCTATTTATTTTCACCAATATCGTGATTGGCCTGCTGCTGCTAAGAACGCTGTTATTGCTACTTCAGGGCAAACTTTTGACCCGTGTTGCACCGTCGACACTGATGAAACCGAAGGATGAATAATGACCACTCGTGATGAAAACTACTTCACCGAAAAATATGGTATGACCCGCACCCATTCCGATGTGGTGCACGCGGCGACCATCGTTAAACCGGGGAAAACGCTCGATCTGGGCTGCGGCAATGGCCGTAACAGTCTGTACCTTGCGGCAAATGGCTACGATGTCACCGCATGGGATAAAAACCCGATGAGCATTCAGAATCTGCTGTCGATTCGCGATGCGGAAGGGCTGGAAAACCTGCAGGCGTCGATTGAGGATCTCAATGCGCTGAGCTTTGATGGCGAGTACGATTTCATTCTCTCGACCGTGGTGATGATGTTCCTTGAAGCCAAAACGATCCCGGGTTTGATTGCCAATATGCAGCGCTGCACTAAGCCTGGCGGTTACAACCTGATTGTGGCGGCGATGGATACCGATGATTTTCCCTGCACCGTTGGTTTCCCGTTCGCGTTTAAAGCGGGTGAGCTGAAAGAATACTATGCCGGCTGGGATTTACTGAAATATAACGAAGATGTTGGCGAGTTGCACCGTACCGACGAAAACGGAAATCGCATTAAATTACGCTTTGCGACGATGCTGGCACGCAAGCAATCATAATTGGTATTTATATAACGGGCGCAAGCCCGTTATTTGGTGAATCATTATTTATTAATAATGCGAGCAACCTCCATTTTTGCCACGACAAACTCCTGATTCCTTTGCTATAACTTACTGGCATTTGTGCATTTATCAGGGATTATTCTCATGCGTACTCAATCTTTTTTTAAAGTGGCCGCTCTTGTGGGCGTCATGGCATTGGCTGGCTGTGCTTCAAAAACAACGACACCTGAACAATACTCAGGTTTTTTAAAAGACTATTCGGGCCTTAAGGAAGTGACGTCGGCGTCAGGAAAAAAAGAACTGCGCTGGATCTCCCCGGATTACAAATCAAGCAACTACGATAGCATCGTCTACAACCCGGTAACGTATTATCCGGTCCCTAAACCTACGACCCAGGTTGGACAAAAAGCGCTGTCTGACATTCTTGCCTATACCAATACCGAATTGAAGAAATCCCTCGGCGATCGCAAACCGCTGGTGACAAAAGCGGGCCCGCGTAGCCTTATCTTCCGTGGCGCAATCACGGCGGTAGACTCCAGCAAAGAAGGTCTGCAGTTCTACGAAGTCATCCCAATTGCGATGGTAGTCGCCGGTACCGAAGCTGCTACTGGACACCGTACCATGGACACCAACCTTTATTTTGAAGGCGAAGTGATTGATGCGGCGACCAACAAGCCGGTTATTAAAGTTGTCCGTAAAGGCGAGGGGAAAAACCTGGCGAACTCAAACACGCAGTTGACGCTGGATACGCTGAAAAAAGTTATCGATGATATGGCGATTGATGCTGTGAAATTCGACCCCGACCAAAAATAACTGACGTATTATTTTATAAATAAAGGGTGGCAAATTTTGCCGCCCTTTATTTTTTTCAGGCTTAAACGGCTTTATTCCATTTTGCTGCCGACACCCCTGAAAATAAACTTTAGCACCTGGCTAATTTCAGGCGCGGCTGGCGAAGGGAATACGCCAGATCTGAGGCTTGGCAAACATCACCAGATTACCCAATAAAATCAATACCAATCCGATAATGGCATTCGCGTGCCACTGATAGCCCTCGTACATCGTCGAGAGCGTCAGCGCCACCAGCGGGAATAGTAGCGTACTGTATGCCGCGTTGCTGGCACCGATCCGCCCGACCAGGGTGAAGTAAACGCCAAAGGCGATGACTGACCCGAAGATGGCCAGATAGAACAGCGCGCCCAGATAGCCCACCGTCCATTGCACGCTGAAATCATCGCCGCGCAGCAGGGCGATGACGCCGATAATGGCGGTACCATAGAGCATTGCCCAGGTGTTAGTGGTCAGTGTTTCCAGCCCACGACGCTGATGGCGAATACTGAGCATATTGCCCAACGAGAATCCGTAGGTCCCCAATGCGCTCAGTAAGATCCCTGCCAGTAGCGTGCTACTCATGCCCACCGCGCGCAAATCTTGCCAGAACAGGATAATAATGCCCGCCAGGCCTAAAAAGGCGGCGAGATAAAAACGCTTAGGCGGCGTCTGGCGATAGAACAGGAAACTGTTGATGGCGTTAAACAGCACCGCCATTGAGAAAATTACCGACTCCAGCCCGGTGTTAATCCATCTGGCGGCGGTATAAAAACACAGGAAGTTAAAACCGAATACACAGCAGCCCTGCAGCACGCAGAACAGATGGTCGCGCAGCGTCAGTGGGCGAAGACGCCGCAGGCACAACAGGATGGTCAGCATTGTGCCGCTGGCGATGGCGAAACGCCAGAAAATCGACACTGCCTCCGGCACCGGCCCCTGTTGCAAAAAGATAGCAATCCAGGTGGTTCCCCAGATAACCACCACCAGAGCATAAAGCAACGCGTTCATAAGTCCTCACAGCAAGTCACGATAATGTGTCTAGTCTGTCGTGACGGGACTGCGGGCGCTTGCAGAAGATTGCGAAGCACTTGCATATTCTTGCGGTTTTTTATCTGGCACGATGCGCAGAGTGCTGGAATCCGGGCCGCGCAGGCTCTAGACTGGGACAATTGATACTGGTGGCTGATAGATGAATGACCCACACCTACGCGACGTTTGAAAGATTACAGAGTCAGAACGCGGTTCTGAGGGAAACCGTCGCGCTCAATTCCGGGATCCAACTGGCGGCCTGGTACAATAAATGCGACAACCTGACGGTACAAAGCGACCACCATACTCTCAGTCTATATGTGGCCGACGGCTATGAAAGCTATCAGAAAACGCCTCATGGCTGGAAAAACGGCGGTGGCCCGGACCGTTTTTGTCTGATGCCGCAGGACAGCGAGTCAACGTGGGATATTCGCGGCGATCTGTCATTTGTGCATCTCTACTGCACCGAAGAACATCTGCGCAAAGTAGGGGAACAGGTATGGGATCGCAGCCCGGCCTCGCTCAGCCTGGATGAACAGATTTTCGGCGATGACGCGAAAATTACCTTACTGTATCGCCAGTTCTTGCTGAGCTACGACTGGCAACAGGCAGCAAATCAGCTGACGTTAAGCAGCGCCAGCACGCTGCTGTTAACTCATCTTTTGCAGAACTATGCCAACGTAAAGTGGCGGCTTCCGACCGTCACCGGCGGCTTATCGCCCGGCGTTTTGCGTAATACGCTGGAGTATATTGACGGCCAGCTTTCCATGCCATTAACGCTGGCGGACTTAGCCGCGCAGGCGAGCTTAAGCGAATACCACTTTGCGCGCATGTTTCGTCAGTCGGTGGGGCTTGCGCCGCACCAGTACGTGATGCAGCGGCGAATGGACAAAGCGCAGCAGCAGGTGCGTTACACCACGCTGCCGCTCACCGAGATTGCGCTAAACTGCGGGTATAGCTCCGCCAGCCATTTCAGCAACCGTTTCAAAGCGGCCACCGGCAGTACGCCTTCTCAGCTACGCGCCACGCTTGCGGGATAACAACGCAAAGCTTATCCCGCCAATCACCAATCCCCAGAATGCGGAACCAATGCCGACAAGCGTGATGCCGCTGGCAGTGACCAGAAACGTCACCAGCGCCGCGTCTCGTTCATGCGCCACGTTCAGCGACTGAAACAGACTTCCGCCGAGAGTGCCGAGCAGCGCCAGCCCGGCCAGCATCTGGATCCACACCGCAGGCAGCGCCGACATGAGCGCAGTGATTGAACCGCCAAAAATCCCCGCCAGCAGATAGAAAACGCCGGCCGCTGCCGCTGCTAGCCAGCGTTTATGTGGATCAGGGTGGGCGTCCGGACTCTGGCAGATGGCGGCGGTAATGGCGGCAATACATACCGAATAGACGCCAAACGGGGCCAGCAGTAGGCCAAACGCGCCGCTGATGACAATCAACGGTGAAACCGGAACGTGATAACCTGAAGCCTGAAGCGTTGCCAGCCCCGGCGCGTTTTGCGAGGCCATCGTCACCAGAAAGAACGGGATGCCGATGCTCAACAACTGGGTTAGGGAGAAATGAGGGGCAATGTACTGCGGCGCAACAAAAGCCATGCTCAATGAATCGGTGACAATGTCACCTTTTATTGCTGCGACGAACATTCCAACCGCCAGCGCCGCAACGACCGCATAGCGCGGAGCCAATGCTTTAAATAGCAGCCATCCCACCAGCATACTGCCGCAAAGCAGCAGATGCCCCTGCAATGTGGCAAACGCCTCAAGGCCGAAACGCAGCAGAATACCGGCTAGCATGGCAGCGGCCAGCGAATGGGGAATCAGCTTCATGAGCTTTGCGAACCAACCGGTTAAGCCGCACAGGACGATCAGCGCATTGGCGAAGATAAAAATCCCCACTGCGTCATTGAGCGAGGCTCCTTGCAAACTCCCCACCAGCAGCGCCGCGCCGGGCGTCGACCAGGCGGTTAAAATAGGGACTTTACGCCATAAGGTGAGCACCAGCGTACTGACACCCATCGCCAGGCCAAGCGCCGTCATCCAGCCGGAAATTTGCAGCGCGCTGGCGCCAGCCGCTGCGGCCGCCTGCCAGATAATCGCCGCAGAGCTGGCATAACCTACCAGGACTGCGACAAACCCGGCGAGCAGAGTGGGAAAAGGAACGAGAGCAGAGCGCATAGGAATTCTCTTGTGCGTTATAACATCCGAACACTGTAGCATTGTGCGTTATAGCGTACAATGGCCATTACGCATTTGCTAAAATGTGGCAGGATGAGTGGGGTATACTGGCATCAGGCAATGAAACGGAGGTGGAATGAATATTGCGCAATACCTTGCTGCGACGCTGAAAACTCTGCGTCAGCAGCGCGGCTGGAGCTTGTCAAAGCTGGCGGAAGAGACCGGTGTGTCGAAGGCCATGCTCGGGCAAATTGAACGTAACGAATCCAGCCCGACCGTGGCGACCTTATGGAAAATTGCCACCGGACTGAACGTCCCATTCTCCGTCTTTATCACGCCGCCAGAGTCGAGCGGTGAACAGGCCTTTGACCCGCAGCAGCAGGCGATGGTGGTTACCCCGGTGTTCCCCTGGGACCCTGAACTGTGTTTTGACCATTTCTCCATTACCCTCGCTCCTGGCGCGGTCAGCGAATCCACGCCGCATGAAAAAGGGGTCATTGAGCACGTGGTGGTGATTAGCGGGACGCTGGATATGTATGTCGATGGGCGATGGCAATCGCTTTGCGCCGGGGCGGGGTTACGCTTTGCAGGCGATCTGGCTCACGCTTACCGCAACAGCGGCGAGCAGACGGCGCACTTTCACTCTATTATCCATTACCCCAAAGAAAAAGCCGCAGGCAAGCCTGCGGCAAATCACGACAATGAACCATAACGTGGCCGTTACGAGGAAGTCCGGAATACGTGAGTGAATTTATCGTAGCGCTGCCGCCGGTGGAAATGCCTAATTCGGCAATAGGTTGTTGAAAATAAGCTATTCATGAGGTGCTCTGGGGGAAATGTTTTCGTCTGTCGTGGCTTCTGGCTACAATAGCCACATCTTTTGTGAACCTACTGGATAATCCCGATTGTATGTACCAGCAGAACGCTCATCTTGAACTCCTTAGCCCCGCCCGTGATACGGCAATTGCCCGTGAAGCCATCCTCCATGGTGCCGACGCCGTGTATATCGGCGGTCCGGGTTTTGGCGCGCGGCATAATGCCAGCAACAGCCTGCAGGATATCGCTGAGCTGGTGCCGTTTGCTCACCGTTATGGCGCGAAAATCTTTATTACGCTCAATACGATTTTGCATGATGACGAGCTGGAACCCGCACAGCAGCTGATTACTCGCCTGTATGAGACCGGCGTCGATGCATTGATCGTGCAGGATATGGGTATTTTACAGCTTGATATCCCGCCTATTGAGCTGCATGCAAGTACCCAATGCGATATCCGCAGTGTGGAAAAAGCCAAATTTCTCTCCGACGTTGGTTTCAGCCAGATTGTGCTGGCGCGCGAGCTGAACCTCTCACAGATAAAAGCGATTCACGACGCGACCGATGCCACGATTGAATTCTTTATCCATGGTGCGCTGTGCGTGGCCTATTCCGGGCAATGTAATATTTCCCATGCCCAGACCGGGCGCAGCGCTAACCGTGGTGATTGCTCGCAGGCCTGCCGCTTACCGTACACGCTGAAAGACGATCAGGGTCGGGTGGTGGCGTTCGAAAAACACCTGCTGTCGATGAAAGATAACGATCAGACCGCCAACCTCGGCGCGCTCATCGACGCGGGCGTGCGTTCCTTCAAGATTGAAGGGCGCTACAAAGACATGAGCTACGTGAAGAACATTACGGCGCACTACCGCCAGATGCTTGATTCCCTGATTGAGGCACGCGGCGGCTTCACGCGATCTTCTGCTGGCCGCACGGAGCACTTCTTCGTGCCATCCACGGATAAAACTTTTCATCGCGGCAGCACCGATTATTTTGTCAACGAGCGGCAGATGAATATCGGTGCGTTCGACTCGCCAAAATTTGTCGGCCTGCCGGTGGGCGAAGTGCTCAAGGTCAACAAAGATACGCTGGACGTTGAAGTGACGGAGCCGCTGGCAAACGGCGATGGTTTGAATGTGCTGATTAAGCGCGAAGTGGTCGGTTTTCGTGCCAATACCGTGGAGAAAATCGGTGAAAACCGTTATCGCGTGAAGCCAAACGAAATGCCTGCCGATCTGTATAAAGTCCGACCGAATCAGGTGCTAAACCGTAACCTTGATCATAACTGGCAGCAGGCGCTGCTTAAAACCTCCAGCGAGCGTCGGGTGGCCGTGGATATTGCGCTGTCCGGCTGGCAGGAACAATTAATTCTGACGCTAACCAGCGAGGACGGTGTTTGCGTTACCCATACGCTGGACGGTGAATTTGCCGCCGCCAATAATGCCGAAAAAGCGTTGCAGCAGTTGCAGGATGGGATCAGCAAACTCGGGCAAACCCTGTATTACGCGCGTGACGTTGACGTGATGCTGCCCGAGGCGCTGTTTGTGCCGAACAGTATGCTCAATCAGCTGCGCCGTGAAACGGTGGAGATGCTCGATAAGGCCCGTCTGGAAGGCTATCGACGTGGACAACGTAAGGCGGTTGCCAATCCGCCGCCGGTTTATCCGGATAGCCATTTGAGCTTCCTCGCTAACGTTTATAACCATAAAGCACGTGAATTCTATCAGCGCTACGGCGTGCAGTTGATTGATGCGGCATATGAGGCGCATCAAGAAAAAGGCGAGGTGCCGGTAATGATCACCAAGCACTGTCTGCGCTTTGCCTTCAACCTCTGTCCGAAGCAGGCCAAAGGTTCTATCAAGAGCTGGAAGGCAACGCCGATGCAGTTAATTAACGGCGATGAAGTGTTGACGCTGAAATTCGACTGCCGACCATGTGAAATGCACGTGATAGGGAAAATGAAGAATCACATTCTGAAGATGCCGCTGCCGGGTAGTGTGGTCGCATCGGTCAGCCCTGACGATCTGCTGAAAACGCTGCCAAAGCGTAGGTAATCGGAACAGGGTGAAGGCCCGGCGAATGACGATTTCGCCGGGCTTTTTGTCGCAATACAGTGATGAGTGATGTCAGGATTTAAATCCGGCGGCCGTCATCAGGACGCGAAACAGTCCGCCCACCACCGTCAGCGCCAGCACGCTACCGCCCCACAGCGCCACCAGCCAGAAAATTCGCGAAAACCACAGACTTTTCATCAATGATACCCCTCATCCTGCGGCACTTTGCCGCGAAATACGTAGTAGCTCCAGAAGGTGTACACCAGGATAACCGGGATAATAAACAGCGCGCCAATCAGCATAAATTCCTGGCTTTGCTCGGGAGCCGCCGCCTGCCAGAGCGTGATGGATGGCGGGATGATCGCAGGCCAGATGCTGATCCCAAGCCCGCTAAAGCCTAAAAATATCAGCACCAGCGTCAGAATAAACGGCTGCACGTGGCTGGTATCTCGCCCCAGATGACGCCACAGCAGGGCGCTGGCGATGATGACCAACAGCGGAACCGGCAGCAAATAATAAAGATTCGGCAAGCTAAACCAACGTTCGGCAATCTGACTGTGTACCAGCGGGGTCCACAGGCTAATGACGGCGATGACCGCCAGTAATGTCAGCAGCAGCCCGCGAGCCGTTCTGCGCATAGTGTTTTGCAACGTTGATTCGCTTTTCATCACCAGCCAGGTTGCTCCCAGCAAGGCATAGGCGACAACCAGACCCACACCGCAAAACAGCGTAAACGGTGTTAACCAGCTAAACGGCCCACCGCTGTAGATGCGTCCGGTGACTTCAAAACCATTAATCACCGCGCCGACTACGATACCCTGGCAGAAGGTAGCCAGAATGGAGCCGCACATAAACGCTTTATCCCAGAATGGGCGGTGCGATGGGGTCGCGTTAAAACGGAACTCAAAGGCCACGCCGCGGAAGATTAATCCCACCAGCATTAGCGTTAAGGGAATGGTGAGGGCATCGATAATCACCGCATAGGCCAGCGGGAAAGCGCCAAATAGCCCTGCGCCGCCGAGCACCAGCCAGGTTTCGTTACCATCCCACACCGGCGCCACGCTGTTGACCATCAGGTCGCGATCCTGCGGACTGCGGGTAAAGGGAAACAGGATGCCAATCCCCAGATCAAAGCCATCCATGACGATATACATCAGCGTGGCGAATACGATAATGACGAACCAGATAATAGAGAGGTCGAGGCTCATGGGCGGTCCTCCTGATGAGCAATCGGGGTAATGGCGGCGGATAATGGACGCGCTGGCGTGCCGTGTGGCTCGACGTTGAAAGGCTGTGGCCCTTTACGAATTAAGCGAACCATATAGCTGTAGCCGACGCCGAACACCGAGGTATAGACCACGAAGAACGCCAGTAGACTGATACTCATGTGCAGATCGCCGTGCGCTGAGACCGCATCCACCGTCCGCTGCAGACCATAGACCACCCAGGGCTGACGACCCACTTCGGTAGTGACCCAGCCGGCGAGAATCGCCACCAGCCCGGAAGGCCCCATCAGCAGGGCAAACCACAGGAACGGACGGTAGGTGTAAAGCGTCTGCCGTTTACGTAACCATAGGGCCGCGACACCCAACAGCAGCATAAGCATGCCCAACCCGGCCATGATGCGGAATGACCAGAACACGATGGTGGCATTGGGGCGGTCTTGCGGGGCGAACTCTTTCAACGCCGGTACCTGTTTATCCAGACTGTGGGTAAGAATCAGGCTGCCCAGCGCCGGGATCTCCAGGCCGTAGCGGGTCCGTTCCTGCTCCATGTCCGGCCAGCCGAACAGCAGCAGCGGCGTCGGTTCACCCGGTACATTTTCCCAATGCCCTTCAATCGCCGCAATTTTAGCGGGCTGATGCTTCAGGGTGTTGAGACCGTGTATATCACCGACCATCGCCTGAATCGGGGCGACGATAAGCGTCATCCACAGCGACATGGAGAACATAATCCGGATTGCCGGCGTTTGGTTGCCCCGCAGCAGGTGCCACGCCGCGGAAGCGCCGACAAACAGCGCGCTGCTGAGAAACGCCGCGATGGACATGTGGAACAGGCGGTAAGGGAATGATGGGTTAAACACCACCGCGAACCAATCGACCGGGACCACCTGGCCGTTGACAATCTCATAGCCCTGCGGCGTCTGCATCCAGCTGTTTGAGGCCAGGATCCAGAAGGTGGAGATAATCGTCCCCAGCGCCACCATGCAGGTAGCGAAGAAGTGCAGCCCAGGCCCAACGCGGTTCCAGCCGAACAGCATCACGCCAAGGAAACCGGCTTCGAGGAAGAAGGCGGTGAGCACTTCATAGGTTAACAGCGGGCCGGTAATGCTGCCGGCGAACTGGGAAAAACCGCTCCAGTTGGTGCCAAACTGGTAGGCCATGACCAGCCCGGAAACCACGCCCATGCCGAAGTTGACGGCAAAGATTTTAGACCAGAACTGGTACAGCGACCGCCAGACTGGATTGCGGGTTTTCAGCCATAGACCTTCCAGCACCGCCAGATAGCTGGCAAGACCGATGGTGATGGCGGGGAAGATAATGTGAAATGAAACGGTAAACGCAAACTGTATGCGCGCGAGGTGAAACGCATCAAGACCGAACATGCAGACTCCGTGGAGATAAATGACTCGGTCTTGATTTTAAAGCTCGCCAGCTGCGGGTTGCAGAGACAGTCAGGCGGTATTAATACATAACAGTTCTCTCAACCCGGCAGGCTAATTTTGCCCATAAAGACGATAGGACCGGACGGCCCGGTGAGTTTCGACCCGCCAATCGGCTCAAGGCTGACCGCCAGGGTCGTCTGGTTATCCAGCGCACCGGCCTCCAGCTGGAACTCATTGCGACCGGGCTGGGTGATAAGCCCCAGCGCTTGCGGTGGCTCATGGCCTTTAATCAACCACAGTTGCAGACTTTTTGCTTCAGGAAGCACGACGTTCAGCGCTGAGACCTGAATAAGGCGGGTTGATTTGTCAAGACTGACCACAAACTGCGCGTCGGATTGGGTGCCGTTCAGGATGGCGACGGGCTGCATCACCGGTACCGTTTCTGGTTTTCTCACCGAGGTAAAAATCAGTATCCCTGCCAGGGCGGCGGCAAGCGACCAGCCGAGCCACGTTGCGGGCCGAAGCGAGGTAGGCGGCGTTGTATCGAGCTTTACTTTGCGCGCGATTTTTTGCCAGATTTCGGGCGATGGCACGCTATCCGGGGTGAGGGCATCCATACCGCTGAAGGCTTTTTGCCAGTGTAATACCTGCCGGGCAAAGGCGTCGTCGTCATTGAGCCGTTTGTCGAGCTGCTGGCGCGTTTGGCTATCTACCAGCCCAAGAACATATTCTGCGGCCAGGATGGCATCATTTTCTTGCGTTTTCATAGGCCAATGCACTCCCGGAGATGAATCAATGCGCGGCGAATCCAACTTTTAACTGTACCTTCAGGTTGGTTCAATGAGAGCGCAATCTCGGTTTGAGACAATCCGCGGTAATAGGCCAGAGCAATACTTTGCCGCTGTTCTGAGGGCAAATGTTCCATACAGTGGTGAAGCCGTTTCGCTTCCTGATGAACGTCATCGGCGGTCAGCGGTAACTGCGACATCTCTTCAGCTTCGTTAATATCGTCAACTGAACAGCAACGATTCTCATGTTTACGCAGGTAATCAATCGCGCGATTACGGGCAATATGGTTTAACCAGATTTGCGGTTCGCTGCGCTGCGCATCGTAATAGAGTGCCGTTTGCCAGATCTGAATGAAGGTATCGTGAAGGATCTCTTCGGCCCAATCCCGACGTCTGACAATGCGCAATATCATTCCGAATAACCGGGGTGAGAGCGTTTTATAGAGCAGTTCCAGGGCCTGTTTATCACCACAGGCTATCTGGCTCATCAATCCTGCATGGATATGCGCTGCATTGGTTGTCATTGGTTTCCCTATTAAAGGTGCAGCCACAGCGAGAGTGGCTGCACACAGTATAGGCAACAATTCATTTATGGCATCAGCACCGTATCAATGACGTCAATCACACCGTTGCTTTGATTAACATCGTAAGTGCTGATGTTGGCAATATTGCCGTGAGCATCTTTTAGCTGAATATTATGCGGGCCATTAGCCATTACCCACAGAGATCCCCCGTTGACGGTTTTAAGCTCAGCTTTACCGCCACCGGCTTTGAGTTTTTTCTCAAGGGCTTTCATATCGTATTTCCCAGCCACCACGTGATAAGTCAGAACGGCGGTGAGTTTCTGTTTATTTTCTGGCTTAAGCAGCGAGTCCACGGTCCCGGCAGGTAATTTTTCGAATGCGGTATTGGTCGGGGCGAAAACGGTAAATGGCCCAGTCCCTTCAAGGGTGGGTACCAATCCAGCGGCTTTTACCGCTGCAACCAGGGTGGTGTGATCCTTAGAATTCACCGCGTTTTGCACAATATTTTTTGACGGATACATCGCTGCTCCGCCAACCATCACGGTGCTATTGTCCATCATGGCTGCTTGAGTTACGCCGCTGAATACCAGTGCAGAAAAAAGAAGAGATGGCAGAAATTGTTTCATTTTCATTTCCTCATTAACGTTTTCGTAGAAGGACTCTGTTGCCCTCATCAAGTAATACGATTGAGGAAAGAAAACGGATGCAAAAAATTTTTTTATTACATTAGTGATGCGCTGTGGACAGTTGCTAAATGTGACACAGTGGCTGAATACCGCGGTCATAGGAGCTGAGGCGGTATTCAGGCCAGCGTCATGTTCAGAAGTAGTAACGAATACCCAGCCGAATACGATAGCGTTCGGCATTGTTACCGTTATCGCGGTCAAGCCAGGATAACTGCATGAATGGTCGCCAGATATTGGTCATTTTCCACGTAAATTTATTGTTCAATTCCCAGCTATGATCTTTGCCGTTTTTGCGTTTGTAGTCGCCGGTATTAATATAAAGATCGGGTTCAAATTCATAGCTCACGGTATCTGTCAGTTTATAGTTCACGACCATGACTAACTGATGATTATCGTTATAGTCTTCTTCGCCTGCCAGATCTGCCGTTTGGTAGTTCATATGGTTGAAGCGATACTTGAAGGCTATCGCTAAATCGGGGTTATAAACATACCCCAATTGCATATATGGTGAGGTTGTGGAACCCGTACTGGTGGAGTTGATAATTCCCCCTGGGTAAAACGTTAAATCATCAGTGATATGCCAGAGTGGGTACCATCCCTCGAGTTCATCAAAAGTATGTTTTAGCTGTTCGAGATTTTTTCCTGTATTAAAGACCGTCTGATATAATACACCCGCACCATTATCGAAGTTATAACCACCACCTAGCTTCAGTTGATGATCTTTTGATGCGGTCTCATAGGCCTCACGGACTTCAATATATCCACCAGCCATCGATGAAAATGAAATGCTTAAGAGTATAAAATAAATTAAACAAGGTATTGCTTTAATTATGCGCATAATTACTCCGCGGGAATTACTCCCGCTGTCAGGATGTAGAGGTTGTTAAGTTCGTTTTACCAGTATTTGGCTTCTGGTGAAAATAGCCGGGAAATTGCTTCAAATAAAAAATAATCGCCCCACGTAGAGTACTCTCCGACACCACGTTTTTTATTCATGTTATAAACTGAGTGAGTTAAATAACCGCCATAATTATGTTCGCTATCAAAATAAGTTTCCAACAGAGTGTCCAGCATGCTGAGAGCTTGTTGAATAAAATCGTGACGCTCCGGGTCAACGACCGAGAGATGGTTGGCGAGTTCAAGAAGGCCGCAGACGGCAATAATGGCAGCAGAGGTATCTTTCTGAGTCTCCGCTGCAGTCAGACTTAAATCCCAATAGCAGATGCCGTCTGGTGGTAGATGCGTCAAGAAAAAGCGTGCCGCTACCGTTGCTGAATTGAGGAACTGTTTATCGCCGGTATAGCTATAGCTCAGCGCACAGCCATAAATGGCCCATGCCTGGCCTCTGGCCCAGCATGAATTATCGGCAAATCCCTGATGTGTTTTACCTCCTCGCGGTTGCCCGGTCACTACGTCCATATAAAACGTATGGAACGTAGAGTGGTCGCTTCTGAATAAATAGCGTTGAGCCTGCTGCGCGTGGTTATACGCGCAATGTGCATAGTCGTCGCTACCGGTTTGTTCGCTTGCCCAGTACAGGAGCGGCAAATTCATCATGCAGTCGATAATCATCCGGCCTTGCTGTTCAGGATCCTGTAAATCCCCCCACGCCTGGATTATCCCGGCTTTTGGGTGATAACGGGTCATTAGCGTATCGGCTGCTTGTAGAGCGCTTTGGCGAGCTTGCTGATTGCCGGTCATTCGCCAGGTGTTTACGCAGGAGAGCGTGAAGAGAAAGCCAAGATCGTGTGTATCCAAATCGTGTTTCTGCTGCAGACGTTGCGTAAAACTCTCTACTTGTCGTTGAAGGTGGCTATGAAACAATGGCTGTTGACTAAGTGAGCTAGACAGCGCCGTTGCGCCGCTCCAGAATCCTGTCGTCCAGTCGGTGTTGGACGTGAGAGGATAAATGCCATTAATACTGCATGCTGCGGGGAATAACCCATCAAACGTATCTAACTGAAAGGCAAGTTTATCCGTGAGTTGGGTCACGATTGACTCGAGATAAGCGTGATTTCTGACCGACTGTTTATTTATGTTCTGCATGTAAAACTCTCTTTGCGATAACAACATTAATTAGCTAAGTGAACGATTGGATATGGATTTAGGGTACGATATTTGTTTATCGTCTCTGGATAGAACGAATATCGACATTAGTGAGAAGACGATAATAATCGCGCCCATAATAAAGTAAGAATGACCAAAACCAATACGGTCATACAGATAGCCAACCGGTGCGGAAACGAAGATTGTCCCGATATAAATAAAACACTGGTAGCCAATTAGGTACATGGTGGAGTTTACTTTTTTATCAAAATTTACTGCAATATATTTGAAAACAGAAATTAGCAGCAACGAGTTCTCCAATCCATAGAATGGTTTGATAAAGGCAATCATAAGTGGACTAGTTGCAAAACCGGAAATTAATAGACGAGTACCGATTAAAAGCCCAGCGATGATTAAGGTCTTACGTGCCCCCAGTTTGTTCACGATCCATGGCACGGTTAACATGGAGATAAATTCAACGATGGCCTGCACGGTGCTTAAATAACCATACCAGGAGTTGCCGGCTTTATCGCCGTGGAAAAATGAAACAAAGTAGCGTGGGAACTGTTGTTCGGCGATGTGCATAAACCACACGATACCGGCAACATAGAAGCAAAAACGCCAGAATTCCCCCTGCATAATCAACTCCCGAACGTCGGCAATATTGATTTTCTTTGCTGGTACTACGGCATTTTCTGCGTTGTCTGTTTCAGGTATTTTTATACTCATCAGTACGGCGAGCATAATTAATGAAACGATGCTGCTGATAGTGAAGTTAATTACCGGTGAAATATTGAACAATACGCCAGCGAAAGAGGCGGTAACGGCTGCGCCGCAAGAACCCCACATGCGAATCCGGCCAAATTCGAAGCCTTTAAGACGACCAAAACGATCGCAGTAAGATTCTGAGACAGCGACCCCTGCATACCAAGCGAGGCTTAAATAAATTGCGCCAACCACCACGCCAATCGGGAAGGATGAAATCAGTAGTGGATGATAGATGTAAACGAAAAAGGGCATCAGAAGTGCTGACATAATAGCGACAAAGTAAAGCAGGTGCTTTTTCATCCCCAGCTTATCGGTGATATAGCCATAGAAGGGTTTGAGTACCACCGCAAAGGCACCGTTGATTGCAAACACGGCGCCGATTGCTGCGCTAGATAGCGCAGCATGTTGCCCCAACCAGATAGCATACAGGCTAAAGCTCATGGTCCAGACAACGAAGTAGAGAAACATAAATGTGCTTATTTTTATATAATCAACTCTATTAGCAGCGTACATATTTTTACCTTTCAGAAATAAACATGAGTGAAATATTTCGGGATATTCCTTCATCCGTAATGGTGAAGTACGGGTGTTGCGGGTTAAATGTGAATGTTGTATTTATTTCAGCAGGCATACCGCGTCCAGCTTGTACCAGGCAGGCAAAGAGATGCTGGCCTGGTTCAAGTGTACGCTGTAATGTGACAATGCCGCTGCTGCAAGGATAAATAATATTGCTGGCCGGAGGGGATATGACGACTTCACTTTTACGGGGTATTTCCGGCGAGATATCTTTAATCCAGCTAAAAAGGTTTTCCTGCTGATTAATAATGCAGTGGGTTTTCTGCCCCGGTGAACCAATGGCAGTGGTTAATACCGGAATAGGAAATCCTCCCTCTACAGTGTCAATTATTCGGTTAGTATTAATCAGGTGCAGGCGAAAATGGCCCGTTTTTAAAGGCACTAGCCAACTGTGAACGGTAATGCCGTTCAGAGGTTGCCAATAGCAGTGAATACCACTATCGCTTATTTCCTCGTGCAGGTTGGTTCGGCGCCCTCGGAAATAACCGTCCTGCTCGGAGAAAAGCAGCATTGAATCACAAGCGTTCATTTCAATCCCGTAACGACTACGTTCAAGATTAAACCCGAGCAGTGATGAGTAGGCAAATTTGGCGTATTTACTTTCGCTATTGTTATAGTTTTTCGCTGGCAACTGCCCTGCATTGAGTAGATATCGATGCTGATTATAAGCGTCGTAGTGAACAATTTGTCCTGCGTGGGAATATGTCCGTAATGGCGAGGTTGCAGGGAGTTCACATGCTTTGCTTTGCCAGAAATTGCTCTGTTCACTCAGGGCCAGGATTAGATACGATTTGCATGCCCAGTAAGATGATCCAGGTGCATTATAGTCTTCTGCAATACCAGGATTATCATAGGTATAACCCACGTTCATTATGCCACGAGGGTCCAGGTATCCCTGTTGCCGCCACCAGTTGAGGTTACGCAGGACTAACCCCTTTATGACGCCAGTTGGAAACACCGGTAGTTCGGCAAAAGCGACGGCACTCCAGAAGGCAGATTGTGCAAAGCGGTAGGTCAGACTGCGGCCAAACGGAATTGCGCTGCCATCTTCGGCAAACATATGGATAAAATCGCGGGCAAACAGGGTGGCGCGGTCACGTAAAATTTGACAGCGTTGCGGGTCATGGTCGGCCATCAGGCGGGCGTAAACCAGACCATAAAAGTGCAATGCCATGGCGTTATAATAGTCACGCGGCCGACCTTTGCCATCGCTGTACCAACCGTCACCCAGGTAATAACTATCGAGCAGTTCGAAGTGGTGGGCAATGATGTCCGGCTGCCAGGTTTCACCTACCAGACATAGACCTGTTTCTACCATAATCGGGAAAAACGACCAGTTGTTCAGCGGCAGTTTGACGTGATGGATCTTTCTCAACCAACACACCAAATGGGCAAACTCGTCGGCTGATAAATGCGCTTTGAATTGCTCTCCTGCCAGTGCCAGCCCGGCACCGTAAACGGCCATTTCTACGCAACGCTGGTCGAAATCACCCGGTTCGCCCCAGTAGTTAGCGTGCTGCGGATGAGTGCCATTCGCGATGACCCGAAAAAACAGTGCGGGATCGGTTAGCCGACTCTCCGGGCAGGCGAGCTGAGAAAATACGCCCCACAGCAGACGGCTGAATGTTTCCATGGCCGCCGTTTCTTTACCGTAAAGGGGAATAACGTCGCCAGACAAAATACCGGTTTCCTCTCCGTTATGCAGCGACCAGGCGGCAGAGAGAATTGCGTTGAAATCATTTTCAACATCCTCTCTGGTGGTCAACGGTTGTGGTGAAAACGGTTGAAATTTCATAGGGTAAATCTCTTTTATATTAAGTGGAATAACGTTTCAAAGCATACTTCGATGGGACGTAATTTATTGGTGTTCGAGGCGAGGATTCGTTATGAAGATCACAAAAATAGATGAGTAAACTCGCAGTTCAGAAAAAACAGGCTTTATTCTGCGCGAATTTGAATTATTCTGAATCAAAATTGAACTATCTTGACATCGCCATTATGACACCAGAATTATTGCTCGATCGGATTGAGTTTGACGATCTCTACGCGGAGTTTCGTCGTGTGGAAGGGAAGAGCGTTGACTATTATCATTGGCACCAGTGCCTTGAGGTTTTATATATTGAGGCAGGGGTGGGGATTGTAGTGGTAGATAATCAACAGTACACGCTCCGGCCCGGAAGGATTTTTATTTTTCCGCAGGGTAAATTGCACAAGGTGACGGTTGAAAGCAGCCAGTCAAATATCTATAAACGTAATATTTTGCACATTGATGCCAGCGTGTTGACCTCATACTTTAATGCTTTTAATGAGTTTAGAGTTGTTCTTGAGAATATTTCAGCGACTGATTCCAAGGCATTTGTTTATGATCTCGGACAATCTCAGGACTATATTCGTAGGATGTTGGATTTGTACGAGGTGAAATACCGTTCAGTCTCAAATAAGGTTGAGGTAATGGCAGTGCTAGTCCTTAATTTATTTCAACTTTTTTCTGAGGACGCGTATGTCAGAACCGCTGCGACCGGTAAGATATCGTCGAAAATCATGCGTCTGATTGAACGGGATTTTCGCACCCGTCTGACGCTCAAAGATATTGCCGAAAATCTGGACATCTCACAAAGCTATGCGTCGCGGGTATTTCGTAAGGAGACAGGAGGGACAATTCAGGAATATTTACTGATTCGGCGGGTGAAGTATGCTTGTGACTTGCTGGAAAATACTAAACTGTCGGTGGCGCAGATTGCTGAGTTGGCTGGCTTTAACCATGCCACCTATTTTATTCGCTGTTTTAAAGAGCTGCTCGGTTGTGCGCCGCTGCGCTACAGAAATAGACAGAACCAGTAAGGCCCTTACTTATATCAGTTACATAAAAATGCATATTTTTTAACGCTGATATAATATAGACGCTAAGTTAGAGTTACCGGGATTAACCATGAAAAAGTACCAGCGCCTCGCTGAGAAGATGACGGAACAGATAGCCCTTGGGGTGTGGCAGCCGGGCGACAAACTGCCGTCGCTGCGCGAGCAGGTGGTGAATAGCGGGATGAGTTTTATGACCGTGAGCCACGCCTACCAGCTGCTGGAAAGCCAGGGGCGCATCGTAGCGCGTCCGCAGTCCGGTTATTATGTTGCCCCACGTCCGGTGGTCACGCGCCCGGTAGCTGCACCGGCGCAGGTGATGCCGGACAACGCCGTTGATATTAATACCTATATTTTTGAAGTCCTGCAGGCCAGCCGCAACGCGGCGGTACTGCCGTTTGCCTCGGCCTTTCCTGACCCAAAATTGTTTCCACTGCCGCAGCTTAACCGCTCGCTGGCGCAGGTCAGTAAAACCGCGACCGCGATGAGCGTGATTGAAAACCTGCCGCCGGGCAACGATGAACTGCGCCATGCCATCGCCCGCCGCTACGCCTTGCAGGGGATGACCATCTCGCCGGATGAGATTGTGATCACCGCAGGTGCCCTGGAAGCGCTGAATTTAAGCCTGCAGGCAGTTACCGAACCGGGTGACTGGGTAATCATCGAAAACCCCTGTTTTTATGGCGCGCTACAGGCGCTGGAGCGGTTAAAGCTTAAAGCGCTGTCGGTGGCGACCGATGTGAAAGAGGGCATCGATCTCGATGCGCTGGTGCAGGCGCTGCAAACCTATCCGGTGAAAGCCTGCTGGCTGATGACTAATAGCCAGAACCCGCTGGGTTTTACCCTGTCGCCGGAGAAGAAAGCCCGGTTGATTGCGATTCTCAGCGAATATAACGTCACCTTGATTGAAGACGATGTGTACAGCGAACTCTACTTTGGCCGGGAAAAACCGCTGCCTGCGAAGGCGTGGGATAAAAACGATATGACGCTGCACTGCAGCTCGTTTTCGAAGTGTCTGGTGCCGGGATTTCGTATCGGCTGGGTGGCGGCAGGGAAACACGCCCGCCGCATTCAGCATCTACAGCTGATGAGTACGCTCTCGACCAGTTCACCGATGCAGCTAGCGCTGGTGGATTATCTCGCGACCAAACGCTACGACGCCCATCTGCGCCGTTTGCGCCGTCAGTTAGCCGAGCGTAAACAGCTCGCCTGGCAGTCGCTGTTACGCTCTCTGCCGCCGGAAGTGCATATCCATCATAATGAAAACGGTTATTTTCTGTGGGTAGAATTACCCGCAGGAATGGATGCCGGCCAGCTAAGCGCCAAAGCGCTGGAGCACCATATCAGCATTGCGCCGGGCAAAATGTTCTCCACCACCGATAACTGGGCCTCTTTTTTCCGCTTTAATACGGCCTGGGGTTGGGGGGAAAGAGAAGATAAGGCGGTAGAAACGCTGGGCACGCTTATTCGTCAGTTAATGCGTTAATTGCCAACACCTCATTTATCTCCGTGTAATCACATTAAGCGGGGATGTCTTTATTCCGGTCATAGGAAATTCGCATAGCGACCTGTGGCCGGTAACTCCTTGTCTATAATCCAGAATATCTATTGCCGACATGGCATTTTTGCGTAATGCGCCCTTTGTCACAACCTGTACAAATTTCTTAAAGCCGCACAGGTGGCTGGCATAGTGACGTCTATTTTTAAACAGGGAGATATTTTTAACGGCACGGCTGCCGCTCAATTTCATTGTGACAGGAGTAAAACTTTATGAGCAAGAAATTTGCCCGCAGCAGCCTGTGCGCGCTCGTTATGACCGTGGCTAGCGTCAATGCCGCTGAACCACCGACCTCGCTAAATAAAGGGGAAGGACGGTTGGATATTATTGCCTGGCCGGGATATATCGAACGCGGCCAGACCGACAAGCAATATGATTGGGTAACCCAGTTTGAAAAAGAATCTGGCTGCCAGGTGAATGTTAAAACGGCCGCTACCTCGGATGAAATGGTTAGTCTGATGGCGAAAGGCGGTTACGATCTGGTGACGGCTTCCGGTGATGCGTCACTGCGCCTGATTATGGGTAAGCGCGTGGTGCCGATTAACACCGCCCTGATTGAAAACTGGAAAACCCTCGACCCAAGACTGGCCAAAGGTGCCTGGTTTAACGTCGATGGCAAAGTCTACGGCACGCCTTATCAGTGGGGGCCGAACCTGCTGATGTACAACACCAAAACCTTCCCAACGCCGCCGGACTCCTGGAACGTGGTGTTCGTTAAGCAAAATCTGCCGGATGGCAAAAGCAACCAGGGTCGCGTGCAGGCCTACGATGGCCCGATTTACATTGCCGATGCCGCGCTGTTTGTCAAAGCCACCCAGCCGCAGTTGGGTATTAGCGACCCGTATCAATTGACGGAAGAACAGTATCAGGCGGTGCTTAAAGTTCTGCGCGACCAGCACGGGCTTATTCATCGCTACTGGCATGACACCACCGTGCAGATGAGCGACTTCAAAAATGAAGGCGTGGTGGCCTCCAGCGCCTGGCCGTATCAGGCCAACGGGCTCAAAGGTGAAGGGCAGCCGATTGCCACCGTGTTCCCGAAAGAAGGGGTTACCGGCTGGGCGGACACCACCATGCTGCACGCCGAAGCGAAGCACCCTGTCTGCGCCTATAAGTGGATGAACTGGTCACTGACGCCGAAGGTTCAGGGCGATGTGGCGGCCTGGTTTGGCTCGCTGCCGGTGGTGGCCCAAGGCTGTAAAGCCAGCGCGCTGTTGGGCGATAAAGGCTGTGAAACCAACGGCTATAGCTTCTTTGACAAAATTGCCTTCTGGAAAACGCCAATTGCCGAAGGCGGGAAATATGTTCCGTATAGCCGCTGGACGCAGGACTATATCGCCATTATGGGCGGCCGTTAATTACCCAGGAGTCCATCATGACGTATGCAGTAGAGTTTCATGACGTCTCGCGACTTTATGGTGACGTGCGGGCGGTGGATGGCGTCAGTATTGCCATCCACGATGGTGAGTTTTTCTCAATGCTGGGGCCGTCAGGCTCCGGCAAAACCACCTGCCTGCGGCTGATCGCCGGCTTTGAGCAGCTCTCCGGTGGGGCGATTTCTATCTTTGGTCAACACGCCAGTGAACTGCCGCCGTGGGAGCGTGACGTCAATACCGTGTTTCAGGACTACGCGCTGTTTCCGCACATGTCGGTGCTGGATAACGTCGCTTATGGGCTGATGGTTAAAGGCGTGGCCAAGAAAGAGCGCCAGAACAAAGCCGCGCAGGCGCTGGAAAAGGTGGCACTGGGTTTTGTTGGCGGGCGTAAGCCGTCGCAGCTTTCCGGCGGCCAGCGTCAGCGGGTGGCGATTGCCCGCGCGCTGGTCAATGAACCGCGCGTGCTGCTGCTCGATGAACCCCTGGGCGCGCTGGATCTCAAACTGCGCGAGCAGATGCAGTTAGAGCTGAAGAAACTCCAGCAGGAACTGGGGATCACCTTTATTTTCGTCACCCACGATCAGAGCGAAGCGCTGTCGATGTCTGACCGGGTGGCGGTGTTTAACAACGGACGAATCGAGCAGGTAGACACGCCGCGCGCGCTTTATCTGCGGCCACGCACGCCGTTTGTCGCCAGCTTCGTCGGCACCTCTAATGTCTTTGACCCGGAAACGTCGCAAGCGCTGTGCGGCATGGTGGGAAGTTGGGCGCTGCGCCCGGAGCATATTCGGCTCAATGAGGGCGGAGAAGTTCAGGCCAAAGGGCAGGTGCAGGCGGTGCAGTATCAGGGGGCGGCTACCCGCTATGAGCTACTGCTCGACGGCGGCAGCAAGCTGCTGGTGAGCCAGGCGAACTTTTCAGCGGGACTCAATGCGGATGGCCCATCCGTCGGTCATACCGTGCTGGTATCGTGGGCGCGTGATGCGATGGTTGCGCTGGACGGAGGGAGGTAAATGGAGATGAGCATGACACCGGTTCCTCCCTCGCGCGGCTTGAAACGCTTGTCGAGCCTCTTCTGGCGTCGGCCGACGCTGGGGCTGTTCCTGCTTCTGCTTGGCCCGCTCATGTGGTTTGGCATCGTTTATTTTGGTTCCCTGTTGACGTTGCTGTGGCAGGGGTTCTACACCTTCGATGACTTCACCATGTCGGTGACGCCAACGCTAACGCTGGCAAATCTGTACGCGCTGTTTAACCCGGCCAACTACGACATTATCCTGCGTACGCTGGTGATGGCGCTGGCGGTCACCCTCGCCAGCGCGCTGCTGGCATTCCCGATGGCGTGGTATATGGCGCGCTATACCAGCGGTAAGCAAAAGGCGTTTTTTTACGTGGCGGTGATGCTGCCGATGTGGGCCAGCTACATCGTTAAAGCCTACGCCTGGACGTTGCTGCTGGCGAAAGACGGCGTCGCACAGTGGTTTCTCAACCATATGGGGCTGGGGTCGGTATTGAGCGCCATTCTGTCGGTGCCGGGCGTTGGCGGTAATACGCTTTCGACATCCGGTTTGGGGCGCTTTCTGGTGTTCGTCTATATTTGGCTGCCGTTTATGATCCTGCCGGTGCAGGCCGCGCTGGAGCGTATTCCCGCGTCGTTGTTGCAGGCCTCCGCCGATCTTGGCGCATTACCACGCCAGACCTTCCGTCATGTAGTTATCCCAATGGCTATCCCTGGGATTGCCGCCGGTTCAATTTTCACCTTCTCACTGACGCTGGGTGATTTTATCGTCCCGCAGCTGGTGGGGCCGCCGGGCTACTTCATTGGCAATATGGTCTACTCCCAGCAGGGGGCTATCGGCAATATGCCGATGGCGGCGGCGTTTACCCTGGTACCGATTGTTCTTATTGCCCTTTATCTGGCGTTCGTGAAGCGCCTGGGAGCGTTTGATGCACTCTGAACGGGCACCGCTATTCCTCAAAATTGCCGCCTGGGGAGGGGTTATCTTCCTGCATTTCCCGCTGGCCATTATCGCGATTTACGCCTTTAACACCGAAGACGCGGCGTTCAGTTTTCCCCCTCAGGGGTTGACGCTGCGCTGGTTTAGCGAGGCGGCTGGGCGCGGGGATATTTTCGATGCTGTGACACTGTCACTTAAAATTGCCACCTTCTCGACGTGCATTGCCTTAATACTTGGCACGCTTGCTGCAGCGGCTCTTTGGCGACGGGACTTTTTTGGCAAAAGCGCGGTGTCGCTGTTGCTGATGTTGCCGATTGCGCTGCCGGGCATTGTCACCGGCCTTGCGCTGCTGACGGCATTTAAAACCGTCAATCTGGAGCCGGGGCTGGTCACGATTATTATCGGCCATGCCACTTTTTGCGTGGTGGTGGTGTTTAACAACGTGATTGCCCGTTTCCGCCGTACTTCGTGGAGCCTCGTTGAGGCATCGATGGATTTGGGCGCTAACGGCTGGCAAACCTTCCGTCACGTGGTGCTGCCAAATCTGAGTTCGGCGCTGCTAGCCGGGGGCATGCTGGCGTTTGCGCTGTCGTTTGATGAAATTATCGTTACCACCTTCACCGCCGGGCACGAGCGCACGCTGCCGCTGTGGTTGCTCAACCAACTGGGGCGGCCGCGCGATGTGCCGGTGACTAACGTCGTGGCGCTGCTGGTGATGTTACTGACGATGATACCGATTTTAGGGGCATGGTGGCTGACTCGCGAAGACGAAGGCGCCGCCGGTGGAAGTACGACGTTTAAATAAAACAGGATCATGCTATGCAACATAAGTTACTGATTAATGGTGAACTGGTAGCAGGTGAAGGCGAATCGCAGCCGGTATATAACCCGGCGACGGGTGAGATCCTGCTGCAAATTGCCGAAGCCTCCGCCGGACAGGTTGATGCGGCGGTGATTGCCGCTGACCGTGCGTTCGAACAATGGGGACAAACTACCCCCAAACAGCGTGCAGAATGCCTGCTCAAACTGGCCGATGTGATTGAAGAGCACGCGGAAATCTTTGCCAAACTGGAGTCGCTTAACTGCGGTAAACCGCTGCACTGCGTGATAAACGATGAGATCCCGGCGGTCGTTGATGTTTTTCGTTTCTTCGCGGGTGCCGCACGCTGCCTTAATGGGCTGGCGGCGGGAGAATATCTGGAAGGGCACACCTCGATGATTCGCCGCGATCCGGTAGGCGTCGTGGCCTCCATTGCGCCGTGGAACTATCCGCTGATGATGGCGGCGTGGAAGCTGGCACCGGCGCTGGCGGCGGGGAATTGTGTGGTGATTAAGCCGTCAGAAATCACCCCGTTGACTGCGTTAACGTTGGGTGAACTGGCCAAAGACATCTTCCCAGCGGGTGTTCTTAACGTGCTGTTTGGCCGAGGCAAAACCGTTGGCGATCCGCTGACCGGGCATGCCAGCGTGCGGATGGTGTCGTTAACCGGTTCGATTGCCACCGGTGAGCACATTATTGCCCATACCGCGCCATCGATTAAACGTACCCATATGGAACTGGGCGGCAAAGCGCCGGTGATTGTGTTTGATGATGCGGATATTGATGCGGTGGTCGAAGGGGTGAGAACCTTCGGTTTTTATAACGCCGGACAGGATTGCACCGCTGCCTGTCGAATCTATGCCCAGAAGGGGATTTACGAGAAGCTGGTCGAAAAATTGGCGGCGGCAGTGGCCAGTATCCAGCCTGGTGCACCAGACGATCCATCAACCGAGCTAGGACCGCTCAGTTCACAGGCTCATTTGGCGCGGGTGAGCGAGGCGGTGACGCGGGCAAAAGCATTGCCGCACATCAAAGTCGTGACCGGGGGAGAGAAAGTCGCGGGCAACGGTTACTATTTCCAGCCGACGCTGCTGGCAGGTGCGCGCCAGGAGGATGATATTGTCCAGCGTGAAGTCTTTGGCCCGGTGGTTAGCGTCACCGTATTCGACGATGAAGCGCAGGTGCTGGCATGGGCCAATGATTCGCAGTACGGCCTGGCGTCATCGGTATGGACGCAGGACGTCGGGCGAGCGCATCGGCTGAGCGCCCGTCTCCAGTACGGCTGCACGTGGGTGAACACCCATTTCATGTTGGTGAGCGAAATGCCGCACGGCGGACAGAAGCTGTCGGGTTACGGGAAAGACATGTCGGTGTACGGGCTGGAGGATTACACCGTGGTCCGTCACGTGATGATAAAGCACTAATTACCCCCTTCGCGGTAGGCGGCAGGCCTACCGCGCAGCCCCTCTTTTTTGACATGCTCAAAACAACGTGCGAGGATCCGCGCCGTTGAAAAACTGAGCATAGTCAGAGCGATGAATAAAAGTCTTGTTTGTACCGCGGTCGTGATTGCCGCTGCGATAGGTGTGGGCACCTGGTTTTCGGCAAGCCGCATTGCGGCATGTGATGGCAATAACCGCGCCACGGCGGCCTGTCTGGGCGAAGCCTGGGACACAGAAAAAGTAAACCTGATTCCGCAGTACGATCCCAACCGTTACGTCAGCGATCCTTCCACAGACAGCATTTTTGCCGCGTCCCAGTTAAAACGCTAAGCGTTGGCTAAATCACAGAATTAACCGCTTTATAGGCATAACATAATTCTACATTCCGTTTTGCATGCAGATAATTCATCTGGAGATGAGTTGCTGTGTGCTGAATGTTCTCGAGCGGAAGCGGCGAAAAACTTGATGTACGTCAAAAAACGTAGCATATTGCGCCGCTTTAACTATCAATGATAAGGACTGGATTGGTGACGCTGTACCAACATATGCTCATCTTTTATGCGGTGATGAGCGTTATCTGTGCTTTTATTACCTGGTTTCTCACCAAAGAAAGCGCCACCATCCGCTTAATCGCGGCGCTGTTGATTGGCGCAACCTGGCCGTTTAGTTTCCCTGTTGCGCTGTTACTGTCGCTATTCTGAATGCTACTTGCTCAGATCGCTTAGCAGAATGGCAATGCTTCTTCCGCCTTCGGTCTGCTCAAGGGCAATTTTAACGATAATAGTTAACGGCACCGACAGCAGCATGCCGACCGGGCCAAGCAGCCATCCCCAGAAGATCAGCGACAAAAACACCACCAGAGTCGAAAGGCCGAGGCCGCGTCCCATGATCCGAGGCTCGAGAATATTGCCAAAAATCAGGTTAATCACCAGATACCCCGCAAGTACGATAAGCGCATCGTAAAAGCCGCTAAACACCAGAACCTGCAGGATAGGAGGGATCGCCGCCAGCACCGAGCCGATGTTCGGAATATAGTTGAGGGCGAAGGCCAGCAATCCCCAAATAAAGGCGAAACGCACATCCAGCAGTTCCAGCATTCCCCACGCGACAAGGCCCGTCACGACGCTGATTGCCGTTTTAAGCACCAGATAGTGCGACACGCTGTCCAGCGCCCGCTGAATGGCCGCCATGCCTTCAATTGGCCGGGTCATTACTTGCTGAAGTTTGGCCGGTAGCTGCGGAACTTCGAGCAGCATAAATACCACCGTCAGCAGCAGTAAAAAGATAGATGACATGGCGTTAGACAGCTGTGTTAACAGCCGGGAAACCAGCGTCATGGCGGCGTTGGGATCGATATACTTAATCAGTTCATCGGGGCTAACGCCGATACCAAAGCGTTGCATCCATGGCTGCAGGTTATACAGCGGCACCGCCAGCGAGGAACGATATTGCGGCAGGGTGCGTGCCAGTTCATTGAGCGAAGTACCCAGAGAGGCGAGCAGCAGCACGGCGGCCATGATGATCACCGCTATCAGCAGCGAAATTGCCAGAACCCGAGGCACCCGCCAGCGCACCAGCAGCTGCACCACCGGATTAAGCACCACCGCAATAAATAGTGCCAGTACGAACGGAACAATAATTTCCGCAGCAAAGCGGATACCGGTAAGAATGATCACCAGCATGCCCAGCATGATGACAATTTTTAATCCATTAAGGGTGATGATTGGCCTGGACATGTTGGGTTAACTCCAGCGAAAAACTATAAAGAATATGATAATTGCGATTTGCCTGATAATAAATGCATTCACATCAAACAACATCAGTAAAGATTTGAAAACATTTTGAGATACTTTGACAATTGTGTTAGAAATTAGCTGTGTTTAACTACTGAGGACAATTTTACTCCGCAATGATGAGAAGCAATACCGCGGATAATTGTAATTTTATGGACAATTTGTTCAGGACGTACCTTTCTACCAAACCTTCTGTATTACCTTCCTATTCTGCCTTCTATGGTGAGCAGCACTGGCGCAACGCGCTTTAGTCTCCTTCTTCGTTTGAGCTAAATTTTAATCATTTTTTTTCAGTTTGCGTTTCTCGCAAGCTGCGACGGATTATATTCTCATGCAGGAGAAGCACCATGTTTTATTGGATTTTATTAGCCCTCGCCATTGTTGCAGAAATTACGGGTACGCTGTCTATGAAATGGGCAAGCGTCAGTGATGGAAACACCGGTTTTATTTTGATGCTTGTGATGATCGCCTTGTCATATATTTTCCTTTCGTTTGCGGTAAAAAAGATTGCCCTCGGCGTGGCCTATGCGCTGTGGGAAGGGATCGGTATTTTGCTTATTACCCTGTTCAGCGTTTTGCTGTTCGACGAAAGCCTGACGGTGATGAAAACGGCAGGTCTGGCGACGCTGGTTGCCGGTATCGTGCTGATTAAATCGGGGACGCGTAAATCCCCGAGCAAGCCGATGAATAACGAGGTGGACCATGCAGCAGTTTGAGTGGGTTCACGGCGCATGGCTGGCAGGTTCCATCGTTCTGGAAATTGTCGCTAATATTTTCCTGAAGTTCTCTGACGGCTTTCGCCGCAAACTGTACGGCATTCTTTCGCTGGTCGCCGTACTGGCCGCGTTTAGTGCGCTGTCGCAGGCGGTAAAAGGTATCGACCTCTCGGTGGCTTACGCTATCTGGGGTGGTTTTGGGGTTGCCGCAACGCTTGCGGCAGGGTGGATCCTCTTCGGTCAACGCCTGAATTATAAGGGCTGGATTGGCGTAGCTCTGCTTTTGGTCGGAATGGTACTGATTAAACTCGCCTGATGTGATCGCTGCCTGAGAAATCGGGCAGCGAAATCGCCTGTCTGTATTACGCTTGTAACAAAGGGTTAATCGAGCGTATGCGAGGGTGATACATGTTAAATCCGTCACGCTGGCGCAATATTGCCACGGCCAGAACGCTGTTTGTGATGATCTTTTTAGCCGGCATCGGCCTGATTTTTTCCATTATCTCATTGTTGTATCTCTCGCAGCAGTTGATTAGCGCTAAAACCAACGACATTGACGCTCGTCGATCTGCACTTTCCGTTGATGGGGCAATTCAGACATCGATTAACCGCGTGCTGTCGCTGGTTATCGATAACGCCATCTGGGACGATGCCGTTCGTAAAGTTTACCCTCCGACGCTGGATACCACCTGGTTGTACAATACCTGGGGTGCCGGTTACAAAATCAATAATCTTTACGACGGCACTTTCGTGTTGGACGAAAATTACCGCGTGCTGTGGGGCGCTTTTCACAGCAATTCTTTTAACGAGCAGGACCTGCGCTTTTTTGGCGATGGGCTACAGGCGCTGATCGACCGGAATAAGGCGTCGCTCGGCGAAGGGAAGAACATGTTCGCCGGTATTACGCGAACCCGCGAAGGGGTTGCGTTTATTGGCATAGGGCTTATTCGGCCGATGACGGGGCGGCTGCAGATTTATGACGCGACCCGTCGCTATCTGGTTATCACTCGCCACGTCAATCCGACGCTACTGCGCAATCTCGGCAATACCTTTCAGATTGAAAATCTGACCCTCACCGACGCGCCGCAAAACCAGTACAACATTCCAATCCGCACTGCCGGAGATCGGGTGGTGGGCTGGCTTAACTGGCAGTTGCGCCAGCCGGGTGTTGAAGCGGCAAATGCGGCATCGCCGCAAATTCGTGAAATCGTGCTGCTGGCCACCGGGTTGATTCTGCTGTTTATTTTGTTGAGCAGTCTGGGTTTATGGAAGCTGGCTCGCGGTGAACGCCAGGCGCGTGAAATTGCGCTCACCGACTGGCTCAGTCATTTACCCAACCGCCGGGCGTTGATTGAGCAGCTTGAGCGCATCAGCCTGCGTGGCGACAAAGATCTCAAAACGGTGGTATTTATCGACCTTGACGGGTTCAAAGATGTTAACGACATCTACGGCCATGATATCGGCGATATTCTGATTATCCATATCGCCGATATGCTGCAAACGCTGGTGCCCTCGGGAGGAATGCTGGCGCGTATGGGCGGCGATGAATTTGCGATGACCGTCGGCGGACAACATTCCCAGGCTCGCGCCACCGAATTTGCCGTGCGGGTGTTGGATTACCTCAATACGCCGATTCGTATTGGTGAACGGACGCTGCATATCAGCGCCAGTATTGGTATTGCCAGCGGCACGTTGCAGTCCTGCTCCAGCTCTGAGCTGTTTCGTCAGGCGGATATTGCGATGTACCACTCCAAAATTACCGGTAAGGGGCGCATTACCCACTACGATGCCGAACTGAACAGCGTCCGCGAATACCAGTTATCGATTGAAAACGATATTCGTCATGGCCTGGAACATGATGAGTTTGAGGTGTGGTATCAACCGATTGTCTGCGCGCGTTCTCAGGCGATGGTCGGGGTTGAAGCTCTGGTACGCTGGCCGCGCAGGGCGAAAGGGGAACTGATGCCCGATGCGTTTATCACCATTGCGGAAACCAGTGGACTGATTTATTCGTTGGGGCAATTTGTGCTGGCTCGCGCCTGTCGGGATCTGCTGGCACATAACGATTTAAAATTGTCGGTGAATATCTCCCCGGCGCAGTTTCGTGACCCGGAGTTTGAAGAAAAAGTCTCCAGCGTGCTGAAGTCGTCAGGCTTCCCACCGGCGAGGCTGCAACTGGAAGTGACCGAAACCTATGTGCTGGAAAAACCGGAACGCGCGCGGGCGGCTATTACGGCGCTAAAAGCGCTGGGCACCGCGGTGGCGCTGGACGATTTTGGCACCGGGTATTCCAGCATTGGCTATCTACGTCGCTTTAACTTTGACACCATCAAGATCGATAAATCGCTGGCCGGGCTGGTTGATAATGACGATCAGGCGGCGGCATTGGTGGGTGGAACCATCCGTATTGCCAGCGCGCTGGGGATGACGGTGATTGCCGAAGGAGTGGAAACGGAGAAGCAGATGAAGCTGTTGCGTCTGGCGGGGTGCGACCAACTACAGGGCTTTTACTTCAGCGAGCCGATGCCGTTGTCATCGCTGCTGGCGTTGCGACACCAGCAGCGACAAAGTTAGTTTCCGGCGGCCAGTGCTTCCAGCTTGTCGCGAAAACCGGTCACGGAGATGGCGCGGTTATCGGCCCGCCAGCGGTCTTTTGCCGCCGGAGCTGAACTTTGTACCGCAATCACCTGCCAGCCCGCGTCGGTTTTCAACAGCAGCGGTGAGCCACTATCGCCCGGCAGGGTATCGCACTGGTGCGAAAGGACGGAAGCTTGTGCCCACCCGGTCACCAGACAATTTTGGTGGCTGTACAGCGACTCAAGATGATCGACCGGATAGCCTGACTGCGTGACTTTACGGTCAACGGCCTTCAGGGCGGCGGTCAGCTCGGTTTTATCGCCGGTAAACAGCGGAATTGGCGTGATCCCGGACGGCGGGTAGCGCAATACTATCAGGCCGAAATCCCACGGCGCGGCGGACGCCGGAACAATCCAGCCGTCACCGTCAGGTTTCAGTCGTTTACCAAGGGACGGGTCGACGCGTCCTTCAATACCATGAATTTCATAGCGCCAGCTGCCTTTTTGCGACACGAAACGCAGGGCGATGGCTTTGTCCTGCTTGCCGCGCGGCGGTTCAAGCAGACAGTGTCCGGCGGTTAGCGCCAGGTTGGGGGTAATTAAGGTGGCGGTGCACAGGTTGCCGCTAGCGGTTTCCAGTTGTCCGATGGCATCCCACGGCGGCTGCGCCGGGTTCGTCACCAGAATGCGATCGTCCTGACCAAAGAACAGGGTTTTAATATCTTTGGCGCTGATGCCGCTATCACCATCATCGGCGTGTGAAAGAAAAGGTGTTACCGACAACGATCCCAGTAAACAACACACAAAGGCTGTACGCATATGACTCTCTGATGGGGCAATTATGATTATAAAAGAAATACCCAATGAGACTACTATAGACGGGAGGAATGAAAAGTGGGAGAAAAATCAGCGAACTACGCTCAGTAAAAGAAAAACTGGGTTGCGATCAGTGCGCAGATGATAAGTAAAGCCAGGATGAGCTCGAAACGATAGCGCCGCAACATGATTGCTCTCCAGGAAAAAATCGGCGCTATATAAGCGCCGATGTATCATCAAGAATATCCTACCGCTTCAATTATGCAGCTGGCTGTGCAGCTGGTTTTGCAGCTTCGTGTTTAACTGCTTTTTTGTGTTTTTTAGCAGCCTGAGCTTTCTGAGCTACAGCAGGTTTAGCTGCTGCTTTTTTGTGTTTCTTAGCAGCCTGAGCTTTCTGCTCTACAGCAGGTTTAGTTGCTGCTTTTTTGTGTTTCTTAGCGGCCTGAGCTTTCTGCTCTACAGCAGGTTTAGCGGCTGCTTTTTTGTGTTTTTTAGCAGCTTGAGCTTTCTGAGCTGGAGCGGCTTTCTTGTGTTTTTTGTGATGAGTGGTTTTCGCTGGAGCCGCGTGAGTAGCGGTCGCAGTGGCAGCCGGAGCCGGAGTTGCAACTGCGTCAGCAGCGAATGCAGCGGAAGACAGACCCATAGCAGCGGCAACAACCAGAGCTAATACTTTTTTCATTCTAATACCCTCGAATTGGTTTTTTCATTCAACCCCACTGCGGGGCCGTTGAAAGAACTATACCTTCGAGCGCTTAGGCTTTCCGTGAGTGATTGGTTTCGGCGTGTAACGTAATGTACGAGATTTGTAGACTCTATGTACGGGGCAATTTTCATTACCCCATAATGAGTTAGCTGCGGCAGGCCGGCTGGCTGGAACGCTGAGCCAGGTAAACGCGCAGGATAAGTACGAAGGCCATCGCCACTACCACCGAAGCAATCAGGTAAATACTCTCCAGTCCGTAATAACCGGCAATCCAGCCCGCCACCGGCCCGGTTATCCCTAACGCCAGATCGAGAAATGCGGAGTAGGTGCCGAGCGCCGTGCCCTGGTTTTGCTCTTCAACCTGCTTAACCGCCTCAACGCCCAGCGCCGGGAAGACCAGCGAGAAACCTGAACCAGTAAGAAACGCGCCTACGCCCGCCAGCCATGCGTTGGGTGCGAACCAGATAATTAAGAGCCCCAGGCATTCGACCACAAAACAAATGAGCGACACGCGAATGCCGCCAAAGCGAATAATCGTATTGCCGAGGACAAGGCGAATACAGATAAAACCAATGCTAAACAGTGACAGCGTAAACGCCGCTCCTTGCCAGCCATGAGCGGTGAAGTAGAGGGTAATAAAGGTGGCAATGACGCCAAAGCCGACGGTGCCCAAGCCTAAACCCAGACCGTAGGGCCAGATTTTGCGCGCCACTACGTGGAAAGGGGCGCGCACGCCAGCGCTCACGCTGACATCATCGCGGGTACGAGCAAACAGCAGGCCAATCAGCGCAATGATGACGATAAGCGTCGCAAAACCGCCGATACCAAACCAACCGTTGAGCAGCACACCGAGCGGGGCACCGGCGGCCATAGCGACGTAGGTGGCGACCCCGTTCCACGAAATCACGCGTGAGGTGTGGATTGCGCCGACGGTTTTAATGCCCCACAGCGTTGACCCGGTTGACGTAAAGCTTTCGCCGACCCCCAAAAACACGCGCCCAATGAGCAATAGCGCGACCGCCGCTAGCGGACTGGCAATCACGGCTGCCGCGGCGAGGGTAAATAAACCGCTCATCAGGCAGCAAATAATCCCCAGACTGACGACCTTTTTCGGCCCCCAGATATCGGTATAGCGCCCGGCATGAGGGCGGCTGACGAGGGTGGAGATATATTGCAGGCTGATAACCGCCCCGGCCACCAGCGTGCTGTAGCCGAGATCGTAGTGAATAAAACCCGGCAGTACCGCCAGCGGAAGACCGATAGAGAGGTAGCAGATACAGGTGAAAACGACTATCGAGATAATGCGTAGATTGAGCTGAGTATTGCTAGTGTAGGGAGTCATAACGCTAAACGGATAAGTCAAAAGTGGCTTCATTATAGGAATTGCCATCTAGTATGGCGAGATGGCAAGGCATTTTATGTCAATAACATAAGTACTAAAAATAATGGGCGGCAAACCATTAACCGCCCCTAATGATTAGCGCAAGCGTTTATGCAGCAGCAGGCCGGTGAGCAGGGCGCCAACCAACAGTAAAGCGATAAACCCGCCTACACCGTTCCAGCCGTATTGATGCCAGAATACACCGCCCAGCGTCCCGGCAATGCTGGAACCAAGATAATAGCTGAACAAGTAAAGCGATGATGCCTGGCCTCTGGCGCGGCGCGCACGTGGGCCAATCCAACTGCTGGCAACCGAGTGAGCGGCGAAGAAGCCGGCGGAGAAAAGCAGCATCCCCGGGAAGATAACCCACAGCGGTGAAAATAGGGTTAACAGCAGACCCAGCAACATGATGCCGGTAAAGAAGATCATCACCGGCCCGCGACCATAGCGAGTGGTCATCATCCCGGCTTTCGGTGAGCTCCACGTCCCGGTCAGATAAGCGACAGAGAGCAGGCCAACGACGGCTTGATTCAGCGACCACGGTGAGAGCATCAAACGATAGCCAATGTAGTTAAACAGCGTCACAAAGGCGCCCATTAACAAAAAACCTTCAACAAACAGCAGCGGAAGACCACGATCGCGCCAATGCAGGCGGAAGTTAATCAGTAGAGATTTTGGCTTCAGCGAGCTGGGGCGAAAATGACGGGACTCCGGCAATATGCGCCAGAACATAATGGCCGCGCCTAACGCAAAGGCGCTGATGACCGCCAGGGCCACGCGCCAGCCAAAGAAGTCGGTAAAGACCCCGGTAAGCAAACGCCCGCTCATGCCGCCGATGGAGTTCCCGCTGATGTACAGCCCCATCGAGAAAGCAACAAAACTGGGATGGATCTCCTCGCTGAGGTAAGTCATGCCGACGGCGGCCACCCCGCTAAGCGAGAGGCCAATCAGCGCGCGCATAATCAAAATCCCGTGCCAGCTGGTCATCATGGTTGAGAGCAGCGAGCAGCACGATGCCAGCACTAAAGCGGTGACCATCACCTGCTTGCGGCCAATGGCGTCGGACAACGGGCCGGTGAACAGCAACCCGACCGCCAGCATGGCGGTCGAAATCGACAGCGAAATACTACTTTGCGCCGGAGAGACGCTAAATTCGTGAGAGAGCACCGGCAGAATCGGCTGAACGCAGTACAGCAGGGCAAAGGTTGCCAGCCCGGCGGAAAACAGCGCGAGAGTGACGCGGATAAACGGCGGCGTACCGCGACGGATAAAGGTGTTGGATGGAGAAGGGGCATCATCGCGGACATCAATAACGGGTGTATGGTCTGCGGTCGTTGTGCGGCTCACGGGAAAATCCTTGCTTAAAAACGAGATGTAATAACGACATAGGTCACATAATTAGAGTAGGAAATCGTAAATATTCTGTCTAATATATTAATAATCTCAATTAAGACTTTTAAAGTATGAATATCGAGTTGCGTCATCTGCGCTATTTTGTCGCCGTTGCTGAGGAGCTGCATTTTGGTCGCGCCGCTGCGCGCTTAAACATCTCGCAGCCGCCGCTAAGCCAGCAGATTCAGATCCTCGAACAGCAAGTGGGCGCCCGTCTTTTTGCCCGCACTAACCGCAGCGTGAGCCTGACGGAAGCGGGGCGGCAGTTTCTTGCCGACAGTCGTCAGATTTTGCTGCAGGTCAACGAGGCCGCCGCGCGGGCAAGCCGTTTGCACCATGGCGAAACGGGTGAATTACGCATCGGCTTTACGTCGTCTGCGCCGTTTATTAAGGCTGTTTCCGATACTTTATCGACCTTCCGCCAGCGCTACCCTGACGTACATATCCAGACCCGCGAGACCAATACCCGCGAACAAATCTCGCCGCTGACCGAAGGCGGTCTGGAGCTGGGATTGATGCGTAACACACAGTTGCCCGACACGCTCGACTGGCAGGTGATCTTGCGCGAACCGCTGCTGGCGATGATCCATCGCGATCATCCGCTGGCCAGTCAGGAATCGGTGAGCTTGGTTGAACTGGGCCAGCAGCCGTTCGTCTTCTTTGACCCGCACGTGGGAACCGGGTTGTATGACGATATTCTTGGCCTGATGCGACGCTATGGGGTGACGCCAACCATTACTCAGGAAGTGGGGGAGGCTATGACGATTATTGGCCTGGTGGCGTCGGGGCTGGGCGTCTCGATTTTGCCCGCTTCATTTCGCCGCGTGCAGCTGCAGGAAATGCGCTGGGTTCCGATTGCGCAAGAGGATGCGGTATCGGAAATGTGGCTGGTTTGGTCAAAACATCATGAACTCAGCCAGGCGGCCGAGCGTTTTAAGCAGCATCTGTTAACGGCGGCAAAGGTGAGCGTTTCTACGCCAAAAGTGTGAAAAAATGTGCAGTAAATCACAAGGCTAAGTAAAAATTTGACGCAGGCCATTGAAGTACTTCACCATAGTCCAAAGTTTATTTCGAAGCGCGAAAATAAGGGAGTTTTACGGTGGTAGCGGACAGTCAGCCAGGCCATATCGATCAAATTAAGCAGACCAATGCGGGGGCGGTTTATCGTCTCATTGATCAGCTCGGCCCGGTATCCCGTATCGATCTCTCACGACTCGCGCAGCTGGCTCCGGCCAGTATCACCAAAATTGTCCGTGAACTGCTGGAAGCGCACCTGGTTCAGGAGACGGAAATTCAGGAAGTGGGCAGCCGTGGTCGTCCTGCGGTTGGGTTAATGGTGGAAACCGAAGCCTGGCACTATCTTTCCGTTCGTATTGGACGGGGTGATATTCATCTTTCGCTGCGCGATCTGAGCAGTAAGCTGGTGGTTGAAGAGCAGCTTGAGCTGGCGCTTGAGCATGAAGTGCCTTTTTTAAGCCGCGTCCTTGCCCATATCGACCAGTTTTTCATTCGTCACCAGAATCTCCTGGAGCGTTTAACGGCGATTGCCATTACGCTTCCCGGTATCATTGATACTGAAAACGGCATCATTCACCGTATGCCGTTTTACGAAGTGACCGACGTGCCGCTGGGGGCAACCCTGGAAGCGCATACTGGCGTTCCGGTTTATCTCCAGCATGATATTAGCGCCTGGACGATGGCCGAGGCGCTGTTCGGGGCATCTCGCGGGGCCAGGGATGTCATCCAGGTGGTGATTGACCATAACGTTGGCGCCGGGGTGATTACCGACGGGCGTTTGCTACACGCGGGCAGCAGCAGCCTGGTGGAGATTGGTCATACTCAGGTCGATCCATATGGAAAGCGCTGCTACTGCGGGAATCATGGCTGCCTGGAAACCATTGCCAGCGTGCAAAGCGTGCTGGAGTTGACGCAGGTGCGCATGCAACAATCGATGAGCTCAATGCTGCATCAAAAGCCGCTGACCGTTGATTGGCTATGCCAGGCGGCCGTACAGGGCGACCTGCTTGCCAAAGACATTATCGGCAGTATCGGGACCAACGTTGGGCGCATTCTTGCCATCATGGTGAATCTGTTTAACCCGCAAAAGATTCTTATCGGTTCCCCGTTCAATCAGGCTTCTGACATTCTCTTCCCGGCCATCAGCGACTGTATTCATCAACAGTCCCTCCCGGCATACAGTAAACATATTTCCGTCGAGCAGACGCAATTCTCTAATCGTGGCACGATGGCCGGCGCCGCACTGGTCAAAGATGCGCTCTATAACGGAACATTGCTGATTAGATTGTTACAGGGTTAACATTTTTTTGCGGTTTTGCAAAAAATTGCGCTAACTCAATCCACCTGACATGTGCATCACGTAAACTTTCACCCGGTTGAATTATTCATTGCCTTGATTTATACAGGCGTCGCTGTGGGGTTAGTTAGTCATGCTTAATCGTTTCTTTATTACTGGGACTGATACTTCTGTCGGTAAGACGGTGGTTTCTCGTGCGCTATTACAGGCGCTCGCCGCCAGCGGGAAACGGGTAGCGGGATACAAGCCGGTGGCAAAAGGCAGCAAAGAGACCGCCGATGGCCTGCGCAACAAAGATGCGCTGGTGCTGCAAAGCGTCTCATCGCTGGCGCTGCCTTACGAGGCCATTAATCCTATTGCGTTGAGCGAAGAAGAGAGCAGCGTAGCGCACAGTTGCCCTATCAACTACAGCCTGTTGTCCGATGGGCTGGCTAATCTGAGCAAGCAGGTTGATAACGTGGTGGTCGAAGGCACGGGCGGTTGGCGTAGCCTGATGAACGACCTGCGTCCGCTCTCCGAGTGGGTGGTGCAGGAACAACTGCCGGTGCTGTTGGTGGTGGGGATTCAGGAAGGGTGCATCAACCATGCGCTGTTGACCGCGCAGGCTATTGCCAACGATGGTTTGCCGTTGATTGGCTGGGTGGCGAATCGTATCAATCCAGGTCTGTCGCACTACGCGGAAATTATCGACGTGCTGAGTAAGAAACTCCCGGCACCGTTGATTGGCGAACTGCCGTATCTGCCGCGTCCGGAACAACGCGAGCTGAGCCACTACGTTGATTTAACGATGCTCAGCAACATGCTGACGGTAGATAGAATCCTGGCGTAGGGTGCGGGACAGCACTGAAGCAATCACGCAGGCAATCAGCAAACCGGGCAGCAGCGTATACTGCCCGGTCATTTCACAAATCATCAGCGTCGACATAATCGGTGCGTGGGTGGTGGCCGCCAGCAGGGTGGCCATTCCGGTGATCCCCAGCAGAATCGTCGTTGTCTGATCCCCCGGGAATGCAAAACCCCACGCATTGGCGAACAAAATCCCGACGGCCAGCCCGATAAACAGCGTTGGGGTAAAGACCCCGCCGGGTGCACCTGAGCCACTGCTGGCGAGAATGGCCAACAGTTTGCACACAAATATCCCGGCAATCACGGTGAAAACCGGCGGTGCGAGCAAAAAGCCTTGCACTACGCTATAGCCGTTACCCCAAACCGCTGGCGTCAACAGCGATAGCAAACCAACCAATAATCCGCCAAGCGCCAGTTGCCAGGGCGGGGACAGTTTGAGCCACAGAAAGCCGCGATGGCTGACGTCCATCAGCCACATCAGCACTGGCCCGCCGGCGCCGCAGACCAGCCCAGCAGCGAGCATCAGCACGTAGTGGCTGGCGGTCAGCGTGGGTAATGGTGCAACGCGATACAGCAGTTCTGCGCCACCGTTCATCATTTGCGTCGTTAGCAGGGCGACAACCGCCGAAACCACTACCGGCCCGAGCGAGGCGAGCATCAGCGTGCCGAACAGTATCTCGGCAATAAACAGGCTCCCGGCCAGCGGCGCATGATAGGCGCTGGCCATCCCCGCGGCGGCTCCGCAGGCAATCCACAGTTTCCACTCATCTTTTGGCGTAAAACGCTGAGCAAAAAATGAGGCCGCCAGTGCTGCCAGCAGGATCATCGCACCTTCACGGCCAATGGCGCTGCCGCTGGCCACGACCAGTAGCGAAGCGGTGGATTTTACCAGGCTGGAGCCGGTGTCGAACTTTCCTTCATCACTTTCCAGAGCTTCCATGTAATCGGTGGGCGCATGTGGGCGCTGGCGCGTGTAGCGCTGCCAGCACCACAATAACGTGCCGGCGGCAAGCCCGCCGAGAGCCGGAGTCATCAACCGCCGCCACCACACCAGGCCCTCAGCCGCGTTGACCAGACTGCCGCTGTCGTTGCTTAACAACAACCATTCGAGAAAGTACATGGCGTGACGGAACAGGGCGACGGCTAGCGCCGCCAGAACGCCGACGACGGTAGCGATTAACAGGCGACGAAGCATCGCCTTGATATCGGGATAGTGATGAAGGCGCTGCATTGGAATTAGCGATACAGCTTTTTATCTGCCACGGGGATCAGCAGAAGGGACTGCCAGTGCCCCAGCGTCTGCTGTGTGAGTTGCCCCAGCGCCGTATAGAACGGGTCCTCGGCTTTGTCGATAAATTCGCTGATAAAACGGTTGGCCCACGGTAACAGATGCCAGGCCAGCAGTTGCTCGCAGGCTTCATAGCGATCGTTTTCGACCAGCCAGGCGGCCAGCATCAGCAGCGTGCCGAAGTGGTCTTCCGGCTCATTTTGTTGCACATCAAAGGCAATCTGGTTGTCGCGCATCCACTGGCGCAGCGCCAGCGTGGATTCACCGAATAATACGTTTTCGCGATCTAACCACACTGAACCCCACGGCGGTGAAGGTAATGCCGACGGGCCGATGAACAGCCGTTGCCAGGCTTCAGAACGCGACTCATTGCTTTTTGCCGTGAACCCGGCGGACAGCGTATCTAGGTGGTTGACGGGATAGGGCCACTGTGCGGCCCATTCGCCATCACTAAAAGCGGCAACCAGTGGCTCAGCAAGCGCACTATCCGGCGCAAAGTAAAACAGCGCCCCGAGAACGCGGGCGGAGAAAGCTAAAGCGTCGTGGTGCTGAACGTCATTCATTACTGCATTTCCTTAAATGCGTGCGGGACGTATCCCGCACCGATAAATTACCCGGCAATCGCCATACCGACGGTCATGTGCAGGCCGTAAAACAGCCCACGGCCGATAAATTCCCCTGCTAGCACCAGCAGCAAACCTATGGCTAAGCCGATAGCGTGCGACGGAACGCGACGCAGAAGTGGGCAAAGCCAGCAGCCTAAACCTGCGAGCAGCAGTACAAAGCGCCATACCTGCAGGCGGCCCCAGTCGGGCAGCAGCGCGTTGGCTTGCTGTACCGAACTGTGAATAAAGCCGAGTTCAGATGTCTGCATCACCACCACCGCAAGGCTTGCCAGTAAAGCCAGCACGCTGAGTGAGGCAAAGAATTTACCGTTAAACGGCACCTTCGCCAGCTTCAGCAGCAGGGCAGCGAACAGCGGCCCGGTGAGGACCACGGTTAAGAAGAACGACGCCGTGGTGTATCCATTATACCAGGTTGGCACCGTGTCTATCTGATAAACACGCGTCATCGCCCAGACAAAGATCAGACCCAGCACCATGCTGATGACTAACCAGATCCGTCCGAGCGTGGCTGGCATTTTACCGATAACCGAAAGCAGCCACCAGAACCCGCCTACCGCAAAGAATACCGAGCCACTGGCGATTTCATTACTCAGCGCCGATGAACCAATGCGATTCAGTGAGTTGAAGGCGCGTAAAGGGGAGCCAAGGTGCAGTACCGAGGCAAAAAAGGCAATCCCCATGATGACCCACAGGAAGAACATATTAAGGACAATCCGTCGCTCATCGGCCCGTTCATTACGTGCCGCCAGCCAACCCATTCCGGTGATAATTGTCGCACCCACGACGCACTGCCCCAGTACCGTAAACAGAACCAGCGGCCATTCATGCCATCCACTTCCCATCTCACACCTCCTTCGGGTTGGCCAGATAGCCGGTTGTGTCACCGCACGGACGTGCGTTGGCGTTGGGTTTAATCACGATACTCGGTTTGGTGAAGTGCGCGGACGGCAGCGGTGCCACCGCGGCCAACTGGCCGTATTTCTGACGCAGCTCTTCAATCGGGCCAAAGTCCAGCGCGCGCAGCGGGCAGGATTCGACGCAGATCGGTTTCTTGCCGTCGGCTACGCGCTCGTGGCAGCCGTCGCACTTGGTCATGTGACCTTTCGCCGCGTTGTATTGCGGTGCGCCGTACGGGCAGGCCATGTGGCAGTAGCGACAGCCGATGCAGACATCTTCGTCCACCACCACGAAACCGTCTTCGCGCTTGTGCATCGCGCCGCTCGGGCAGACCTTGGTACAGGCCGGGTCTTCGCAGTGGTTGCAGGCAATCGACAGGTAGTAGGCAAAGACGTTCTGGTTCCAGACGCCGTTGTCTTCTTGCCAGTCGCCGCCCGCGTACTCGTAGATGCGGCGGAAGCTGACGTCCGGAGTTAAGTTCTTGTAATCTTTACAGGCCAGCTCACAGGTTTTACAACCGGTGCAGCGGGCGGAGTCGATGAAAAATCCGTATTGCGTACTCATGGGTTAGTCCTTATACCTTCGCAATCTGAACCAGGTTAGTGTGCTGCGGGTTGCCCTTAGCCAGCGGTGACGGGCGGTGGGTGGTCAGCGTGTTGATACATGAACCGTGGTCAATTCTGTCACCATCCATCTGTGCATCGTGCCACGCCCCCTGGCCCATGGCGGAGACGCCCGGCATAATGCGCGGCGTTACCTTCGCGGCAATGCGCACTTCACCACGACCGTTGAACACTCGGACCATATCGCCGTTCTCAATCCCGCGCTTCTTCGCATCTATTGGATTCAGCCACACTTCCTGACGGCAGGCCGCCTGTAGTACATCAACGTTACCGTAGCTGGAGTGGGTGCGTGCTTTATAGTGGAAGCCGAACAGTTGCAGCGGGAATTTATCGCGCAGCGGATCGTCCCAACCTTCGAAAGTCGAGGCGTAAACCGGCAGAGGACTGATGGTTTCATCTTTCTCAAGCTGCCATTTGGCGGCAATGTCTGCGAGCCGGGCAGAATAAATTTCAATTTTGCCAGACGGAGTTTTTAATGGATTGGCCTCGGGATCGTTGCGGAAATCTTTATAGGCCACGAAGTGACCGTTCGGATCTTTGCGCTTATAGATACCCATTTTCTTGAGATCGTCATAGCTTGGTAGATCCGCATCTTTAGCGCGCATTTTGGCGTAGAGGTACTGGAGCCACTGCTCCTGGGTGCGGCCTTCGGTAAACTTCTGATGAACATCATCCCCCAGACGTTTGGCAACTTCGCTTAAGATCCAGTAAATCGGTTTTCGTTCGAACTTCGCGCTGGTTACTGGCTGGATAAAGATCAAATAGCCCATGTTCCCGGCGTAGTCGTTCGGGATGATATCTTCCTGCTCGACGGTCATCAGGTCAGGCAACAGGATATCGGCGTATTTCGCCGACGCGGTCATGAAGTTTTCAATCACCACGATCATTTCGCATTTGCTCTCATCCTGCAAAATCTCATGGGTTTTGTTGATGTCAGAGTGCTGGTTGATGATGGTGTTGCCGGCGTAGTTCCAGAAGAACTCCATTGTCAGACGGATGGACGGACTTGAAGTAGTTGACTTAACGCTACTTAAGGTCTTGATATGACTGACATTAATCATGATAATACTGTATATCCATCCAGTTGTTTGCTAGGGTCTCCCTATCTGTATGGGCAAGGTTACACCCCAAGTCCTGACACAAGGCTGACACAAATCAAGGACCTTGCAGTGCCTCAGATAGTCCGCAGAGCTAACGGTCGGTATACTATCCGTCTACGGCTTAAAGGGGACACCAAGCCATTTCTTTCAGTATCGACCCGCAATACAGACAGGAGAGTCGCCGTCATGCGTCAGAAAGAGTTAGCCGCTACAGCTAAAGCATTCATGTTGGATAAGCCGGAAGTCTCACTACGGGCTCTCACAGCCCACCTGAGGTCTATGGCTGAGCAGTTCCTGACAGACGCTAGTGATGATTATTGGAATGGGGTAGATGTTGCTACTCTGGTCGACGAGAAGTCGAACCTGAGGGAGCTAGCCGCAACGCAGGCGCTGAGTGTTGACCAGCAGAAGGGCATAAGGTTGGCGCTGGAAGTCCTGACCGCAGCGCAGCAGCGCGTAGACACTGGGGATACCTCCGGTCTGATTGATATTGTGATGAATAACCATACAGGTTACTCAACTATAGGTGACTCTACGGCAATTCTGAGTAACGAGCAGGGGGGCAGCCCAGAAGTATTCACGCAGGAGCGCCAACCTGAGGTCGCTATCTGTAGTTTTTCTGAGCTTGTGTCCTCACTGCTGGCTGAGAAGGTCCAGACCTTGAAGTCATCCAGCTACAAGGACCTGTCGTCCTCACTGAATACCGTCTCCCGGTTCCTTACTTCTGGCATGGACCTGATGTCCCGCTCTGAGTGGCTGGCAGTGAGGGACGCTATGCTGTCTGCTGAGGTGAGACCATCGACGATTAACAAGCTGCTGACCAAGGCGAAGATGTGTCTTGATTATGGTCTGATGAATGGGCAACTTGAGGGCCGCAATCCGATTGAGCGCATGAAGCTGACCAAGGATGTCGACTCGAAGCGTAGAGCATTCACTGACGAGGAGCTGGAGAGACTTCTTGTCCGGGTAGAGGCTGAGTATCAGTTCACACGACACACCGCTCACACGACCTCTGAGGCTCGCAGATGGGCGACTTTGGTCTCTGTGGTCACGGGCGCTCGGTCTGCTGAGGTCTGCCACCTGACTAAACGTGACATTGTTACTATCGACGATATGGTTTGTATCGACATTAATGAAGATGGGGACGGGAAGTCCGTAAAGAACAAGCATTCAGTCCGACTTGTACCGCTGACCAGTGGTGCCTATGGGTTCGACCTTGAGTCTTTCCAGCAGTGGGTAGACACTCAGCCTGATGATGGTCCTCTCTTCGGGATGACACCGAGCGCCTACTCTAGCTGGTTTAACTCAAGGGTCCTGACTGAGGCCCTGCCAGACGCTGATAACGTCTCACTTCATAGTCTGAGGCATTGGCTGGCGACCCGCATGAAAGAGCGTGGGGTCAATCTGGTTGACGCTCAGGGCATCTTAGGCCATAGCTCCCAGTCAATTACGTATGACCTGTACGGGAAAGGACATGCAGTAGGTCGGTTAGCTGCTGGTCTACGGACAGCGCTACTGTAGGCATTAAAAAGCTATTAAAGTCAGTGATATACAAGAGTGCCTCCCAATTGATGGGAGACAGAAAGTCAGACCTAATATGTGGCTTATGGATGAATCAACACTTTAATGAAACCCACGCTATAGGGGGGGGTAGGGAGACTTAACGTTTCTATCCACCTTCATAGTCCGGCCTTGGGGTTGACATAGTCAACTGAAGATGTCAACACTTTAATGAGACCCACACTGTAGAGACCACCTTGATTTAAGGAAGGTACACTATAGGGAGAGACACAAAGTCATCCCATCTATTGGCGTTTAGACCATAGCTCAGGCACTGCAAGGCGATTGGAAACCTCTTGCGATACGACCTCATGACTTTAAGTAGTCCAGCTATAGCCTTAAACATATTATATTAACGTAGCTATCTCTCCTCTTTGACGGGCGGGGAACTGTTATCACATCCGACTTTAAGTTGGCTCTTTAGTGATAAATAACGGTGCGAGATAGTGAAGGGCAGAAGACCACAGCATTATTGTGGCATCCTAGACGGGCGGAAACTCAAAGTAGTTGACCAATTGGCTATGCTTAGAGTTTGTACTTTGAGTCTTACCAGCCTGTGGGACTTAAAGACCCGTGAGATGGTGATTGTTATCACTCATTGCTTAAGTCATAGCTTCCTGTCCTAGACCGGATGTCTCCCAAGGCCTTGATGGGATGTGGATACCAATCCCTCACAGACTTAGAGTCCGAGCCTACAGGGCTATGGCCTCCACTCTGGCCTAACCTGAAGTACAGGCCTAAGGTCTACCCTCAAGTCATACTGTGGTTCATAGTCAACTGAAGATGTCAACACTTTAATGAAACCCACACTATAGGAGGAGGGACTTTAAGTCTCCTGAGCTATGTAGTTTGCCTACGTTATAGTTAGCCTGCAATTAACCACACTATAGAGACCACCTTGATTTAAGGAAGGTACACTATAGGGAGAGACACACACCATAAATAACTTTGCTTCTTGTCCGACCTACAGTCTATGTAGCTCGGCTCGCATTGTATCAATGGTCGCGTCGCCCTCCATCCTTAAAGTTACAACCAATGTGGTAGAGACCTTAGAGACGCCTCAGCATCGTTTCTCTGAGTCTCTTCCCATTTATATCACCTTCAGGTAAGGACACTAGGATTTAATCACGTTGTATCTCTGGTCTGTCTCGAAGTGCGTACCGCAGACTGTAGAATACCAGCAGTACGATGGGCTTAGAGTTATCAGCCTAGTGTCCTGACCTGAAGGCTCAACTTTGGTCTGTCCTCTATGTGGAGGACTAAAGACGCTAAGCCCTACGCTCTTGCATGGAAATCTCCACTCAAGGGAAAGGCAACCAGTCTTATGTTACTGGCCCCAAGTTTGCAACATTCCAATATGCTGGATGCCCGCAAAAAATGCGGTCATTAGGGCAAATACTAATCATTACTGGTCATCGCAGACCATATCAATTACCGCTAGTAGCTCGTGCTACTCGCTACCTCAAGTCATTCTGTTTGTGTCCTGTTGCCTGCTGGTCTCCCTTTACGTGGGGGCTTGAGTAGGTCAGTAGGGTGCGACTTCAGGGTGCAAACAAAAGGAGTACACGTAAATGTCTCAACAAGAATACACCATCCATATCTTCGGTCAGGACCTCACCAGTCAGGACGGATTGTTTCGACTGGATGAGATACGACGGGTCGGCATTCAGATTGGCACAGTTGCAGATGGCAATAGTACAGAAGTCAGACGCTTTGCTCGTACCAACGTCGGGCGCTATCTTATGGGACCGAAAAGTGGTCGCATAAAGAAAGTCGATATGGGGCGCCTCGGTACGTCATGGCTTGCTGACCCCACGTCCGCTGTCAAGTTTGGCGAGTGGCTGGACTTTGAGTATGGAATAGCTGTAGCGGATGCCTTCGTGTCTATGACATCCAGTGCCACCGTACAGGCCGCTGTAGCATCTTCGGATGATATCTCGCCGGACTCTAAGTCATTCATTAAGAAGCACACTGTATCGCACTACAGGGCTGGACAACTCGTCTCGAAAGAGGAGTTTGAGGAGCTACGGGTCGGTCGCTGTGAGTGGAGACTTTAACAATGGCTATGATTGACCCGCGCACTCCAGAAGGCCGTTTGACCCTGCGTTACCGTGGTCTTCCCACTTCTATTTTGTTGTCGATGCTTGGAGTAGACAAAGCGGCTACGAATAACCGACCATTTTATTCTCGCAATGAGCTAATAGAACAGTTGGTCATTCGCACTATGTCAGTTAACCGAGAAAGTAAGTAAGAAATTCTCTGGTCACTGCGTCAGTAAACCCCACAAGTAATGCGATAGCCGAAGGGATGATATTAATTGCTGCGACAGAAAGTGATTTTATTATTCTCTGTTCTTTGGATGCCTTTATTAAAACCGCAAAGATAAACACTGGAATGAATGCAAGTAGGGCTACGGTGATTATACGTTCAAGCATATACAGTGTGTGCCAAGTTATTCCACCTGTTATATATCCAGCGCCGTATCCAACTGCATAAAAGCAGGCCAAGTAAAGCAATAAGCTAATAGCTAATTTGGGCATAAATCATTCCTGAGTGTCTTGGTGAAAGATGGTCGTAGCTTAACAAATATCCATATACATATTGATCGTTTATCCCAATCGTAAATTCCGTATTGATCGTCATTAGCGATCAAACTATTCGATTCAAACACCTATTTAAAACCTCTGAGATGACCGATGCGGGGAGACGCCGTAGGCCTAAACACGCCTGTAGCAGACCGATAGTTCTCACCTCTCATAAGGAGATTTAAACACTATGACTACCAAGAATACTTTAACGTGGCGTATCGCTGTATCTGATGTAGACACCAAGTCCAACACCATCAAGATTGACGGACAGGAGCATGACTTAGGGTTTGCCTTGAAGTTCCTACTTCCTGCCTATTTCTCAACGTTTGATTCAAAGACCATCCAGTCTGACAACACGTTCAATGCTGTAGAGCCACTGGTCGTTGCTGGTATTAAGGTATCAAACTTCCTTCCTGTGGCTGCTGAGGCTCACCGTGATATGACCTACCGTCGACAAGCTGAAGCACGTGAGGCCATTCGTCAGGCTGAACAACAAGCTATCCGCTTCGCTGAGTTGAATAAGAGCAAGGAACAAGTAGAGCGTGAGCAACTGGAAGCCGAAGCACGTAAGAAACGTTTACGTGAACAGTCCGAGCTTGTCCGAAGTGCAGGGTCGACTCTGGGTAAATCCCGTGCGGCACAGATGCTGGAAGGCATTGGAGACATCAACCTGCTGGCTGACTAGTAGTCCTCGAACACACAACAAACTTCAGGCCTTGACCAATGGTGGTCGAGGTCTATCCGAACTATTGAGAATAGGAGATACACCACTATGTCTAAGAATATTCAAATTAACGCTGCCACTGACTTAAACAAGCCTGTAGGTGAACAGTTCCGAGCACCTAACGACAAGATTGTTCACTCTGAGTCTATGACCTTCCGTGAAGAGGTTAGTAGCTTCGCTTGGGCGTCTGACAGCCCCGAGTTCAATAGCATTGAGGCCGCTAAGTCCCCTGCTGTTTATGCTAAGACCCTTGAGTCCAGCCTGCGTATTGGCCTGAATGGCATCAAGTCAGACGTTGAGTCTGTGAACTCTGTGTTCCCTGTTGAGTTCCTGCCTAACCGTACTGACGTACCAACCCCTATTGTTCGCCACTTGTTCAACGACCGAGGTGCTGTGGTGGCGACCAATGGCGACTGGTCTAAGCCTAAGAAAGCTGTAGCTATGGCTGGTAGTGAAATCTTTGTGGAGCCAGCAAACAAGGCTATCCTGCTGTCCTATAGCATCCCGCTGTATGACTTCAAGGTCGAGTCCGGTTTCACCCATGCGACTCTGGTTGGTGATATGAATAACATCGTCGATAACATCCTAAAAGACATCAACGCTAAGGTCGCTTCTCAACTGGCAGACTCCAAGCTGGTGCGTAAGGTTGATGGCGGTAAGCTGGCAGGTAAGTTGTTTGATAAAGGTCAAGACATTCTTGATGCTATCACTGAGGCTACAGACTCGGCGCTGGGTGCTAATGTAGACGACTATGGCTTGGTTATTCATGAAGACTTAGTGAAGGCTCTGGCGTCTGTTGCTCGCCGCTCAGGCTTTGGTGGTGAGGACGGTATCGAAGAGATGCTAGGCACTGACTTCTGTTCCTACAACGGTGAAGACAAAGGTGTCTTCCTGATGCCTAAAGCATTTACGGGTCTGAGCTTCGCTCCACCTAAAGTCGACGGTGAGTGGTTCACTACAATCTTGACACGAGATACCGACCGCCAAGCTTTCGTACTGGAAGTCATTGGTAAGCTGTACATCCTGAATGAGGCGACCACTGAGATTAAAGATGGTATCCGCAAGGATGCTGCTGTACTGCCTGTAGTCACTAACATTACATTCACTAAGTAAGACTTTGAGTCTGGGCCTTCGGGTCTGGACTTTATTTATTGTTACGTTATAACATATCAATCGTAAGGAGGGCTGAGTGTCTACGACTTCCACAGACCTAAAGTCTCTCCTGACTCTGGTCTATAAACTTGTGTACCTCTCTGTAGGTCTCTACATGGTACTATCTGGTCGACTCAGTATAAGTGTATTCGACACACTGTCTGGGACTGTAGGTGGGCTTCTGGGACTGTAGGTGGGCGACTTAAAGTGTTTACACCAGAAAAATTCGTCTGACCATCCAATATAAAGAGGAAGCAAAAAGTCCCCCATAGCCCCGACCTATAGTCAGACATAAGACCTGTATAAACACACAGTCTACACCGTAGTGAGTAGACGAGCTACTAACCCAATGTCCCGACCACAGAGACACAAGGCTGACACATAAAGTATTGACTCAACGCCAGACCTGAGGCCTAATGATGACTGAAGGCTGGCAGCTTCAAGTCCTTGTAGTTCCAGAAGAATTTAATCGGCACATCAAGCTTATCCTTGCCGCGCACGCCGTCACGGGTGGCGGTCATTTCAGCACCGTGGTCAATGGCGTCGGTCCAGGTAAAGCAGGAGATGGCGGTTTTTACCGGGTTAGTCAGCACCGGGAAGCGTTCGATGGTGATGGTATAGGTGGACTCACGGGCACCGCTATTGCCGCCATTGATGCCGACATTACCGGTAAGAATGGGCAACATTGCGATGGCACGAGCGGCCAGTTCACCGTTGGCCTGGCGCTGCGGGCCCCAACCCTGGCAAATATAAGCGGGTTTAGCGCTGCCTATTTCTCGCGCCAGCTTGATAATCCTATCGACCGGGATACCCGTGACCTGTGATGCCCATTGCGGCGTTTTTGCTATCCCGTCATCACCCTGGCCCTGAATATAGGCCTTGTAGTGACCGTTAGCCGGTGCGCCTTCTGGCAGCGTGGTTTCATCATAGCCCACGCAATATTTATCAAGGAACGGCTGGTCGACGAGGTTTTCGTCAATCAGCACCCAGGCAATACCCGCCACCAGCGCCGCGTCGGTACCGGGACGAATTGGGATCCACTCATCCTCACGCCCGGCGGCGGTGTCGGTATAGCGCGGATCGATAACGATCATGCGCGCATTTGAGCGTTCGCGAGCCTGTTCAAGGTAATAGGTGATCCCGCCGCCGCTCATACGCGTTTCCGCCGGGTTATTACCAAACATCACCACCAGTTTGCTATTTTCGATATCGGAGGTGCTGTTGCCATCGTTGGTGCCGTAAGTATAAGGCATGGCGCAGGCTATCTGCGCGGTGCTGTAGGTGCCGTACTGGTTGAGTGAACCACCGTAGCAGTTCATCAGACGCATCACCGCCGAACCGGAAGGTGAGGAGCGGGTAATATTACCGCCGACGATACCGGAGGAATAGTTGATATAAACCGATTCGTTACCGTAATCTTTCACCACGCGCTGCAGGTTGCTGGCAATCGTATCGAGCGCTTCTTGCCAACTGATACGCTCAAACTTGCCTTCACCACGTTTGCCGACGCGTTTCATAGGATAGTTCAGGCGATCAGGATGGTTTATTCGGCGGCGAATAGAACGCCCACGCAGGCAGGCGCGCACCTGGTGATCGCCATAAATGTCATGTCCGGTATTATCGGTTTCAACCCAATAAACTTCATCATCTCTTACGTGTAAGCGAAGAGCACAGCGGCTGCCGCAGTTAACGGAGCACGCGCCCCACACGACTTTATCGTCAGCGCGACTGGCCTGCTGGACGGCGGCCGCGGTGGCGCGTAAAGAGAAGGGCAGCGAAAACCCGCCCGCAGCCAATGCTAAAGAACCGATGGCCGATGATTTAATCAGGCTGCGCCGACTCAGCCCTCCATGCTTTTCCTGCTTAGACATCACTCACTCCATTATTGTATTAATGATTTCTGATCGAAATTAAAATCTGACTAATAATGGACGGATAATACCTGGTAAGTGGTATACAAGTATTATTCCTGGTCAAAGAGCAATACCACTACCGCAGGTATTTTTTTGTCGGGTGTTTGCCAGGTTCTAAACTGCTGTGCATAATTGTTTTACAACAATAAAAGATAATTTTTTCGGTTAATGTTTTGCTCTCAATGGTGAACATTGGCTGTACCCCTACAGGAAGAAACTCATGCAGGATATTGCTTCGCACGTCATCCCGATGCCCGCGATCGATACGGTCACGGTTCCCTATAAAGGGGTAAATTTCTTACGCCCCGAAATTTTGCTCGATTTCATTAGCGTCACCCACGGCCATGTCCTTGCTATTACGCCGCTGGCGGTACTCTATTCTAGCGTCGGCGTGTCGCAATCAGCTGAGCTGCGCAAGATCCCTGTGCTGGTCTCAGGGCGGGTGGTGTATCCGATAGGTTCTCAGACGCTTCCTTGCCTGCATGGCAAATTGACCATTAATACCACGTCACAGCAGCTGCGCTTTCAGGGCAATCTTGACGCCTTGTCGGACGACCGTTCGTTAAAGGATGGGGTGTTGATAGGGATTGCGCTGGCGTTTACGGTAGCTCAGGAAGCCTAAGACGGCACCGCCTCCGCAGAGGCGGCGTCGCGCTACTGGGCGCTGTCGGTGCGGGAGTAAAGGATTTTAAAGGTGTCGTTGGCGCAGTGCCCAACCACCTGCGCGCCCGGTTGGTCAGCCTGATCGTTTGGAACAATATCAAGGGTAAAAGCGCTTTCCGCTACGCCGTTGCCGATGATTTTTTGCTGAATGTCGCTCCTGACGCGCTCGCACGAATCCGGGACGGCGGCCAGCGCGGGTAAGGCCCCGGCTAACAGTAGTGCCAATAACCAGCGTGAAGATTTCATGATCGACTCCTTTGCAGTTGGCTTGGGAAAAGTATAGCAGTGGTAGTGTAAATTATTGTATTTCCTAATATCATTGAGAAAATCCCGAAACAGGACTGCGGTGTGAAGAAACTTATTTTATTGGCGTCAGCGATGGCGGTACTCAGCGGCTGTGATACTAATGACGCTCCAGCGGCCTTTACTCCGGAAATGGCCAGTTTTTCAAATGAGTTTGATTTCGACCCACTCCGTGGCCCGGTGAAAGATTTCAGCCAGACATTGCTAAATGAAAAGGGCGAAGTGGCAAAACGGGTCAGTGCGCAAATCTCTCGCGAAGGCTGCTTTGATTTGCTGGAATTTCATAATATTGAAGAGGATAGCGGCGCACTGCTGGTGCTGGATGCTAACTATTATCTTGATGGCGTGACGCATGAGAAGCGGGTGCGTCTACAGGGAAAATGTCAGCTAGCTGAATTCCCTTCGGCGGGAGTGGCCTGGGAAACCGATGACAATGGCTTTGTGGTCAAGGCTCTCAGTAAAGAGCGTGAAGTGGATTACCGCTATGACGGCGAAGGCTATCCGCTGGGTAAAACCGCAACGGCGAAAGATGAGACGCTTTCAGTGGTGTCCACGCCTTCGCAGGATGGCCGTAAGAAGCTCGATTATACCGCCGTCAGCCTGTTGAATAAGCAGCCTATTGGCAATGTCACTCAGAACTGCGAATACGATAGGCACGATAACCCGGTGAGCTGTTCTTTAAAGATTGTCGATGAAAGCGCGAAGCCGCCGGTTATCCAGCATTACACGATTAAGAATACCATTGAGTATTATTGAGCAGAAATGAGAAGGGCGCCGATGGCGCCCTTTTAACACTATGGATTGATTGAGCGACCGGTTGAGCGATCGAGGCAACGCATGGTGTTCGACTCCCAGTAGGCATTGACGTTCGCGCTCTGCTGGCATTTATCGCGAGCATCAAAAGCGACGTCGGTTTTATCCCACTCTTTTTCCGCACGTTTGTTGACCTTCTGGCGCAGCTGGCGAGTGTCGTTCCACTGCTCTTTGTCCATCGCTGCATTCTGGCGGCTCTGGGCGCTATCGCCAGATTCAATAACCAGCTTGTTGGTTTCAGCAGAGGCAGATGCGGTGTACACGATGGCTCCCAGCGCGAGCATAGCCGTCAGGCACAGGCGTTTGCCAAGTGTAATTTTCATTTGCGTGTTCCTTCGAGATAGTGAATACGATAACTCTTTAAACCAGTTTACTACATCTCTTGCGGCTGGCATACCTGCGAAAAAAACGTGGTCGAATCGCGTGAGTTCTTGCGTATGATGGTGCAATCCGTCGATTCTTGATAAAGCATAATGTTAAAGACCTCTCTGCTGTTTTTCGCCACCGCGCTGTGTGAAATCATTGGCTGTTATTTACCCTGGCTGTGGTTGAAGCGGGGTGCAACGCCTCTGTTATTGCTGCCCGCCGGGCTGGCGCTCGCGATGTTCGTCTGGTTATTGACTCTGCATCCCGCGGCCAGCGGGCGGGTTTATGCTGCTTATGGCGGTGTCTATATCTTTACCGCGTTGTTATGGCTGCGGGTGGTTGAGGGCGAAAAACTGACCGCCTATGATTGGCTGGGCGCGGCTGTCGCGCTGTGCGGTATGCTGATTATTGTCGCCGGATGGGGGCGGAGTTAAATCCGTCACCCGTATTAAGGTGTGAACTCAAATTCCTTTGCCCGTTTTTAATCCCCTTTTTTTGTGATCCTTTACGGGATTTTTCGATCTTCATACTTGTATGGTAGTAGTTCAAAGCGTAAGTTTTGCCCACTAACCGATGAGATGTAAGGATTGAAGATGAAAATTGTGGGTGCTGAGGTTTTTGTAACCTGTCCTGGCCGTAACTTTGTCACGCTGAAAATTACTACCGATAGCGGGTTGGTTGGCTACGGCGATGCCACGTTAAACGGCCGCGAGCTGCCAGTTGCTTCCTACCTGAAGGATCATCTGTGCCCGCAGCTGGTGGGGCGTGATGCGCACCGCATTGAAGATATCTGGCAGTTTTTCTACAAAGGTGCCTACTGGCGTCGCGGCCCGGTAACGATGTCGGCGATCTCGGCCATTGATATGGCGCTATGGGATATCAAAGCCAAAGCCGCCAATATGCCGCTGTACCAGTTGCTGGGCGGGGCCTCCCGTGAAGGCGTGATGGTTTACTGCCACACCACCGGGCGCACCATTGATGAAGTGCTGGAAGATTACGCGCGCCATCAGGAGATGGGCTTTAAAGCGATTCGCGTTCAGTGCGGCGTGCCGGGCATGAAAACCACCTATGGTATGTCTAAAGGTAAAGGCCTGGCATATGAACCGGCGACCAAAGGTCAGTGGCCGGAAGAGCAGCTGTGGTCCACGGAAAAATATCTCGATTTCACGCCAAAACTGTTCGAGGCGGTACGTAACCGGTTTGGTTTCAACGAACATCTGCTGCACGACATGCACCACCGTTTAACGCCGATTGAAGCGGCGCGTTTTGGTAAAAGTATCGAGCAATATCGTCTGTTCTGGATGGAAGACCCAACGCCTGCAGAGAACCAGGAGTGTTTCCGTCTGATTCGTCAGCATACCGTCACGCCGATTGCGGTGGGTGAGGTATTCAATAGCATCTGGGATTGCAAACAGCTGATTGAAGAGCAGCTGATTGACTATATCCGCACCACCATGACCCATGCGGGTGGCATCACCGGAATGCGCAGAATCGCCGATTTTGCCTCGCTCTACCAGGTTCGTACCGGTTCACACGGCCCGTCAGATCTTTCGCCGGTTTGCATGGCGGCGGCGCTGCATTTTGACCTGTGGGTACCTAACTTCGGCGTTCAGGAATACATGGGTTATTCCGAGCAGATGCTGGAAGTCTTCCCACACAGCTGGACCTTCGATAACGGCTATATGCACCCAGGCGATAAACCGGGCTTAGGCATCGAGTTTGACGAAAAGCTGGCGGCTAAATACCCGTACGACCCGGCCTATTTACCGGTCGCACGTCTGGAAGACGGCACGCTGTGGAATTGGTAAATCATTCAGTCTTTTAATTTACTTCAATATTGCCAAAGAGAATAAACATGGACTTCATTAACGATCGTTTCATGATCGAGAGTGAAGTCGGTGTTCGGTTATATAAAGACATTGCTGCACAATTACCGATCATCGACTATCACTGTCACCTTGATGCAAAAGAAATATACGAAAATAAAAGTCTCGAAAATATCACACAGCTGTGGTTAGCAGGTGACCATTATAAATGGCGCGCAATGCGCGCTAATGGTATCGCCGAACGCTATATTACCGGTGATGCAACGGCGGAAGAAAAATTCAAAGCGTGGGCGGAAACGGTGGAAGCCTCATTTGGCAATCCGCTCTATCACTGGACGCATTTAGAATTAAATAAATATTTCTCCTGTAATGAAATGCTAAGCAGTGAAAACTGGCAGGAAATAATGCAGCACTGTAATCAACAGATAGCTGGAGAAGATTTTAAGCCGCGTAGTCTGATTGCGCGTTCTAACGTCGAAGTTATCTGTACAACCGACGCACCGCTGGATTCGCTGGAATATCATCGTCTGTTGCAACAGGATTCAACCTTTAAAACGCGGGTGCTGCCAACGTTCCGTCCGGATGATGTTTTTGAGCCTGATGCAAACGTGTTTGCGCGCTTTGTTGAGAAGCTGGCGGCGCTGACTGGCCATGACATTCGTACTTTTGCTGATTTTTCCGCAGCGCTGGCACAGCGTATTGACTGGTTCCATGAATCGGGATGCCGTATCTCCGATCACGGCCCGGTCACTATTGAATATCAGGCGGCAGACGAGCAACACGTTAACGCGCTGTTCAGCCAGAAACGCGGCGGTAAAGCATTAACTGGACTTGAGAGCGCGCAACTGACGAGTGCGATATTTGTCATGCTGGCGAAAGAGTACAAACAGCGCGGCTGGGCAATGCAGATTCACTTTGGCGCGATACGCAGCAATAACAGCAAAATGCACCAGCAGCTTGGGATTAATACCGGGTTTGATTCGATAGCCGATCAAAGCAACCTGGCAGCCGGTTTGAATCAGTTACTCGATGCGATGGCGAAGGTGGATGCGTTACCGAAGACCATTCTTTACAACCTTAACGGCAGCTATAACGATATTGTCGCCACCACGATTGCTAATTTCCAGTCAGGCGATGATGGCGTGAAATCACCGATCCAGTTTGGTTCCGGCTGGTGGTTTAACGATACCCGCCGAGGGATGGAAAATCAGCTTAATAGTTTAGCCGATCAGGGTTTATTAATGCACTTTGTGGGCATGCTCACCGACTCCCGGAGTTTGGTTTCTTACCCCCGTCATGATTATTTCCGTCGGATTCTTTGTAATTTAATAGGCAGTTGGGTTGACCGTGGGGAAATTCCTGATAACGACAGGATTTTAACGCGGATGGTTAGAAATATATGTCACGACAATGCGGTTAATTATTTTAGATTCTAACGTCCTTCCTTAAATGAGGGTAGAACATGTCTCGTACTAATAGAAAAATAACAATTCCCGTCAGTATTGGCTATGGCTTAACGGATATCATGGGCGGCGGCGCATTTACCGTTATTGGCGCATGGCTTTTATTCTTTTACACAACCTTTGTCGGTTTATCTCCGGTAGAAGCGGCGTCAATTGTCGCTATTGCGCGTATTGTTGATGCGATAGTTAGCCTGTTCATGGGCAGTTTCACTGACCACTTTTATAAAAACGCGCTGGGTAAACGGTTTGGTCGTCGTCGCTTCTTCCTGCTGATAGGCGCGCCGTTGATGCTGGTCTACACGCTGCTGTGGGTGACCGGCATGAGCTTCTGGTTCTACCTGGCGGTGTATCTGGCTTTCGAAGTGATCGCGGCAATGGTACTTATTCCGTGGGAAACCTTGCCGTCTGAAATGACCAAGGATTTTAACTCCCGTACCAAGCTCTCGACCTGCCGTATGTTCCTGTCGGCATCCGGTACCTTCCTGGCGACCTTTATTCCTGGTCTGTTGATAAGCCATTTCGGCGAGCACGATCCGCATGCGTATTTTATTAATGGCGTTGTGTTCTCGGTCATCTTTATGCTGTGCGTCTTTATTTCGTGGAAAGTGACCTGGGAACGCGACTTGACGCCGGAAATGCAGGCTGAGCTGGAAAGTCATCGTCAGCCGACCTCGTTTATGGAAAAAGTGGTTGCTGTGGGGCATTTGTTCAAAGAATACTACTCCACGCTCAAAGTCCGGGCTTTCAGAAAGCATCTGGCGATTTACCTGTTCTCCTTTACGGCGAAAGATGTCTATAACACGGTCTTTGTTTTCTTCTGCGTATACTGCCTCAACGTCTCGTCTTCTTTGTCGGGAACGCTGCTGTCGATGAGTATCGTGGGACTGCCGGTGACGCTGCTGGCTGGTGTCGCCATCATCAAATACGGTCCGTCTCGTTTGTATGTGTTTGCCTATACGCTGATGCTGTTGTGCCTGGGAGGCCTGTTCATGGTTTACCAGTTCCCAACCGATAACAAAGTGACCATTCTGCTGGTGCTGGCGGCGCTGTATCAGGTTGGCCGGTGTGTGCTGGAATTTACGCCGTGGAACGTATTCCCATTCATCCCAGATATTGATGAAATGATCACCCGTCAGCGTCGCGAAGGTTTGTTTGCTGCAGTCATGACCTTCTCACGTAAAACGACGGTGGCTATCGCGACCTTCGCCGTCGGCGTGATGTTGCAAGAGGGCGGTTTCGTGAAGGGCAGCCAGGTTCAGCCTGAAAGCGCGGTCAATACCATCGCCATGATGCTGTTTATCGGTACTGCCGGGCTGCTGGTGATTGCGCTGTGGCAGGCATTAACCTTCCATCTGAATAAACAGACCCATAAGATTTTTGTCGATGAAGTCGAGCGCCTCAAAGCACACGGTTCGAAACAGGACGTGACGCCACAGGCCCGACACGTGGTCGAAGATCTGACCGGTTACTCGTACGACGATTTGTGGAACGAACCGCAGAACGCCGAGAGTCAAACGTCTCGCCCAGCCCGGGTGCACTAACGATAGCGCTGACAGCATAGGTAGGTTTTGCCTATGCTGTCACACAACTTAAAAATCATGTCATACCAATCGCCAATAAGTTAACGCAAATCAAAAACACCTCAAATGAACTCGTTAATCTAGTATGGCAATCAACGTTCTCTACAGTGAGTCAAAAAGATGCAGAATAAGCTATTAACCGCTAAGGCAACTCTCCCGACCTACGACCGCAGCAAGCTGGTGTCCCGTATCGTACACCTGGGTTTTGGTGCGTTCCATCGCGCTCATCAGGCTGTCTATGCCGATATCCTTGCCGCAGAACACGGCAGCGATTGGGGATACACCGAAGTTAACCTGATTGGCGGTGAGCAGCAGATTGCCGACCTGAACCATCAGGACAATTTATACACCGTGGCAGAAATGTCGGCTGATGCCTGGACTGCTCGCGTTGTGGGTGTGGTCAAAGAGGCACTGCACGCCCAGGTTGATGGCCTGGAAACCGTGCTGGCAAAAATGTGCGAACCTCAGGTCGCCATTGTCTCCCTGACCATTACCGAAAAAGGCTATTGCCACTCTCCGGCTACCGGCCAACTGATGCTCGATCATCCATTCATCGCCGCTGACCTGCAGAACCCGCACCAGCCGAAATCCGCACCGGGTGTCGTGGTTGAAGCGCTGGCGCGTCGTAAAGCCGCTGGGCTGCCAGCATTCAGCGTGATGTCATGCGACAACATGCCGGAAAATGGCCATGTGATGCGTAACGTAGTATGCGCTTATGCGCGCGCCGTCGACGCTGGGCTGGCTGACTGGATTGAGTCCCACGTGACGTTCCCGTCTACCATGGTTGACCGTATTGTGCCGGCCGTAACCCCAGAGACGCTGGATAAAATTGAACAGCTGACCGGCGTGCGCGATCCTGCGGGCGTGGCCTGCGAGCCGTTCCGTCAGTGGGTAATCGAAGATAACTTTGTGGCGGGGCGTCCGGCTTGGGAAAAAGCAGGTGCAGAGCTGGTGAGCGACGTTATCCCGTTTGAAGAGATGAAACTGCGCATGCTGAACGGCAGCCACTCTTTCCTTGCGTATCTGGGCTATCTGGCCGGTTACCAGCATATCAACGACTGCATGGGTGATGAAAACTATCGCCGCGCTGCGCATGATCTGATGTTAAAAGAGCAGGCTCCTACGCTGAAAGTGCAGAACGTCGATCTGGCGCGCTACGCAGACTTGCTGATTGCGCGCTATACCAACCCGGCGCTGCGTCACCGCACCTGGCAGATCGCGATGGACGGTAGTCAGAAATTACCGCAGCGTATGCTCGATTCCGTGCGCTGGCATCTGGCAGACAATAGCAGCTTCACTCTGTTAGCGTTAGGCGTCGCCGGCTGGATGCGCTACGTTGGCGGTGTGGATGAGCAGGGTAACGCGATTGAAGTTTGCGACCCGCTGCTGCCAGTCATTCAGGCGGCGGTTGCGCAAAGCGAAGAGGGCGAGTCCCGCGTGAAAGCGCTGTTGGCTATCGAGGCTATCTTTGGTAAAGACCTGCCGCTGAACGGTCAGTTTGTCGACCAGGTGATTAATGCTTATCTGTCTCTTCTGAGTAAAGGCGCGAAAGCGACCGTAGCAGCATACATCTAATCAATAAAGCTATGCTGGCAGGCGCCGTCATTTTATGGCGGCGCTTTTCCGCGTTTGAACACCTGTTTTTTCCTGCGACATCCTGATTTCCCCCACAAATTTTATCTGCGCAATCTTATTTCCGTTCATTCTTTCATCTACGACATTTTTGTGATCTGTATTGCTGTTTCTTTCTCATTATACTTGTATGGTAGTTATATGGAGCAAGATATGTACAGTATTAGGTGGTTATTCGTTCAGTGATATCCTAAGGGGCAACAGAGATGAGAAGTGTGGTTATCGAGAAACCAAATCAATTAACGCTTGAGGAACGCCCGATTCCTTTACCAGGAAAGAATGAGGTTCGAGTAAAAATAAAAAATGCCAGTATTTGTGGTTCTGATATTCACATTTGGCATGGGCATAATCCTTTTGCAAAATACCCGCGAGTGATTGGACATGAATTTTCCGGGGTTATCGATGCCGTCGGAGAAAGTGTGGCTAAGACACGCCTTGGTGAACGGGTTGCGGTGGATCCGGTGGTGAATTGTGGACATTGCTATCCTTGCCTGATTGGCAAACCAAACGTCTGTAAATCGCTCTCGGTGATTGGCGTCCATCGTGATGGTGGTTTCAGTGAATATGCCTGTGTCCCGCAGTACAATGCTAAAGTGTTACCGGAGAGCATTCCTGACAGCATTGCCAGCCTTGTTGAGCCTTTCACCATTGGTGCCAATATCTGCGGCAAAATGCAGCCTACAGAGCTTGATGTTGCGCTTATTTATGGCGCAGGGCCAATGGGGCTTACCGCCATACAGGTATTACGCCATGTCTATCATGTCAAAAAGATTATTGCTGTCGATCGCATTGATGAGCGATTGGCACTGGCGAGAGAAAATGGTGCTGATGTCATTATCAATAATAAAGACACACCGTTAACTGAAAGCCTGAATGATGAACCCACGTTGATAATTGATGCCGCCTGCCATCCATCGATTTTAAATGAGGCAATCCAGATAGCATCACCTGCGGCGCGGATTGGATTGTTGGGATTCTCAGATACACCAGGAACTCTCGTCCAAAAAGAGATCACCAGTAAAGAGTTGACTATTTTTACCTCCCGTCTCAACAGTAATAAATTCCCAGAAGTGATTGATTGGATTTCACAAGGCAAAGTGTTTCCTGAAAAATTAATTACTCATCGTTTTACGTTGGATAACGTATTGTCGGCGATGGAACTATTTGAGCACGACGCCAGAACATGCTGCAAAGTCATATTGGATATTCAGTAATAACATTTGTATTTGTAATCTGAAGATGCTGCTCGTTATTGAACGGAGCAGTTGCCATGATTTTATTCTTGATATCGTAATTACCCATTAAACTGGAGATTGATTCATGACGAAAATTTCATTTGATGAAATGAAGAGTACGGTTAAACAAGCTTTCCTGAATACCGGTCTTCATGAAAAACAGGCAGATATTTGCGCTCAGATTCATACGGAAACCAGCTGTGATGGGATTTTTTCTCATGGACTTAATCGCGTGGCGCGCTTTGTCGATTATGTGAATAAAGGTTGGGTTGATATCAACGCGAACCCGGAACGGGTGAAATCACTGGCGTCGTTAGAAATATACGATGGTCAACGTGGTATTGGTATCACCAACGCATTATTCGCCACGGAACGTGCAATTGAGCTCGCCAAAAAATATGGCGTTGGGATTGTGGGCATGCGTAATACGACGCACTGGATGCGTGGTGGCACTTACGGTTGGAAAGCAGCACAGCAAGGCTATGCGGCAATATGCTGGACTAACACCGAATCCTGTATGCCAGCCTGGGGAGCAAGAAATACCCGCCTTGGCAATAACCCGTTCGTGATGGCTGTTCCTCTGCATGAAGGTGCGATGGTTCTGGATATGGCGATGTCCCAATACGCCTACGGCAAGCTGCAGGTTACCCGTCTTAAAGGAGAGAAGCTGCCGTTTCCTGGTGGCTATGATAAAGAGGGCAAGCTGACTGATGAGCCCGGGCCAATTGAAGAGTCCATGCGTATTCTGCCTACTGGATACTGGAAAGGTTCAGGTATGGCGATCCTGCTTGATGCGATGGCCGCCTTTTTAACCGCCGGCTCACCAACGAACGAAATTGATAAAGTGCAACAAGGCAGCTGTACCGGTGCAAGCCAGGTGTTTATGGTCTTTGACCCGGCCCACTTTGGTGGAGCCGAGTTTAGTGAAAATATGGCTCAGAGCGTCGCTGAATATGTGAAAACATCTGAACCTGCCGAAGGCATTAAAGAGGTTTACTATCCCGGCGAAATGGAGATGAAAAATCGGGCTAATTTTATGGATAGCGGCATTCCAGTTGATGATGGTGTTTGGGCAGAAGTGGTTCAACTCGCAGAGAGTCAGTCATTATGATCAGCGGAAATATTCAACAGCTCTCGCAGGCGGCGAAAGAACTTCCGGCAAAGGTTTATACCGTGCTGGAGACGATAGCCGGTTTTGATTGGCAGCAACATCAGGATGGCCAGCTCGAAATAGACGGTGTGGTCTACAAAACGTTTACCGCCGATACCGCGGCCGCAGAAAACCGGCGCCCGGAAACGCATAAACAATTTATTGATGTACACTTCGTGATTACGGGCAATGAGTGGGCAGAGTTTGGGGGGCGAGGTGACAGATTACCTGTGGAGGCCGACCCTCAGCAGGATAATTATTTCTATCAGCGAGAGTCTTTAGTGTTAAACGATATGATATTGGGTGCTGGAGACTATGTGATCTTTTTCCCCTGGGATATTCACTCTCCGCTGTGCCATAAAAATGAGACTCTGCATGTGAGAAAATTGGTGGTGAAAGTTCCTCTCGACGCATTGTAATTCATTGTATCGTAGGTCAACGCCTCCCATTACCGGAGGCGTTTTATTTACGGTTCTACTCTATTGCAACGTTTCTATGAGTTCCTTGAAGTTAGTTGAAATAACAGACGATTATTTTCGTGTTTACATCCTAATTATGAACAATAAATGCTATATCCCACGGGGAAACTGTGGCATGGTTATGTCAGGAGATTAATGGACTATCTGGAATAAGGAGCTCGGGCTATGTACAAAAAAATTCTCATGCCTGTAGATGTGTTTGAAATGGATTTAAGCGACAAAGCTATCCGTCATGCCGTTTATCTTGCCGGCGAGACGGGTGAAATTACCTTATTTAATATTTTGCCTAATAGTAATCGGTCGATTTTGCGTGGCTTCGCTTCAGACATTAAAAAGTTTGAAGATTATATGTTGTCGGAATCCACAAAGAAAATGGTGGCTCTCCAGCGCTTATTTGATATGCCAGCAGAGCGACTGCATACCGAAGTTCGCTTTGGTAATATACGCGACGAGATCCTCACAAAAAGCAAAAGTGGCGAATACGACGTGATTGTGATTGGCTCGCGTCAGCGGGGGATGAGTACCCATTTATTAGGGTCGAACGCTGAATCTATCCTGCGCTACGCCAATATTCCTACCATGGTGGTACGCTAATAAAAAAGGCCTTCATCATGAAGGCCTTTTTACTATTCTTCGCTAAACCAGTCTCGATTTTCCTGGCGGATAAGCAGGACCGACTCGCTAATTTCTTGCAGATGCAACGTCATCGCTTTATCTACCGCATCGACATCGCGCTTTTCCAGTGCCGAAAATATCTCGTGATGTTGCTTCAGCAGCATTTCAGGGGAGGAGATATGATCCAGACTCATATAGCGCACCCGGTCAATGGCCGCTTTAATATTCTCGATGGTATCCCAGGCTAGCTGGCAATCGGCAATATTGGACAGCAACTGATGGAATTCATCATCAAGCTGAAAAAAGTCATTGAGCTGCTGGCGATCGATGGCAATACGCTGCTGATGCAGATTTTGCTCAAGCTGATAGCTTTGCGCATCATTGATCATCGTTGCGGCCCGGCGCGCCACGGCGCATTCAATTGCCTGGCGCACGAAGCAGCCGTTACTCACCTGCGAGAGTGAGATTTTATTTACGTAACTTCCGCGCTGCGGGCGAATTTGGATCAGGCCATTTTCGGCAAGCTTAATAAATGCTTCGCGCACCGGCTGACGGGAAACATCAAACCGCAATGAGACCTCTTTTTCAGACAGCGGGGTACCTGGCGCAATAAGGCAATGCACAATATCGCGACGCAGAATGCGATAAATCTGTTGGTTGACGGGCTGTGTAGGGTTCAGTTGGGTTTCGGCGGCCATTGAATCGTTCTTATCAGCTGATTAAGCTGTTATTTTACGCTTTTTTTGCTTTCTAGCCCAGCCCGACCGAGAGTCGGACTGGGAATTAATGCTAACTTTGGCGATGAACGCTCAGGCCAGCATAGGTTTGGCTTACCGGCATCATTTCGACGGTATTGATATTGACGTGTTTTGGCAACGTCGCTACCCACCAGACGGCTTCGGTGACATCTTCAGGCGTCAGTGCGTTGGCGTTTTCATAGGCTTTACCGGCTTTTGCATCGTCGCCTTTAAAGCGAACATTCGAAAACTCGGTACCGCCCACCAGGCCCGGCTCAACGTCTGTTACGCGTACTGCGGTGCCGTGCAGGTCGGTACGCAGGTTGAGGCTGAACTGGCGAACAAACGCTTTGGTTGCGCCATAAACGTTGCCACCGGCATAAGGCCAGCTACCGGCAGTGGAGCCAATATTGATGATATGCCCGCGATTGCGCTCGACCATACCTGGCAGAACGGCGCGGGTCATATACACCAGACCTTTGTTGTTGGTATCGATCATATCTTCCCAATCTTCGACGCTGGCTTTATGCGCCGGCTCAAGGCCCAGCGCCAGGCCGGCGTTGTTGACCAGAATGTCGATTTCACGCCACTGCGCGGGAAGATTGGCGATGGTTTCTTCGATGGCGGCGCGATTGCGCACGTCCAGCTGTACGGTCAGTACGCTGTCACCCAACTCATCTTTCAGCGCTTTTAAACGTTCGTTGCGACGGCCAGTGGCAATCACTTTATGCCCGTTGGCAATAAAACGGCGCGTGATGCTTTCGCCAAAACCCGCCGTTGCCCCGGTTACCAGTACGATCATCTCTCTGTTCCTTCAACGCGTTAATGTGTCATCACGATAGCACGCTATCTTTATCTGGGGGAAGATACCGCAAGAGCCCGAGAAATCATTGCGGTCTATCAATGGCTTGCTACTCTATGACAAAGTCTTAATCAGGAGCACACGATGTCGGCCACGAATCCATTTTTTGCCAGCAGTACGTTACCTTACCAGGCACCGCCATTTAACGAAATTAACGACAGCCACTATCGCCCGGCTTTTGATGAAGGCTTAAAGCGTAAGCGCCAGGAAATTCTTGATATTGCGCACCATCCCGCCGCGCCAGATTTTGACAATACGCTGGTGGCGCTGGAAAAAAGCGGAGAGTTGCTGTCGCGCGTCACGTCGGTCTTTTTTGCTATGGCGGCATCAAACAGCAACGATGAAATTCAACGCCTGGATGAGCAGTTTTCGGCAGAACTTGCCGGATTAGCCAACGATATCTACCTGAACGATGCGCTGTTCCAGCGTATTCAAAGCGTCTGGCAGCAGCGTCATGACTTAGGTCTTGATGCGGAGTCGCTGCGCCTGGTTGACGTTATTTACCAGCGATTCATTCTGGCGGGCGCCACGCTGGGTGATGAGCAGAAGGCCGAATTAAAAACGCTCAATACCGAAGCCGCAACGTTAAGCAGCCAGTTTCACCAGTGTTTGCTTGGGGCCGCTAAATCGGGCGGATTGATCCTTGACAGTGAAGACTACCTTGATGGATTTAGCGATGATGAAATTGCCGCGGCAGCAACGGCGGCGAGCGATCGTGGGCTGAAGGACAGTTGGTTGATCCCGCTGGTTAACACCACCCAACAGCCGGCGCTGGCATCACTGCGCCACCGCGAAACGCGCGAAAAATTGTTTAATGCCGGCTGGCAGCGTAACCAGCAGGGGGATGCTAACGATACCCGAGCGCGTCTGCTTCGCCTGGTGGCGATTCGCGCGAAACAGGCGGAGCTTCTGGGCTACGCTGATTACGCCAGCTGGAGCATGGCCGATCAGATGGCGAAAACGCCAACCGCCGCGTTCAATTTTATGCGTGAAATCACTCCGGCGGCGCGCGCCCGTGCCGAAAGCGAGCTTGCGGATATTCAGGCGCTTATCAATCACGGTGAAAAGACCTTCAGTGCGCAAGCCTGGGATTGGCTGTTCTATTCCGAACAGGTGCGTCGCGAAAAATACGCGATTGATGAAGCGCAAATCAAACCCTGGTTTGCGCTAGAAAACGTTCTGCTTAAGGGCGTGTTCTGGTCGGCAAGCCAGCTGTTTGGCATTCGCTTTGTCGAGCGTTTCGATCTGCCTGTATACCACCCGGATGTGCGCGTCTGGGAAATCTTCGACGCCAACGGCGAGGGAATGGCGCTGTTCTACGGTGATTTCTTCGCGCGAGACAGTAAAAGCGGCGGGGCATGGATGGATAACTTCGTGCCACAGTCCACGCTGTTCGGCACCCGTCCGGTAATCTATAACGTATGCAACTATCTCAAGCCTGCTGCGGGGAAAAGCGCGCTGATATCCTGGGATGATGTGGTCACGTTATTCCATGAGTTTGGCCATGCGCTACACGGTCTGTTCGCTAACCAACGGTATGTGACGTTGTCCGGTACCAGCACGCCGCGTGATTTTGTCGAGTTCCCGTCACAAATTAACGAACATTGGGCCAGCCATCCAGAGGTGTTCGCCCACTATGCGCGCCACCACGAAACCGGTGAACCGATGCCTGAATCGCTGCGTGATAGCCTGTTCCGGGCGGCCAACTTCAACAAAGGTTACGATATGACCGAGCTGTTGAGTGCGGCACTTCTGGATATGAATTGGCATAGCGTGAATACGTCGGCACTGCCGCAGAGCGTGGAAGAGTTTGAAGCGCAGGCTTTGCGTCGCGAGAATATCGATCTCGCCGCCGTTCCACCGCGCTATCGCAGCAGCTATTTCTCGCATATTTTTGGCGGCGGCTATGCGGCGGGTTACTACGCCTATCTGTGGACGCAAATGCTGGCCGATGATGGATACCAATGGTTTGTTGAACACGGTGGATTAAATCGTGAAAACGGTCAGCGTTTCCGCGAGGCTATTTTATCTCGCGGCAATAGTAGCGACCTTGAACTACTTTACCGCGACTGGCGTGGACACGATCCGTTAATTGAACCGATGTTAAAAAACCGCGGATTAAGTGACTAACCTTCACTCTCAAAACCGTCCCGGCCAAGCGTAGCGACGCCGGGAAAATAGAAAAAAAACCCGCACACAGGGCTGGCGGGTTAAGTCGGACAAATAAATAGAGCATTCATGCTGTCTTCCCTGGAGTGAAGACAACGGCGCCAGTTTTACGCAACAATAACAATTGCGCAACCTGACATTTTCGGTAGGGTACTTTCGGCGAGTACACTCGTGTGCGCTGGCTCACGGGCTCTTTACAAATGCCTTAAGTTATTGAAGAAACTCGTCATTCGGCTTGTTATTATCTCGGTGTAACTTGTTGAGTTAATGGATTTAATATCGACATTCTGCCCGGAGGTAATAATGAAAAAGTCCCAGCGCAACGCGCGTCGCGAATCTATCTGGTCTAGCCGTCCTGAACTTCAGGATTTACAGGAGTCGCGTTCCGGCAGACTGTGGGCAGGGCGTAAGGCCAACTGTCAGAGTAAAAAAGCGTGGAAGAATTCTGGCTTAATTAATGCGCTTGCCGTTTAACGTTAGTTGAATATTGCGGTGCTACGATTATTGGCAGCAACGGTTATCCAATCAAGGAGAGAGGGTAACTGTAGAAAGAAAATCTATCCATGCAAGCATTTATACCGCCAGTTTTACTGGCGGTTTTTTTTGCCCGTTAATCATTCCACTTTCCGCTCAAATAGGCTGTCAGAAAACCGGAAAACAGAATGAGACCCATCGCAATAACAAAAATTTGCATATTATCCGGCATGATGACCTCCGCTTTAACATCCAACGAACACATCTTCTAGCGTACTAATTTAAACGTAGACTAACGGCGTATTTTGTTAAATTAATTATTTGTTGCAGTAAACTTTTTTCGGTAGGCCAGCGGGTTTATTGCTAAATGTTGCTGAAAACGCAGGCGCAGATTTTTGGCATTGCCAAAACCGGATAACTCCGCGACTTTTTCCATACTGTCACGGCTGGTGGTCAGGCGGTGCTGCGCTAGCTGTAAACGCTCATCAAGCAGCCAGCGGGCCGGGGTTTTACCAGTAGCGTCCTGAAAACGTCGCAGGAAGGTACGCTCACTCATGCCCACTCGTTCGGCAAGCGACCGAACGCTGTGGCTGTCCGCCAGATGTTGATAGAGAAAATCATACAGCATGCCCAGGCGCTGACTCTCTCGCGAACGCGCGACGGGCTGTTCAATCTGCTGTTTTTGCGCGCCGTCACGATGCGGCTGAATGACCAGTCGACGCGCCACCTGGTTAGCTATCTCAAGCCCATAGTCGAGCCGTACCACGTGCAGGCACAAATCCATTCCCGCAGCGCTGCCCGCGGAGGTGAAAACCGTATCCTCGGCGATATAGAGCACATCTTCTACCACTTTGATTGCCGGAAAACGCTGCTGTAACTGCTCGGTGTAACGCCAGTGGGTGGTGGCGCGTTTCCCCGCCAACAGCCCGGCCGCTGCCAGGACAAAGACCCCAGAACAGATCGATAACACCCGACAGCCGCGTTGATTCGCCCGCCGTAACGCCTGGCATAGCGCATCCGGCACTGAACTGTCGATGCCGCGCCAGCCGGGAACGATAATCGTGTCGGCCTGGTCGAGAAGACTGAGATTGCCATCGGCCATCACCCGTACACCGCCGGTGGCGCGTAGCTCACCTTCATCAACCGCCGCCACGGCAAAGCGATACCAGTTGTCACCCATTTCCGGTCGCGGCAGGCCAAAAATCTCCACCGCCACGCCAAATTCAAAGGTACATAAACCGTCGTAGGCCAGAACCACGACCTGTGGGGCTAAATTTGTCATTTTAGGGTCGTTTTCTGTCATCACTGCGGGCAGTCCTCATCCTGGGGGCCTGGATATACTCAAGCGGTTGTTGCCATAGAGGTAACATATAACTGGAGATTAAACGATGAGTTATGTAACTGAATATCCCGCTGCGACAGCGCTTCAGGCCGCCGCCCATTTTCGTCAACGGCTAGCCTTTGAAACCGACTGCGCAGATGTTTATGCATCGCTGCAACAGTCTGAGATCGATTTTGTGCTGCTTCACGTCGTCGGCAGCCCGGAAACCTTTGCCCGCCGCCATATTCCCGGTGCCATTCACCTCCGCCATGCGGAGATCACCCGTGAAAAAATGCAGGAATGGCCAGAGGATACGCTGTTTGTTGTCTATTGCGCCGGGCCGCACTGTAACGGCGCCGATCGCGCCGCGCTGAAGTTGGCGGAGCTGGGACGCCCGGTGAAGTTAATGTTGGGGGGAATTACCGGCTGGCAAGATGAAGGGTTTGCTTTTAATCGCGCAACGTGAATTTTATTCATGGCTGATGAATTTTTCTCGTTTGCCAGAGCAGGGAACGGATGACACTATTTGGACATATAGCCATCCAGAAGGCTAAATAATTCAAATAATATATTATCACTCAGAGCAACCAGTTTTGCCTGAGTGAATAAGGAGAACTGCATGCCACATCAACACGCTCCCTATCGCGCCGATATCGTCGGCAGTTTCTTACGTCCGCTGGCTATCAAAGAAGCGCGTCAACAGTTTGCCGACGGTGAAATTAATTCACAGCAGCTGCGTGATATTGAAGACGCGGAGATCCGCCGTGTAGTACAGCATCAGTGCGATTGCGGCCTGCATGTAGTCACCGACGGTGAGTTCCGTCGTGCATGGTGGCATTTCGACTTCTTCGATGGTTTACAGGGCGTTGAGCGCTATGACGCCGACAAAGGCATTCAGTTTAACGGTGTACAAACCCGCGCTCACGGTATTCGCGTTACCGGGAAACTAGGTTTTGGTGAACACCCAATGCTGGAAGATTTCCGCTTCCTGAAAAGCATCAGCGGTGATGCCACGCCAAAAATGACCATTCCGAGCCCAAGCGTGCTGCACTTCCGTGGTGGACGCAAAGATATCGATGCCACGGTCTATCCGGATCTGGCAGATTACTTTAACGATTTGGCTGATACCTGGCGTGATGCGATTCGTGCCTTCTATGATGCGGGCTGCCGCTATCTACAGCTCGATGACACCGTCTGGGCCTACCTGTGCTCTGACGAGCAGCGTCGTCAGGTCCGCGAGCGCGGCGATGACCCGGATGAATTGGCGGCAATCTACGCCAACGTACTGAACCGTGCGCTGGAAGGCAAACCGGACGATTTGATTATCGGTCTGCATGTTTGTCGCGGTAACTTCCGCTCAACCTGGATTTCTGAGGGTGGCTACGAGCCGGTGGCGGAAATTCTGTTTGGCCGCGTGAAGGTGGATGCCTTCTTCCTTGAATATGATAACGACCGCTCCGGGGATTTCGCGCCGCTGCGCTTTGTGCCAAAAGGTGAGCAGAAAGTCGTGCTGGGGCTGATTACCACCAAGAACGGTGAGCTGGAAAATCCACAAGGGGTCAAAGCTCGCGTTGAGGAAGCCGCGAAATTTGTCGCCCTCGATCAAATCTGTCTCAGCCCACAATGCGGTTTTGCCTCAACGGAAGAGGGCAATAGCCTATCTGAGCAGCAACAGTGGGATAAGGTTCGACTGGTAACAGGAATTGCCGCACAGGTTTGGGCATAACTTCATTCGTTTCGCCAATATCACGCCATCCGACGGTCGGGAACGATTGTCGGATGGCGGTTTGTTTGATGCAGGGCTAAATGGCGTTAAATTGCGGGCGCCAGGTGCTGGCTTTTATTCCGCGGAAGATAAGCGCCCATGCAAGGATGATGGCAATCATCATTATCGGGAACAGGGTCAGCGGCGGGAAATGGGTGAGGATTTGCCCGGTCAGCAATGGGTTAAATGCGGCGCCCAGCCAGCCCAACGCCTGAGCGGAGAAGTAGCTGGCTTTCATGCCCGGTGGCGCGATGTTATCAATCAGCATGTATTCACCCGGGGCATAAATTATCTCGCCAAGAGTGAAGACGGCCGCTGCCAGCCCCCAATACACCAGGTTGTTACCTGACATCATAAATCCGGCTAATCCCAGCACATAGCAGACGGTACCAAAAGTCATTAACGGACGAAGGTTATTCGCCGTTAATTTGCGCCCAATGGCGTACTGCAATGTGACGACCACCGCGGCGTTGACCGGCAGAATCACCGCCACCACTTTTTCGGCAAAGGTACTGTCACCGATGGTTAGCACGTACTGGGACAGGCAGGAGGCGAACGAGCCACCGACGAAGGACGCCAGCAGGCCGGAAAGGGTAAACCACAGCAGCGCCCGGTCATGCAGCAGCACGGAAGGCGACCAGGCGACCGGTTTTTCCGTCATCTCACCGGGGATGATTCGCTCAACGTAACGCTGAATAAACAGCAGCGGGAAGGCGGCGCAAATTGCCGCCAGCCAGAATGGCAGATTAATGCTGTGCATCACCAGCAGGGTGCCAATTGGCGGGCCAATGGTCCAGCCAATATTCAAAAATGAGTAGTTGAGGGAGAACACCCGTGCCTTGGTGCTGGCGGCCAGCGTATCGGAAAAGTAGGCCTTCAGTACGGTTGAAAAGACCGAATAGGAGCAGTTAATCAGCGCGAAGAAGAACACCACCAAAGGGATGCTATTCACTAACGGAATGGCGACAAAGCCGGCGATGAAAAACATCACGGCGATCAGCATATAGCGTTTTTTATCAAACTTATCGGCCAGGATGCCGAAGCCGAGGCTGAATATCACGCCGACCACCAGCGCGATAGACATGGCGTAGCCGATGGTATCGACCTTCATGGCGTACTGCCGCGTGAGGTAGATGGTCATGAACGGAAGTGTGGCACCGCGCCCGATGGTTAACAGCAATGACGATGCCAGCAGCGCAATCGTGGATCGTCTGGTCGTTGGTTTCATTTTCTTGCCCAAAGGTGTTGTGGTATTGGTTTTTGTTATCTCTTTCACAAATATCACGCCATAAAGAGCTTGTATAGCGGTTGGCGTGTCGATAAGTGCAATTTCATCCCACCACAAATAATGATCTATTCCTGGGGCGAATTTTTCGTTACTTTGATTGTGTTTACATAAATTTAATAAACGTTGAGGCGAGTATGACGCGGAAAGATGGGCTACTGGCGCTGCTGGTAGTGGTGATATGGGGGCTGAACTTTGTGGTCATCAAAGTGGGGCTGCACGGGATGCCGCCGCTGCTGCTGGCCGGTCTGCGCTTTTTGTTCGTTGCCTTCCCGGCGCTATTCTTTGTGCCGCGTCCTCGCGTCCCGCTCTCGTTGCTGCTGGGCTATGCGCTGACCATAAGTTTCGGTCAGTTTGCCTTCCTGTTCTGTGCCCTTAATTTCGGTATGCCGGCGGGTCTGGCCTCACTGGTTCTGCAGGCGCAGGCTTTCTTCACCATCATTCTTGGCGCATTTGTGTTTGGTGAACGGCTACAGCGTAAACAGCTGGTTGGCATTTCGCTGGCGGTGTTTGGCGTCCTGGTGCTGGTAGAAACCAGTATGAGCGGGCAAAACGTCAAACTGCTGGGCTTCATGCTGACGTTGGGCGCGGCGCTGTGTTGGGCATGCGGGAATATCTTCAATAAAAAAATCATGCTGCACCCGTCGAAAACCGGGGTGATGTCGCTGGTGGTGTGGAGCGCATTAATCCCGATCATTCCTTTTATGCTCGTCTCGTGGATTTTTGAAGGTCCGCAGCTCATGGCGCAGAGCCTGATTCATATCGACATGACGACAGTACTCTCTCTGGCGTACCTGTCGTTTATGGCAAGCATCGTCGGTTATGGCATCTGGGGTTCGCTGTTAGGGCGTTATGAAACCTGGCGAGTGGCGCCTTTATCGTTACTGGTGCCCGTTGTGGGGCTGGCGAGTGCGGCGCTGCTGTTGGGAGAGACGCTGTCATTGATGCAGCTTCTGGGGGCGCTGCTGATTATGGCGGGGTTGCTTATCAACGTATTTGGTTTTCGTCTACCGGGTCTGCGCCGTGCGGTGAAGGGCTAAAAAAAAGCCCCGCGCTGGCGGGGCTAATAACGTTTAGCGATTTTTAGCGATTGTTATCGTTGTAGTACGGTACGCCCAGCTCGTCTGATTTGTCGCTACCGGCGGCCATGTGATTAAAATCAAATGGTGACTGGTTGCTGGCGGTTGGCATCAGCATGGTTTGATGGGCGTTATTTTGTGCAGGAAGTTGCTCCGCGTGGCCTGGAATTGCGGCCACCGCCAGTAGGGCGAAGGCAACGGAAGCGAACAGTTTCATTATTTCCTCGATACGTCTTATAGCAGGCGATTAACAAACACAGTGATCAATGGGGTGGAGATAGCGAGACTCTCCGTGCATATTGGTGACGCGATACTTGTGTGGTGGCACATCAAAATAGTTTTTAAACGTCCGCGTCAGCGTCTGCTGCGATTCAAAACCGTAGCGCTCCGCCAGATAGAGGATCGGCTCGTTACTTTCTTTTAATTTCTGGGCAATTTCCGTCAACTTACGGGTTCGGATATATTGACCTAATGAATGACCGGTCTCTTTTTTGAACATCCGCTGCAGGTGCCACTTGGAATAACCAGAACGCTCGGACACTTTCTCAAGTGACAGTGGGGATTCCAGGTTATCTTCGATCCAGCCCAAAATGCTATGAATAGTAATAGCGTCGGTGTTGCGTCTGGACATCGTCTTACCTCTTCTTCTGTTTACGGCAATATTTTTTTAAGTAGAAGCTCTAGTGTTGCCACTTCATTTGCCGTTAAGTTTTTCGTTAATTCCTGGTGCAGGTTTTGCCCAACGAGCTGATGACATTGTTCGCAGATAGCCGCGCCTTCAGGCGTCAGTTGAATCAATACGCCTCGCTTATCGTTTGGATTGGGTAATCGGGCTATCCAGCCCCGACACAACAAACGATCCAGCATGCGGGTCAGTGCACCTAAATCCACCGAAAGGGTCTTTTTCAATTCCACCGGGGTGATACTGCCCTGACAGCGGATTGAGCACAAAACCCTGAACTGCGAGGAGGTAATGTCCTCTGGCGATAAATGCTCGTTGAGTAAGCGATCTTTTTTCTGGTTAACCATGTGAATCAAATGCCCAAGTGGAATCATTTCATTGAAGAGATTGCTTGTGCTGTTCACAATGGTTGCCCTGGCAAGTACTTTAGTTGCGGAGGATATTATTTCCCACGCAACCATAAGTCAACTGAATGAATGGTGGCATGCCACGAATTGCTAAAACGGTTCGGGTGGCGGTAAATAGGATATCCTGTAGTGAGCCGCTTAACGCAATCGCGACGGTACTGAACGGCAAACGCCCGGCGTTCAGTACCTTATTTTTCGTAAACAGACAGGATTTTGGACGCATATGAAGGAACTTTTTCAGGCAATAGGCCTAGGGCTGGTGGTGCTGCTACCGCTGGCGAACCCGTTAACCACCGTCGCGCTGTTCCTTGGTCTGTCGGGGAATATGAATAACGTAGAGCGTAATCGTCAGTCGATGATGGCGTCGATATACGTGTTTGCGATAATGATGGTGGCCTATTACGCGGGTCAGGTCGTGATGAATACTTTCGGGATATCGATACCCGGGTTACGTATTGCCGGGGGGCTGATTGTTGCCTTTATCGGTTTCCGGATGCTGTTCCCGCAGCAAAAGGCGCACGAGTCGCTGGAAGCACAAAGTAAATCGGAAGAGTTAAAAGAAGAACCGACCGCCAATATCGCCTTCGTTCCGCTGGCCATGCCGAGTACCGCGGGGCCGGGGACCATTGCGATGATCATCAGTTCGGCGTCAACGGTAAAGCACGGCGTCAACTTCCCTGATTGGGTTGTACTGGTGGCTCCGCCTCTTATCTTCGCGCTGGTGGGGTTGATTCTGTGGGGCTGTTTACGCAGTTCTGGCGCCATTATGCGGTTGGTCGGTAAAGGAGGGATTGAAGCGATTTCCCGACTGATGGGCTTCCTGCTGGTGTGTATGGGCGTGCAGTTTATTATCAACGGCGTGCTGGAAATAATCTCTACTTACCACGCCTGATTTGTTGCGGTGTTGCGTGGTTCTGGTGAACAACGCAACACCGTGATGCGCTTAGTGCTGGTGTGACTGCTCTTCTAACGATGCCGCAGGCCAGCGGCGGAAAATCACTATCGACCAGATAAACGCTGCCAGCGCCGGTACGGCACCCACGTAGCCGATGACGGACATGGATAAATGAGTGCTTATCTGGCTGCCGAGCAGCGCGCCGGCCCCAATCCCGATATTAAAGATCCCCGAGAATAACGACATCGCGACATCGGTCGCATCCGGTGCCAGCGCCAGGACTTTTACCTGCATCCCGAGGCCAATCACCATAATCGCAATCCCCCAGAAGATACTCAGCACCGCAAGATGACTGGCATCCCGGGCGGCGGGCAACAGCAGCAGTAAACAGGCCAGCAGCAGGCCAATTGCACTGCTAACCAGCCCAGAGGCATGTTTGTTACCCAGTTTACCGAACAGCACGCTGCCGATAATCCCCGCACCGCCCAGCACCAGCAGCAGAATGGTGGCGAAGTTACCGCTGAGTCCTGCTACGGTCTGAACAAACGGTTCAATGTAGCTGTAGGCGGTGTAATGCGCGGTGACCACCACTACGGTTAGCAGATAAATAGCGATCAGCGCCGGGCGTCGGAACAGCAGCGGCAGGCTTTTCAACGAACCTGAATGCTCGCTTGGCAGGCGCGGAAGCAGTTTAACCAACGCCAGCAGGGTAATCAGTGCGCCCACGCCAATGGCGAAGAAGGTGGTGCGCCAGCCGAAATATTGACCAACGATACGACCCAGCGGTATACCGAAGACCATCGCCAACGCGGTGCCGGTAGCCAGCAGGCTCAATGCCTGAGCGCGTTTACCTGCCGGGGCCATACGAATGGCCAGTGAGGCGGTTATTGACCAGAACACCGCATGGGCGAAGGCGATCCCGATACGGCTGGCAACCAGCACGGTAAAGTTCCACGCCAGGAACGACAGCACGTGGCTGGCGATAAATAGAACAAACAGCCCGATCAGCAGCTTGCGCCGTTCCATCTGGCTGGTCAGCAGCATAAACGGCAGCGACATCAGGGCGACCACCCATGCGTAAATCGTCAGCATGATACCAACTTCAGCGGTTTGCATACCAAAGCTGTTGGCAATATCCGACAGCAGACCGACGGGGACAAACTCAGTGGTGTTAAAGATAAAAGCGGCGATAGCCAGCGTGACCACCCGAAGCCACGCGATCCGACGAGAGACCGTGTTCGTTGTCATATAAATGCACCGGGAGCGTTAGATAAATGAGGAGATGCTCGATCTTAAAGCGATTGTTGCAGTGAATACAAACGTTTTGTGGGTTATCTCTCGTTTTTACACGCATGTGACACTGTCACTAATAATCGTATTAAAGATACTTGTCGATGTTAAATTTTCGTGTCAGTTTGCTGTAAAGCACAGAGAAAAGCGGGGAGTGATATGCACGAAATTGATTTTTATATGGTTGATGCGTTTAGTCGCCACGCCTTTGGCGGTAATGCGGCGGCGGTCTGTATTCTCAACGACTGGCTGCCGGATGAAACAATGCAGCGCATGGCGTTGCAGCATAACCAGTCGGAAACCGCTTTTGTTGTTAAACAGCAAAGTGGTTTTGCGCTGCGCTGGTTTACCTCACGCAACGAAGTGAATCTCTGTGGCCATGCAACGCTAGCCAGTGCGCATGTCATATTTAACCATCTGCATTATCCTGATGAGCGTATCCATTTCGAGACGCTCTCCGGGCGGTTAACCGTTTCGCGCAAAGACGACTGGATGACGCTGGACTTTCCAGCCTGTCCGACGCAAGCGGTAACGCCCCCGCCTGAAATGCTCCGGGCGCTGGGGATTCACCACTATCTTAGCGCCCACAAGGGACGCGCCTGGGTGATTGAACTGGAAACCCGTCAGCAGGTTGAAGCGCTGAGCCCGGATATTACGGCGATGACGCCGGTTGAACACAAAGTGTCGGTCACGGCCGCCGGTGACGGTGAGTATGATTTTGTCAGTCGCTTTTTCTCACCCGGTGAAGCGGTGTGGGAGGATCCGGTAACGGGCTCGGCGCATACCATGTTGATCCCATACTGGGGCGCGAAGTTGGGGAAAACCCAGATGCTGGCGCGACAGGTCTCGGCACGCGGCGGCGATATTCGCTGCGAATGGTCCGGCGAGCGGGTATTGATGAGCGGAACGGCAAGAACCTATTTACAGGGCAAAGTCCTGCTGGATTAAGCGAATATCGGCTACGTATAATTTTCATGAAACGTAGCCGATGTCAGTTACCGTCGGCTACGGCAGTAGCCCAATGTTGGCTTTAATCACATCAACGGAATGGAGAAACTTCTCCTGTTCCTCTGCCGCGAGCTGGAGTTCAATCACCTGCTGCACGCCGTTTTGTGCCAGCACGGCAGGCACGCCAATCGCCACGCCGTCGACACCATATTCCCCGTCAAGAATGCAGGAGATGGCCAGCGCGCGATGGCTGCCGGTGAATACATTTCGGCAAATTTCGGCGATGGTTCCGGCGATACCGTATTCGGTGCAGCCTTTTCCGGCATAAATTTCAAAGCCCAGCTTACGCACGCTGTCGGCCATGGCCTGACGATCGAGCTCTTTTCCGGTGCGGCGCTGATAGACCTGCTCGATAGGCGAACCGTAAACCGAGGAGTGCGACCATACCGGGAACTGACTGTCACCGTGCTCGCCAAGGATAAAGGCATCGATACTCTGCGCGCCGATATCCAGATCTTGCGCCAGCTTGCGGCGCAGACGAGTGGTATCGAGCCACACGCCGGTGCCGATAACCTGATTACGCGGCAGGCCGGAGAGCTGCCATACCTGCCAGGTAATGATATCGCATGGGTTAGTGGCGATTAGAAAGATGCCATTAAATCCGCCCGCCATCATCTGCGGTACGATGCTGCGGACGATATTGGCGGTACCTTTTAATTCATCAAGGCGCGTCTGGCCAGGCTTTAAGGCGCCACCGGAAACGGTGATCACCGCAATATCGACATCCGCACAATCGCTGGCGTCGCGACAAGAGATGGTCATCATACCGGGCATGTAGGCCGCGGCATCGCTCAGATCCTGAGCGTGCGCTTCGGCGCGGGCTTTGTTCAGATCGACCAGAATTAACTCTTCGCAAATATTCTGGTTGAGCAGCGCATAGGCTGCTGATGCGCCGACGTTACCGGCGCCGATTATCATGACCTTACGGGCTTTGGTATTCATGGTTTTCCATTCGATGGGCAAACAACAGTGGATAAAGCTACTCGTTAACAAGCGGTTAGCGCAAGAGTCTGCGGCAATTATAAGTTAACGATCTGAGTTGATGGGCGAGCGAATGGTAGAGTGGAGAAATAACAAAAAACCGGAGCCGCCTATGTACACTATCGCCGTCACGTCACCCGCTGATGCGGGAATTCACTCCCTCATTGCCGCGCTTGACCATTACCAAATGGCGCTTTATCCGCAGGAGAGTAATCATCTGGTGGATTTGTCGCAGCTGCCGCAAGAGCATCTGGTGCTGTTGGCTATTCGCCACGGCGAGCAGGCTATTGGCTGTGGGGCAATTGTTGTCGGTGAAGATGGTCGTGCGGAAATGAAGCGCGTGTACATTGACGACACGCATCGCGGGCAGCGGCTTGGCGAAAAATTGTTGGCTGAACTCGAGGCCGCAGCGTGGCAACGTGGTTGCCATACGCTGCAATTAGAAACGGGAATTCATCAGCTTGCGGCCATTCGACTCTATGAGCGTTGTGGCTATGAAGTGTGTGACGCTTTTGCCCCGTACGCGCCCGATCCGCTCAGCGTCTTTATGACGAAAGCGCTGGTTCATCCAGTAACGCAATAAATGCTTCCAGCTGACGGCTCATCGCCCCACGTCGCCACACCAGCCAGGTCGTCAGCCAGCGCCATTTTTCTGCCAGCGGCCAGGCGGAAACCTGGTGGTGACCGGGCATGCTTTCCAGCATGCTACGCGGTATCAGCGCCAACCCAGCGCCAGCAATGACGCAGGCCAGCATGCCATGATAGGACTCCATTTCGTGAATGCGCCCCGGTGTGGCTTTATCCGCATGAAACCAGCTTTCAAAATGACGGCGATATGAGCAGTTGGCGCGAAACGCGTAGATACTCACCCCGTTCACTTCGCTGGCGCGGGTAATCGGCGGATGGCCGTGGGCGGCAACCAGCATCATCTCCTCCGGGTAGACCGGCATACCATCAAGTCCCGGATGCACCACTGGGCCATCGACAAACGCTGCGCTTAATCGACCTTCTAGCACGCCATCGGTCATAGTGCCGGAAGGGCCGGTCGCCAGATCGAACTGAATTCGCGGATAGCGTTGGTTATAGCGCGCCAGCACCTGGGGTATACGCACCGCAGCGGTACTCTCCAGCGCACCGAGCGAGAACAGCCCCTGCGGCTCATCGCCCGCTACCACCATCCGCGCTTCATCGACCAACGCCAGGATCTGCTGGCTATAGCGCAGAAAACTGTGCCCGGCGGGAGAAAGACGCAGTCGCTGATTCTCGCGGATAAACAGCTCAACGCCGAGATCGGCCTCAAGCTGGCGAATTCGGGTCGTCAGGTTTGATGGCACGCGGTGCACCTTCTGTGCGGCCTGGGTAATACTGCCGGTCTGGGCGACGGCGTTGAACATCTCCAGCTGGGTTAAGTCCATGGCGTTCTCGTTTCGTGAATGGTTTGGTTAATATTATTCAGTTTTCATAAATAGCAGAATAGGCGAGGATGTCACCACTGCGCAATTGACCCGGAGAGAAAAAATGAATTCACCTGCAACCCATGCTCTTTCTATTAACCCGGCTAACGGCGAAGCCATCTCTTCGCTGCCGTGGGCAACGACTGCGGAAGTGGACATTGCCATTAGCCTGGCGGATACCGCATTTCGCCAGTGGCGTAAGACTCCCGTTGCCCAGCGTGCCGATGCGCTGCGTGCCATTGGGCGAACTCTGCGCGAACGTGCGGAAGAAATGGCGCAGTGTATTACCCGTGAAATGGGCAAACCGATAAATCAGGCGCGGGGTGAGGTCGCTAAGTCAGCGAATCTCTGTGATTGGTATGCGGAACACGGCCCAGCCATGCTGGCCACCGAAGCGACTCAGGTTGAAAACAACCAGGCCGTTATCGAGTATCGTCCGCTGGGGCCGGTGTTAGCTATTATGCCGTGGAACTTCCCGCTGTGGCAGGTCCTGCGCGGTGCGGTGCCGATTATGCTGGCGGGCAATAGCTATATTCTTAAGCATGCGCCTAACGTGATGGGCTGTGCGGCGCTGATTGGCGATATTATCGCGCAGGCGGGTGTCCCGGCCGGCGTCTTTAACTGGAACAATGCGACCAACGACGGCGTTTCGCAGGTAATCAACGATCCGCGCGTGGCGGCGGTGACGGTGACCGGTAGCGTGCGCGCCGGGAAAGCGATTGGTGCTCAGGCCGGTGCGGCGCTGAAGAAATGCGTGCTCGAACTGGGTGGCTCCGATCCGTTTATCGTCCTCAATGACGCGGACATTGATATGGCGGTGCAGGCGGCAGTCATTGGCCGTTATCAAAATACCGGACAGGTCTGTGCCGCGGCGAAGCGTTTTATAGTAGAAGCCGGTGTTGCGGAGACCTTCACGCAGAAGTTTGTGGACGCGGCGAAAGCCCTGAAGATGGGGGATCCGCGTGACGAGGATAACTATCTGGGGCCGATGGCGCGATTCGATCTGCGAGATGAATTGCATGATCAGGTGATGGCCACCGTCAAAGAAGGTGCGACGCTGCTGCTTGGTGGTGAGAAACTCGCGGGGGAAGGTAACTATTATCCGGCCACCGTATTGGCTAACGTATTGCCAACCATGACCGCATTCCGCCAGGAGATGTTTGGCCCGGTGGCGGCTATCTCCGTTGCTCGTAACGCCGATCATGCGCTGGCTTTGGCAAACGACAGTGAATTCGGTCTATCCGCGACCGTCTTTACCGCAGATAGCGCACAGGCGCAGCGTTTTGCTGATGAGCTGGAGTGCGGCGGGGTGTTCATCAATGGCTATAGCGCCAGCGATGCGCGAGTGGCGTTTGGTGGGGTGAAAAAGAGCGGCTTTGGTCGTGAACTGTCACATTTTGGCCTGCGCGAGTTCTGTAATGTGCAGACCGTGTGGAAGGATCGCCGCTAAGCCAAACGACGTGGCCACGGCACTCTGCTATACTCCCAGGCCGAAAATGGCCTGTGGGCAAGGAGCGTAAGTGGCTGCGGTTATCAATAATGCCATGCTGACGTCGATTCTTAACGACGTCCGGCCGTTGATTGGGCAAGGCAAAGTGGCGGACTACATTCCGGCACTGGCCTGCGTCAGCGGTAATAAACTGGGGATCGCTATTAGCACCGTCGATGGGCAGCACTTTTGCGCCGGCGATGCGAGCGAGCGGTTCTCTATTCAGTCGATTTCAAAAGTCCTCAGTCTGGTGGTGGCGATGAACCATTATCAGGCTGAAGAGATCTGGTCACGGGTGGGGAAAGATCCCTCCGGTCAGCCGTTTAACTCCCTTTTGCAGCTTGAAATAGAGCAGGGCATTCCGCGTAACCCGTTTATTAATGCCGGGGCGTTGGTGGTCTGCGATATGTTACAGGGACGATTAAGCGCGCCGCGTCAGCGTATGCTTGAAATAGTCCGCAAACTTAGCGGCGTGCCGGATATTGGTTACGATCTGCAGGTCGCGCGTTCGGAGTTTGAGCATTCGGCCCGTAATGCGGCTATTGCCTGGTTGATGAAATCTTTCGGTAACTTCCATCACGATGTCGCGACCGTGTTGCAAAACTACTTCCATTATTGCGCGCTGAAGATGAGCTGCGTGGAGCTGGCGCAGACCTTTTTGTTCCTGGCAAACCAGGGGCAGGTGGCGCATCTGGATAGACCGGTCGTTTCGCCGATGCAGACGAGACAGATTAATGCGCTGATGGCTACCAGTGGCATGTATCAGAACGCCGGGGAATTTGCCTGGCGCGTCGGGCTACCGGCGAAATCCGGTGTCGGCGGCGGGGTAGTAGCGATTGTGCCGCACGAGATGGCGATTGCCGTGTGGAGCCCGGAACTGGATGAAACCGGGAACTCGCTGGCGGGTGTGGCGGTACTGGAAAAACTCACGCAGCAAATAGGACGTTCGGTTTACTGATGGATAGGCTAGACATTTTGTTCTCGCGCCTACAGCGCTCGCCTTTTCGCAGCCGTTTTCGGCTTGGCGTGAAGGAGCGGCAGTACTGTCTGGATAAAGGCGCAGAGGTGATTGACCGCCATGCGGCTGATTTTGTTGCCGGGCGTCTGGCGCCGTCATTGCCAAATAATGATGGTAAGCAGACGCCGATGCGCGGTCATCCGGTGTTTATTGCCCAGCATGCGACGGCGACCTGCTGTCGCGGTTGCCTGGAAAAATGGCATCAAATCCCGCAAGGACAGGCACTCAGTGACGGGCAACAACAGTATATTGTTCGCGTTATCCATCACTGGCTGGTCATTCAGATGAACAAAGCTGAGAAGTAACATTTCTAAGTTTAATCTGAAAAGCTATCTATTTTGATAGCTTGCTCAGACGAACGTTGCTCAATATGATAGGCCGGGCGACGTATCGGAATAAATTGTGTTATGAATGGTTTTGGCAAACTAATTGCGAATAATGGGGTGACAGGCACCCGGTTTGTCAGACGAATGTATCTGATGCGGATCCTGGGCACCTTTCTCTGCTTTCTTCCTATTTTATCTGTGCTTCTTGAACGCCAGCAGCCGCTGTTTTTACAGGTGCTGTTGGGCATCAACGCATTTGTCTGGCCAACGATGGCATACCGGCGCGCACGTCGCTCGCCAATACCCCGGCAGGTAGAACAACAAAATCTGCTCATTGACGCGGCCGTCGGTGGCTTCTGGATTGCCATGATAGCGTGTAATCCGCTGCCGTCGATAACGATCGCCACGATCCTGATGACGGATAGACTCTCGGCGGGCGGCGTGTCGCTGATGCGTAAAGCGGCGGGAATGATGCTGGCGGGATTTGCCGTGAGTTGGGTGCTCACGGGGATGCCGTTTGACGCCTACGTCACTCAGCGCACCATGCTGGCGACGCTACCGCTGATTTCGCTCTACGTCCTGGCGCTCAGTTTCCTCACCGACAGTATTGCGGTGAAACTGCGACTTAAAAGCCAGGAGCTGGAACGCATCGCCATGCTCGACCCGCTATTAGATATCGCTAATCGACGTCTGCTGGAGCAGCGTATCTCCTGGGAGCTTGTTCGTCTTAAGCAGCAATGCGGGCATTCGTTGCTGATGTTTATTGATCTTGATAACTTCAAAGAGGTTAATGACCGGTTTGGGCATAAAGTCGGCGACGTGATGCTTAAGACCGTGTCGCAGATTTTGCAGATGGCGACCCGTCCATCGGATACGCCTGCCCGATTGGGGGGCGATGAATTTGTGATCCTGCTTCCTAATACATCACGGGAAGAAGGGCGAGCCATTGCTCAGCGTATTATGGATGCCACGGCGGTGGTAACTGAGCGTCCGGATCATCAACAAACATTAACGCTGAGTATTGGTATTGCCGATGCGCTGCCGGAAATGCAGGAAGTGACGGATTGGTTGCAGGCGGCGGATAATGCGCTCTATGAGGCCAAACGGGGCGGTAAAAATCAGATCTTCGTCCACTAAGTCATACGAAAATACAATGACGCAGCTTATTGTGTTATCAAAAGGTTAACGTGATAGTGGTTTTTCTATTAATAGGAGAAGACCATGCAAACATCCTTTTCGCTACACACCTTTTCAGACGCTGAAATTATTTGCCATCTCGATGCGCTAACGGAAGTGCTGTCTAACTGCGTTGATGGCGGCGCGTCAGTCAGTTTCATGCTGCCTTTCACGGCAGAAACCGCTAAGGCTTTCTGGCGCCGCACGGCGATAAGCGTTGCTCGCGGCGAGCGGGTGCTGCTGGTGGCAAAAAACGCCGAGCAGCGTGTTGTCGGCACGGTCCAACTCATTACCGACCAGCCGGAGAATCAACCCCATCGTGCAGATGTCGCCAAGCTATTGGTGCATGAATGTGCACGCCGTAGCGGCGTTGCCCGAGCGCTAATGCAGCGGCTGGAACAGGTGGCGATTGATGCGCAGAAAACGGTGCTGGTGCTGGATACAGCGACCGGTAGCGGCGCTGAGTATTTCTATCAACAATGCGGTTGGCAGAAAGTCGGGGAAATCCCGCGTTACGCCCTGATGCCGGACGGTGAACTGACGGCTACCTCAATTTTTTACAAATTTTTATAGACTCGCTATTTATTCTCTCACTTTTGATCAAAACACGGTTTCATAAGCGGAAAATCTGATAAGTTATTACACCAATTGAGCAGGCTGTATGACTAATCCAGAAAGGAACCCATTGTGAAAACACTGAACCGCCATGATTTCCCCGGTGCCCAATACCCTGAGCGTATTATCCAGTTTGGCGAAGGAAACTTCCTGCGTGCGTTCGTTGACTGGCAGATCGATCTGCTGAACGAACATACCGACCTGAATTCCGGGGTGGTCATCGTGCGCCCAATCGCCAGTGATTTCCCGCCGTCGCTCAGTACTCAGGATGGCCTGTACACGACAATTATTCGTGGCTTGAATGAGAAGGGCGAAGCAGTGAGTGATGCTCGCCTGATCCGTTCCGTAAACCGTGAAATCAGTGCCTACAGTGACTACGATGCGTTCCTGAAGCTCGCCCATAATCCAGATATGCGTTTTGTTTTCTCCAACACCACCGAAGCCGGTATCAGCTATCATGCGGGCGATAAGTTTGATGATGCGCCAGCGGTAAGTTATCCGGCAAAACTGACTCGCCTGCTCTTCGAACGCTTTAGCCACTTCAATGGGGCGGCGGATAAAGGCTGGGTTATCATTCCTTGTGAGTTGATTGATTACAACGGTGACGCGCTGCACGAACTGGTTGTACGCTACGCGCAGGAGTGGGCGCTGCCTGCAGAATTCATGGCCTGGCTGAATGAATCTAACACCTTCTGCTCTACGCTGGTGGACCGTATCGTTACCGGTTATCCGCGCGACGAAGCGGCTAACCTGGAAGCGGAGCTGGGGTATAAAGATGGTTTCCTCGATACCGCCGAACACTTCTATCTGTTCGTTATTCAGGGGCCAAAATCTCTGGCCAGCGAACTGCGTCTCGATAAACTGGCGCTGAATGTGCTGATTGTTGACGACATCAAGCCGTATAAAGAACGTAAAGTCGCGATTCTGAACGGAGCGCATACCGCGCTGGTACCGGTCGCGTTCCAGTCCGGTATTGATACCGTGGGCGAGGCCATGAACGATGCTGAAATCTGTGCCTTCGTTGAGAAAGCGATCTACCAGGAAATCATTCCAGTGTTAGATCTGCCAAAAGATGAGCTGGAATCCTTCGCCAGTGCGGTAACGGGGCGTTTCCGTAACCCGTACATTAAGCACCAGCTGCTGTCGATTTCGCTGAACGGGATGACTAAATTCCGTACCCGTATTCTCCCGCAGCTACTGGCAGGGCAGAAGGCGAGCGGCAAACTGCCAGCCCGTCTGACATTTGCACTGGCGGCGCTGATCGCTTTCTATCGCGGTGAACGTAACGGTGAAACCTATCCGGTACAGGATGATGCGCACTGGATTGAGAGCTATCAAAAACTGTGGGCGCTGCATCGTGATCAGCAGATCGGTACCGCGGACCTGGTGAAAGCGGTACTGTCAGTCAGCGATCATTGGGAGCAAGATCTTACACAAGTTTCAGGATTGGTCGAACAGGTTTCCGCCGATCTTGACGCCATCCTGACCCAAGGGATGCGCAAAGCCGTTCAGCCGCTGTGCTAATCACGCTGTAACGAGACTCAACCCGGCTCTGGCCGGGTTTTTTGTTGGTTTATCGCTCAATGCAGGCCCGTTTAATATCCATAACGTGCGATGCATTAGTTACAACATACATTGCGTATTTGATGTTATACCTATGAAGCACCGTGCAAAAACATAAAGTCAGGCATCAAAAAAGGGCGGCCAGAATACCATCTCTACCGGTTGCTCGCTTGAATACATGACGAAGATCACGTTTAATATACAAATTGTTAACCAGATTGAAAAAAACATGATCGTCCGTCCTCACCAGCACTGGCTGGCCCGTATTTTCGTTTGGCACGGTTCAGTGCTACCAAAAATCTTCTCGCGTTTGCTACTCAATTTCCTGTTGTCCATCGTTGTCATCCTGATCCTGCCCTGGTATTCGTCATTGGGATTCAAGCTGACCGTCGCGCCATTCAGTATTCTCGGCGTGGCGATTGCCATTTTCCTCGGTTTTCGTAACAACGCCTGCTATGCGCGCTACGTTGAGGCGAGACAGCTATGGGGACAGTTGATGATTGCCTCGCGTTCATTACTGCGAGAAGTGAAAAACACGCTGCATAATGACCCCCAGCTTGCGGAGTTTGTCGGGTTACAAATCGCCTTTGCCCATTGCCTGCGCCTGACTCTTCGCCGCCAGCCGACCCGAGCGGTGCTGGCTCAGTATCTCAGTGAAGAACATTTGGCACAGGTGATGGCCGCACAGTCGCCGGCGAATCGTCTTTTGCTGATTATGGGGGATTGGCTGGCGCAGCGGCGTCGGGAAGGGGAACTGTCGGATATTTTGTACCACAGCTTAAATATCCGCCTGAATGACATGTCGATTGTGCTCGCGGGCTGTGAACGTATCGCCAATACGCCGGTACCGTTCGCCTATTCATTGATTCTGCACCGTACCGTGTATCTGTTCTGCATCATGCTGCCATTTGCCCTGGTGGTGGATCTGCACTACATGACGCCCTTTATCTCGGTGCTGATTTCGTACACCTTTATCTCGTTAGATACGCTGGCGGAAGAGCTTGAAGAACCCTTCGGTATGGAAAATAATGATTTGCCGCTGGATGCTATCTGTAACGCCATCGAGATCGATTTGCTACAAATGAATGATACGCCGCAGATACCTCCCCGGATTACCGTCGATAAGTACTATCAATTAACCTAATAAGGTGATGACGTGAGCGTGATTTTTCGTTCTATCCAGGCTGAAGATAAGGCACAGTGGTTAGCGCTATGGCAAGGATACACGGCCTTTTATGAGAGCCAGATTCCGGATAATGTTACGGAATATACCTGGAAACGAATCCACGATCCGGCCTCATCTATGTTTTGCCGGGTGGCGGTTGTCGATGGCGTGGTGGCAGGTTTTGCGCTGTGCGTGCTTCATGAGGGCACCTGGGTGACGGCACCTATCTGCTATCTGGAAGATCTGTATGTCGACCCGGCGTTTCGCGGTAAGGGTGTTGCTCGCCAGCTAATACAATTCGTGCTAACGGAAGCGAAAGAGCAGGGATGGTCGCGTTTCTACTGGCATACTCGTATTCATAATCCTGCTCGTAAGCTTTATGATGAGTTTGTCGCTGCCGATGATTTCGTTCGCTACAGTGTGACGCTCTAATCGCGATGTGTGGAATAAATCATTAAGGTTTTCCATGTTTAATGGTTGTACCGACATAGGGAGAATCAAAATGGAAAAGAGAATCGAGACGGCTGTAAACATTATTGTGTTCGTTTCGCTGTTTGCAACCGCCTGGGATTTATCGCTGGTACGGGCATTAAGCTGGTAGGCGAGACCAACACATCCTATCGGGCGCTGGCACCTGCTGCGCCCTTGACCAATCGGTCAATTCCCCAGTAATCAACGGCTTTTCGGCCTATTACCCACAAGGTTGTGCACCGTTTCTGTGGATAACATTTTTATCCATTTCGCGCGGCCATACTTCCCTGGAACGTTCTGCGCCACTCCAGTGTGATCTTGACCCTCCATCT
>NZ_JAKCNS010000045.1 GCF_021440345.1 Kluyvera intermedia
TAACTATCCTACTATCAGAACAAAGATAGCAGGCTAACTAATTTCCAGATCGGGAATGTGATGCCCCGCATACGAGCGTACACGAGGCCAATTTTAAAATTAAAACGAGAAACTACTACACTTGATTACGTTCTTCTATTATAGAATTAGCACGTTTGAACGCAGCACCAAACACTTCTTCAAGAGTATCCCAAACTATCTGATCCCACTCGTTAGCACGTTCAGCGTAAATAGTTTTTTCACCAGTAATCAGATTCACGTCCATCAAGTTTGTTCGAACAACAAGAGAATTATCAACACTGGCAAAGTTGATTAACTCACCACTACTAACATCAATGACGAGATAGTGCATTGCAATGTCTGTGTAGTAGTTGAGGATACAGACCACAACATTATCAACCCTGCGTAGTAGTATACTCTTAACTACCTTCCTTAACTCTACGTTTGCAGATTGCCGCAGTTCAATGTTAGTCTGATCACATACATTATTCAGATCAAATGATACATCTACTGAACTTACTTCTTTTGATAATCCAGCTAACTCCTGGTTGATACTATCTCGTTCCGCCTTACGCTTCTTGATAACACGCACCAATGCTAATACTGAATCATCCTCAGCATCTTTTAATTCACTCTCTAATTCACTTATAGTAGTTTCAATCAACACTAACTTATTACGCAATTTATTGATAACAGACATATCAGTATCAATTGAATAGACCTTCGCCCAATCAATACCTTTCAAATACTTTAATAAAGTTTTTTCTACTGGACCGTAAACAAATCCCTTGCACGTTTCATTTTTTAAATGACGCCTACCACCACACATGTAGTAAAGTCGTTTACGTCCATTCACATCACATATAAATGCTTCACCACAAACAGGACAACGAGCCAATCCACGAAAAATATTTCTCATTCGTTTAGTTGTTCTCTGCTTGTTTGTTGAGTCACTACTATCAAGCATCGTCTGTACAGTGTTAAACAAGACCAAATCAATTACACAAGGATAAACATTATCATATACTTCTACTACACCACTACTTCTATACTTTCCTACTGTCATAGTTCCAATCAAACGCCGATCACGTAATACGCGATGAACAGAAACAGTAGTCCATTTCTTACCAAAGTTTGTTAATCCTTCAGCATTCAACTTTCGTACAATAGTAGAACCACCCAAACCGGATGAATACAACTGATGAATTAACGTTGTAATAGTAGTGAAACCTTCATCAACTACATATTTTCCATCGACTAACGATAACCAAGCAGGTAACACACCTCTGTTATCTTTTCCATCCTTCACTAAGTTATCTATGCGATTCTTCCATGACTTGGTAGCCATGTTACTTTTACGCTTAGACTCCTGGTGAGCACGAGTAACAGAGATGTTCAGCATAGTTACTGAATCAGGGATACGAGCACTAAAAGCCATACCCGTCTCTACCTCTATGATGTCAATCCCCCTGTTGATAAGCCCTATAAGCTTCTCCAAGGCGTTATACTGAGATAACCTTGTCAGCCTATCAATGTTCTCTACAATAAGCACTCCGCTTGTTATACGACGTTCCATTACATCTTTATAGAAGTTACCAAGAGACGCACCCGGCAACCAGTTACGACCATGAAAAGCACTCTTACCTAAATCACTTTCCAGTAGTTCAAAGTCATCAGGGTCTAACTGATAACCTAACTTTTCATCCAGCACAGCATAAGAAAGAAAATCCTGTACAGTCTTAACCTGCCTGGCAATTCCGAAACCGGCAACCTGCTGGAGTGTTGAGATGCGAGAATACAGATATGCTTTCATTTACTACCCTACAAGTGAATACTTTATGTCGGGTATTGTATCAGAATGCTTATAGCCAAAAATGCGCCCGGTGACGAGCTCACTAATATATTTCAGCAGCAGCGTCTGCACTGCGGGCAACATTGCGCCGTCGGCAAAACCTAAAATAAAGCGCAGAATGCCAAGCTGTAGCGGGGTGGTGACAAATGACATGGCAAAAAAGAGCACCACCGCAAAAATTAACGTCCCCAATAAAATACGCGCGGTGCCGATGCGGTCACCGAGTTTGCCCAAACGCGGCGCGGAAATGAGCGCCGATACGCCGGGGACGGCGGCAATCATCCCGCTCAGGAACGCGATATTGCCGCTATCCGGCGACATCGATTTAATAAATAACGCCAGGATTGGGCTTATCGAGCCATTACAAAGCTGGATAACCATGGTGGTGACAAACAGGCTTATCACCAGCCCCGGATACGGCAGCGAGGCAAACACCGCTTTACCACTGAGCTTCTCGCCTTTATTGAACTGCGGACGCGGCCCTTCCTTAATCAAAAAGAGCGTCACGAGGAAGCTCACCAACAGCAGGAACGCGGTGATATAAAAGACCATCCGCAGACCCACGTGGTCAGCGAGAAAACCGCCGAGCAGCGGCCCGCCAATCACCCCGGTAATTTGCGCCGTCGACAGCGTACTGAGCGCCCAACCGCTACGTTCACGCGGCACCTGCGAGGCCACCAGCGCCATCGCATTGGGAATATAGCCTGAAGTTAAGCCCATCACCGCGCGCAGAATAAATAGCTGCCAGACGTTGGTAGCAAAGGCCTGCAGCAGAATGGCAATCGCCATCCCCAGGGAGGCGCGCAGTAGCATCAACTTTCGCCCTTTGCGATCGGCGAGACTGCCCCACATTGGCGAGACAATTGCCGATACCAGGAAGGTCACGCTGAAGGTTAACCCGGACCACATCGAGAGCGACTCATGCGATGTCACCCCCAGCTGCGCAACGTACAGCGGTAAAAACGGCAAAATTTGGCTGATCGCCAGGCCAGTAAAAAAGCAGCCGAGCCAAACGGAAATAAGGTTAACCTTCCAGGATTCCATCACTACGCGTATTCATTCAGTTTACGGGAACAAGTAGACAGGTTAGCAAGTTGGCTTTCTCTCAGTATTGTCAGAGATGCTTAATCGATTATTTCAGGATTTTATTAGTCACATAAGCAATTTGTGTGACATATATCACGATAAAATAGCCATCTGACAGTGAGTTATGCTTACACTGTACGGGTTATTCGTGCCATGCGGGATTGAAAAGGCAGATGCCCTACCATGCCCGTGGTATGTTATGTGTTTTGCGTTTGGAACGGATGGAATTAGAAATGGCGAAGTTGCGGGTTGGCATTGTTTTTGGTGGTAAATCAGCGGAGCACGAAGTCTCCTTACAGTCGGCAAAAAATATCGTAGAAGCCATTGATAAGACGCGCTTCGACGTAGTGCTATTAGGCATTGATAAGCAGGGGCAATGGCATATCAGCGATGCGCAGAACTATCTGTTAAACGCCCAGGATCCTGCCCGTATCGCCCTGCGCCCTTCAGACACCACGTTGGCCCACATTCCGGGCAAAGAACATCATCAGATGATCGACGCTGCCAGCGGCCAGCCGCTGGACGCCATTGACGTGATTTTCCCTATTGTCCACGGCACGCTGGGTGAAGATGGCTCTCTGCAGGGCATGCTGCGCATGGCCAATCTGCCGTTCGTCGGTTCTGACGTATTAGGCTCCGCCGCCTGCATGGATAAAGACGTGACCAAGCGCCTGCTGCGCGACGCCGGGCTTGCCATTGCGCCTTTCGTCACCCTGACGCGCCGCAACCGCGACAGCTTCACCTTTGATGAGCTCAAAGCTAAGCTCGGTCTGCCGATGTTTGTTAAACCGGCCAACCAGGGCTCTTCCGTTGGCGTCAGCAAAGTTAACGATGCTGCTCAGTATCAGCAAGCCGTAGCGCTGGCGTTTGAGTTTGACCATAAAGTTGTTGTCGAACAGGGAATTAAAGGCCGTGAGATTGAATGCGCGGTGCTGGGCAACGACTTCCCGCAGGCCAGCACCTGTGGCGAAATTGTGTTGAACAGCGAGTTCTACGCTTATGACACCAAATACATCGATGATAACGGGGCGAAAGTCGTTGTTCCTGCGGCCATCTCCGCCGAGGTGAACGACAAAATTCGTCAGGTTGCCGTAGATGCCTATCAGACGCTGGGCTGTAGCGGTATGGCGCGCGTTGACGTGTTCCTGACCGCCGATAATGACGTCGTGATTAATGAAATCAACACGCTGCCGGGCTTCACCAACATCAGCATGTATCCAAAACTGTGGCAGGCCAGCGGTCTGGATTACACGTCTCTGATTACCCGACTGATTGAACTGGCGCTGGAGCGTCATCAGGCTGATAAAGCGCTGAAGACTTCGATGAACGGCTAAGATTGAGACAGGGAATCGTCGGCCTGAACAGCATCGCGCTATCAGGCTGACTGGCCCTGTAGCCCGGCCTCGCCTGGCGATGCCGGGTACTTCCCCGAAAATTAATCGTCTTCCCGACGACGAATGATAAACCCCGCCAGCCAGAAGCTAATCACCCAGGTCACCATCCCCACCGCATAGGTTTGCCAGCCTTTTGCTTCGAACCCTAGCAGACCCACAATCCCGTTAAGAATAAAAATCAAACCAATCGCAAACGCATAATAGTGCCAATCGCGGCGAATTTTTGCAGGCAGGTTCATAGCGGCTCCAGTAGAAAAAAATGATGATGCCATAAACCCTCGGCGGCGTCTGTGGGGTAAACAACAAATCACGGCGGTTAAAAAGATTCGCGAATGAACGCATAACCAGGCTCAATGCAGGCCAATCAGACGCGACAAACCAGGACAATTCCTGCTCAAAATTTAGCATAAATCCGATATTGACAATCCCCTTCTGCTGCCACACTCCTTCTGTACTACGAAATCGTCTGCAATCACGTTATCTGGAGGTCTCAATGACAGATTTCACCTTATCAAAGCGCATATTCAGCGGCAAAAAGAGGGCTCCCTCCACCTCTGGCAACCTGGCCTACGCTCTGTTCGTCCTGCTGTGCTTTTCAGTAGGCGCGCAGTTGTTATCTCTGGTCGCGCACGCGCCGGGGATTTATGAGTATCTGATGAAAATGCAGGACAGTGGTCGCCCGCACGTTGAGATTGGCTTAGGCGTGGGTACGCTGTTTGGAGTTGTGCCGTTCCTGGCAGGCTGCGCAATTCTTGGTATCGTCTCGCTGGTGCGCCGCCTGCGGCATCACGATTAATTGATAGCCATACACTTGGCCCGACGCTCATCAACCCGTTTCGCAAACCACGCGGTGGTTAATTTGCGGGTGATTTTCGGGCTTTCTAATTGAATCCCTGGCAGCATCTCTCTGGCAAGCGCCTTACCCGCCTTCTGCTCAGCAATTTTATAAACGCCTTTGTATAACGCCGTGGTTTCAAACGCCTGGCTGTCACCTTTACGCAGCTGGGTATGGATCTCGCTATTGCTGAGCGAAAGTTTATCCGCCAGCTTTCTGACTGCCTTTTCGGTAGTGCCCGGCTCATCGCTGCCGTAAAGCACCACGTCGCCATCCAGCGCCAGCTTCACGCCGGTTGCTTTGCTCACCGCATACTGGAACGCAGCGTTGCGGCTGGCGTACCAGCCGGCGTTAAAGTCGGCGAAGCGGTATATCGGCGCGGTATAATTGGCCGGATAGTTGAGCAGATGATAGGTGCCAAACCACAGCCCGCCGCGCAGGGTGAATACTTCCTGGCGCACGGTGCCATCCATTTTCCACGGATAGTTGTCCTGATGCCCTTCGGCGAAGGCAATGCTCACCTGCATCGGCCCGCCGGTATGCACCGGGTTCAGTGAACCAAACAGCTTCTGCCCCATCGGCACCATGCCGATAAAGTCGTCAAAAATGGCGCTCAGCTGTTTTTCGGTTTTCACGTTATCCAGACGATCGCTGTAGCTTTTGCCGTTCGGTGAGTTGATTTTCAGCGCGGTGTGGACCAGAAAGACCGGGATATGCATCTTTTCAGCGCGGCGGTCAATCTCCTGCCAGGCGATTTTGCTCAACCCCGGCACCGCCGGATCAGCCTGATAGTTCGACTCCTGCTGCGCCACCGCCAGCACCGAGCAGATATTCTCCTCGGTGGGCGCCAGCTTCTGGCTTTCGAAGGTTTTAGCCAGCGCCTGCGCCCAGGCATCTCTGTCTTTGACGCTGGCAGGCATTTTTTGCCGTACGACGCTTGCCACATCCACCGGCTTCTCCCCCGCTTTCATCTGTGGGGCTTGCTGGCTGGTACAAGCGCTCAGCAGTGCGCCAGCCAACAAGGTAAGGGGTAAAGCACGATAACGGGTTATGGCCATCGCCATGAGCAATCCTTAATAAAAATAAACGGTTGTCGCTTAGCTCTGCGGCTGAACGACTTCATCTTGCAGATCTTTATTATCCAGTTCACGTTCGAAGCTACGCAGACGTTTGTAGATGGACATCAGTTCCACCAGGGTGGTCCAGGAGCTAATCAAATACTGGAAAGATCCGCGTACCTGACCGAAGACGTTGGTTATCTGCGTCATCAGGCCAAGCGTAATGGTACCGGCAACAATCGATGGAAACAGCAGGAACAAGCCGAAAACGTTATCCACCTGCAGATACAAAATACGGGCAATGTTGAAATACATGTAATGGAAATAGAGGCGGAAATAGTTCTGGCGCACCGCGCTGAACAGTTCACGTAACGTCGGCGGCGTGGCGCGGCTTGCGTCATCTTCGCCATAGACCAACTCTTTACGATAGGCGGCTTCAACACGCTGATTTTTAAAATTCAGTCCCGGCAGTTTAATCCCCACCACCGCCAGCATCCCGGTGCCCATCAGCGACCAGACGATTGCCGCAATCACCAGACCATAAGGAACGTGGCCGATGATCGGCAAATTAGGCACGTGTGCAGAGAGCGAGACCAGCACCGGCAGAAACGCAATAAGGGTCATAATAGCGTTAATAAAGCTGGTGCCCATATCTTCCAGGGTAGACGCAAAACGCATAGTGTCTTCCTGCACACGCTGAGCGGCCCCTTCAATATGGCGCAGATGCTGCCAGTGCTCTGTATAGTGTTCGTTCATCGCCGTACGCCAGCGGAAAACGTAGTGGCTGACGAAGAAATTATTCAGCACACCAATGACTACGGCAATCAGCGCGATACCGAGGAAGATGCCGATTTCCTGGTAGAACTGGTTTATCGAGACCTTGTTCGGCGAAGCCAGCGCAGTCTGGATCAGATCATAGAACGGCGCATACCAGGCGTTAACCGCCACCCCGACTTCGACCATAAACCAGGTGACAAAGATAATCAGCGCGGTGCCCAGGATTGACCAATACTGCCAGCGATGCGGGCTACGGATAAACCAATACCCGGCAAACAGCGCGACGAAAATCAGATAATAAGCATAAAAAACCAGATAGTTCAGCGACCAAAAGCGGGCGGCGCTGATTGGGACATCCTGGGACGCGCCGACAATGCGCAATAGCCAATCGCCGCCGCCAGCCTGCCAGAAAATGACAGCGATAAGTGCCCAAATAAACGCCGAGAGAAAAAATGGCCCTGGCTTTGGGAAAAAAGACTTAAACATAGTGCTCTCCTGCTAACTTCTTATGGTTTTGTTTTATGCTGTGACCACAGAATACCGCTCGGGTGAATTATTACCGTAAAGAGGTATTAGGCAATGTTTCTGGGGAGTCAGACCGGAAAATCCCGACAGAGTTCGCTGGGTCGTCGCCGTCGGTATGATACGCGCTGGATCACAAAAGCGTGTCATTGGCTTGATGAATAATCTCCGCATTTACGCCCGGTTACGTTTTTCCCGCTATCATAGCGTTTAATGGCGCTGCGCCAGGTGCCGATTCGTTGTATTTTTAGTATAAATACGCATTACTTCCCCATTTCAATTCATGGATGCCTCCATTGAAACGTAGTCTGCTTTTTTCTGCCGCGCTCTGCGTGGCGTCATTGACCTCGGTGCAGGCTGCACAGCCTATTACCAGCCCGGCGTTTGCGTCCGATATCGCCGACCGCTATGCCAACCATATCTTTTACGGAAGCGGTGCTACCGGGATGGCGCTAGTGGTCATTGATGGTAATCAACGGGTATTCCGCAGCTTTGGCGAAACCCGTCCGGGCAACAATGTCCACCCGCAGCTCGATTCGGTTATCCGTATCGCCTCTTTGAGCAAGCTGATGACCAGCGAAATGCTGGTGAAACTGCTCGACCAGGGCGTCGTCAAACTCAACGATCCGCTGAGTAAATATGCGCCTTCCGGGGCCAGCGTACCGTCGTACAACGGCACGCCGATTACGTTGGTGAACCTGGCGACCCACACCAGCTCCCTGCCGCGCGAACAGCCCGGCGGTGCCGCGCATCGCCCGGTCTTCGTCTGGCCAACGCAGTCTCAGCGCTGGAACTACCTGTCGACGGCAAAACTGCATGCCGCTCCAGGGTCACAGGCCAGCTACTCCAATCTGGCGTTCGATCTGCTTGCCGATGCGCTGGGCAATGCCGCTGGCAAACCTTATCCGCAGCTTTTTGAAGAACAGATAACCCGCCCGCTGGGGATGAAGGACACCACCTTTACGCCATCACCCGATCAGTGTGGACGCCTGATGATTGCCGAGAAAGGGGCAAGCCCGTGTAATAACACTCTCGCCGCGATGGGCAGCGGTGGGGTTTACTCGACGCCGGGCGATATGATGCGCTGGATGCAGCAGTATCTCTCTTCTGATTTCTACCATCGCAGCAATCAGGCCGATCGCATGCAAACGCTGGTCTATAAACGCAGCCAGCTCACCCGCGTAATCGGCATGGACGTGCCGGGTCGTGCGGATGCGCTGGGTCTGGGTTGGGTTTATATGGCACCGAAAAATGGCCGTCCGGGAATTATTCAGAAAACCGGCGGCGGCGGCGGCTTTATTACCTATATGGCGATGATCCCGCAGTCTAATGTTGGCGCATTTGTGGTCATTACCCGCTCCCCATTGACTCGCTTCGTCAATATGAGTGACGGAATCAACGATCTGGTGACTGAGCTCAGTGGCAACAAAGCCGCCGTAATCCCTGCCTCTTAATATTCAGAAGGCAAACGCGTCACCCCGACGAGTTTGCCTTTTTCCATTTGAATATAATCACCTTTTCGCAGCGCAGAAAGTACCTCGGCAATAACTGAACGTGAGATTCCCGTTCGTTGCTGTATATAATTCAAGACGCCAATATGTCCGCGTATATTTTCATCCCACGACATCATCATGAATAACGTTGAGCGAATCTGCTGATAGTGATTAGTGCCAACCAGCTGTTGGTCACGCAGCTCCAATAGGCGAATTTGCCAGGTCATCCAATAAAATGCTTCACGCCAAAGCTGGTTTTGCTCAAGGCATTGCAGACTGTCTTTGGCCGGGAGGTAGTACCCGCAGCAATCGGTTTCTGCCGTCAACGTGTACTCATTGTGAACCTTGCTCGCCGCGGCTCCCAGGCCGAAAATCATCGGCCCCTGAACCAAACCCAACAGGATTTTTTGGTTCTCGCGACGTATAGATACCGTTCCTTTTTGCAGCACAACGGTCATCTCGCGCTGTACAAGATGGTCAGAAAGCACTATCTGACCCGGAGATATCTTGAATCTTATTCCAAGGAGATTCAGATGTTTATCAAGAGTAATAAACTCGTCGAGCGGTTTACTCAAATAAGGCATATTATGCAATCCGTGCAAAAAAAAATCCCCATGACTGGCGTCATGTCAATAGAAACACAGGTAGAAAACCACGCTGTATGTTTAAGGTTCACAAATGAACCAGCGCGACATCATAAAAAAAATCTTCTCCAAATACAGTAAAAACCTCGCAAAAAGCGTTAATAAAAATTAATAAATAAAACATCTAAAAATAAAATTAAAAAATGAATATATATTCACGTCAAATAATAAGTCTCAATTATTAATAACAGATCATATTATTCAAGAATTTCCTGATACCCGATCCTCTGACCACGGAGGTACCTCTTTAAGCACCACTTTAGTAAAACATTCGCCCCATGATTCAGTTACAATAGTGCCCCTTGTTTCACAAACATCAGGCATACCATGACAGACTTACTCCATCGCCCCCGTCGCCTGCGCAAATCCCCTGCGCTGCGCGCTATGTTTGAAGAGACAACACTGAGCTTAAACGACCTGGTGTTGCCGATCTTTGTTGAAGAAGAAATCAACGATTACAAAGCCATCGAAGCCATGCCTGGCGTGATGCGTATTCCAGAAAAACATCTGGCACGCGAAATTGAACGCATCGCTAACGCCGGTATCCGCTCGGTGATGACCTTTGGCATCTCCCACCATACCGATGACACCGGCAGCGATGCCTGGAAAGAAGACGGCCTGGTGGCGCGTATGTCCCGTATCTGCAAACAAACCGTACCGGAAATGATCGTCATGTCCGATACCTGTTTCTGCGAATACACCTCTCACGGCCACTGCGGCGTGCTGTGCGATCACGGCGTCGATAACGATCTGACGCTGGCTAACCTTGGCAAGCAAGCGGTGGTTGCCGCTGCCGCCGGTGCTGACTTCATCGCGCCTTCCGCTGCCATGGACGGTCAGGTGCAGGCGATTCGCCAGGCGCTGGACGCCGCCGGATTCACCGACACCGCGATCATGTCCTACTCCACCAAGTTCGCCTCCTCCTTCTACGGCCCGTTCCGTGAAGCGGCAGGGACGGCGCTGAAAGGTGACCGTAAAACCTATCAGATGAACCCGATGAACCGCCGCGAAGCGATTCGCGAGTCGCTGCTGGACGAAGCTCAGGGCGCAGATTGCCTGATGGTAAAACCTGCCGGCGCGTATCTGGATATCCTGCGCGACATCCGCGAACGCACCGAACTGCCGATTGGCGCTTATCAGGTCAGCGGTGAGTACGCGATGATCAAATTCGCCGCTCAGGCCGGTGCCATTGATGAAGAGAAAGTGGTGCTGGAAAGCCTTGGTGCCATCAAACGCGCGGGCGCTGACCTCATCTTCAGCTACTTCGCCCTCGATTTGGCTGAGAAAAAAATCCTGCGCTAATCGCCTCTCAACGCCCTGCACTCGCGGGGCGTTGTTCTCTTTCGCAAAACGTCACCAAACCGCCATATAACCGACATCTCCCCCTTCTACTGTCAAAACACAGGACAGAGGAGGAGCCGCTATGTTTAGTCTCGACAACGTCATCGACGACCTGTGGCCTCAGGCGAGGCCCGCCCCCTGGCAAAAGAAAGTACTCAAAAAGCTGCTGCATGAAGAAGAGTTTCAACAATTTGCGGCACGTCACCGCCACCTGAAGGGGCTTGATGCGGTCGAACAGGTACTGGAGCATCTGAACATTCACTGCGATGTGGCAGTGCAAAGCCTGGAACAAATCCCCGAACAGGGCCCGCTGGTCATCATTGCCAACCACCCCACCGGTACTCTCGACGGGCTGGCTTTACTCTACGCCGTCTCCCGTGTGCGCCGCGACGTGAAAGTCGTCACCAACCGCATGCTGACCCACCTTGAACCGCTGAGCTCCCTGTTTATCCCCGTCGATAACATCAATGGCCGCACCGCCAAATCGGCGCTCCAGCAAATGGACCGGCAGCTGCAAAACGGCGGCGTGCTGATCTTCTTCCCCGCGGGTGAAGTCTCACGGCTCACACGGCGCGGCATTCGCGATAAAAAATGGCACTCTGGCTTTATTAAACTGGCCGCCAAATATCGCGCCCCGCTGCTGCCCGCATGGATTGACGCGCGCAACAGCGCCCTGTTTTACGCCAGTACGCTGGTGTCGCCCAACCTGCCACTGTTGTTATTGATGCAGCAAATGTTCCGCCGCCGCAACGGCAGCCTGCCGGTGAATATCGGCCAGCAGATTGCCTGGTCGGCATGGTTTAATCCGCAGGCCACGCCCCGCGAAATGACCGATAAATGCTATCGTCATGTGCAGCTACTCGGTAAAAATTTGCCCGGCGTCTTCAGAACCGAAAGCGCTATTGCCCGGCCTGAACCGCGCGCGCTGGTCAAGCGCGAACTGAGTCAGGCCGAATGTCTGGGACGCACGGCGGATGGTAAATCCATCTATCTGTGGCAACGTAACGGTCAGGACGATGCGCCTCTGCTCAGGGAGCTAGGACGTCTGCGCGAAATTGCTTTCCGCGCGGTAGGTGAAGGCAGCGGTAAACGCCGCGACGTTGACGGCTACGATGATGACTACCTGCATCTGATTTTATGGGATGAAGAGGAGCTGGAAATTGTCGGCGCCTACCGCTTTATGCCGACCGCCATGCAGCTGGAAAAGCGCGGGCTGGACGGCATTTATAGCTACAGCCTGTTCCACTACGATGAACGTATGGACGATGTTCTCCAGCACGGCATTGAGCTGGGGCGCAGCTTTATTCAGCCGCGCTATTGGGGACGACGCGGGCTGGATTATCTGTGGTCCGGGATTGGTGCCTACCTGGCGCGCTACCCGCACTATCGCTACCTTTTTGGCCCGGTGTCGATCTCCGGCGGTCTGCCCCCTGCGGCGCGGGATCTGCTGGTCGCCTTTTATCGTCTGTGGTTCCCGGCCAGCCACCCGCTGGCGGAATCACGTCGCCCATACCCGGCGTCGTTGCCCGACGTACTCGCGCAGTTTGGCGGCGAGGATTACAGCGAAGATCTCACGCGACTGAAATCGCTGCTCGGCAACCTCGGCTGCGGCATTCCTCCGCTGTATAAGCAGTATTCCGAAGTGTGCGAACCGGGCGGCGTGCAGTTCATCGACTTTGGCAGCGATCCGGATTTCAATCACTGCGTGGATGGGCTGGTACTGGTGGACTTAACCTATCTGAAGGCCAATCGCTATCAGCGCTATATTGGCGCGCACCTTGGCGAGGCAAAGTCAGCATAGCGGTGCTTTTCCCTCTCCCGATTTGGGAGAGGGAATCATCATTATGATGCGCGGTAAAAAGGTTTATCCCCGAGGATCGTCGCCCGGTGCATAATGCGCCGCTGCGGCAGATAATCGGCATTCGCATAGTGCTGTGTCACCCGGTTATCCCAGATAGCCACATCGTTCGGCTGCCAGCGCCAGCGCACCTGGAACTCCGGTTTGGTGACGTGGGCGAACAGGAAACTCAGCAGCGCCTCGCTCTCTTTCTCGCTCACGTCCACAATTCGGGTGGTGAAACCCTCGTTCACAAACAGCGCCTGCTTGCCGCTCACCGGATGCGTGCGCACCACCGGATGCAGCAGCGGCGGGTTCTTCGCCACCGCCTCCAGCCAGCGCTGATGCTCTTCTTCCGTTTTACGGTACTTATATTCCTGGAATGATTTACGGAAATCGTGCTCGGCGTGCAGGCCGCCAAGCAGTGCTTTAAACGGTGCGGAGAGCGCCTCGTAGGCGGCAATTCCGCTGGTCCACAGCGTATCGCCGCCGGTTGACGGCAGCTCTTTGGCGGCCAGAATCGCCCCCGCTGGCGGCGTATCGATAAAGGTGACATCGGTATGCCAGTTGTCGTTATCCGGCGGATTGTTGTCGTGGGTATCCAGCACGATAATCTCTTCCACGCCCGGCGCATGCGGATAGACCGGGTGGATATGCAGGTCGCCAAAGCGGCGCGCCAGCTCGCGCTGCTGCTCGGGGGTAATCAACTGCTCGCGCAGGAACACCACCTGGTGGCGCAGCACCGCATGGTACAGCTGCTCAAACTGGTTATCGCTCAGCGGGCGGGTTAAATCCGCCCCGGAAATTTGCGCGCCAATGTACGGCCCCAGCGGGGTAATAGCCAGACGTTCACTCATTGTACTTCTCCATGCCAGGGGGTCAGACGGCGCTGGAGCGCACGTAGCCCTAATTCCAGACCGAAAGCGATAATCGCAATCACCGCAATCCCTGCCAGCACCACGTCAGTGGCCAAAAATTCCCCGGCGGATTGCACCATAAAACCTAGACCTCGGGTGGCGGCGATAAGCTCGGCGGCCACCAGCGTTGACCAGCCCACGCCTAAACCAATGCGCAGCCCGGTTAAAATTTCCGGCAGTGCGCCCGGCAAAATCACCAGCCACAGTACCTGCGTCCGGCTAGCGCCCAGCGACTGCGCCGCGCGAATGCGCACCTGCTGAGCGCTCTTCACGCCAGCCAGCGCCGACATCGCCACCGGTGCGAAAATCGCCAGATAAATCAGCAATACTTTTGAGGTTTCGCCAATGCCAAACCAGATAACCATCAGCGGCAAATAGGCCAACGGTGGTACCGGGCGGTACAGTTCGATGAGCGGGTCAAGGATCCCGCGCACCGTTGGGCTCAGGCCCATGGCGATCCCCACCGGGATGCCGATAATTGTTGCCGCCAGCAGCGCCACCACAATGCGCGCCAGACTTGCCGCCAGATGCTGCCACAGCGTGGCGTCCATAAAGCCCTGCGGGCTGGCGATGGTAATCAGTTTTTGCAGAACCTGCCCAGGAGGCGGCAGAAACAGCGGGCTAATCCACTGTGCGGCGGCCACCGCCCACCAGATAGCCAGCAGCACCGCCAGGGTGGTTAAGCTCAGCGTCAAATGACGAGAGAAAGGCCAGCGCAGCTTTAGCGCGCGCTGACGCGGTTTATCGTTAATCACCACGCTCATGAGAAGGCCTCCCGTTGCTCAAACACCCGGCTTAATACGTACTCGCGCTGTTCAATAAAACGCGGGTCGGACTTAATGCTGCGGCACGCTTCTCCGGCGACAAAACGCCGGCCAAAATCGAGCGGCAAACGTTCCAGCACGCGGCCCGGGCCCGGTGACAGCAGCACCAGTTCGGTGGCCATAAAAATCGCTTCTTCAATATCGTGGGTAATCAGCAGCACCTTTTTACCGGTCTCATGCCACAGCTTGAGCAGCAGAGTCTGCATCTGTTCGCGGGTGAAGGCGTCAAGAGCGCCAAACGGTTCATCCAGCAGCAACAGCTGCGGGTTGGCCGCCAGCGCGCGGGCGATGCCAACGCGCTGACGCTGGCCGCCGGAAAGCTGCCAGATAAAGCGCTTTTCCGCCCCTTCAAGGCCGACTTTTTTCAGCATCTGCGCGGCAGTTTCCCGGCGCTCAGCCTTGCTGACACCGGCCAGCTGTAATCCCAGCGCCACGTTGTCCTGTACGTTGCGCCACGGCAGCAGCCCTTCATTTTGAAAGACCACGCCGCGGTCAGCGCCCGGCCCATCCACGCGCTTGCCATCCAGGGTGATGCTGCCGTGCTGATAAGGCACAAATCCGGCAATCAGGTTCAGCAGCGTGGTTTTGCCACAGCCGGACGGCCCCAGCACCACCAACAGCTCGCCGCTGTCGACGGTAAGATTGATATCCGCCAGCGCCGGTTTACCGCCGTAATCAGCGGAAAGATGCGAGATTCGCAGCATCACAGCCCCCTTACTTCACGAAACGGTCGGTAACGTACTGGCTGTAGTCCGTCGCCACGTTCGGCACTTTGCCCTGTTCTTTGAGGAACTGCGCGGTATCGACAATCGCCTTGTTAACCGGGCCATTCAGCGCCTGCGCCTGCTGCTCAGCGGTCAGATAGGTATTGCCTTTCACCAGCCCCGGCACGTCAGATTCCGGGACGCCGCTCAGCCGCGACAGCTTGCTGATGTTCTCCGGCTGGGCCAACCATTTATCCGGGTTATCGATATAGCCGCGCTGGGCGTCAATCGCGCTTTTGGCAAAGGCTTTCACCACCTCAGGATGTTTCTCGGCAAAGTCTTTACGCACCACCCATACATCAAGGGTCGGCGCGCCCCACTCGCCCACTTTCGCCGAATCGGTCAGCACGGTGCCGTCTTTTTCCAACTCGTTGACGGCCGGTGCCCATACGTAGGCGCCATCAATGTCACCGCGCTGCCAGGCGGCAATAATCGCCGGCGGCTGGAGGTTCAGAATCTGCACCTGACCCGGCTTGATGCCCCAATGCTTGAGCGCCGCCAGCAGGCTGTAGTGGGTGGTGGAGATAAACGGTACGGCAATACGTTTACCGATCAGGTCTTCCGGTTTGGTAATGGCTTTTTTCACCACCAGCGCTTCGGAGTTGCCGAGCTGTGAGGCCAGCAGGAACACTTCAATCGGCACCTGTTGGCTGGCGGCGACCGCCAGCGGGCTTGAGCCGAGGTTGCCAATCTGTACGTCGCCAGAGGCCAGCGCCCGCACGATGCTGGCGCCGCTATCAAACTTGCGCCAGTCCGGTTTTGCACCGCTTAATTTTTCGAAGGTTTTATCCGCCTGGGCCACTTTGGCCGGTTCTGCGGAGGTTTGATACGCAATAGTGACGTCCACGGCCTGCGCCTGGAAAGTCAACAGCGCCAGCGTAGCGGCGATAAGGGTGAAACGCGATGCGATAGCCATAATGTCCTGCTCCCATGTCTTGTTATGTGGGCAGTATTTCGTGGCAAAGGGGGGTTGATAAAGGAATTAAAAGTGCTTGTTAATTCCATTTCGTTTTTAGAAAAAAAGCGGCAAAGGATAGTTGTGGCGTGGGATTTCGCGGGCTGTTTTGGTGGGGGAATTGCGGTAAATAATGGGGCAGCTAGGCCTAATGCACGGCGCTTAAGCAGTATTCCATTCAGCTTTCCAGCCGGTTGCGCTCCTGATTTATCTCTTGCCCTATAAGCTGAATGGCGCAAGGAGCGCGCAAGGGGCGGCCAATCGCCGCCGCCCCCTGCACCCCCGCGCTCTGGCGGCAGAATCGC
>NZ_JAKCNS010000046.1 GCF_021440345.1 Kluyvera intermedia
ATCACCAAAACAAGCTGATTTTTATTTTTAATTAAGCAGAGGTAAGGTTAAATAATTTTAGTAGTAAGTCCTCCGTGTTTTTGATTATTAAATATGGGTATAGATAAATATTCTATTGCAGTGTTCAACGTACACGTAAAAAACGACAGTGGCTCTACGCAGAGGTTATGACCTTTGCATCATGAATTTCAGACATGCGCTCTCTAATGTAAGGTGGGTAGCGCTATCTGCTGCTACCCTATCCTCACGATTATCAGCTTTTAATGTATATGTGGATTGTTAGTTCACGCGTAACTCGCCGGCTTTCCAGCTATAAACATCCGGAGAAGTTAACGAATCACCCAGTTCCTGATAGGCGAAATCATAAAAATCTGCGCTGATTTCATAGCCCGAGTAGTCGACTACCGCCAGGCCAACGAATGCTCCGGTAAAGAAGCCACCATAACTTTGCAGGACATAGTCGTCTGAAAGTACAGCGGCATCTAACGTGACGGGAATCTCCGTGAAGCTGACCCCATCAAAGCTATATTCATAGCAGTATGTTTGTTTCCTGACTTTGGTGCGGAACCAGATATATTCGGTACCTTCAGGGATCTTGATAGCATCGTCTTTTAAATAGGAAGTGTATTTACCGCGATTATTTTCACCAACCTCGATGACGGAACCATTAATTTCATTCCAGGTAACGAAAACAAAACTCCAATGACGATCGTTGTAGTAATTCGTCAACCCTGCCATTTGTTGATAACTAAATGGATTAAATTTGACCTTAACTTGTGCATCAAAATAGAAGGCCTGCCAACGTCGGGCAATCAACGAGAGATCATGAGTATTCGCCAAAGAGCCCTGACCAATTAACGTCAACTTACCATCACCCGTGTTACCCATTTTTTGGGTAAACGGAACACGCAGCGTATTCCAGTTGTGATCGAGTGTCGGTGTGGTAAATGCATCATATTGGCTATGATCTTTTGCGCTTTCGGTGAAAATGGCATCCTTTGGCCCTTCAACAAACGTTTTTCCACCGTGACCGCCTTCAATTCGCGGCCAACCTTCTTCATCCCAGTACACTTTTTGGATTGACGTTTCTCTACCCAGTGTTGACCAGCCACGAGGGTCGTAAACAGACTCACCAGGGCGATTCCACGGACGAGCGCAGAGCGAGGCGTAATACCATTCCCCCTCTGGCGTTGAAACCAAAGAACCATGCCCCTGCTTTTGGATATAGCTGTCGGGCGTATCGACGTTAGTTAAGAACACTTCCCCTGGCGCTGTTTCAAAACTCAGGGCCTCTAAGGTTTTAGAACGCGCAACCACTTCTTGATGGGTGAACACCGTTCCCCCCTGAGCGGCAAAAAGATAGTAGTATCCGTTCAGCTTGTAGAGATGTGGCCCTTCAACAAGCGCCACGGCAGTGCCGCGATAGAGTGTACGCGCGGTTTCAGGCTTTAATTTTAAGGTGTTGGTATCCAGTTCGGTTAACGTGATGCCATCGAATGGATGGTGATATTCACGATGATCCCAGGTTTGTTGCACGATATATTTACGCCCATCATCGTCATGGAACAGCGAAGCATCAAAGCCTACGCCATTGAGTTTGATGGGATCTGACCATGGGCCACGAATATCTGTCGCGGTGGTCAGATAGTTGGTCATATCCTTAAAGGCACCTTCGGTGATTTTCACATCGGTATACACTAACCAGAATTTTCCATCGGCATGAGAGAGAGCCGGAGCCCAAATCCCGCCTGATGAAGGGTTGCCTTTCATATCTAAAAGCGTGGTTGTGGACAATGGGCTTGGGAGAAGATTCCAGTGTTTCAGGTCCTTTGACTCATGTAAACGAACGCCAGGAAACCACTCAAATGTAGAGTTTGCAATATAGTAGGTGTCATTGACACGAACAATACTGGGATCGGCATTAAAGCCAGGTAGTACAGGGTTTTGAATAAGAGTCATATCATTCTACCTTTATATATTTTCTAATTTAATCGTTGCAATTTTAATTAATTTTTTAACTATATCCGTATCTCATCAAGCTGACGATTGATCTCTGTGACATTTTTATCGGAGATAGGATAGAGCTGCATGATAACCATCGAAAGAACGGCCAAAGCGATAGGAATCCAAACTGCGGTCATAATAATACCATCGATCGTATTGGCACTTTGTTGAGCGCCGGTTTCACTAAAGCCGTACGCAGCCAGTAACCACAGTGGAATCGCGCCGCCAATAGTAAAACCAATCTTGAAGAACAGGCCCATAATTGCATTAATAATCGCAGCATTGCGCTTGCCCGACTTTAATTCGCCATAAGCAATAACTTCAGGAACCAGCGCCCACATAAAGCCAGTGGCTGACGTTAAGCCCCACTGTTTAATAAAGGTGGCGATATAAGCAAGCCAAAGGGCATCATGCATCCCTTCACGCGACCAAACGTAAGTCAGTAACTCACCGACAATGAACATGCCAAGGAAAAAGTGAAAGAAGCCTTTTTTACCAAAAATCTTCTTGAGTCTGGACCAAAAAATAGGGAAGACGATACCCGGAATGGAAGCTACAAGACCAATTGCGCCCATCCATTCTGAATGGCCAACCACAAACTGATTGAAGAAGCCATTGACCGTGTTCATAAAGAACATAAAGGTAAATGCCAACATGAAAAATACCCCGAGAATAACAAGCGGGCGGTTATTTTTCAGTTCAAGGAACAGATCGGTTGTCTTTACGTTGGCCGTTTGTTCTGCCGTAGCGACAACGCGTTCTTTAGTGAATTTATAACAGATGAAAAGCGCCGCAGCACCGATTACCATATAGATTGAGTACACGCCAAACCACGCATAATTCGCTGATGGATCGGTATAGTTGCCCAAATTGAGTTCAAGGCCAAAAAAACCGGTGTCTTTAAGGCTTCGATCTTTTGGCGAGGCCATCTGTACAAACATCGGGAACAGGGTATAGACGAGAAGGTTGGCGCTGTTTGCCAGCATCATTCGCGTACTGGTTAGTTTATCGATAGACTCCGGATCTCGCGTTAATGATGCATTAAGAGAACCATAAGGAATATTCACCACTGAATAAACCAAATCCAATGCCAAATAAATAATAAATGCAAAAGGAACAGACCCCCGAACGCCTGGAATAGGGGCAAACAATAATGCGGAAAGAATAACTAACGGAATACCAGCTCTTAACAGCCACGGACGATATTTGCCTGCACTTGAACTTCTTTTGTCAACATAAGTACCGACCATCGGGTCCCAAAAAACGTTAACAATGCGAACAAAAAGAAATATAAACCCTGCCGTCGCCGTGCTGATGGTATTTACCGTCAACATGTGCAGAGCAAGAAAACCACCTATCGTACCAAATACAAGGTTTTGCGCAAAGTCTCCCATCCCATAACCAATACGCTCACCTCGCGTTAATTTGTGATATTCGTCATGCCGACTTTGAATTATGTTTTTACGCATTTCAATCAGGTCTCCGATTTATTTTGTAAATGTGCAGTACTTTCTGACACAGATGCCACTGGAGAATCTATTGCGTTTTTATATTAACTGATTATGTTTTTTTACTTTTGTGATCATTAAAACACATAGCTCCTACAATTCACACAACATAAATATGGATTTTCCATTCTGTGTAATTTCCTCGCAAGCCGCATGAACACTACCAAACTATCATTTCTTTGCCGCACTGATGAGCATGACCCATCCCAAAAACTGGATTTTACAACGCTATTTAAGGGGTGAAAACGACTATATTTTTGCGATAACGCTCACATTTGAGCATTATCTCAATCACAGAATGAAATAACGTAATTGATCAATAAGCAATTAAAAATAGAGGATAGCCGCAGTCATTTATTTTCCGCTATATGAATTACGGAGTGCATTATGCAAGCTTATTTTGATCAACTCGACCGTGTTCGCTTTGAGGGCCCTAAAACAACAAATCCACTGGCTTTTCGCCATTACAACCCGGATGAAATTGTACTAGGCAAACGGATGGAAGAGCATCTGCGCTTTGCCGCCTGCTACTGGCACAACTTCTGCTGGAACGGCGCAGATATGTTCGGCGTTGGCTCATTTGACCGCCCATGGCAGCAGCCGAGCGAAGCCATCGAGCGTGCGAAACGTAAAGCTGACGTGGCGTTTGAATTCTTCCACAAACTGAATGTCCCTTACTATTGCTTCCATGATGTCGACGTTTCTCCGGAAGGCGCAAACCTGAAAGAGTATCTGAATAATTTTGCTCAGATGGTCGATGTGCTGGCAGAAAAACAACAGCAGAGCGGCGTGAAGCTGCTGTGGGGGACCGCAAACTGCTTCACTAACCCGCGTTACGGCGCCGGTGCGGCAACTAACCCGGATCCGGAAGTGTTCAGCATGGCGGCCACTCAGGTGTTCACCGCCATGAATGCGACCCACAAACTGGGCGGTGAAAACTATGTGCTGTGGGGCGGCCGTGAAGGTTACGAGACCCTGCTCAATACCGACCTGCGTCAGGAGCGCGAGCAGATTGGCCGCTTCATGCAGATGGTGGTCGAGCACAAACACAAAATCGGCTTCCAGGGCACCCTGCTGATTGAACCAAAACCGCAGGAGCCAACCAAGCACCAGTATGACTACGATGCGTCAACGGTATATGGCTTCCTGAAACAGTTCGGCCTGGAAAAAGAGATTAAGCTGAATATCGAGGCTAACCACGCGACGCTGGCGGGTCACTCTTTCCATCATGAAATTGCCACCGCGATTGCGCTGGGTCTGTTTGGTTCGGTAGATGCTAACCGCGGTGACCCGCAGCTGGGCTGGGATACCGACCAGTTCCCGAACAGCGTCGAAGAAAACGCGCTGGTGATGTATGAAATCCTTAAAGCGGGTGGCTTCACCACCGGCGGGATGAACTTTGATGCCAAAGTCCGTCGCCAGAGCACCGACAAATACGACCTGTTCTATGGTCACATCGGCGCAATGGACACGATGGCGCTGTCGCTGAAAGTGGCGGCCCGCATGGTTGAAGGCGGTGAACTGGATAAACGCGTCGCTAAACGCTATGCCGGCTGGAATGGCGAACTGGGTCAGCAGATCCTCAAAGGCCAGATGTCGCTACAGGAGCTGGCGAAATACGCCGAGCAGCATCAGCTGACGCCACAGCATCAGAGCGGCCATCAGGAACTGCTGGAAGGGCTGGTTAACCACTACCTGTTCGACTAAATACAACGTTGCATCCGACGGTGGATTAATGCCGCAAAGCGCCTGTAATAACGCTAAAGCAAAAGCCAAAAGCGCTGTGATGCAATAAAACGCCCTACCACGCGGCAGATTTCACTGCCGCGTTTCCCCTACCGCTATTCGCGTCCAAATAAGTCCATAGCGATACCCTTCACCTCAGCAGTTGGTCTCTTTTCATCAGCAATTTACTTCGGTACAAATCCAGTTAATAAAAAAGCCCGCCGATTTCCCGGCAGGCCTCAATATTAACGAGCTAAAAAAGTACTCAGGACTGCGGTTTAGGAATCGCGGTCAGAGTGCAAACTGCCTGCAGTTTATCACCACGGCGAGTAGTAATAGTCACTTCATCACCCGCTTTTTTGCCCTGGCACGGCTGCACCATCTTAGTGTCAAAGTTCTGGCGCATCTGCGCACGATCTGGCTGCGCCATGGTCTGGAAAGATACCACCGCTGCGGCGACCAAAACCGCACCCGTTACGATTTTTTTCATCTGCTTAGTTCCTTTTACTCTCATCTACTTAATTCCTTTCTCAGGGGAGGTAAACAACCACGTCGAAACTAGCAGCACTCCGTTAATCCAACTGTAACTTCGCTTAACTAAGTGTTTCTACGACTTGTTTTCGGAATTTAGCCCATCTCCACCCGCAACACACCCATCCACATTATCTGTTACCCTATAGCCGCAGGCATCGCGACGACCGCCTTGCCACGCACCCTTAAGGGTATCCCGATGACCGTCAAAGAAAAAATCCTCCTGAGTGCTTGCCTGGCTGGGCACCACGTGCGCTACAACGGTACCCACAAATCCTGTGATTCTGCGTTATTACAGCAATGGCAAGACGAAGGCCGGCTGGTGACGCATTGCCCGGAGCTGGCGGCAGGGCTTGAGACGCCGCGATTATCGGCGGAGATGCTAGGCGGCCAGGGAGTTGACGTGCTGAATGGACGCGCGCAAATGGTAGAAAGCGACGGCCGCGATGTGACCCAACCTTACATACTGGCCGCCTGGCTCGCACTTCAAACCGCGCAGCATAACGGCTGCCGCTTTGCGATTATGACTGACGGTAGCCCAACCTGTGGCAGTCAGACCATTTATAGCGGTGCGTTTAACGGTGATAAGGTGCAAGGAGAAGGGGTTGCCGCCGCGTTATTACGCCAACACGGTATTGAAGTGTTCAGCGAGCATCAGCTCAATGCCCTGGAACTGCGACTTGCTGAAGTTGAAAGTCAGCCACGCTGCAGACCTGCAGCACCATAATATTCCATAGAAAACACGTCTCTGGCCGTACGTCGGCGCACTGGCGCCTCATCCAGGCTATTCAGTGAATCCCTGGCACAAATCTCCACCAGGGGAAGTCTGCACATGGAAATTTATAGCCAAGATCACGGAAATTAATTTCTAAATCATAAAACCTATTTCCAGTATGACCTTGTTAAGATCCTTTCCGAGAGCCAATGCGGTGCCAGCACCGCATAGTAAAAGGTGCACTCCATGCGTAAAGATTTAACCAGCAATGAGCTGCGGATTTATAAATTCTGTCAGGAGAACCCTACTGACGTTTATAAGATGAAGATTCATGAACTGGCTGAGCGGGTGTATACCACCGCGCCATCCATTTCAAAACTGGTCAAGAAGTTAGGCTTTAATAATTTTCAGGAGTTTAAAGTTGACGTTCGTGATGTATTTTCGATGTCGAAAAACTCACAGCATCACAATTCGTTTGTGAATGAATACATCCAGGAAATGCAGGATGCTTTAACCAAAGTATCAGAAAGCAAAGTGAAAGCCTTTTGTGATTTTTTATCCGGTTGCAGCACAATTATTACCTGGGGATATGGCACTTCGGATAGCGTGGCAAACTATGTCAGCTATAACCTGATGGTGCTGGGCTTTAATATCCTTAATGAAACCGACTATACCAACTGTAATGTTCGCAGCCGCTTTCTGACCGCCAATGACTGTGTGCTTATCGTCTCTAATAGCGGCGAGTCAGAAATGCTGGAAGATATTATTCTTAACGCCAGAAAAAACGGCATAAAAGTGGCCGCTATTACCAGTCGCGCCAACTCAACGCTGGCGCTTAAAGCCGATGCCGTGTTGATTTATAAAAATGCCATTATTAAAGACACCGCATTCGAAAATATTAGTTACCCAATACAAATAGCCATCATCGATATCATGCTTTTCCATTTATCCAATGTCAGAAAAGTATCGCTGAAATTTAATTCAAAGGTAGAAGACTCATGAAAAACGTTAAACTCGTTGTGATTGGTGCAGGAAGCAGCTACACGCCAGAACTGATTGAAGGGGTCATTAAAAACCATCATCAGCTCCCCGTTTCCCACATTGCGTTCGTCGACGTGGAGATGGGCAAAAAGAAGATGGATATCATCTTTCAACTGACCAAACGGATGCTGGATAAAGCGGGTTTAGCGATTGAAGTGAGCCAGACGCTTGACCGTGGAAATGCACTACAGGGTGCGGATTTCGTGGTCACACAGCTGCGCGTTGGCGGCATTGACGCGCGCATCATTGATGAAAAACTGCCGAAATCCTACGGCTTTATTGGCCAGGAAACCAACGGTGCTGGAGGCATGTTCAAGGCTTTACGCACCATCCCGGTGATCATTGAAATCGCCAATGAAATGAAAGAGATTTGCCCTGACGCCTGGCTTATTAACTTCACCAACCCGGCCTCAATGGTGACGGAAGCGGTACTGAAATACAGCAATAATAACCGGGTTATTGGCCTGTGCAATGGCCCTATCAATATGACCCATCAGGTCGCAGGCTTACTGAACGCCAGGGTCGAAGATTTATACGTAGAGTTCAAAGGCTCCAACCACATGAACTTTATTACTAAAATCCTGCATCACGGCATCGATCGCACGCGTGAAACTATCGACTTAATCAACGCAGCGGATGTCGACGCGCTGAGCTTTAAAAACGTCAGCAACGAACAGTTTAATAAAGAGCTGCTGGCCGCCACCAACCTGATCCCCTCTTCATATTTAAAATATTACCTCAAGACCACCGAAATGCTGGCCGAACAGGATGCCGCCGAGCTGTCACGCGGTGAAATCGTTAAAAATATCGAAGCGGAACTGTTCAAAAAATATAGCGATATCTCCCTTCAGGATAAGCCTAAAGAGCTGGAAGCCCGCGGCGGCGCACTCTATTCCACTGCGGCCCTGAATGTGATTCGTGCGATTTATCTCGATGATAAGAGCATTCAAACCGTCAACGTTCGCAACGGCGGCGCGATCACCAATTTACCGGCAGATGCGGTAGTGGAAGTGAACTGTGTGATGACGCGGAATGGCCCAATGCCAATTTGCACCGGCGAGATCCCATCACCTGCGAAAGGGATTGTGTCGATGATGAAAGACTATGAAGCGCAAATCGTGAAAGCCGCCGCAACCGGTGATTATCAGGCGCTGATCGCCGGTTTCATCTTCAATCCACTGTGCTCAAGCGATAACGCAGGCGTTGAATTAGTCAAAGAAATGCTGCTAGCCAATAAAAAGTATCTGCCTTTATTCGCCAAAACCATTGCAGCCCTTTAATCGCGGGAAGAAACAGATGAAATGTACCACTTTTGATACCAATGCCGCGCTGGCCGAGCAGGTGGTCAGCGAACTCTCGGCGCTTAAGCCACATTCCCGCGTGCTGATCCCTTCGGGCAGCACCCCGCACTGGGTTTATAACGCACTCGCCGCGACAGAGATTGCTAGCAACCTCACCTTCTTTGCGCTGGATGAGTGGGTCAATGTCCCCAGCGAATCCGATGGCAGCTGCCTGAGCATGATTAACCACGACTTTGTGCACAAATGCTCTCACCCGGTGGAGTTAATCCATTTCGATCCTTATGCATCCACGGCACAAAACATTGCCCATTACGAGAGCGCGCTAAACGGCGAAGAGTTCGATTATGTGATTCTGGGCGTAGGGATGAATGGGCATATCGGCTTAAACGAGCCGGGCGTTTCATTTGATGCCGATTATCTGCAAACCAAACTGGATGAGGTCACCATCAACGTCGCCAGTCATAAATACTTTTCAGGCGATGTGACGCTCACCGAAGGCATTACCGTGGGTCTGAAGAAAATCATCAAAGCCAAAAAGGTGATTGTCATCATTAACCATGAGGCTAAGAAAGGTATTTATCAGCAGATCGTGAATGGCGATGCCCATCACACCGAGATCCCGGCACTCTATATTAAGCAATTCCCGCAAGTTAATTACTACATTACAAAACACCTTAAAGGGTAAGCGGAAATGAGCATAACCTCTCTACTCGAACAAAAGATGTTGCCACTGGCCGAGAAAATCTCGTCAAACATCTATCTGACCGCCCTCAAAAATGCCTTTATTGCGCTGATTCCCTTTTTAATTGTCGGCTCATTTTTTCTTCTTTTAACCAATTTTCCTATCAGCGAGTATAACGAGTTTATGACCTCCCTGCTGGGAAAAGGTACGCTCGATAAACTGAACTACGGGATTAATGCCAGCTATGGCCTGATGACGTTATTGGTCATCATCACTTTCTCAAAGGAGTTAGTCGAAAAGCTCAATCTGAGCCAAAGCACCGCTATTTTACCGGTCGCCATATTCTTCTTAATGCTACCGGGAAGTATCACGACAGAATCAGGGGATATTGTGGCAGGGGCTTATGCCCTGCTCGACTTTAGCTCTGAGTCGATGTTTTTAGGGATTATTGTCACCGTTATCACCATCAAGATGGTCGAGTTTCTGGAAAACCGAACCTTTACCATTAAGATGCCAGACAGCGTGCCGATGGAAATTGCCAAATCCTTTAAATCGCTGGTGCCTATCTTAGTGGTGCTGCTGTTCTGGATAATGATCAAAGTTCTGTTTGAGAACACGCATTTCGGCACGCCGGGGAAATTTATCAGCGTCATGCTGCAGGAGCCGCTGCTCTATTTAGGCAACTCCATCTTCTCTCAGCTGATTGCCGAAATGATGATAAGCCTGTTCTGGTTCTTTGGTATTCACGGCGACTCGATCGTGACATCCGTGATGGGGCCAATCTGGCAAACGCTCAGCGCGCAAAATCTGGCGCAAACTCAGGAAGGTCTGGCGGCAACCAATATCATCACCCAGCAATTCAGGGACGTGTATTTGATTGCCGGCGGCACGGGCTTTACCGGCGCGCTGCTGATCAGCATCTTTATGGTTGCCAAAAGCACCCGTCTGAAGCAACTGTCAAAACTGGCGGCACCCGCGGCAATATTTAATATCAACGAACCGATTATTTTTGGTTTACCGATTGTGCTTAACCCGCTGATGCTTATCCCTTTCCTGCTCACCCCCATCGTGCTTTGTACGGTGACCTACGTGGTTATCGCGCTCGGTTGGGTACCACCGACTTCCGGCGTATCTATTCCCTGGACCACGCCCATTTTTGTCTCCGGATTCCTGACTACCGGAATTTCTGGGGTCATCTTACAAGCAGTAAATTTAGTTATCGCAACCGCCATTTATCTGCCTTTCGTGAAGGTGTTAGACAAGCAGTATCTTCATGAAGAGAGCCAAATGGCCAGCGCCTGATTTCGTCACACCGAGGCTCTCCTTTCGCCAGTTATGTAAAGGAGAGCCTAAATACGTAAAGACCGATGTCGTAGAGTTAAGTCTCATCGCTTTGGGTCGCTTATATTCTTTCCGATATCTATGGAAAGAAATCCAAGTTAAATGAAGCGATACAGTACCAATAAAATAACCACCATTGCCTTTTTGGCTATTCTTGTTCCATTTTTGTTAATGTGTGTTTTCACATATGTATATACCAACAAAAACATAGAACAATCGTTTATTAAAACGATGGTTCGCTTTACCGATAATGAGTCGGCTAATAGTGTCACGGAAACCACCAGAAATATTACGATGCTGTTCGATCCGATCTTAAAGATCATCACCAAAGATAAACTGAATGCTTATCTGCAGGGTGAGAATAGTGAAATCGAAAAAATCGCGAACTCCATCGTCAATTCTACGCCGGCCTTCAGGAACGTCACCATTTCTAATGCTAATGGCGACTCCATTACCTATCCCTACAAGATACGTCCTCAGGGCTACAGCGTTCTCACTCGTCCATGGTACCCAAAGGCCACAGAAAAAAATCATGTCACGTTTTCTGCTCCTTACGTCTCCAATGAAGAAGACAAAAAAGATGAGAAGGCGATCACCGTCAGCATGGGTATTCTTGGTGAAGACCTTGAAGTCATTGGAAATATCGCTTTTGACCTTGATCTAAAAGCCATTTCTTCAATGCTTGAGAACATAAAGGCACCGTACTCCGGCCGATTCCGTATAGCCACGCACGATGGTCTGATTGTCTTAAGCGACAATAAAAATGAAGTGTTAACCCGCGAAATGCCTGAGTCATGGACAAAACAGATCGCCAATGACAGCGAAGATTTCTATGACAAAACAACCAAAACCTACGTGTTCTATAAAAAGTTTAATAACCCTGACTGGGTGGCGATTTCTTATGTGAAGAAAAGCGATCTTGAGAATGAAATGAGCGATTTCATTCAAAGTTTCATCACCGCATTTTCTATTTGCCTCAGTATCTATCTTATTTTTATCGTGCTCTTCAGAATGTATCTGCGTCAGATGCTTTCTGTGTTTCTGATGGAAGTCAGAGGTATCGACTCAGAAGAAGCCAAGCCTAATTTTGAGCTTCTTTACCAAAACATCAGAAATAACAATGCCGAGTTGAAAACCGTCAAACACGATTCAGAAACTGACGAGTTAACACAGATCTATAATCGTAAAAAGATGAATGAAGATCTCGCTACGCTTATCGCTAAGAATGACACGTTCTCATTCTCAATTATTGATATTGATAACTTTAAAGTCATCAATGATACCTTCGGTCATGATGCCGGGGATGGCGTACTGAAATTTGTGAGCAAAGCCGGCTGCCAGGTGATGGGCGATGATTATCATCTCTATCGTTTTGGTGGTGAAGAACTGGTGGTGATATTCCCAGGCAATGACTATGAAGAACACTATCAACTGGTTGATACATGGCGGAAAATTGTTAGCCACCGGACGTGGCGAGAAAGCCCAATGCGCGTCACCTTCAGCGCGGGGATCACGTTCTGGCAGCCTGGTGATACCGCGGAGCATACCCTTAAAACCGCCGACATTCTGCTCTATAAAGCCAAACACGGCGGCAAGAATCAGGTGATAGGCGACGCGCATTAATCCCTGCCGCGCGTCTCACCGGGAGGCTCTTCAGGTATCGCTGAAGAGCCTCTCCGTTCATTAACTTGCCACGCTTCCCCACACTAACCGTCCCTTATGGAACGTCGCGCTACGAGGAGAAATACGCGCAACGGCCTCCGCTGAACACGAGGCGTCCACCAGCACAAAGCTCGCATCATCCTGCGCCTTCGGCCACACCTGCTCACCCTTCTCATTGAGCGGCATCACGTCACCGGTCGCCAGGAACAGCGAACGCGAGAGGTTCTGCTCGTTCGGGCGGATATAGAGCTGGGCGTACAGGTTGGCTTTCTCCAGCATATCGCCGAGGCCGTACGGCGCCCAATGGTCGATAGCGCTGTCGGTGCCGGTCATTAACGTCACGCCTTTGTCACGCAGCTGCTTAAGCGGCATATGCAGCGTACCGATAGGCACCGTCGAGGCGATAGAAATCTGCTGTGCGGCCATCCGCGTGGCAATCTCATCCACCTGCTGCTCGTTCATCATCGCCAGCGCAAAAGCGTGGCTGATGGTCAATTTGCCTTTGAGCTGCGGCGTTTTCTCGACGGTTTCCACCATATATTTCACCGCTGCGATGCCCGCCGGACTGGTTTCATGCAGATGAATATCCACCCCTTTCTGATAGTCGATGGCTATCTGGAACATGGTATCGAGGGATTTCTCCATTGCGCCATCGACGTTCGTTGGATCCAGCCCGCCCACGTAGTGCGCCCCAGCCTGCATCGCTTCACGCATCAGCGGTTCTGATTTGGATAGCAAAAGACCGTGTTGCGGGAAAGCAACAATTTCACAATCGAAACCCGCTTTACGGCGCGCCAGTACCGCCTGCAGATTTTCGAGATTTTTCAGCCCGGAGACCGGTTCAATATTGCAGTGGCTGCGAGCGATGGTCGTGCCTTTTGACTGCAGCAGGTCGATAAGCTTTTCGGCACGCTCCTGGGTGTAAGGCTGGAGTTCAGGCAGCAGCTTTTGTTCGAGCTTGATCATGTCCTGAATCGTGGTGCCTGCCGGACGGTTAAGCGAACGCCATGGGCCGCCGTAAAAAGTTTTATCGAGGTGGATATGCATGTCGCGCATCGCCGGCAGCATCAGCTTACCGCCCGCATCATAGTGCGGCAGCGTGGCGTCAGGATGGCTTTTGTTATCGCGCAGCGCCACGATTTTACCCGCGTTAATCTCCACGGTATGCAGCGCAGTGCGGGTATGCACAGCGACTGCGCCCTCGTAATCAAAGCCCGTTTCAAGCAGCACGTTGTCCAGATAATAATGGCTGTCGGTGATGTTCATGGTTCCCTTGGTCTCGCAGGCAGCAGCGCCGGAAGTGGCAGCATACGCCACCGGAGCAGTAGCACCAAACAGCGCAGCAGCGGTGACCATTTTGCCGCTGTTGCTGAGAAACTCACGGCGACTTTTGTTCTCTTGCATCGTCGTTCCTTACTTTTAATGGACGATATGGGTGCCCGTTTCGCCACGCAGGGCGGCGGGCAGACATTCCGGCGTGGTGATAATCACTCGTTTTCCGCCGTGTTGTAAAAACTGTAGGCTGGCGACAATCTTCGGTAGCATGCTGCCCGCCGGGAAGTGCCCTTCATGCATGTAGCGCGTCATGGTGGCGACATCCACCTGCCCCAGCGCCTGCTGCTCAGGTTTGCCGAAGTGGATGCACACTTTTTCCACGCCGGTGGTGATAACCAGAATATCGGCGTGGATCTCCCGCGCCAGCAGCGCGGTGGAGAGATCTTTATCAATAACCGCATCCACGCTGCGATAATCCCCCTCTTCCCCCAGCACCACCGGAATACCGCCGCCGCCCGCGCCAATGACCAGAAAACCTTTCTGCGCCAGCGCCTGAATGGCTTCAGACTCGACGATACGCTTCGGCTCCGGAGAGGCGACAACGCGACGATAGCCACGCCCAGAATCCTCAACAAAGCGCCAGGTCGGATTCATTTTTTGCAGCTCATCGCGCTGCTCGGTACTGAAGAATGCGCCGATCGGTTTGGTCGGATTGGCAAAACCCAGATCGTTTTTATCCACTTCCACCTGCGTCACCACCGTCACCGCTTTTTGCTCACCGCGTTTGGCCAGCCGGTTGTTCAGCGCCTGCTGAATCAAATAGCCAATGCCGCCCTGCGTATCGGCCACGCAGTTGGCAAGCGGCGTTAATGGCAGCCCTTCGCGCTCGTGGGCAATCTCCGCGCGACGCAGATCCAGCCCTACCTGCGGGCCGTTACCGTGCGTCAGCACAATGTTGTAATCCGACGCCAGCATCTCCAGCACCGTGTCGGCCACCGCTTTCACCGCCTCTGCCTGATGTTCAATCGACTGGCTGGCGTTGTCTTTGATAATGCTGTTGCCGCCAATGGCAACGACCACAAGTTCTTTCATCGTGTAGGTTTCCAGTGCAGAAGGTGATGTGATTATTGTTGTTGGGTTTGCTCCCTCTCCCTTTTCAAGGGAGAGGGTCGGGGTGAGGGGTGGTGCGCTGAACGGCAACCTGGGCCTCCGGGCCCGTTGTCCCCTCACCCTAGCCCTCTCCCCGGAGGAGAGAGGGCACCGTCCGTTATCCGTTGTAGCGTTCGCACCAGCTCAAAATCGCCTTCTCAAAGCAGGCGAACGGCGGATGCACAATCCCGGCACCAATCATGCCGATACCCGCATCTTTGTGCGCGATAGCGGTGTTGATCACCGGCAGAATGCCGCTGCTGCCCACCCGGGTGATATCGATAGCCGTCGGCACACCCATAAAGCCCAGCAGTGGGATGGTGACGTTCGGGTTCTCACCGAGGGTGATTTCGCGCATCTGGCGGGAGAAGTCGATAGCTTCTTCTACCGTACCGCCCACCAGCGCCACGATGGCCGGTGCCGTCGCCATCGCAAAGCCGCCGATGCCGTAGGTTTCGGTAATCGCGCTGTCGCCAATATCCAGACCTGAATCTTCCGGTTTGTACCCCGCGAACATCGGGCCAATTACCTGCTGCGCCGGGCCGGTAAACCACTGCCCCGGCAGGCCGCTGACGCGCAATCCGAACTCAACGCCATTACGCGCCATGGTGGTGACCACGGTGCTGTATTCGATACCGTGCGCCGCGTCCATCGCCGCTTTACACATCGCCATCCACGTCGGGCCGGAGAAGTAGTCGCTGCTGGCAACGAATTCAAACACTTCGCGCTGCTGCTCAACGGTGTAACCCGCCTGGATAATCCCCGGCGTCAGCGCCTGAATCAGCAGCGTGGTGCCCGCGTTATTACGGTTGTGGCACTCATCGCCCATGTGCAGCGCCTGAGCCAGCATTAAGCGCAGGTCAATCTCGCCGATAATCTTCATCGCGTCGCGCAGCATCGGGCCCTGCACATCGCGCATCCAGTTCAGACGGTCGATAACGCTTTGGTCGTTGGCCCCCATGCGCAGGATCTTGGCCATCTGCTCGCTCATGTTGGTATAAGCGATGTTGCCGTAGGTTTTGTTCTCGACGATATGCATAAACATTGACGCCGAGGTGACGCCGGCCATCGAGCCTACGCAGTCATGTTCGTGGCACGGCGAGAAGGTGATTTCACCGGAAGCGGCGAGAACTGCGGCCTCGTCGATATCTTTTGCCAGCCCTTCAAACACCAGCGCCCCGGTCACCGCGCCCTTCATCGCGCCGCACATGTTCTCCCACTTCACCGGCGGGCCGGCGTGGAGAATAGTTTTTGGCGTCATGCCCGGGACCACGTTGATCGCTTGGTCAAAGCCAATCAGCACCGGATGCGACTGAATAATGCGCTCCAGCGCCTGCTGGTTCGCCGCGGCGATTTTGTCTGCCAGCGGAGAGTCGGCGATGCTATCCAGCGCGTTCACAATCTGCATATTGCCCTGACCCGGCGGTGTCCAGTCGAGCTGAGTCGCGGCAACATGCTGTTTTTTCAGGTCATCACTAAACATCGCGATACCGACGTTGATGACGTTCAATGGTTGGGTAAACAGTGACTGGCTCATCAGGCTTCCTCCCCTTTGCAGATAAATTCACGTGCCAGCAATCCGGTATTGGTGCTGCTGCTGGCGAGGATCACCCCCGCATCGCTCAGCATCTGGCGCTGTTGTTCCAGCGAAGGGGTATCCAGATCGGTCCCCAGCACATAGCCGAGGATCACCAGTTCACGCCCGTCGGCTTTGGCGATCGCTTTCGCTTCTTTGATCGCCTCGATCGTCGAACCCACCGGATCTTCATGCGATCCAAATCCCAGCACGAAGTCCATCACGATAACGCCCACTTCCGGATCGCGCGCTTCCTGGATCAACCGGCTGATACGGTTGGTGGGGTCGATCATCGGGTGCGGCTTGCCGTTGGTGAAATCGTCATCGCCAAAATCGAGGAAGGTATGTTTTATGCTGCGGTTAATATCCGTCAGACGGAAGGCCGGATCGGGCTGAATATTGCTGTAAACGTCGCCGTGTTTCTCCAGGACCGCAAACATCGTTTCATCGCACAGCGTACCGCCGCAGAACAGGCCGCGAATGTACTTCTGCTGTGGAGTTAAAAGCGCGCGCACGTCGCGAACTAGCGCGCCATTTAACGGATGCAGATCTAACGACGCTTTATTTACGCCGCTCAGCAGCACCGCTTTCAGCGCCGCCTCTTTGGTGCCACGAGCAAACTGCAGACCTTGTTCATCAGTCGGCGGTTCCGCGCGGCCAAGGAAACACACCACCACCGGTTTACGGCAGGCGCGGGCGCGCTCCAGTACTTTCTGCGCCACGGCCGGCGCCGGCGGTTTAGAAACCAGGGCGATAATTTCGGTTTGCGGATCGTTTTCCAGCATGCCGATAGCATCCAGCATCATCAGCCCACCGATTTTTTCGCTCAGGTCACGACCGCCGGTACCAATCAGCTGCGAGATGCCGCCGCCAAAATCGTGGATCCGCACGCTCAGCTCCTGGCTACCTGTGCCGGAAGCGCCGACGATGCCGATATTGCCGCGACGTACCGCGTTGCCAAAGCACAGCGCCGCGCCGTTAATAATGGCGGTGCCGCAGTCTGGCCCCATCATTAACAGCCCTTTTTCATGCGCCAGCTGCTTGAGCGCCAGCTCATCTTCAATGGTGACGTTATCGGAAAACAGCATCACGTTGAGATCATTTTGCAGCGCCTGACGTGCTTCGCGGGCAGCAAACAGACCGTTGACCGAGATCACCGCCAGGTTGCTTTCCGGCACGTGTTTTTTGGCGCTAGCGAGCGTGGCATAGCGCGCTTCGTGCGAGCCGCTCTCCGCCTTCTTCGTGAACAGCTCTTCAATCGCCGCCAGCATCTGGTCGTTGTCCGCACCGGCTTTACCGTTAATCACAATCATCAGGTCGCCGTTTTTCGCCTCATCCAGCTCCGGCGTCAGCAGGCCTAAGTTTTTCAATACGCCTTTGTTCATCTCGGTCGCCATCGCCACAAATGCCTGATCGACACCGTCGAGCTTATTGGCGCGGGTGGAAATCGACATAAGCGATACCGAATCAAAATACGTGTTCTTTTTAATAACTATTTTGACTGACATAATTTCCTCCATACGTTTGGCTCAGGGCGCAGGCGTCCGCCATGCCGTACAGCATGTCGCAGCCGGAACTCGAGCCAATATTTTTAATATTGGCAATAGCCTGGATAGAAAAGCAGGTGGGTTCATTAATCATGCCGTTAATAAACCCGAAAATACTTTCTCGATAACGTTGGGAAAATGCGGCTTCCAGCGTAATAGCGCTGAGCTGCGTGGTATTTTCACGCGCGACTTCAAGCGCGGAATAAAAATCATCGCGATATTGTTGGGCCGGGTGTCCGTCGATAAATAAAATCGTGCTCAGCCCAACTAAATAATCATCCGCCGAGGGCGTCAGACCAATACCCAGCCCCACCATATTGGCAACGGCTGACGTAATTTCGCGGCCCTGTAATAAAGCGTTAAATAATGTCCGGCGCCGCTGCTGTAATGCGCTGGAGATAGCCTGATAAAATGGGTTGTCTCCGCGCCAGCGAAACAACGTCTCATTTTCCTGTAATTGTTGATGAATCACCTCGCACCATCGTTGCCAGGGAATTTGCCGAAACCGTTCGGCGTTAAGCTGCGGCGTTATGGGCTGCCAGCGCTGACAGGATGTGGTGCTGAGCCATTTATCCTCGCCAATGGCAATCCCCGTAGGGTGAAACTGAACCGGTTCGCCGTGCCGGAACAGGCCATCAAAGTGAGTGAGTGCTAACCTACAGCTGTTGGGGGCGTTGTCGTAGTCTTCACATAACAGCGTCATTAATCGCTGCTGTGCCGGGAGATAAAGGTTTACCGCCCGGGAAAAAACCTGTTCAACTCGTCCACCGCCGCGCTCAAAGAGAAAGCGCTCATCCGCAGTTAGCGCTTGCACACACCGCCGTATTGGGGTGTTGATAGCGCGTCTCCTCTGTCAGGCTCCGGCGGCAATCAGCAGCTGGGCAATTTCTTCATATCCCTTCTCCCACGCCAGTTCCAGCGGGGTTTTACCGTATTTATCGGTCATATACGGGCTAGCGCCGTGCTCAAGCAATAACGCAACAATCGTCTGCTGAGTTTCGCCGCCGTCGTTCAACACAATCGCTTCCAGCAGCGGCGTCCAGCCAACAAAGTTGGTGTGATTGACGTTGATGTGGGTGCGAATTAACAGCTCTTTGACGATTTCAAGGTGGCCTTTTTCGCAGGCTGGGGTCAGACCCACACCGCCAAAACGGGTTAAGCGATTCAAATCCGGACGCGCCGGTAAAATTAAACGCAACAGCGTTAAGTCATTATTCAGGCAGCTAATGAGAAAAGGGTTTAAGCAGGTTTGGTCTTGCTTATTAATATCCACACCGGCATCAATTAATTCCGCGACACAATCATATTTTTTATTCAGGCTAGCCAACGTAATCGCCGTTTGCCCCTGGCGGTTGCACGCATTAATATCCACGACCTGGCGCAGGCAGGATTTTAATTTTGCCAGTTCGCCTTGTTGTGCAGCCAATAAATAATCAGCAATCAGATTATTGTTAGTCATGTTAATTCCCCTGATTTTTGTGGCTGTTTTGATGAATTGAGAATAGCAACGAAAATCGGAGAAAAGAACCCGCTTAAATTTTATTCGCCATAACCCGGTTAATTATTGAAAATAATTTAACAATCAGCGCAGACTGTGCGGTAGTGCACCGTTTATTTCTTTTGCGCTATGCCCCTTCACTCAATCGGGTTTTCTTTCTATATAGTTTCAACACGAAACCACTACACGAGAGGAAATCATCATGAACGGACTCACCGCAACGGGCATTACTGTCGGGATTTGTGCAGGTCTCTGGCAGATGGTGTCTTCGCAGGTTGGGCTAGCGGCAGGCTGGGAATTACTGGGTTCGATAGGCTTTGTCGCCTTCTGTAGCTTCTACGCGGCAGGCGGCGGTAACGCGGGTTTTGTAAAGAGCCTGGCGGTGAATTACTCCGGTGCCGTTTGGGCATTTCTCGCCGCTACGGCCTCCGGATGGCTGGCGTCGGTCAGCGGGCTTTCCGCCTTTTGGGCCGGTGTGGTCATGACGGTACCCTTCTCCGCCGTCATCGTCTGGCAGGGGCGATTCTGGCTCACGTCGTTTATCCCCGGTGGCTTTCTCGGCATGACGCTGTTTTTCGCAACCGGCCTCAACTGGTGGGCTACGCTGCTGGGTTTCCTGGCCGGAAACAGCATCGGGTATATCTCGGAATACACCGGGCGGAAATTGAGCGAGGCGACCTCAAAAGACGCGGCGTGAGCCGTTTTTAAAAGTTATTCAAAAATCATTGCTCAATGATACGTTCTGCCAATACATTCATCTGTGGATCCATGCGGCAGGAGCAGGCAGATGAACTCAATTTTTACCGAAGAAAACCTGCTGGCGTTTACCACCGCCGCACGGTTCAGCAGCTTTAGCAAAGCGGCGGAGGAGCTGGGTTTGACCACCTCCGCCATCAGCTACACCATCAAACGCATGGAAACCGGGCTGGATGTGGTGCTGTTCACCCGCAGTACGCGCAGCATCGAGTTGACCGAATCTGGCCGCTATTTCTTCCGCAAAGCCAGCGACCTGCTGAATGATTTCCACGCCATCAAGCGCAGCATCGATACCATCGCTCAGGGAATTGAGACCCGCGTGCGCATCTGTATCAACCAACTGCTGTACACGCCAAAGCACACCGCCCGGCTGCTACAAGTATTGAAAAAGCAGTTTCCGACCTGCCAGATAACCGTCACCACCGAAGTCTATAACGGCGTGTGGGATTCGATTATTAATAACCAGGCGAATATCGCTATCGGTGCACCGGATACGCTGCTTGACGGTGGCGGTATCGACTATACCGAAATCGGCGCCATTCGTTGGGCTTTCGCCATCGCGCCAACCCATCCGCTGGCGTTTATGCCGGAGCCCATTTCTGAAAGCCAGCTTAGGCTATATCCCAACATCATGGTTGAGGACACCGCCCACACCATCAACAAAAAGGTCGGCTGGCTGCTGCACGGCCAGGAGTCCATTCTGGTGCCGGATTTTAATACCAAATGCCAGTGCCAAATCCTTGGCGAAGGAATCGGCTTTTTACCGGACTATATGGTGCGCGAGGCGCTGGAAGAGTCCCTGCTGGTCACCCGGCAGATCCATAACCCGCGCCAGGATTCCCGCATGCTATTAGCCACTCAGCACTCCGCCACCGGGCAGGTGACGCAGTGGATTAAGCGAGAATTTGGGCCACAGGGCGTATTAACCGGTATTTATGCCGATTTGCTACATCGAGATGAATAACCGGATTTGATCGTCCTTGCCATGAGACCACATATCACGACGAAGAACGATCCAGCCTCAGCATAAGCCGATCGTTCAGTGAGAAGAGTGGACGCGACGAGCCGCTAACAGTTTCAACCAATTCACTAGCTTCCAGATCTGAGCAGCATGCGACCCTTTAAATAAAACGACGTCACTATCCTGAATTGTCTTCAGGTAAACCGCTTTAAACGCCTCAATATCATCCAACACGATACACTGCTTGCTAGAGGAGATCGCACCGCCATACTCTTTGTAGGTCTGGCCAATCAGGTAGATATTATCGACCGTGCTACGATTTATCTCGTCCATCAAGGCAAGATAATACTGTTCATACTCATCACCAAGTTCAGCCATCTCACCCAAGACAATCACTTTTCTCCCGGGTAGATTCGACTCACTCAATTGAGCAACTGCCGCCCTCATTGAGCCAGGATTCGCGTTGTAAGCATCATCAATCACCGTTAACGGGTGTGCTGCCACAATGAGTGAATTGACTTCACCCCGCCCAGATAAAGCCTCAAAACGCGAAAGTCTCGCCAGCGCTTGCTCGGGAGAATAGCCGAGTGAGGACACTACGCTGAGCACAGCCACGCTATTGAGTGCCATATGCTGGCCTTCTGCCTGCAGTGTATAGCTGAGGCGGCGGCCAAAAATCTCCGCCGTAACACGACGCGTCGCCGGGTCATATGACACCAGTCGACAGTCACATTCTCCCCGCTGACCATAGGTCACCACACGCAGTCCCTGTTTTATTGCCGCCGTATAAATACAGTCCCATTCCTGCATATCACGGTTGAGCACGGCAACATCACCTGGCTTCATACCTAAAAAAATCATCGCCTTAGTGCGCGCAATATCATTTAAAGACTGACTACCCTTGAGATGTACCGCCTGGATATTGGTGACGACAGCCACGGTAGGACGCACCATGCGCGAGCTCAGATCCATACGGCCAATCGCCATCTCCAGGACGATCTGCGGTGTATTCCATGGCATCGAAGCAATATTCCACGCAACGCCGCGCGGTAAGTTGGCATTCGCCACACTCCCGCAGGCAGGCCCCCACTCAGCAAGTGCAGCGGTCAGCATTGCAACACACGTCGTTTTCCCAGCGCTTCCGGTGACGCCGATAACGTTGCCACTCATTTTGCCGCGGGCATATCGCCCCATACAAAATAGAGCCTCGTTCCAGTCATTGACGAGATAAACAGGCACATTACATCCTGTCACCAGGCCCTCATCACTGACGATTAAAGCCGCTGGCGGAAATGGAAGCCTATCAAGGCTGTCTGAGAGTATGCCGCCGCTTTCATTTTCACCACGCACACACACCATATTGCCGGGCTGCATTGCGGGGGCGAAAATAGACACGCCTGTCGCTCGCCAACCATCATGTGGTGGAATCAACCAACGACCCGGAACCGCCTCGACGAGCAATTCAGCTGTCCAGCATGCATCCTGTGAATATCCTTTTTCAATTTTCTGTGTCACCTTAACTCCTGGCAAATTCAATGGTGATGCTGCGGGTTGGCAATGGCATACATCCATGATCCATCAAACCGGATCGACGATTGTTGTGCATACTTCCCTAAATCACTTACATTAGTCAGCTTATTGGGAACCCTATCTTGCCACCTTCCTGTCATTCGAATTCTTTAGGCTAAAGGCAGAATTATCCAACGATATCTCTGCCAATTTGTTTGATCCTGGAAGGGTTATTTCTTATTCTCTGAGCAAGATAGTAGAAATGTAGAATACATAAATCGCAATATGTAATGCTATTTTGAATGCGATTATTCTCAGACAAGGGTGTCACGGCATGACAAGGAGCTTAAATGTCACTGAGTCGTTTACTTACACATACGCGCCCTGAACTTGAATCGCTTAATGTTCCCGCACAGCCTTCCCCCTTTCCGGGCTTTATCCTTTTTCTGAGCGCCAGCAATGCTCAGGAACGCGCTTATACCGCCTATGCCTGCGGTGACACACTGGATGAAGCATGGCAACGCGCGCAGGATGACCTCCAGCGCTGGACGAGCCAACAAAGCCGCCAGCCGGTCTGGTTACGCGTCGATCTGGTCGATAAAATTCAGACCCTGCGTTGGGATGCTCTCCAGGAGAAACTGGGCAAAACCAAACGTAACTATTTCCGCTTTGGTTTGAGTTTTACCCCCGACTTCAAGCAGCCCATCCTTGAGCAGGAAATTAACGCCAATGCGCTGATGTATCACGGTACCGAAGGTGTCGCGACGCCCAATGCCGCGAATCTGGCGCACTATGGCCGCTGGCGCTTTGGCAACGCGTTACGCTGGCCGGATGAACCGCAGCAACTCATTTGGCGCTTCAACACCCGCAGCCTATTCAGCGACGGGGAACAGGTTTATCCCATCGAGTTCAACGGCCGTAATGCGGGCTATCGCCAGCTCACGAACTGGCAGGAAGAAGCGCTCGACCCGATGATTTTCTCCGCCACCGACTATCTGGCTCGTCAGGTGAAAAAATCGGGCCGCTACCACTACGGCTGGTTCCCTTGCTTCGATCGCCCTATTCCAACCTATAACGCTTTGCGCCATGCCAGCTCCACCTATGCGCTGCTGGAAGGTTGGGAAGTGACACAACAACCGACGCAGCTTGCCGCCATTGAACGCGCGTTGCACGACCTCTCAACTGAGCTAATTGCCACCCGGAAACTGCCCGACGGCAGCGAGGCCGATTTTCTGATAGACACCGGCGGCGAAATTAAACTCGGCGGTAACGCGGTGTGTATTCTGGCGATGACCAAATACACCGAGCTGACCGGCGATGAACGCTATCTGGCGCAAATGCAGCGTCTCGCCAACGGCATTGGCTTTATGCAAAAGCCGGAAACCGGTGGTTTCAACCACGTCCTGCATGCAGCCGATCTGTCGTTGAAGGCAGAACACCGCATCATTTACTACGATGGTGAAGCGGCTTTCGCACTGATGCGCCTGTACGGCCTGACGAAAGATCCGCGCTGGCTGGCCATCGTTGAACACGCCATGGATCACTTTATTGCGCAGAAGCACTGGCAGGCTCACGACCACTGGCTAAGCTACTGTGTTAACGAGCTCACGCTGTACCGTCCGCTTGAACGCTATTACCAGTTTGGCCTGGACAACGTTCGCGACCACCTGGATTTTGTTCTCCACCGGGTTACTACCTACCCGACGCTGCTGGAGCTCATGATGGCAGCATCGCGTATGCTGAAACGCCTTGCCGATTCTGAACATCGGCATCTGCTGGACGGATTCGATATGGCGCAATTCAATCTGGCGCTGGAGACCCGCGCACGCTATCTCGCAAACGGTTTTTTCTGGCCGGAGCTGGCGATGTTCTTCAAAAATCCACCGCGCATCACGGGCAGCTTTTTTATCCGTCACCACAGCTTCCGGGTACGCATTGATGACGTCGAGCATTACCTTTCCGGCTATGTCGCTTACCGAAAACACTGGCGTCATCAGCATGGCTACACGGCATAATCCCTTGATAATGAGCGTTTCATAAATGAAGCGCCTGCGGGATTGCGCGCGCGCGTTAGCCTGGAAACGATGGCTACCGTTGTTTTTGGCACTGCTACTGATTCCGCCGGATCTGGGAGCGGGCTGGGACTTCAATACCATCAATACGCGCACCCAGCGTCTTTATGGCCCAGCCTCAACCACCGCGCAGCGTAATATTGACGACTGGGAGTTATTGCTTAAAAAACCTGCAACAGGCAATATTCAGGCCACCCTGAATCGTGTAAACCAATTCTTCAATTCACGAATTCGCTTTGTGGATGATATGACGGTATGGGGACAAGAGGATTATTGGGCCACGCCGGTTGAAGCATTGCGTAAAGGTGCAGGCGATTGCGAAGATTACGCGCTGGCGAAATATTTTACCCTACGTGAATTAGGTGTTCCGGCCAGCCAACTGCGAATTACCTACGTTAAAGCATTACAATTAAATCAGGCACATATGGTGGTGACATGGTATTCGACCCCGGACGCAATTCCGCTGGTTCTCGATAATCTCAAACCCGCCATATTACCCGCCACCGCACGCAGCGATCTGCTCCCCGTTTATTCTTTTAACGGTGAAGGTTTGTGGATCCCACAAGCCAGCGGCAGCAAACGCGTTGGCGACAGTAAAAGACTCTCTCGTTGGCAGGATCTTCTCACCAGGATGCGTGCAGAAGGGTTTGTAATTAATGAATAGGAAGCGGTCATGTCCCTTTATAAACAGCTACTGATTGGCATCTGTCTGTTTACGCTGACGATCTTCTGCGGCAATTTTTTCGCGACGCTGGAAAGCTCGCGCGAACAATATCATAACCAGCTGGGCGCACATGCTCAGGACGCCGCCACGGCTCTCGGTCTCTCGCTGACCGCGCATATTGACGATCCGGTGATGACGGAACTGATGGTGAATTCCATCTTCGATAGCGGCTACTTCTATCGAATTAAGGTTATTGATATTAAAAGCGGAAAACCCATTATCGAGCGGCAAAATATTCCGCCAAGCGCCAACGTACCGGACTGGTTTGTGCGTATGGTGCACCTGAATCCAGGCCAGGGAGAAGCCGTCGTCATGCGCGGCTGGACCCAGGCAGCCCGCGTCGAAGTGATTAGCCATCCAATGTTCGCTCTGGCGCGCCTGTGGGGTAGCCTGGTCGCCAGCTTCCTCTGGCTCACCGGCTGTAGCGCACTGTGTATTCTTGGCGCGATGGTTATGCTGCGCCATCGTCTGCGCCCGCTGAACTATATCGTCGAACAGGCCATGGCCATCAGCCGCCGTGAATTCCTGAGCCTACCCGCGTTGCCGAAAACCCCGGAATTACGCCGGGTCGTTGAAGCCACCAACATGATGGTGACTCAGCTTAAAGCGCTGTTTAGCGAGCAGGCGAAACGCACCGAAAGCCTGCGTCAGGAAGCCTACAATGACAGCCTGACCGGCCTGAATAACCGCCGGGCATTCGATATTAAATTCCAGACCCGGCTGAGCGATGAAGACCATGCGGACGGCAGCCTGATTTTACTGCGCGTGCAGGACCTCATGGGCCTCAACCAGCGTCTTGGCGGCGCGAGCACCGATAAACTCTTAACTGCCGTCGCCGAAATTCTTAACGAGCTGCAGCAACGCTTCTTCCCGACGGAAGGATTCGTCGCCCGCGTCCGCGGCGGCGAATTTGCCATTATCACCACCCCCGTGCTGCCCAAAGAGATGGAGAACTTCGCAAGCTCCCTCAACACCCAATTGAAGGCGCTTTATGATACGGGTCTGAGCGATGTCAGCCCGGTCGCCCATTTTGCCGAGGTGGCGTTCCACTACGGCGACACTCCGCAAAACCTGCTGCGTCAGGCAGATCAGATTCTGGTTGCGGCGGAAGCGGATATGCGGACCTTCGTCGATCCTGCTGTGGCGCAACAGCAAGCGCCAGATGAAGATCACCACCACTGGCACCAACGGCTGACCGCTATTCTGGATAAAGAAGCGTTCGAGCTGTACTTCCAGCCGGTGTACGAATGCAACACAAAACATGTTGTTTTGCATAGAAAAATACTGGCTCGTATTAAAACCGATGAGGGTGAAATCATCCCTGCGGGCCGCTTCATTCCCTGGGTTCGCCGCCTGGCGCTGGGGCTTCGCATGGATGTCGTGATGCTTAAACAGACGCTCCGCGCCATGGAAAACACCACCCACGCTTTTGCCCTCAGCATCAGCGGTGAGAGCGTGGCCGACGACGAAAGTCTGAATACCCTGCTTCAGCCGTTAAAAACCGCGCGACACCTGACCTCGCGGTTGACGCTCGAACTGGACGAGAACGAACTCCCCGATCCGGAACGCGTCAGCGTACTGGTAAAAAAATTGCAGGAACTCGGCTGCGGCCTCGGGATCCAGCATTTCGGCGGACGCTTCCACCTCATTGGCAACCTGCCGCAATGGGGGCTTGCCTGGATTAAAGTTGACGGTGGATACACTCACCATATCAATGAAGAAGAAGACAAAAAGCTCTTTATCGAAGCCATTTACTGGGCTACACGGCAGATCAATTTGCCGCTCATCGCCGAGCGCGTTGAGACGGAAGGTGAGCTGGCAGTACTGGAGAAAATAGGCCTGTATGGCGCGATGGGGCGTTATTTTAGCGACGCCAGCACACTACAATAAATCTCAGGAGAGCAGCCATGCACTTTATCGAACGTGATGCAGAAGGACGAATTGTCCGGATTGAAAATGTAGAATTCAACGGTATGACTGAGCAGAGTGAAGAGCCTACTGCTGAAATCAACGAGTGGCTAAAAGTAAATAGTCTTCGCACCGCAACAATACAACAGTTGCAGCAAAGCGATCTCAATATGGTCCGTGTTCTGGAAGACCTTATTGAGGTTTTGATGAGTAAGGGAATTATCAGCATCACCGATCTCCCTCCTGCCGCACAAAACAAACTGCTTAATCGTGCTCAGGCCCGTCAGACCTTGAGCGGGCTGGAAGGACTCATCGGCGATGAAGATGAGAGACTGATATAAAATGCTATCGCTTACAATATTTCAGGTGCATGACTTATTACCTGAAATATTGTTAGCCAACTAATAATTGATGCAATTTTGTCCTACCCCTACCAACTTTTTACAAGACATTTCCATTGAACCAACATTAAAATCAAAGATTATTTTTCCCATGCCTAATAGTCTCGAATTAGATTCGGACTAATTGTTTATTACATATGCATGATAGCGGTGTAAATATAAGTAAAATCAATATTTTTACCTGAAAAATAGAGTGTTAATCCAAAATATGCGCAGTATTTAATTGTTTTTTTTCAGCGGCAAGGATAAGCCCGCAAAATGAAGGGGAGTGCCATATGAACGGTGTAGCCGGAACAATAAAAGCAATCATTGGCCAGGTCTTCGCTATCTCACCCGACGGAAGCAAACGCTTATTGGTTGAAGGCGATAGAATTCTGTCCGGAGAGCAAGTTGAAACAGCTGCCAACGGCGCCGTCACCATCACCCTTCCCGATGGAAAAACGCTCGACCTTGGGCGTGATAGCCATTGGGAAGGTGGACATAGCCTCTCCTCCACTCAGACACAAACCGATCAAACGGATATCGCGGCCATCCAGCAAGCCATTGCTGATGGCCAGGATCCAACCCAAATTCTCGAAGCCACCGCAGCAGGCCCACAAACCACAACAGGCAGTGGCGAACCTGGCGCCGGTGGTGCCCACTCGCACGTAATGCTTGATTTGACCGGCGAAATTATCGATCCCACCGCCGGATACCCAACCGAAGGCCTCGACTTCCCGGACACGCCGATAATAGAAGAACTCACCATTCTCGACAGAACCAACGGCGTGAATGTAGGTGATGATTCTGATGCGGATGCCGATGCAGATGCAGACGCCGATGCGGATGCAGATTCCGACGCAGATGCCGATGCTGATGCCGATGCTGATGCCGATGCGGATGCGGATGCGGATGCAGATGCCGACGCCGATGCCGACGCAGACGCGGATGCTGATGCAGATGCCGACGCAGATGCCGACGCGGATGCGGATGCCGACGCGGACGCCGATGCAGATTCCGACGCAGATGCCGACGCGGATGCTGATGCCGACGCTGACGCGGACGCCGATGCCGACGCGGACGCGGACGCGGATGCCGATGCCGATGCCGA
>NZ_JAKCNS010000047.1 GCF_021440345.1 Kluyvera intermedia
ACCATGAAATATTGATTCCCTTAAACAAATTTGCCGCTAGCATATCATTCATATTAGTAATGTGATTTGTGCTTTGTTTTGTTATTAATATTGAATTAATAATTTGTTTATTTACCGCAGGTTGTAAACTTTGATTTTATCACTGTTGCATTAATGTATTTTTTTGTAATGTTAGAGTGATTTTTTAATAGGCGGAAGTATAACTTCCTACGACATTTATTCTAATATGATCATGGTGAGGTAAATCATAAGGATGAGATTAATGTAATTAACTGATTACATTGTGTTGCGTAGACTTACAAAAAAAGGTTGATATTCTTTTGACACCTCCAAGGAGTTCGTTCTATGCTATTTGTGTAATTAGGACTAATCTTATGAAATAAAGTTTCACAAATTGATTGGTTCTTATTATTAATGGTATTAGGTTTGCCTTTGCTTTGACTTATTTAATCACCATGATGGTGGATATGAACTATGGAGAGTTTCAAAATGTTTGAAGTGACAGAGAGTGTATCTAATTCCCGTAAAATTATTTTAATCACCCATCCGTCCGTGCAGGCAAACGCGTTTGCAAACTACCTCACTAATTTACTGTCAGTTTCTGTTGATGTTCATAACATCAATAAGCCCCTGGTACAGCGCCTGAGTAAGGGAACTGTGGTGTTGTTCGATATCGCGGTTTCTAACAAAAAGCTGAACGGTATTTGGCGTGACATTATTCGTGCTCAGTTCGACTCCCCACGTCTGCTGATTATTAATAGCGCGCAGAAGTATGAATTATACGAAATGGCGCAGTGGCCTGCATTGTATGGCGTATTCCGTCACGACGATGAAGAATCGCGCTTAATTGAGGGCGTCAAAGCGGTGTTAAACGGCGAACAGACGGCTGAATTGAGCGTGATGCACCCGGCAATGTACGCAGTAGAACAAACCCCTGATACGAATGATAGCGTGCCGCTGACTGAGCGTGAATGCGAAATTCTGAACGAGTTACGCCATGGTGCAACCAATATGGATATTGCTCGTGCCTTGTTCATCAGTGAAAATACCGTGCGTACCCACCTGTATAATGTTTTCCGTAAACTCAGCGTGAAAAACAGAACTCAGGCGGTAAGCTGGGCGAACGAAAATCTGCGCCACTAATCGATAAACCATACCTGATAAAACACGCATTTCAGGACGGCGGTAAGCGCGAACTGATTTAAGTCAGTGATTCGAGTAAACGACTACCGCCAAGGTATATGCAATTTGCAATATGACGAGCGTAGTTATGTTGGCGAGTTCCCGGGAGGTTATTCCCGGGGCCGTCTGCCTAGAATCCCTGCTCGAAGAAGCTTTCCAGAATCACCACGGCAGATGCAGAGTCTACGCTGCCTTTGTCCAGCGCACGGAATCCACCGCGTTCAAACAACCCTGCGCGAGCCTCTACGGTACTCAATCTTTCGTCATGCAGCGTAATCGCCACGCCAAAGCGGCCATGAATTTTATTGGCAAAATTGCGTGCCCGGGCAGTTAACGGTTGCTCTGTGCCATCCATATTCAGCGGCAGACCCACGATCACCGATTCTGGCTGCCACTCTTTGAGCAGACGGCCAATAATATTCCAGTCCGGCGTACCGTCCTGTGCCTTGATAGCCGCCAGCGGGCGCGCCGTACCGGTAATGCGTTGGCCGATGGCCACGCCAATGCTGCGCGTGCCAAAGTCGAATGCCAGCAGTGTTCCACTCATTATGCGTGCCCCGCAGTGCCTGACATGGTCAGGATATTGATACCAATAAGCTTCGCCGCATCTTTCCAGCGATCGCTAATAGGCGTTTTAAACAGAATATTCAGATCGGCCGGGGCGGTAAGCCAGGCGTTATCGAGGATCTCTTGCTCAAGCTGCCCTTTTTCCCAGGATGCGTATCCCAGAGCAACCAGTACGTCCGACGGTTGACGTTCGGTACCCAGCGTTTCCAGTACGTCGCGTGATGTCGTGACAATGGTGTTGTCAGAGATGCGGATGCTGGAGGAGAACGCTGCCGGAGGCGTATGCACGATAAAACCGCGATCTTCTGCCAGTGGGCCACCCAGCATGACCGGTTTATCCAGACGGATAGACGGATCGCGAGGGTCTGGCGTGATCTTCAGTTTTTCGAGGATCCCTTCGATCTGCAAATTATCCAGCGGTTTATTGATGATGATCCCCATTGCACCGTCATCGTTATATTCGCAGATATAGACCACGGAACGACGGAAGATAGGATCCTGAAGGGTTGGCATAGCAATGAGAAAGTGATGCTGTAAATTCATTATCAGAGGTTCTTGTCCTGTTTCAAAAAGCAGCAGCGCCCAGTATGAGGGGAAAGCGCACTGCTGTCACCAGGCTTGCCCGCTTGCTCAATGACTCAGGTGCCTGACTGGCGGCGGGTTCCCTCCCGCCGTTTAAATACAACGTCTTATTTTTGCAGACGTTTTTCGATAGCATCCATCAACATACCGGTGATGGAAATCGGATATTCCGCTTCGATTTCACGCACGCAGGTTGGGCTGGTGACGTTAATTTCTGTCAGGCGGTCGCCGATGATATCGAGGCCAACGAAGATCAAGCCTTTTGCTTTCAGCGTCGGGCCGACTTTACGGGCGATAGCCCAATCGCTTTCGCTTAACGGACGCGGCTCACCGCGACCACCGGCGGCCAGGTTGCCGCGCGTTTCGCCGCCCTGCGGGATACGGGCCAGGCAGTAAGGCACCGGCTCGCCGTCAATGACCAGCACGCGTTTGTCGCCATCTTTGATAGCCGGCAGGTAGTTTTGCGCCATGCAATAGCGACTACCCAGCTCGGTCAGTGTTTCAGCAATCACACCGATATTCGGATCGCCTTCCTTCACGCGGAAGATAGACGCGCCGCCCATACCATCCAGCGGTTTCATAATGATGTCGCCGTGTTTTTCCCAGAACGCTTTCAGCTGTGCTTTATTACGCGTCACCAGCGTTTCCGGCGTCAGGTCGGAGAACCATGCGGTGAACAGCTTCTCGTTACAGTCGCGCAGGCTCTGCGGCTTGTTGACGATAAGCGTACCTTGCTCTTCTGCGCGCTCAAGAATATAGGTCGCGTAGATAAATTCAGTATCGAACGGCGGATCTTTACGCATCAAAACAACGTCGAGATCGGCCAGCTTAATATCCTGCTCGCTGCCGAACTCGTACCATTTGTCGTAGTTCTGCTCAACGCTCAGCAGACGCGTTCGGGCGTGCGACACGCCGTTTTCCAGATACAGGTCATTCATCTCCATATAGTGGAGTTCGTAACCGCGACGCTGTGCTTCCAGCAGCATAGCGAAGCTGGTGTCTTTCTTGATGTTGATGCTTGCGATGGGATCCATCACGATGCCGAGCTTGATCATTATTGTTCTCCTTTAACCCAAATCGCCAAAGCGCACCTGCAGTGCGGTGATGGCGGTGAGTGCGGTAGTCTCTGTGCGCAAAACGCGAGGCCCCAACAGAATATCAGTAAACTGGTAGCGTGCGGTCATGGCAATTTCATCCGCTGACAGGCCGCCTTCTGGGCCAATCAGTAACCTTACACGTTCCACCGGCTGCGGCAGGGTGTTAATGCTGGCGCTGGCGCGTGGATGCAGATTCAGTTTCAGCGCATCATCCTGTTCAGCGCACCACGCTTCGACGTCCATTGCCGGGCGAATCTCCGGTACGACGTTGCGGCCACACTGCTCGCAGGCAGCAATGGCAATTTTTTGCCACTGCTGGAGCTTCTTATTCAGACGCTCGGCATCCAGTTTAACCCCGCAGCGCTCAGAAAAAAGTGGCGTAATGAGGCTTACACCCAGTTCTATCGATTTCTGGATAGTGAATTCCATTTTGTCGCCCCGCGACATCACCTGACCCAGATGAATATGCACCGGAGATTCACGGTCATCCGTCTCGCCGCGCTGGATCTCGACCATCACATTTTTCTTGCTGGCATCGGTAATGACGGCTTCAAAAACCTGATTGCTGCCGTCGAATAGCTGAATCGCCTGGCCCTTACCCATGCGCAGGACACGGCCAACGTGGTTAGCGGCATCCTCGCACAGGGGGATCTGCGTGCCGACGGTTATCGATTCCGGGTGGTAGATGCGGGGGATACGCATAGTCTGAATTCCATCTGTAGCTATGCCCTCAACTTATGAAGAGGGCAGGGAAAATGAACGATTGCCGCTAGTGTATACGTAAAATCATGCAAGATGCATCAAGGCGGCAAGAGAGTACATCCCGATGAGCTTATTTAGGTAAGTGATTCGGCAGCCGCCGCCGAGGCCGCCTGAAGGATAACGTCTATTGGGTTAGCTCTTTTGCGCCTGACAAGCCTGCTGGACATAAGGATTGTGATTGCCCTGTACTTTGGCGATACGCTCGTCTCGCTGACACTCCCAGCTGCTGACCGGATACATTTTATTCCAGGCGTTGAACAGCTGAGTTTGCTGGCGGGAAAGGGTCAGGCTGTAGCGGTCGCGCATATAGAAGTAAATGCGGGCAATCGCCCCGCGCGAACGTTCCGGTGGCTCGGCAACTTTGGCTTTGAAATCGACCTTCATGCCGCACTGGCCGTACTGACCTTCGCCACCATTCCACTGGCTGTACATGAAATTAGCTCGGTCACCGTTAACCTCGCCGACGGCGGGCTGCAGGTTATGCATATCGCTTTCTATTTTGCGATACTCCGGATCTTTGGCGCAGTTTTTTCTGCCGCCGTCCTGCCAGCACTGACGCTGATGGCCAAACTGCCATGCCGGTACCACGTGTTCCCATTCGACACGGCTGGCGCGGTTTTCGTTTTTACGCACTTTATAGCCGCAGGATTCCAGATCGATAACGCCTTTCTTACCCTGCCAGTTGATTTTACAGCCGCAGTAAAAGTCGCCGGGAACGTCATTATTGACCTTCACGCCCGCTGCTTTAGCCTGGGAAAAATTATTGATGCCTTCGGCTAATGCCTGGCCTGAAAGCGCCGTCGCCAGGAACGCGGCGGCAAAAGACAATTTACGGTACATCACGAACTCCATCTCAAAACGAGCCCGCAACGTAACGAATGTGGTTGTCAGATGCAATCAGTTAGAACGGAAAACTTCCTGAAATTTCCAATGGTTACATTTCTGCAACTAATGGCTCGCCGCAGTGAACGCAGCGGTAGGTGGCTTCACCGCGCAGTACACGGTTATGGCGACGGACGGTGAGCTGATGTAGTTGGCAGCGGCAGCGATAGGGGAAGGTTTGGCGGCGCACGGATTCCAGCTCAAACTGATGCGTACGGCGAGCGGGTACGCCGAGTACGCTCTCCATCATCCATTTCCACTCTTTACCGTGTGGCGGCACACGGCCAAAGTGCTTCCATACCAGTAGATGCGCCAGCTCGTGTGGCACCACTTCATCAATAAACGCCTGCTGATTCTCCTGCAATAGCACCGGATTGAGGCGGATTTCATACTGCTGAAGCCACGCGGTGCCGGCTGAGGTGCCGCGCTGTTGATAAACCAGCTTCGGTTCCGGGTAGTTTCGGCCCAGCGCAAGGTTGGCCTGGGCGAGTTTTTCCCGCAGGCTGCGCATAACGTTTTGCTGGATGGCGATAGGAATTCGAGGGCTTTTCATAACGGCTGAGGATAAAACGTGAGGCGGGGTGGTGCAAGGGGAAGCTTCCTCCCGCAGGAGGAAGCGTCATTCAGGGTTAGTCGCGAGCGCCAATTTCGCGCAGCGGACGGCCCTTCATCAGGTTACGTTCAATGTGTTCCAGAGAGACGTTTTTGGTTTCTGGAATCAGCCACAGGGTCAGGAAGATGAACAGCACGTTCAGGCCGCCGTAAACCCAGAAGGTATTGGCGCTGCCCAGCGAGTTCAGCATCGTCAGGAAGGTCGCGCCGACTATCATGTTGGCAATCCAGTTGGTGGCGGTCGAGCAGGTGATACCAAAATCACGGCCTTTCAGCGGCTGGATTTCAGAACACAGAACCCAAATCAGCGGACCGGCGCTCATTGCAAAACCGACGATGAACATCAGCAGCATCAGAACCGCAATGTACTGCGCGGCGGCAGAGTGAATGCCAATGTGCATCATGCTGCCCAGTACGCCCATGCCGACGGCCATGACGATAAAGCCGAGAATAAGCGTTGGTTTACGGCCCCAGCGGTCAACCAGACCGATAGCGATAAAGGTCGCCAGCACGTTGGTTAAACCAACGATAACCGTTCCCCACATCTGCTCGGTGGTGTTGATGTAACCCGCCAGTTCGAAAATCTTCGGCGCGTAGTACATGATGACGTTCATCCCGGTGAACTGCTGCATCACCTGCAACAGAATGCCGAGGAACACCGCGCGGCGGAAGTTGCTGTTCTCTTTAAACAGCGCCCAGCCGCTCTGTTTTACCTTCAGGCTTTCACGGATTTCGTCCAGTTCACGTTTGGCTTCGGCGCTGGTATCACGCAGACGCAGCAGCACGCGCTCAGCATCGTTGAAGCGACGTTTGGCGGCGAACCAACGCGGGCTGTCCGGCAGGAAAATGACGCCAATCAGCAGCAGGATTGCAGGGATGATGATAACCCCCAGCATCCAGCGCCATGCGCCGCTGTAGCTGAATGCGGTATCGGACAGGTAGGCGCCGAGAATACCGATGGTGATCATCAGCTGGTACATAGAGATCATGCTGCCGCGAATTTTCTCCGGGGCAATCTCAGACAGGTACAGCGGGGCGGTGTAGGACGCCACGCCGACGGCCAGACCCAGCAGCACGCGGGACACCAGCAGTACTTCGACGTTTGGCGCGGCGGCAGAGAACAGGGAGCCGGCAACAAACAGGATCGCGCCGATCATCAGGCTTTTCTTACGACCCAAACGGAAGGAGAGCCAGCCGCTGCCGACGGCACCCACCGCAGCACCGAACATCATGGAGCTCACCACCCACTCTTGCGTATGTGCACTGAGCTGGAAATCGGTAGTAATAAAGGGCAATGCACCGGCAATAACGCCGATATCAAGGCCGAACAGCAGTCCGGCCAGAGCGGCTAAAAAACAGACAAAGAAGGTCATTGTCTTGTTAGAGCGACCCTGTTTTTTGTTGTTAGGCATAATGCCCTCCAGTTGAGTCATTGATTTTGTAGATGCTTAGGGTAGGAGAGTACGAAGTAAAAAAATGTGATAACAATCACGACTGTGTAATCGGTTACACTACGGTTTTGGTTAAAATTAAGTTAAAACACAATGAAATCAAATGTATTTGTCTATTTTTACCAGGTGATAAAAGCAAATAATGAGAATTAACTGAAACACAACGCATAAAGATGAAAAGGCGTTTCAGTGCGACGTGGAGGGGCTTTGTCCACGCCATTTTAATTATGTAATCGCTTTCATCAATTTGTGTGGAAGTGTAAATTAATACGTAGATGGGGAATAGGCAGGCATAAAAAAGCCAGCGCGAGGCTGGCTTTTATCGAGGAGGCGGGACTTATTTCAGGCCAGCGGCTTCGCGCAGCTGGGCTGCTTTGTCGGTTTTTTCCCATGGGAAATGTTCGCGACCGAAGTGACCGTATGCTGCCGTCTCTTTGTAGATTGGGTGCAGCAGGTCCAGCATCTGAATCAGGCCGTATGGACGCAGGTCGAAGAACTCGCGTACCAGCAGGGTCAGCTGTTCAGTTGGCACTTTTTCGGTGCCAAAGGTTTCAACCATGATGGAGGTTGGCTCTGCCACGCCGATAGCGTAGGAAACCTGAATTTCACAACGGTCAGCCAGGCCAGCAGCAACGATGTTCTTCGCCACATAACGTGCGGCGTACGCTGCGGAACGGTCAACTTTAGAAGGATCTTTACCGGAGAATGCACCGCCACCGTGACGAGCCATGCCGCCGTAGGTATCAACGATGATTTTACGACCGGTCAGACCGCAGTCACCCATTGGGCCACCGATAACGAAACGGCCGGTTGGGTTGATGAAGAATTTGGTCGATGCGTTCAGCCACTCGGTTGGCAGAACTGGCTTGATAATCTCTTCCATCACCGCTTCCTGCAGCGATTTCTGATCGATGCTTTCAGCGTGCTGGGTAGACAGAACCACGGCGTCAATACCAACAACTTTGCCGTCGTCGTACTGGAAGGTCACCTGGCTTTTCGCATCCGGACGCAGCCACGGCAGGGTGCCGTTTTTACGCACTTCAGCCTGACGCTGCACCAGACGGTGTGCGTAGGTGATTGGCGCTGGCATCAGCACGTCGGTTTCGTTGGTTGCATAGCCAAACATCAGGCCCTGGTCGCCAGCACCCTGTTCCAGCGGGTCAGCGCGGTCAACGCCCTGGTTGATGTCCGGAGACTGTTTACCGATAGCGCTCAGTACCGCACAGGAGTTGGCATCAAAGCCCATATCCGAATGCACATAGCCAATTTCGCGAACGGTTTGACGGGTGATCTCTTCGATATCAACCCATGCGCTGGTGGTGATTTCACCGCCGACCAGCACCATACCGGTTTTGACGTAGGTTTCGCACGCTACGCGGGCTTTAGGATCCTGCTCGAGGATCGCGTCCAGCACGGCGTCAGAAATTTGGTCCGCAATTTTGTCAGGATGCCCTTCGGATACAGACTCGGACGTAAAAAGGTGTTTTGCCATATTTAATATCACCCAATAGGAATTTGGTTAGCTCGAACTGTCGTGCTGCATAGTCACGATGGAGGATTCTACCACGGACTTGTACGTTGCTGTCACTGGCAGTCTGAGTGTTAATCGGTATAGATGGATTAACATCTGGACGGCTATTTTAGGTCACATCTTCATCCCATTGCCAGTTTTTTTTGAGATGCCTCTCATTCTGCTGCTCAATGGAATGGAAATTTTTCCTGACACTGTCGTCAACGTACACATTTATGTTTTGCTTTTTTCCTGCCTTATGGGTATAAAACGCCGCGCGCGGCTCATACCAATAAGCACACGTCATTTTCTACGTGTCGCCACTTCCAGCCGGGCTAAAACTTTTGCTTTGGCTTGTTGGTTCGTCCTTTTATCTATGTGGGGCGACCGTGGAGGTGATACGAGATAATGAACCGTTGTATTCTGCCGATTTTGTCGTGCCGTTCTGGCGCGGACATACTCCCCGCAACCCCCATTTCTGCTTTGCATACCAGCCGATGTTATACCCATTTCGGCGCTTCTCAGGACTCCAGAGCCGGTAGGTAACTGAAGACTGAACAAGGGCGCTCTTGCTGCGGCAAGGGTTTTCTCGTGGTTTCGCTGAACCGTCATACCAGGTTCAGGTGCGTGTTTTACAATGATATGAATAAGAAACCGGTCGCACAGTCGGTGCGTCAGCATGTTCTGCTGGCTAATCCGTCTGTTTATGGGTTGTTATCGCAACGTTACGCTGCGATAGTAGTTAACTGTTTTACACTTGTTACAAATAATTGAGGTTCGCTATGTCTGACGACATTTCATTGGATTCGCTTTCGTCAGCAGGCGAACGCGGTGTACTACGTTCCATGCAGGAGGTTGCGATGAGCTCCCAGGAAGCCAGCAAAATGCTACGCACATACAACATTGCCTGGTGGGGCAATAACTACTACGACGTCAACGAGCTTGGCCACATCAGCGTCTGTCCGGACCCTGATGTTCCGGACGCCCGCGTTGATCTTGCTGAGCTGGTTAAGGCCCGTGAAGCGCAGGGGCAACGTCTGCCTGCGCTGTTCTGCTTCCCGCAGATCCTGCAGCATCGTCTGCGCTCGATTAACGCGGCGTTTAAACGCGCGCGTGAATCCTATGGCTATAAAGGCGACTACTTCCTCGTCTACCCAATCAAGGTGAACCAGCATCGCCGCGTTATCGAATCGCTGATCCACTCCGGTGAACCGCTGGGGCTGGAAGCCGGCTCGAAAGCCGAGCTGATGGCCGTGCTGGCGCATGCGGGCATGACGCGTAGCGTGATTGTCTGTAACGGCTATAAAGACCGTGAATACATTCGTCTGGCGCTGGTCGGCGAGAAGATGGGTCATAAGGTCTATCTGGTCATCGAAAAAATGTCAGAAATCGCCATCGTGCTGGAAGAAGCCGAGCGTCTGAACGTGGTTCCTCGTCTGGGCGTGCGTGCGCGTCTGGCATCCCAAGGCTCCGGTAAGTGGCAGTCTTCCGGCGGTGAAAAATCCAAGTTTGGCCTGGCGGCCAACCAGGTGCTGCAACTGGTCGAAATTCTGCGTGAACGCGGTCGTCTGGACAGCATTCAACTGCTGCACTTCCACCTCGGTTCGCAGATGGCCAACATTCGCGATATCGCCACCGGCGTGCGCGAATCCGCCCGTTTCTACGTTGAACTGCATAAACTGGGTGTGAATATTCAGTGCTTCGACGTCGGCGGCGGTCTGGGCGTGGACTATGAAGGTACGCGTTCGCAGTCTGACTGCTCCGTGAACTACGGCCTGAATGAATACGCGAATAACATCATTTGGGCGATTGGCGATGCCTGTGAAGAACATGGCCTGCCGCACCCAACGGTGATCACCGAGTCCGGCCGTGCGGTAACCGCGCACCATACGGTGCTGGTTTCTAACATTATCGGCGTTGAACGTAGCGAAAACACCGAGGCCACGCCTCCGGCTGAAGACGCGCCACGTGCCCTGCAAAGCATGTGGGAAACCTGGCAGGAGATGCATGAGCCGGGTACTCGTCGCTCACTGCGCGAATGGCTGCACGACAGCCAGATGGATCTGCACGATATTCATGTCGGCTACTCTTCAGGCACCTTTAGCCTGCAGGAACGAGCGTGGGCGGAACAGCTCTATCTGAACATGTGCCATGAAGTGCAAAAGCAGCTCGACCCGAGCAACCGCGCGCACCGTCCGATTATCGACGAGCTGCAGGAGCGTATGGCGGATAAGATTTACGTCAACTTCTCCCTGTTCCAGTCGATGCCGGATGCGTGGGGTATCGATCAGCTGTTCCCGGTGATGCCGCTGGAAGGGCTGAATCAGGCGCCAGAACGTCGTGCGGTGCTGCTGGATATCACCTGTGACTCCGATGGCGCTATCGATCATTATGTCGATGGTGACGGTATTGCCACCACGATGCCGATGCCGGAATACGACGTCGATAACCCGCCGATGCTGGGCTTCTTTATGGTCGGCGCGTATCAGGAAATCCTCGGCAACATGCACAACCTGTTCGGTGATACCGAAGCGGTGGACGTGTTTGTCTTCCCTGACGGCAGCGTGGAAGTGGAGCTGTCCGATGAAGGGGATACCGTGGCGGATATGCTGCAGTACGTACAGCTCGATCCGAACACGCTGTTAACCCAGTTCCGCGACCAGGTGAAAAACACCGATCTGGACGCCGAACTGCAGCAGCAGTTCCTGGAAGAGTTTGAAGCCGGGCTGTACGGCTATACTTATCTCGAAGACGAGTAAGTTGACGGAGCCGTCACCCTAACGCTCTCCCTCAAGAGAGGGGACAGGGTGAGGGGACAAGCGCAAGATACCTGATGCGCTTGTATCCGCACAAAATAACGGCGATAATTCGCCCATATAAGCAGTTACCCAAATCAATCCCTTCCTCGTCGGGCCTAACGACGCGGAGGGGATTTTTTTTAGCATGATTTTACAAGAGGTCAGCACATGAGCACCTTAGGTCATCAATACGACAACTCCCTGGTTTCCAACGCGTTTGGTTTTTTACGTCTGCCGATGAACTTCCAGCCGTACGACAGCGACGCGGATTGGGTGATTACCGGCGTACCGTTTGATATGGCGACCTCCGGTCGCGCCGGTGGCCGTCACGGCCCGGCGGCGATCCGTCAGGTTTCCACCAACCTGGCCTGGGAGCACAACCGCTTCCCGTGGAACTTCGACATGCGTGAACGCCTGAACGTGGTTGACTGCGGCGACCTGGTTTACGCTTTCGGCGATGCCCGTGAAATGAGCGAAAAACTGCAGGCGCACGCGGAAAAACTGCTGGCGGCCGGTAAGCGCATGCTCTCCTTCGGCGGCGACCACTTTGTGACCCTGCCGCTGCTGCGCGCGCACGCCAAGCATTTTGGCAAAATGGCTCTGGTGCACTTTGATGCCCACACCGACACCTATGCTAACGGCTGCGAATTTGACCACGGCACCATGTTCTTCACCGCGCCAAACGAAGGTCTGATTGACCCTAATCACTCGGTGCAGATTGGTATTCGTACCGAGTTCGATAAAGACAACGGCTTCACCGTGCTCGACGCCTGCCAGGTTAACGATCGCGGCGTGGACGATATCATCGCGCAGGTTAAGCAGATTGTTGGCGATATGCCGGTTTACCTGACCTTCGATATCGACTGCCTGGATCCGGCGTTTGCACCGGGTACCGGTACGCCGGTGATCGGCGGTCTGACCTCCGATCGCGCGATTAAACTGGTGCGTGGCCTCAAAGATCTCAACATCGTCGGTATGGACGTGGTTGAAGTCGCTCCGGCCTACGACCAGTCAGAGATAACTGCGCTGGCCGCTGCGACCCTGGCGCTGGAAATGCTCTATATCCAGGCGGCGAAAAAAGGCGAATAAGCCTTAGACGCTCACTGCTGCTGCGCGACGCATGCGCAGCAGCAGCATTCCCCCCGCCAGCAGCGTGATAATCTGCGAGGCAACCAGCACCGAAAATCCGGAGCTGACCGAACCCACCGACTTCATGACGATACCCATCAACAGCGGAATAAACGCCGCGCAGATATTGCCAATACCATTGATAATCCCATAAGCACTGCCCACCACTTCCCGCGCAGCGTGATGTTGTACCACCGCCGGAATTGCCGCGCCCTGTAATCCCCAGAAGATATTCGCCGAAAGCATAAACAGCGCCAGCATCGCCGGCTGATGGCTTAACATCAGCGCCATCACCGAAAGCGCCGTCAGCAAACCGCCGGCCACAAACAGCAGCGGTGCCTGTTCCGGACGCATTTTGTCGAGCAGGACGCCGCCGAGAAACTTAGAACCCAGGCTCAGGATGAAAGGAATGGCCGCGAGAAAACCGGTCGCGTGCAGCGAGAAATGGTGTTCATCACGCAGCCATGCCGGCAGCCAGGCGCTGCTGCCCCAGAGGTAGCTCAACGTGGCGATTTCGACCAACAGGATCCAGCCCAGCAGTGGTGTCCGCCAGGCAAGGCTGAAGGTTTGCACAAAGCCTGCGCTGTGGCGTTTGGCTTCTCGGTGAGGAGCGGGGAGAAAGCGCCAGATGAGGCCGCCGCCGAGCAAAAGGTTCATCACCGCCAGCGCGTAGAACGATCCCATCCAGCCAAAGTGGGTCATTGTCCAGGTGACCAGCGGAAAGCCAACCGCCAGCCCCAAAGAGACGCCCAGCGCGGTAACCGCGTTGGGTTTGCCTATCTCATCAGCGCTAAAGTTATCGCTGATAAACCGCGTTTTCAGTGAGAACAGCGGCCCCTCGGCGATGCCCAGAATGATGCGCGCCACCAGCATGCCCATCAGCGATCCCAACAGCGGTGATATGGCGCACACCACCGCCCAAATAAGGATACTGCCCAGCAGTCCCTGTCGGTAATTGAGGCGATTTTCAATAACCGGAGTTAATAGTAAAGCGGAAAAACCATAACCCAGAAGAAAGCAGGTCATTAGCATTCCTTGTAACATTCTGTTTTCATTTAAGCGGAAATGATCGGCGAATTCCGGGTTGAGGATCATCACCGAGATATTTACCCGGTCGACGTATGAAATAATAATTAACAATAGTAATGCTATTGTGCCTTGCCATCTTGCCGTCATGAATTCTGCCTCAATGATTTTTATCGGTTTATATTGTTATTCTGGTTACTACCACGTAGCTAAAATGGTTCATATATGAAACTCATTGTTTTATATGTAGAAAATAATCAATAGTTTCATCTATGAAACCGCTTCATGGTAGCCTTTAATAATTTTTAGAGACTAATCAAGGAACAAGTCAATATCTATTTTTAAAAAATCGAGGTCATTAATAAAACGTATTCATGACGTTTCTTTTTATGAAAATTTCATATCTCTGCATTTTTTCGTGATCCTTTGCACACTTAGTTAATTAAACCCCTAAATATTAACAATTCGGTCACATTCACACTTGACGTAAAACTCATCGCTTTTATATTGACCGTATTAAATAAGAAACAGAGTTTCATATATGAAACAAAAGCCTGGAGGATCGCGATGAGCTGGATAGGCGTATGTGACGCAGAGCAAGTACAGGAAGATTTCCCTTTTAGCGGCAATATCGAAGGCAAAGAGATCGGCATTTATCTGATCGACGGTGAATATTTTGCCCTGGAAGATGTATGCCCCACGCCTATGCGCTGTTGAGCCAGGGCTTTGTCGAAGACGGCAAGGTGGAGTGCCCACTGCACGAGGCCGTTTTCGATGTCAAAACCGGCCAGTGTCTGCACGGTCCCGGCGGGCGCAATCTCAACCGCTACCCGGTTCGGGTATTTGAGAACCAGATTCAGATTACGTTTATCGAGGAGACCGTGGCATGAGCGAGACCCAGGATTTTAACCCGGCGCTGCCGGAGAGCCGTCAGTTCACCCCGCCAGCCGAAGGCGGCAACGGTGCGATTCATAAACCGGGCAGCTACGAAAACCTCATCTGGCAGACCCGCAGCCGCGTCCCGGAAAACTGGGAACTGAATCTGATTGCAGCGCTGGAGACACTCTTCGAGCAGGGCGTTGATACGCTCCCCGCGCTGGTTAACGGGCTGAACGCGGCCCGCATGCATGACCAGCAGGGTGAGCCGTGGAGCGACAGCAGCTTCCAGGCATTCTTACAGGTTAATGGTTACTGAGGGCAGGGCGATGACGACGAGCGTACAAAACTATCTCGACACGGGCCTGCGCGGCCTTTGGTATCCGGTATTGGCTAGCTGGGAAGTCCAGTCGGCGCCGGTGGGTATTACTCGCCTTGGCGAACAGATTGTGGTCTGGCGTAACAAAGATGGCCAGGTTCAGGCGCTGGAAGACCGCTGCCCGCACCGCGGGGCGCGTCTGTCGATGGGCTGGAACCTGGGCGACCGTATCGCCTGTTGGTATCACGGGGTTGAAGTGGCGGGTAACGGCGAAGTCAAAGATGTCCCCGCCGTCGATAAATGTCCGCTGGTGGGCCAGCAGTGCGTGCGCAGCTACAACGTGCAGGAAGCGCACGGCGCGATTTTCCTGTGGTTTGGCGTCACCGCCGATCAGCAGCCCGATGAGTTAACCTTCCCAACGGAATTGGCCGACGGCGAAGCCTACAGCAACTTCCTGTGCACCGCGGCGTGGGACTGTAACTATCAGTACGCGCTGGAAAACGTGATGGATCCGATGCACGGTACCTACCTGCACTCCTCCTCGCATTCGATGGCTGAAGGCGATCGCAAAGCCGATATGGTACTGCAGCCCACAAAGACCGGATTCATTTTTGAGAAAAAAGGCCAAAGCGGCGTCAACTTTGACTGGGTGGAGCTGGGCAACAGCGGCACCTACTGGATGCGCCTGTCGATCCCTTACAAACAACGCTTTGGGCCGGGTGGCCACTTCTTTATCGTCGGCATGGTGGTGCCGGAAGATAACGATCACTGCCGCGTGTTCTTCTGGCGTATCCGCCGCGTACAGGGCTGGCAGCGCGATATGTGGCGCTTCATGTACCGCAATCGCCTGGAAAAACTGCATTGGGAAGTGCTGGAACAAGACCGCGTGGTGCTCGAAAGCCTGGCGCCAAACGCCCGTGAACACGAATACCTCTATCAGCATGACGTTGGGCTGTCCCGCCTGCGCCGCATGATGCAAAAGGCGGCCAAAGAACAGCTGGCCGTCCGGGAACAGCAGCAAGGAGCGGCCTGATGAATGGCCTTCTGAACGGTAAACGGATTGTGATTACCGGCGCGGCGCGCGGGCTGGGCTACCACTTTGCCAAAGCCTGTGCGGAACAGGGCGCGGCGGTGGTGATGTGCGACATTCTGGCAGGTGAACTTGCCGAAAGCGCCCACGGGCTGCGCGAGCAGGGCTATACCATCGAATCGCACGTTATCGATCTGGCGGATGCCCGCGCGATCGACAGCACGTTCAGCGCGATCGCTGAAAAGGGCCAGATTGATGGTCTGGTCAACAACGCGGCGATGGCCACCGGCGTTGGCGGTAAAAACATGCTCGATTACGATGCGGATCTTTGGGATCGGGTGATGACCGTCAACGTCAAAGGCACCTGGCTTGTCACTCGTGCGGCGGTGCCGCTGCTGCGCGAAGGGTCGGGCATCGTCAACGTGGCTTCGGACACCGCGCTGTGGGGCGCACCGCGTCTGATGGCCTACGTTGCCAGCAAAGGGGCGGTGATTGCCATGACGCGTTCCATGGCTCGTGAGCTGGGTGAAAAACGCATTCATATCAACGCCATTGCGCCGGGGCTAACCCGCGTCGAGGCCACAGAATATGTGCCTGCGGAGCGTCACCAGCTGTATGAAAACGGGCGCGCGCTTAGCGGCGCGCAGCAGCCGGAAGATGTCACCGGCAGCGTGGTCTGGCTGTTAAGCGACTTGTCGCGGTTTATTACCGGCCAGCTGATCCCGGTCAACGGCGGTTTTGTTTTTAACTGAGGGTGGAGTTCATATGGCGAACGATCAGGAAGTGAAATATCTGGTGCCGGGGCTGGAACGTGGCTTACAGCTGCTGTTGGCCTTCGGTGAGCAGCATCGCGATCTGACCTTTGCCGAACTGCACCGGCTGGTCGATATGCCGAAAGCCACCGCCTATCGCGTGGTGCAGACGCTGGAGTATATGGGGTTTCTGGAGCGCAATACGCGCACCAATACCTTCTCGCTCGGCATGAACGTGCTGCGTCTGGGCTTTGAATACATCGCCTCGCTGGATGTTGCTCAGGTGGGTCAGCCGGTGATTGAACAGCTGCGCGACACCAGTCAATGCAGTAGCCATCTGGCGATTCGCGATGGCCGCGACATTATCTATATCGCCCGCGTCAGCGCCGCCGGTTCACGGATTAATCAGGTCAGTATCGGTACGCGACTGCCGGTGCACTGCACGTCGCTGGGGCGCATGCTGTTGACCGATCTCTCCCGCGCCGATTTTGAACAGCTGTTCCCGCAGGAGCGGCTGCCGGGTAACACGCCGGGCCAGCTTTTCGAGCGTGAAGCGCTGTGGCAAATGGTGCAGGAGGATAAAGCGCGCGGTTATGTGATTGGCGAATCCTTCTTCCGCCACGGCATCTCTTCCATCGTCTATCCGGTCTATGACCGAAGCGGCCGGGTGGCCGCGGTGGTGAGCATTCTGGTGCCCGCCGAGGAGATCCCGCAAACCGACAGAGTGCGTTTGCAGCAGGAGGTTCGCCTGGCGGCGGACAAAATTTCTGGCTTCTTAGGGTATCTTTCTCAAGCCAGTTAAATCAGTGAGTTAACTCTAGGCGCCGAAGGGCGTCGGGCATGTCTTACGCCCAAATTTGGGCGATAAACGGTAAATGAGGCAACCTGTGATGAGCGTGATTGGAATAGAAAAGCTGGAATTTGGCGTCGATAACCTGACGCATTGCGCCAAATTTATGCATGATTTTGGCCTGACCGGCGATGCCAGCGGCCAGCGTTTTACAACCTTAAGCGGCGCGAGCGTTGAGCTGAACGCTACCGATTGTCCCGATCTTCCGCCGGCTTTTGAGGCCGGGAATACCCTGCGCCGAATGACATGGGCAGTGGCAGACTCACAAAGTCTTGAAGCGCTAAGACCGAAACTGGCGGTTCAGCCGGGCTTTCGCGAAGTGGACGGCGCGCTGGAGTGTCTCGACCCGAACGGCATGACGCTGCGGGTGCAGGTTAGCCAGCAGGTGCCGGTTGAACTCAACGTTGAGCCGATTAATCAGTGGGGCGACGTGCGCCGCATCGATACCCCAAGTCCGGTTTACCAACGCGCCCAGCCGATTAACGTCGGTCACGTGGTGTTCTTTGTTGAAGAGCTGGCGGCGGTGGAGAAATTCTATCGCGACGTGCTCGGTTTCCAGGTCTCTGACCGCTACATCAACCGCGCGGTGTTCCTGCGCTGCGGCGCACGCGGCGGCCATCACAACCTGTTTTTACTCCAGTTGCCTAATCGGAAACGTGGGCTGAACCATGTGGCGTTCACCGTGCGTGATATACATGAGGTGATTGGCGGCGGTATCGCCATGAACAAGCACGACTGGAGCACGTTTATCGGTCCTGGCCGCCATCCTGTCTCCTCGGCCTATTTCTGGTACGTCAACAGCCCAACCGGCGGCGCGTTTGAGTACTACACCAACGATGACTACCTGACGGAAAACTGGCAGCCGCGCGAGCTGGAGCACTCTTTGGTGTCGTTTACCGAATGGGCGGTGAAGGCGGGATTGATCATGATACTCGTCGCCAGCAGCAGAAGTCGGAGGCGGTATGACGGTGCGCATTGTCATTATTGGCGGCGGTCAGGCGGGCGGCTGGGCAGCAAAAACGCTGCGTGATGAAGGCTTTAGCGGCGAAATCTGCGTGGTGGCGGAAGAGGCGTGGGATTTTTACGAACGCCCTCCGTTGTCGAAAGCCTCCCTGTTGGAGCCCGATGCCGCGCTGCCGCGTCTGTTCAGCGAAGAGGTGCAGCAGAATCTGAATCTGCGCTGGTATCGCCCGCAGCGCGCTGAGGTGATTGATCGCGTGGCAAAAACGGTACGCCTGAGCAACGGCGAATCTCTGGCCTACGACCAGCTGCTGATCGCGACCGGCGGCCGCGCACGCCTGCCGGGCGCATCGTGGGCTAATCACCCGCAGGTCTATACCTTACGCCACTGGCAGGATGCGCAGCGTCTGAAACAGCGGCTGGCGCAAAGCCAACGGCTGGCCATTATTGGCGGCGGTTGGATTGGGCTGGAAATTGCCGCCTCGGCGCGCAAGTGCGGCGTGGCGGTGACGTTATTCGAGCAGCAGCCGGCGCTGTGCATGCGCTCGGTCAGCCGCGATGTTTCAGCGCATTTAGCGCTGATGCATCGCCAGCAGGGCGTAGATATTCGCACCGGCTGCGGTGGGCTGGAGCTGGGGGACGATAATGGTCGCCCGGTGATTCAATGCGACGGCAAACGCGAAACCTTCGACGCGGTAGTGGTGGGGATCGGCGTCGATCTCAACCTCGAACTGGCGCGCAATGCCGGGCTGAACATCGCGCAGGGGATCGTGGTGGATGCGCAGGGGCGTACTTCTGATCCGGCTATCTTCGCCGCCGGTGACGTGGCTCAGCATCATCACTATGGCCTGTGTATTCAGTCGTGGGCCTTTGCGCAAAACCAGGCGGTGGCAACGGCCAAAGCGATGCTCGACCCGCAGGCCGCAGGCTATGACGAAGCGCCGTGGCTGTGGTCGGATCAATATCAATACAACATTCAGATCCTCGGGATCCCATCCCGGGGGAGTGAAACCATCGTTCGCGATAATGCCCTTTATTTCTCGCTGGATGATAACGGACGGCTCACGCAGCTGGTGGCGTTTAACGATGCGCGCACCGTCAAGCTGGCAAAACGCTGGATGGCGGCGGGACGAGATTTGTCGGATGTACCGCTCGCTGACCCGACCTTTTCACTGATGTCATTACGCTAAAACACGCGCACCCTCAGGGGGGATAAATGACCACATTAGAGACGAACACCGCGCCGGTTGAGGCGAGCGGTGAGGGCATCCGTACGCCTGAAAAAGCCGTTCGCTGGGCCATTCCGCTGTCGCTGTTGGCCTGCGTACTGTTGGCCTTTTTCGACAAAATCAGCATTGCCGCGCTGTTTTCCGACGGCCATTTTCAGCAGGCGATGGGCATTGATTTCGACACCACGCGCCTTGGTATTCTGATGAGCGCCTTTTTGTTGAGCTACGGCTTTTCCTCCGTTTTTTTAAGCGGACTCGGTGACAAGATTGCGCCGCTGCGCCTGCTGACCGGCATGATGGCGGTGTGGTGCGTGCTGATGGTGGCGATGGGCTTTACCCATAACTACACGCTGATGATTGTGCTGCGCATTTTACTCGGCATTGCCGAAGGGCCGCTGTTCCCGCTGGCGTTTGCCATCGTTCGCCACAACTTCCCGCAGCACCTGCAGGCGCGGGCTACCATGCTGTGGCTGCTCGGTACGCCGGTGGGCGCGGCGATTGGTTTCCCGCTTTCTCTCTGGCTGCTCAACACCTTTGGCTGGCAGAGCACCTTCTTCGTGATGGCCATGCTCACCGTGCCGGTGCTGATTTTTGTGCGTATCGGTCTGCGCGGCATTCGTCTGGAGACGAAAACCGCGACAACCCAGACCTCGCAAGACGAACGGCGGGCGGCGCGCCGCGAGCTGTTCGTCAGCCCGCACTTCTGGATTATCTGCATCTTTAATATCACCTTCCTGACCTATCTGTGGGGCATCAACGGCTGGCTGCCGGGCTATCTGATTAAGGGCAAAGGTATCCACCTCGAACACGCGGGCTGGCTCTCGTCGATGCCGTTTATCGCCATGCTGGCGGGGGAAGTGATTGGCGCATGGCTGTCGGACCGGGTCGATAAACGCGCCGCCGCCTGCTTTATCTCGATGGCGGGCGCCGGTGTTGGGCTGGCGGTGGTGATGCATCTCGATACCCCGCTGGCGATTATCGCCGCGATGAGCTTTAGCACCTTTATGTGGGGAACCGGTGCGCCCAACATTTTTGCCCTGCTAGCCAAAGCGACGCATCCACGGGTGAGCGCCACGGCGGGGGGGATTTTCAACGGGCTGGGAAACTTTGCTGGGGCGTTGTCGCCAGCGGTAATGGGCGCGCTTATCGCGTTCACTCACAGCATGGATTCCGGATTGATTTTTCTGGCGGTGATGGCGGCGGTGGGCTGCTTCCTGTTACTGCCGCTGCTAAGACGTTATTGAGGAGAGTGTCATGACTGATTCAACTGTAACCGCAAAACCGGGCATTAAACCTGACCATCTGACCATGGAAGAGTGGGTCGAATCGCGTATCGCGCGTTTCGAAGGGCGCAAATACGACTGGAATGCGTTGAAGTTCCAGGCCGACTACGACCCGAAATATCGCCGCGCGCAGATGCGCTATATCGGCACCGGGGCGACCGGCGTGGCGAGCGATACCAACACCGTTCCCGCCGAACATTTCACCTTTTCGACGATGGTGCTGCCGTCGAAGTGTGAAGGGCCACTGCATCTGCATGATGATGTTGAAGAGGTGTTCTTCATGCTCAAAGGGCAGATCACGCTGATGATCCAGGACGGCGGCCAGTACACCGAAACCGTGCTGCACGAACGTGACCTGATTTCTGTTCCGCCGGGAATCTACCGCGGGCTGTTTAACCACGGCGAAGAAGAAGCGCTGATGTGCGTCATGCTCGGCACGCAGAAGCCGCATATTCCGACCTATCCGGCGGATCACCCGCTGTCCAAAGTGAAGCGGAGCTAAGGGGGCATGATGACGGGTTTTCGTGAGCAGGGAACCGGTATCCCGCTGATGCTGCTGCACGGTATTAGCTCCGGAGCCGCCTCGTGGCATAAGCAGATGGCGCTCCCCGGTTTTCGCGTCCTGGCGTGGGATATGCCGGGTTATGGCGAAAGCCCGATGTTAGCCGCGACGCGTGCCAATGCCGGTGATTACGCCGATGCATTGGCGGCGTTACTCGACAAAGCCGGCGTGACGCAAACGGTGCTGGTGGGCCATTCGCTCGGTGCGCTGGTGGCCTGCGCCTTTGCAGCGAAGTACCCGCAGCGCGTGCTGCACATGGTGCTGGCCGATGCGGCGCAGGGCTACGGTCAAAGCTCGCCGGAGCAGCGTGAAAACGTGTGGCGCAGCCGCGAGCAGCAAATCGCGTTAGGCGGCGAAATCCTGGCGCAGACCCGCGCGGCGAAGCTGCTGCGCCCTGGTGCGCGCGAAGCGGATATCGCCACCGTGGCCGCCGGGATGCGCAAGCTGCGTTCCGAGGGCTATCTGGCGGCGTCGTGGATGCTGGCGCACGACGACATTCACGGCTGGCTGAAATCTTATGCCGGGGCGTTTGAGGTGTGGTGCGGCGAGCAGGATGCCATTACCCAACCGGAGCTGGTACACGGGCTGGCGCTGCGATACGCCATGCCGTACACCGCGATACCGCAGGCCGGGCACGCCAGCTATCTCGATAACCACGAGTTTTTCAATCAACAGCTTTTACGGATTAAAGAAGAGGTGCGCGATGAATGCACAAATTGATGGGCGCGTAGCGGTAGTCACCGGAGGGTCTTCAGGCATCGGGTTTGAAACGCTGCGCCTGCTGCTGGGAGAGGGGGCAAAAGTCGCCTTCTGCGGCCGCGATCCCGACCGGCTCGCCAGCGCGCACGCGACCTTACAAAACGAATACCCCGCAGGCGAGATTTTCTCTCGCTGCTGCGACGTGCTTAAAAGTGAAGAGGTGCAGGCGTTTGCCGACGCGGTGAACGCGCGCTTTGGTGCCGCCGACATGCTTATCAATAACGCCGGACAGGGCTACGTGGCGCATTTTGCCGATACCCCACGCGAAGCATGGCTGCATGAAGCGGAGCTCAAACTGTTTGGCGTTATTAACCCGGTGCAGGCGTTTTTGCCACAGCTGGAGCAGTCGGATATCGCGTCGATTACCTGCGTGAACTCACTGCTGGCGCTGCAGCCGGAAGAGCACATGATTGCCACGTCGGCGGCTCGCGCGGCGCTGTTGAATATGACCCTGACGCTGTCAAAAGAGCTGGTGGATAAAGGGGTTCGCGTGAACTCCATTCTGCTGGGGATGGTTGAGTCTGGTCAGTGGCGACGTCGCTTTGAGAACCGCAGTGATAAAAGCCAGGGCTGGACGGAGTGGACGGCGGAAATCGCTCGTAAGCGCGGTATTCCAATGGCGCGCCTTGGCAAACCGCAGGAACCGGCGCAGGCGCTGTTATTCCTCGCCTCTCCGCTGGCCTCGTTTACCACCGGTGCAGCGCTGGATGTCTCCGGCGGTTTCTGCCGTCACCTTTAAGGACGCGTCATGAAAAAGATCATGTTAATTGGCTACGGTGCCATGGCGCAGGCGGTGATTGAACGCCTGCCGCCGCAGGTGGCGATTGGCTGGATTGTGGCGCGCGAACCGCATCATGCGGCTATTCACGCCCAGTTTGGCACTACGGTGGAAGCGCTGAGTTCACCGCTGGAATGCCTCGACGCGCCGGATTTGGTGCTGGAATGTGCCAGCCAGCAGGCGGTGGCGCAATACGGTGAAGCAGTGCTGGCGCGCGGCTGGCATCTGGCGGTGATTTCCACCGGTGCGCTGGCCGATAGCGCGCTGGAGCAACGTTTGCAGAATGCCGGGGGCCAGTTAACTCTGCTGTCCGGCGCGGTGGCGGGGATTGACGGTCTGGCGGCGGCGAAAGAGGGTGGCCTGGAACACGTGACCTATCAGTCGCGTAAAAGCCCGGCCAGCTGGCGCGGCAGCTACGCCGAGCAGCTTATCGACCTCAATACGGTTTCTGAGGCGCAGGTGTTTTTTGAGGGCAGCGCCCGCGAGGCGGCCAGACTGTTTCCGGCCAATGCCAACGTGGCGGCGACCGTAGCGCTTGGCGGCGTCGGCATGGACGAAACCCGGGTGCAGCTGATGGTCGACCCGGCCACTCAACGTAATACCCACACCATTCACGTCAAAGGGTTGTTTGGCGAATTCCATCTGGAACTCAGCGGGTTGCCGCTGGCGAGCAACCCTAAAACCTCCACCCTGGCAGCATTAAGCGCGGTTCGCGCCTGCCGTGAACTGGCGCTGCGCTAAGAGGTTGTTATGGAAACATTATCGATTTTTATTGGCGGCAGATGGCGTCTCGGCGGTGGAGAGGCGATGCGCAGCTATTTCCCGGCCGACGGCTCCGTCAACGCTACGCTGAATGCGGCAAGCCTTGAGGATTTGCAGGAAGCGGTTGAGTGTGCAGAGCGCGCGTGGCGTGACCCGCAGTGGCGTAATACGCTGCCGCACCAGCGGGCGAAGTTGCTGCATAAGGTAGCGGACGCTATTGAATCGCGCGTTGATGAGCTGGCGCGGATGCAAAGCCGTGACAACGGCAAACCGCTGGCGGAAGCGCGCGGGCTGGTGATGAGCGCAGCGGGTACCGCGCGCTATTTTGCCGCTGCCTGCGAATAACTGGAAGGCGAGCTGCCGACCCCGCGTCAGCAGGATTTACTGACGTTGAGCCGCTATGAGCCGCTGGGCGTGGTGGCAGCCATTACGCCGTGGAACTCACCTATCGCCAGCGAGATGCAAAAAGTCGCCCCGGCGATTGCCGCCGGTAACGCGGTGATCTTAAAACCCGCCGAAGCCACGCCGCTGATGGCGCTGGAGCTGGCGCGTATTTTTGAGCAAGCCGGGCTTCCTGCGGGCCTGCTGAGCGTGCTGCCGGGCAAAGGCTCGGTGATTGGCGATGCGCTGGCGCGCCACCCTTTGGTGCGAAAAATCTCCTTTACCGGCGGCACAACCACTGGACGCCATCTGGCGCACGTGGCGGCGGAAAAACTGATCCCTACCTCTCTCGAACTGGGCGGGAAATCACCGACCATCGTGCTGGAAGATGCCGATATTGAACTGGCCGCACGCGGGATCTGCTACGGCATTTTTAGCTCTGCCGGGCAGGCCTGCATTGCCGGATCGCGCCTGTTCATTCACGAGCAGGTTTATGCACCGCTGATGGCTCGCCTGCTGGAGTTAACCCGCGGTTTACGCGTCGGCCATCCGTTTAGCGCCGATACCCATCTGGGGCCGCTTATCAATGAAAAGCATCGTCAGAGCGTGTTGGAGTATGTCGAGCTGGCGAAGCGCGAAGGCGGGCGAGTGCTGTGCGGCGGTGAGGTTCCGGCCGACCCGGCGCTGGCGGCGGGCAGCTTCTTTATGCCGACCATTATTGAGGGGCTGAATAATCAGGCCCGCGTCTGTCAGGAAGAGATCTTCGGACCGGTGGTGATTGCCATACCGTTTAGCAACGAAGCGGCGCTCATTACCCAAGCCAACGATTCTATCTACGGCCTGGCCGCCGGTATCTGGACGCGCGATACCGGGCGGGCGCTGCGCTTAAGCGACGCGCTGGAAGTCGGCACGGTGTGGATCAACACCTACAAAGTCTTTTCGATTTCGACCCCGTTTGGGGGCTTTAAAGAGAGCGGTCTGGGCCGCGAAAAGGGCATACAGGGCTTAAAAGCCTGGATGCAGCAAAAGAGCATTTATCTGGCGACGGGTAATGGCGTCAACCACTGGTGCGACTAAGAAAGGGTGAGCAATGAGCGAAATGATTACCGTCGGCGACGCTATCGCCAGAACGCTGGAGCAGTATCACGTTGAAGCCATTTATGGCGTCATCTCTATTCATAACCTGCCGATTGCCGATGCGGTCGGCCAGCGTGGCAACATCCGCTTTGTGCCGGCGCGCGGCGAAGCGGGCTCGGTCACCATGGCGGATGCCCATGGCCGTTTTTCTGGCCTTGGCGTGGCGCTGACCAGCACCGGTGCCGGGGCGGGCAACGCGGTGGGTGCGCTGGTGGAAGCGATGAATGCCTGCACGCCGCTGCTGCATTTGACCGGCCAGGTGGAAAAAGCGTGGCTGGATGCGGATACCGGTTTTATCCACGAAACCCGCGATCAGCTGACCTTCCTCAAGGCCAGCTCGAAGCGCGCCTATCGCATCAGCAATGCCAATCAGGCTATCGCCATTTTGCACAAGGCGATTCAGGAGGCACAAACGCCGCCGTGTGGCCCGGTGTCGGTCGAAATCCCGATTGATATTCAAGGGGCGAAGATCCCGCTGTCGCTGGTGACCGCGCCGGTCAAAGCGCGCGGCGTTGAGAGTGTGGACAGCAACGTGGTGGACGCACTGTGGGCGCAGCTCAAGCAGGCGAAACTGCCTTTGCTGTGGCTGGGCGGTGGTGCGCTCGGTTGCGCTGATGCGGTGAAAAAGCTGGCGGATGCCGGGATGACCGTTATCTCCAGTACTCACGCGCGCGGCGTGTTGCCGGATAGTCACCGCGCGAGCCTGCGGGCGTTCCACAACTCGCCGTCGGTTGAAGCGGTGATGTCGGGCTGTGATTTTACGCTGGTCGCCGGATCACGGCTGCGCAGCAATGAAACGCGCTCGTGGACGCTGGAACTGCCGCATCCGCGCGTGCAAATTGATATCGACCCGGCGGCGGCCAGCCGCAACTATTTGATGGATAACACGCTGATTGCCGACTGCTCGTCGCTGCTGACGGCGCTGGCGGACAGAGTGCAGGGGCGCGAGTGGGGCAACGCGCAGTGGGATGCGCTGGTGCGCGGCGCGGTGGTGAAAGCCGAAGAGGGGCTGCGTGAGCAGTGCGGCGAGTATGCCAAACTCAACGATGCCATCGCCCAGGCGCTGCCGGAGGATGGCCTGTTGGTTCGCGATATTACCGTTTCCGGCAGCCTGTGGGGCAGCCGTCTGTTCCGCGCTAACGGCCCACTCATGAATATTCATTCGTTAGCCGGGGCGATTGGCATGGGGCTGCCGATGGCAATCGGCACCGCAATTGCCAATCCCCAGCGCAAGGTTGTTGGGCTGGTTGGTGACGGTGGTCTGAGTCTGAATCTCGGCGAGCTGGCGACGCTGGCGCAGGAGAAGGCCAACGTGACGTTGCTTATCATGAACGATGGCGGCTACGGCGTGATGCGCGGCATTCAGGATAAGTATTTCGGCGGGCGCCAGTACTTTAATGAGCTGCATACACCTGACTTTACTCTGCTGGCGCAGGCGATTGGTCTGCAGGCGTGGAGCGTGGATCGGGCGGAGGATTTCACTGCGGTGATGACCGAAGCGCTCGCCATGCCGGGCCCATCGGTGGTTGAAGTCAAAATGGGGCAGATTGGCGCGCTGAAGTTTGCCGGGCCGCCGCAGAAGACGCTGTACTAAGGCTAAAAAAATGGCCCCTCTCCCTGGCGGGAAAGGGGCCTGTTTATTCTCACCGAACGGTGGGGAAAATCTTAAAACGCGTTGAACGGATATTCGACGTATACGCGAACTTCGTTGCCGCTGACGTTATAGTCGCTGGCATTGCTGGATACACGCAGTACCGAGTAGCGAACTTTGAATTTCAGATCTTTCGCCGGGCCGTCCTGGACCTGGTATTGCACCTGGTTAAACCACTCGTGCTCTTTACCGTTGCTGGTCTCAGCCGTCTTGATGTTGTCACCGCGAACGTAGGCGGTGGTCCAGCTCAGACCCGGTAAGCCCAGACCGCCGAAGTCCAGCGCATAGGACGCCTGCCATGAACGCTCATCTTCGCCGTTAAAATCAGACCAGTAGGAGTTTGCCAGCCAGATGGTATTGCCGCCGTCGCCGACGCCGCCATGGTTCTGGTAGCCGCCGTAGTTATAGCCGGTGCTGCCGCTGCTCTGCTGGTAGGCGATTTTGAAGGTGTGGATATCCCAGATGTAGCTGGTGGCCAGGCTCCAGATGGAGTTGCTGCGGCCGGTATCCAGTGAATCGGCATATTCCTGCTCAAGGCGAGAGTTGTAGCCGTTGAAATCGAAGACCAGCTTCTGAGAGTCGGCCAGCGGCTGTGCGTAGTTCAGGCCAAGATACTGCTTGTTCAGGACGTCTTCCACGTGGGAAGCGTAGAGCGCGCCGCTCAACTGGTCGTTGAACTGATAGCTGGCACCGCCGAAGGTAATGCTCTTCAGGCCGGTGTTGTGGCTGTCGTCGCTTTTACGCTGCTCGTCGGTCAGGTAACCGGCGTTAACTTCCAGACCGGCGATCTCTTGCGAAGTCAGCATGGTCCCGGTGTAGCTTTCGTACAGCAGACGCGACTCGTCGGCGGTGATAATGGGCAGCGCCGGACGCTGGCTACCGTAGCTTAATACGGTGTTGGAGAAACGCATTTTGGCGGTGGCGCCAAACTTCGCCAGGTCGGATTTCGCGCGACCATCGTTGTCCTGAGCAAAGAAATCAATGCCGCCTGCACCGCTGTTACCGCGGCCGCCATCAAGGCGTACGGCGTACTGCGCGATACCGTCTACGCCAAAGCCGATAGGGCCCTGAGTAAAGCCGGATTCGAAGGTGGCAATAATTCCCTGGCCCCATTCGCTTTTATCATGCAGGCCATCGCGGTAATCGCGTTTGATATAGGCGTTGCGTAAAAATAGATCCAGGTGACTGTCATCAACGAATCCCTGGCTCTCAGATTGTTGGCTGGCGAAAGCTGGCGCAGAGGCAATAATACTTAAGGCAATTAAGGCTAATTTATTTTTCACGGCGGGAACTTCTCTATTTATATCACTGTCGAATTGTGTTGTTACAATTTCGATAGTCGCCTGAAACCGTGTCAAAAGCAATCACTGTATGAGCGGATGTTTCGCGTCTCTTGGCCTTGCGGAGCTTGCAGCGACGGGTTTCTTTGAGAGGGTGTAGACTATTTAAAAATATGGTTAAAGGTCTTTCTGGAAGAGAATTAATATATTTTTGTTTTCATTTTTAGAAGGACTGTTTGAGAGCGGAGGGAGTTGCTTATATATTCCTCCTGGTTGACATTTAATCGTATTTAACAGTTTGTGCGCTTAAATTATCAATTAATGCCGTTTAGCTATTTTTAATATTTTTTGCTTATTATAGCAAGGGGGCAATATTGCCCCCGGTAAAATGATTATTTAATTCCGTCGGCGTTCAGGCGATCGCGGATGTGCTGCGCACGTTCCTGCGAGCCAGGGTGATCGTCAAACATCGAGCTTTGACGGCCATCTTCGAGTTTCGCCAGCTTCTCAAAGCTGGTGGCAAGGCCGGTTGGGTTAATGCCGCGTTTGCGCAGCAGATCGTAGGAATAGTCATCTGCTTCTGACTCCTGGCGCTGGGAGAACTGCGAATTCACCAGCTTCTCACCCAGATCGCCCAACTGCGACTGTGACAGGCTGCCGACGATACCCCCTGCGGAGGCTGCCGCAGCGCGAAGGGCGTTGGTACCAATGGCCACCTGCATGCCTTTCTTCACGTGGCCTAACGCGACGTGGCCCATTTCATGGCCGACAACCGCTTCGACTTCGTTATCATTCATCAGGTCCATCAGACCGCTGTAAACGCGGATGCAGCCGTTGGCCATTGCGAAGGCGTTAACATCTTTCGCCACGTAGACTTTGTAGTTCACCGGCTGGCCGTTGATGTTGTCGCCAAGGGCTGCGGCAATCTTATTCAATCGTTTAACGTAGTCGCTGCCGGCTGGAGCGATGGTCGCTTTGCTGTCCATATCCTTGCAGGCCTGATCGCTCAGGGCTTGTACCTGCTGATCGCTTAAGGAAAACGCCTGCAGTGCGCCGGTACTTGAACTTAATAAGCCGTTTGAATCCATATTCTGGCAGCCGCTAAGCAGTAAAGTCGTGCCGAAAGCCAGAACTATCGCCCGTTTTTTCATGAGAGTGCTTCCAAAGTCGTTTATCTGATAGTGCCCTGGAATGGTATCGCCAGAGTGACGTTAAGTATAAAGAATATCGTCAGTTGCGGGCGAGTGGATTACATCTCGTTAACCTCTGTTCCAGAGATTTCTGAATTCGCAAAAGGATGCTCCATGTACATGCTTTGTCGCATAGGTTACATTGTTGGCACTTTTTTCTGGCACAGCCCGTAACGTGCGCGCCTCGTGGCGTTAGGGTTAGCCTTCAACAGTCCGAACTGGAGTCAAAATGTCCTCACGTAAAGAGCTTGCTAATGCTATTCGTGCGCTGAGCATGGACGCAGTACAGAAAGCCAAATCCGGTCACCCGGGTGCCCCTATGGGTATGGCTGACATTGCCGAAGTCCTGTGGCGTGATTTTATGAACCATAACCCACAAAATCCGTCCTGGGCTGACCGTGACCGCTTTGTACTGTCTAACGGCCACGGCTCCATGCTGATCTATAGCCTGCTGCACCTCACCGGCTACGATCTGCCGATGTCTGAGCTGAAAAATTTCCGTCAGCTGCACTCCCAGACTCCGGGCCACCCGGAAGTTGGCTACACCGCTGGTGTTGAAACCACCACTGGCCCACTGGGTCAGGGCATTGCAAACGCCGTGGGCATGGCGATTGCAGAAAAAACGCTGGCGGCGCAGTTTAACCGTCCAGGCCACGACATCGTTGACCACTTCACCTATGCATTCATGGGCGATGGTTGCATGATGGAAGGCATTTCTCACGAAGTGTGCTCCCTGGCCGGTACCCTGAAACTGGGCAAACTGGTTGCGTTCTACGATGACAACGGCATCTCCATCGACGGCCACGTTGAAGGCTGGTTCACCGATGATACCGCTAAGCGTTTTGAAGCCTACAACTGGCACGTCATCCGCGGCATCGACGGTCACGACGCTGAAGCGATTAAACGCGCAGTAGAAGAAGCACGCGCTGTTACCGACAAACCGTCCCTGCTGATGTGCAAAACCATCATCGGTTTCGGTTCTCCGAACAAGCAAGGTACTCACGATTCCCACGGTGCGCCGCTGGGTGACGCTGAGATCGCACTGACCCGCGAACAGCTGGGCTGGAAATATGCGCCGTTCGAAATCCCGGCTGACATCTATGCGCAGTGGGATGCAAAAGCGGCAGGCCAGGCAAAAGAAGCTAGCTGGAACGAGAAATTTGCTGCTTACGCGAAAGCCTTCCCTCAGGAAGCGGCTGAATTCACCCGTCGTATGAAAGGTGATATGCCAGCAGACTTCGACGCGAAAGCGAATGAGTTCATCGCTAAACTGCAGGCCAATCCATCCAAAATCGCGAGCCGTAAAGCTTCTCAGAACGCGATTGAAGCCTTTGGTCCATTGCTGCCAGAATTCCTCGGCGGCTCTGCTGACCTGGCGCCGTCTAACCTGACTATCTGGTCTGGTTCTAAACCAATTAACGAAGACATCGCGGGTAACTATATCCATTACGGTGTGCGTGAATTCGGTATGACCGCGATTGCTAACGGTATCTCCCTGCACGGCGGCTTCCTGCCATACACCTCGACCTTCCTGATGTTCGTTGAATACGCACGTAATGCCGTACGTATGGCTGCGCTGATGAAAAAACGTCAGGTCATGGTTTATACCCACGACTCCATCGGTCTGGGCGAAGATGGCCCGACTCACCAGCCGGTAGAGCAGGTTGCTTCTCTGCGTGTGACCCCGAACATGTCCACATGGCGTCCATGTGACCAGGTTGAATCTGCGGTAGCGTGGAAATACGGCGTAGAACGTCAGGACGGCCCAACCGCGCTGATCCTCTCCCGTCAGAACCTGGCACAGCAGGAACGTACCGAAGAGCAGCTGGCGAACATCGCTCGCGGCGGCTACGTGCTGAAAGACTGTGCGGGTCAGCCTGAACTTATCTTCATCGCGACCGGTTCTGAAGTTGAGCTGGCGGTTGCCGCTTACGAAAAACTGACTGCCGAAGGCGTGAAGGCGCGCGTGGTTTCCATGCCGTCAACCGACGCATTCGACAAGCAGGATGCGGCTTACCGTGAATCCGTGCTGCCAAAAGCGGTCTCCGCTCGCGTGGCAGTGGAAGCGGGTATCGCTGACTACTGGTTCAAATACGTGGGTCTGAACGGCGCTATCGTCGGCATGACCACCTTCGGCGAGTCTGCTCCGGCAGAGCTGCTGTTCGAAGAGTTCGGCTTTACCGTCGACAACGTTGTCGCGAAAGCGAAAGCGCTGCTGTAGTTTTAAGGCAGTGGAAAACGGGTCGCTCAGGCGGCCCGTTTTTTTTTGTCTACACGAAAGGTGAGGCGTTGGCGGCGCGTAAGTGGCCGTTTTCAAGGCGAACCACGCGAGGAAAGTGGCGCTCGGTAAAGCGGCTGTCGTGGCTGATGGCGACCACGCTGGTTCCTCTCTGGCGGCAAACCGCCAGCCAGTTTTCGAATACGGTCAGCCAATAGTCATCAAAATCACGGCTCGGTTCGTCGAGCATCAGAATCGCGGGTGCCATGGCTTCAAGACTGGCGACGGCGACCATCCGCCGCTGGGCGGTATGCAAATCCAAAGGGTGCGCTTCGGCAACGTCTGTCAGTTGGCACAATTGCAGAGCATCAGCGGTGCGTTGCGCAACTTCCGCGGCGGGCAGTTTTTGCAGCCGCAGGCCAAAGGCCACTTCTTCTGCCACATTGCTGTGAAATATTTGATTTTCTGCCTCCTGAAACAGCACGCCAATCAGCGTTGCGCGCTCACGGTTTTTCAGTTGCGCAATCGGGCTGTCGTGTAGTGTTATCGTGCCGGACTCCGGTGACAATAAGCCCGCCATCACCCGCAGCAGCGTGGATTTTCCCGCGCCGTTGTCACCGGTTAACGCCAGCCACTCCCCAGCGTTAAGCTGTAGCGAGATATCTTTCAGACAAGGTGCTGAGGTATTCGGCCAGCGAAAACTGACTCCATTTAAAATCAACATAGCGTTGCCAATGCCCCGTTTTGCAGTTGCCAGGCCTGCTGGCAAAAATCGATGAATGGAGTGCGGTTGCGCTCGAACAATATCACCAGCGAGCCTTGTTTCTGTGCCCAGCTCTGCAGACGCGCCAGGAGCAGGCCGGTTATCCCGGCGGTCAGGCGACTGAATGCTTCGTCGAGGATTAAAATCTTCGGCTGCATCGCCAGCGCGCAGGCTATCACCACCCGCTGGGTTTCACCGCCGGAGAGGGTTCCCGGATGACGCTGACGCAGCGGCTGACATTCCGTCAGGGTCAGCGCGTTATCTATCCGGCGCAGAATTTCATCTTCTGGCAGGCAGAGATTCTCCGGGCCAAAAGCCACCTCTTCCTCCACGCTGAAGGTACAGCCCGACAGTTGCAGGTAGGGTGATTGTTGGACCAGTTGAATGGTTTGCGACTGCTCGACCAGCGAGAGCTGGCCGATGGGCGATCCCAGCAGCTTTCCAATACCCTCAATGCTGCCGGGCAGAAAATCGGGATACCAGCCGGCCATCAGCTGCGCCAGCGTACTTTTACCACTGCCGTTATCGCCAAAAATAGCGACCATGCCGGGGGCATCGTAGTGAAAGTTGATACTGGCCGATGGACGCGCTGCATGGGTTGGTAGATAGCGAAACTGTTCTAACGTAACCATAGCCATACCCCTGTTTCGATTAGTATCGCTAGCACCATGGTGTATCGGGCCGCACGTTGCAAAGCGCTGTCCTCGGGAGCCCATAGGGTCGTGCGCCGAGGATGCAGACGAAAAGCACGCATATCGAGTGCGGCACCGCGAACCACCAAATCGTTGAGCGCATTGTGCGTCAGCGGGACTATCAGCGCGGGCATGGCACGCAGGCGCTGATACCAGCGTTCATCAAGCGGTACACCGCGTGCTCGCTGGGCCTCGTGAATAATCGCCAGCTGTCGTTTGAGCTGCTCAACGACCAGCAGCGGGCCGGCAAACAGATAGGCAACGCCAGGCGGTAGGCGAGAGGCAAACAGGGCGCGGATAAACCGCGATATCGGGACGTAGTGCATCCAAAGCTGCGACGTCGAGACAATCGCCAGGATCCGCAGCCACAGCGTGGTGGCATCGGCCCAGCGTTCCGGCGTGCGCGGTTGCCCGCTAATCCACTCCGTTAGCCAACCGCCGTGGACCAGCCACAGGCCAATTCCCAAAGGAACCATCAACCAGACCACATACTTTGCCCGAGGACGCGTGGCCTTCATACACACCAACAGCAGGAATACCGTCGCGCTGTAAACGTTAAGCGCGATGCCGGCTGGCAGCAGTAGCGTGGAGCACGCGGCGAGCGCCCACAGGGTCAGCGAGGTAAACGGATGCATTTAGCGTACGGCGGCCATCGTCGGGAAGTGACGTGTGGTGCGCAACGGGAGTTGGCGCAGCAGTACCCAGACAATCACCGCCGTCAGAATTTTATCCACCAGATTGGCCCCTATCACCGTGACGGCAACGGACTCCACCAGATCCTGACCAGCCGAGTGCATCCAGGCGACAAATAAATCGGCGCCGCTGCCGGTGACGCCGCCAAACAGCGTGGTGCGGATAGGCACGGCCACGATGGTCACGGCAAGGGTAATCACTACGCCGCTAGCCACCACTTTGGGCAAGGTGCGAAACCAACCTGCCCGCGCCAGCCATCCGGCGACGAGACCGATAACCATCGCTACCGGCGCGAAGGCGGCGGCGATAGGGTCGGTCAGGATCCCCCACAGCAGGTTGGTGAGCAATCCGGTTAACATTCCCACCACCGGGCCCAGCAGCACCGCGCTGATTAAAGTGCCAATGGAGTCGAGAAAAATGGGCAATTTCAACATGCTGATGAGCTGGCCACCGACCATATTGATAGCGATAGCAATGACAATCAGCGCCAGGGACTGGCTGGAAAATTGGCGACGCGCCATAAAAACCTCTTATCAGTGAATTTTATCGGGAAGTAATAACCAGTTCGTCATAGCCAGAGACGGCACACGGCTGGCGGCTAAATGCCAGTGCGTTGAGCTCGCCAATGACCAGTTCAAGCGTGGTTCGCACGGTGCAGCCCGGCATCATGTGGCCGCCCAGCATCGCCCCCTGCGGGTCAGAGACCGCCAGATGGAGATGTTCGCCGGTGAGTTCCAGCGTGCCGTTAAGGGAAATGACTTCAAACGTACCGTTCAACAGGGTGGTTTCGTCCTGACCGGCATAACGTAAGGCGACGTCCGTCAGGCTTCCGGTACAACCGGCAATCCACGCGGCCTGTAGCGAGTTCTGTTGGATAAATTCGTGAAGCTGAGCGAATACTTCCTGACCCGGAAGTAAGCGAAGCGCATAAAAGCGAGCGGTTGAAGAGTGGGGCGCAATCATGTTTGGGGGACTCCGAGACTCGGACGTGGCGGTGATAATATCGACACTGGATAATTTGCTTTCTGATATAAATCAGGATTTACGCCGCAGCAACGAAATTATCTTGCTACGCTTATGCACAATTCTGGGATGTGGAATAAATTGGCCTTCTCATTGCGCAAAAATGTGACGCAAGTCAGATAACCGCTTTCTGTAACTGGACAATCATTCCTTTTATTCCGTGTTTCGCTTATTCTAGCTGAAGCGTTTCAGTTGGCAGTTTGTTCGACATTTAACCAATCAGTCACTGTTTGTGGCGGGTAAGGTTTCCCAGAACTCGTGGCTGCATTACTCTGTGAGCCACTTTGCTTCGGGATAACCTTGCAGGAGACCTATGACCGTACGCGTAGCGATTAATGGCTTCGGTCGCATTGGACGTAACGTGGTTCGTGCTTTGTATGAATCCGGACGCCGTGCGGAAATTACCGTAGTGGCTATCAACGAACTGGCCGATGCTGCCGGCATCGCGCATTTGTTGAAGTATGACACCAGTCATGGGCGCTTTGCCTGGGATGTCCGCCAGGAGCGAGAGCAGCTCTACGTCGGCGACGATTCCATCCGTCTTCTGCATGAGCGCTCAATAGACGCGCTCCCCTGGCGTGAACTGTCGGTGGATGTGGTGTTGGACTGTACCGGCGTATACGGTACGCGCGAAGACGGCGAAGCGCATATTGCCGCCGGCGCGAAGAAGGTGCTCTTTTCACATCCTGGCAGCAACGATCTTGACGCCACTGTCGTATTCGGCGTTAACCAACATGAACTGCGCGCGGAACACCGCATTGTTTCCAATGCCTCCTGTACCACGAATTGCATCATTCCCGTCATCAAACTGTTAGATGATGCTTACGGCATTGAATCCGGTACGGTCACGACTATTCACTCCGCGATGCATGACCAACAGGTGATTGACGCCTATCACCCGGATTTACGCCGCACGCGCGCGGCAAGCCAATCGATCATTCCGGTAGATACTAAACTTGCGGCGGGTATTGCCCGTATTTTCCCTAAGTTTAGTGACCATTTTGAGGCGATTGCGGTGCGCGTACCGACCATCAACGTGACGGCGATTGACCTGAGCGTAACGGTGAAGAAGCCGGTAAAAGCCCATGAAGTCAACCAGTTGCTGCAAAAAGCAGCACAGGGTACATTTCATGGTATAGTTGACTATACGGAATTACCGTTGGTCTCGACTGATTTTAATCACGACCCGCACAGTGCCATTGTTGATGGTACGCAGACGCGGGTGAGTGGAGCACATCTGATCAAAACGCTGGTCTGGTGTGATAACGAATGGGGCTTTGCTAACCGAATGCTCGACACGACGTTAGCAATGGCAGCTATTGGTTTCAGGCTCGACGCTTGAGCGTCGACAAAACTTTAAGTATCAACGAGAGGATTCACCATGTCTGTAATTAAGATGACCGATCTGGATCTGGCTGGTAAACGCGTTTTCATCCGTGCGGACCTGAACGTACCAGTTAAAGAAGGGAAAGTAACCAGCGACGCGCGTATCCGTGCATCTCTGCCGACCATTGAGCTGGCTCTGAAGCAGGGCGCAAAAGTGATGGTCACTTCTCACCTGGGTCGTCCGACCGAAGGCGAGTACAACGAAGAATTCTCTCTGCTGCCGGTTGTTAATTATCTGAAAGACAAACTGTCTGCTCCAGTACGTCTGGTGAAAGATTACCTGGACGGCGTTGAAGTGGCGGCCGGTGAGCTGGTTGTTCTGGAAAACGTTCGCTTCAACAAAGGCGAGAAGAAAGACGACGAAGCGCTGTCTAAAAAATATGCCGCACTGTGCGACGTATTCGTGATGGACGCATTCGGTACTGCACACCGTGCACAGGCTTCTACTCACGGTATCGGCAAATTTGCTGACGTCGCTTGCGCTGGCCCACTGCTGGCCGCTGAGCTGGACGCACTGGGTAAAGCACTGAAAGAACCAGCACGCCCAATGGTTGCTATCGTTGGCGGTTCTAAAGTTTCTACCAAACTGACCGTTCTGGATTCCCTGTCTAAAATCGCTGACCAGCTGATCGTTGGTGGTGGTATTGCTAACACCTTCGTTGCTGCTCAAGGCCACAACGTCGGTAAATCCCTGTATGAAGCGGATCTGGTTGACGAAGCAAAACGTCTGCTGACCACCTGCGACATCCCAGTCCCAACTGACGTTCGCGTAGCGACCGAGTTCTCTGAAACTGCGGCTGCAACCCTGAAATCTGTTAACGACATCAAAGATGAAGAGCAGATTCTGGACCTGGGCGACGTTTCTGCACAGAAACTGGCTGACATCCTGAAAAACGCCAAAACCATTCTGTGGAATGGTCCGGTTGGCGTGTTCGAATTCCCTAACTTCCGTAAAGGGACTGAAATCGTGGCTAACGCTATCGCAGACAGCGAAGCGTTCTCCATCGCAGGCGGCGGCGATACTCTGGCTGCTATCGACCTGTTCGGTATTTCCGACAAAATTTCCTACATCTCTACTGGCGGCGGCGCATTCCTCGAATTCGTGGAAGGCAAAGTACTGCCAGCAGTAGCAATGCTCGAAGAGCGCGCTAAGAAGTAAGCCATTTAAGGGCAGGGAAACCTGCCCCATTATTAACGCGCTTTAGGGCGCGCCCCTTTCCAAGGCCGAAGATACAGGACTCGTAACATGTCTAAAATTTTTGATTTCGTAAAACCAGGCGTAATCACTGGTGATGACGTACAGAAAGTTTTCCAGGTAGCAAAAGAAAACAACTTTGCTCTGCCAGCCGTTAACTGCGTCGGTACTGATTCCATCAACGCCGTACTGGAAACCGCAGCAAAAGTTAAAGCACCGGTTATCGTACAGTTCTCCAACGGCGGCGCTGCGTTCATCGCAGGCAAAGGCGTGAAAACCGACGTTCCTCAGGGTGCTGCAATCCTGGGGGCTATCTCTGGTGCACATCACGTTCACCAGATGGCTGAGCACTACGGTGTTCCAGTTATCCTGCATACCGACCACTGCGCGAAAAAACTGCTGCCGTGGATCGACGGTCTGCTGGACGCAGGTGAAAAACACTTTGCCGCTACCGGTAAACCACTGTTCTCTTCTCACATGATCGACCTGTCCGAAGAGTCCCTGCACGAAAACATCGAAATCTGCTCCAAATACCTGTCCCGCATGTCCAAAATGGGCATGACTCTGGAAATCGAACTGGGTTGCACCGGCGGTGAAGAAGACGGCGTGGACAACAGCCACATGGACGCTTCTGCACTGTACACTCAGCCAGAAGACGTTGATTACGCTTACACCGAGCTGAGCAAAATCAGCCCGCGTTTCACCATCGCGGCTTCCTTCGGTAACGTACACGGCGTGTACAAACCAGGTAACGTGGTTCTGACCCCAACTATCCTGCGCGATTCTCAGGACTATGTTTCTAAGAAACACAACCTGCCGCACAACAGCCTGAACTTCGTGTTCCACGGCGGCTCCGGTTCTTCTGCTCAGGAAATCAAAGACTCCGTAAGCTACGGCGTAGTGAAAATGAACATCGATACCGACACCCAGTGGGCAACCTGGGAAGGTATCCTGAACTACTACAAAGAAAACGAAGCTTACCTGCAGGGTCAGCTGGGCAACCCGAAAGGCGAAGACCAGCCGAACAAGAAATACTACGATCCACGCGTATGGCTGCGTGCCGCTCAGACCTCTATGATCGCCCGTCTGGAACAGGCTTTCACTGAACTGAACGCGAAAGACGTTCTGTAAGAAAAGACCGACTTTTCTGCAAAAGCCCGCCTTATGGCGGGCTTTTTTATTGTCTTTTCAATGTTATGGTCAGGTGTAGAAATGTGATCAATTTGGCAAAATGCTAATTTTTTGTTTACTCTTTATACCTGCCTGTACTTTTTCAGGCCGCTTTTTGTTTCCCATAAGGAATATTGAATGGAAGATTTAAACGTTGTCGATAGCATAAATGGCGCAGGTACGTGGCTGGTGCGCAATCAGGAATTACTGCTGAGTTATGCCGTCAATATCGTTGCGGCAATTGCCATTGTTATCGTTGGGATGATTGTGGCGCGTATTGTATCGAATACCGTCAACCGTCTGATGCTGGCGCGTAAAATTGACGCCACCGTGGCTGATTTCCTCTCCGCGATGCTGCGTTACGCCATCATCGCCTTCACGCTGATCGCCGCGCTTGGCCGTATTGGCGTGCAGACCGCGTCGGTTATCGCGGTACTGGGTGCCGCTGGTTTAGCCGTCGGCCTGGCGCTGCAGGGCTCGCTTTCCAACCTTGCCGCAGGCGTGCTGCTGGTGATGTTCCGTCCGTTCCGTGCGGGGGAGTATGTTGACCTGGGCGGCGTGGCAGGGACCGTGCTGAGCGTACAGATTTTCTCCACCACCATGCGTACAGTGGATGGCAAGATTGTCGTTATTCCAAACGGTAAAATTATCGCCGGTAACATTATCAACTTCTCTCGCGAACCGGCTCGTCGCAATGAGTTTATTATTGGCGTCTCTTACGATGCGGATATTGATAAGGTTAAGCAGATCCTGACGCGTATTCTGGAATCAGATAATCGTATCCTGAAAGATCGCGACATTACCGTGCGCTTAAACGAGCTGGCGCCGTCGTCGGTGAATTTTGTGGTGCGTGCCTGGAGCCTGAGCGGCGACCTGCAAAACGTCTACTGGGACGTACTGGAGCAGATTAAGCGCGAGTTTGATGCTAACGGGATTAGTTTTCCTTACCCGCAGCTCGATGTGAATATGAAGCCGGTAAACACGCAGAATGAATCGGCGTAAATTAGCGGTGCGATTGCCTGGTCAGTGAGAGGCAAACGACGATAAATGGCTTCCTTCGGGAAGCCATTTTTTTAGGTAATATTCACGGTAGCGATAAATTTTATTGGATAAATATTCGAAGATGATATTGCCAGCAGAAAGTTTATTTCAGTATTGATAATGCGTGCTGCTGCAATAGTCGCCAGGTTTTAAAGTCAGTACACTCACGCGGAAGATGCACAACATTGCCGCGAATTAATCAGCGCTGACCGTTTGAGCCTGCTTTGAGACCCAAGGTCAGGCTGCACGCGCTGAATTCGTGAAAACATAAAATAATGAATGACAGCCACTGAAATGTTTATTCCTAAAGCTTACTTACTTAACCAGACTTACAAAAAGCATCGTTCTGATTTGACTCAGCGCATCGCTAATGAAAAATCGCTGATCTCCGGAGACCTGGTGCGTTTATTAAGAGATCCGAAAAAGCATAAGAGGGGGGTTGTCTCCGCTTTTTTTAGCCGGGAGAAATTCCCGATTCTAGGTAACGAAGGCGCAGAAGAGGAACTGGAGAAAATCATGAAACTGTTTCGCGACTCCGGCTATCAAGTCTCTCTGGAAAGGTCGGATGATGGGTTCTCGCTTGATCTCGACTGGACGGAGGCGAGCCTACCCTGAATGTTCACCGTTCTGACCTCTGAGAATGATGCAGAGAGTGGCTCTGTGTGGTTGCTCTGCGATCTTTTGCTGAGTTTCATCGCGTTGTGAATATCCTCGAGCTATCCGTCCTTGTACACGGCAAGGACGGATTCAGTTTGTGGCAATGAAATGCGGTAACACGCATAGCCACTGAATGAATATGCAGACCGTGCTCGGTGGTGTATTATTAGTTTAACTAATAACCTATTAAAACAATCCATTTCATCTAATGATTATCCCGCGCTATAGTCTCGCTACATACTAACATTAAGTGAAAAATACACCGTGTTATCTTACTATTTTCAAGGTCTTATGCTTGGCGCTGCCATGATTCTTCCACTTGGGCCGCAAAATGCTTTTGTCATGAACCAGGGCATTCGTCGTCAATATCACCTGATGATTGCGCTGCTCTGCGCGGTTAGCGACTTATTGCTTATCTGCGCCGGCATTTTTGGTGGCAGCGCACTGCTGATGTCATCCCCGTGGCTGCTGGCGCTGGTGACATGGGGCGGCGTCGCCTTCTTGCTGTGGTACGGTTTCGGCGCGCTGAAAACGGCCATGGGCAGTAATATTGAACTGGCCAACGCGGAAGTGATGAAGCAGGGGCGCTGGAAGATTATCGCCACCATGCTGGCGGTGACCTGGCTTAATCCGCATGTGTACATTGATACCTTTGTTGTACTGGGCAGTTTGGGCGGGCAACTGGATGTGATGCCTAAACGCTGGTTTGCACTTGGTACCATCAGCGCATCGTTTTTATGGTTCTTCGCGCTTGCGCTGCTGGCAGCCTGGCTGGCACCGCGTCTGCGTACGGCGAAAGCTCAGCGAATTATCAACGTAGTGGTCGGTCTCGTGATGTGGATTATCGCTTTTCAGCTGGCAAAAGAGGGTGTTGGACACCTGCAGGCACTCATTAACTAAGCGTCATCTGATGGACTTTCATCTGGCAACGGCTAAGCTTGCAGGCAAGACCCCGTTGTCGGGTGATAACCATGGAGATACAACAGTGAAGTTTAAAGTGATGGCTCTGGCTGCAGTAATCGGGTTTAGCGCAATGTCAGTGCAGGCAAATGAATTGCCGGATGGTCCACATATTGTCACGTCAGGGACAGCGAGCGTGGATGCGGTGCCTGATATCGCGACGCTTTCTATCGAAGTGAATATTGCTGCTAAAGATGCCGCGAGTGCCAAGAAACAGGCCGATCAGCGCGTTGCGCAATATCTCTCTTTCCTTGAACAAAACGGCGTAAACAAGAAAGATATTAGCTCCGCTAACCTGCGAACCCAGCCGGATTACGACTATCAGAATGGGAAAAGCGTACTGAAAGGCTATCGTGCAGTACGTACCGTGGAAGTCACGTTGCGCCAGCTGGATAAACTCAATTCTCTGCTCGACGGCGCCTTAAAGGCCGGGTTGAATGAAATCCGCTCGGTATCGCTGGGCGTTGCGCAGCCGGATGCATACAAAGATAAAGCGCGGAAAGCGGCAATTGAAGATGCTATTCATCAGGCGCAGTCGCTGGCGTCCGGATTCCACAGCAAGCTGGGGCCGGTATACAGCGTGCGTTATCACGTTTCTAACTACCAGCCTAGCCCGATGGTACGCATGATGAAAGCCGACGCAGCACCGGTTTCTGCACAGGAAAGCTACGAGCAGGAAGCGATCCAGTTTGCCGATCAGGTCGATGTGGTGTTCCAGCTTCAGCCTGAACAGGCCGCAGCACCTGCGCCAGCAGCAGCTCCAGCTCCTGCAGCAGCGAAGTAATTGACGGTAATACTAAAAAGCCCTCGCGATGCGAGGGTTTTTTTTTACCTTAATCCTGACGCAAAACTTTGTGCCCGTAAGCGAGCAGGGCGTCGGTCACCTTGCGCATCATGCGGCTTTCAGGTGCGAAACGGTGCCAGTAGAGCATACGGCGCTGGAATAACCCTGGTGTCAGGTCGATAAGCTCGCCGCTGGCCAGCTCTTTCTCAATTTGCAGATGGGGGATCATACAGCAGGTCGTGCCCTGACGCGCCAGCTGTACGAACGCTTCCGACGAGTTAACGATATGACACGGTACGCTGCCCGGCGGCAGGTCGAAGTTCTGCTGTAAGAATGCCTGATGCATATCATCGAGGTGGTCAAAGGCAACAGCAGGGGCTTTCAGTAGCGCAGAACGCGTCACGCCATTCGGGAAATAACGTTCGGCGAAGGCTTTAGAACCCACAAACAGGTAATCAAGCGCGCCGAGCTGATCGACCAGACAGCTTGGCAATGCCTGCGGCTGAATACTCACCGCGCCGACCACTTCACCGCGACGCAGGCGTTCCTGGGTACGCGTTTCATCTTCCACCTGAAGGTTCAGGCGGATAGGGGAGTTGTTGAGAACCTCTGACAATGCGGGCAGCAGCCAGGTCGCCAGACTGTCGGCGTTGACCGCCAGCGACAGCAACAGAGGCGTTGAGCCGGTTTGTTCGTCACCCAGCCACTCTTCTTCCAGCAGCTCGACCTGACGCAGCAGCGCCAACAGCTTTTGCCCTTGTTCGGTTGGGCGTGGCGGGACAGTACGCACCAGTAGCGGCTGGCCGAACATGTTCTCCAGCTGTTTAATGCGCTGAGAAACGGCGGACTGAGTAATGCACAGTTTCTGCGCGGCGCGTTCAAACCCACGTTCCCTGATAACGGCATCCAGCGCCTGTAGTGTTCTGTAGTCCGGACGTTTCATTGCTCTGAGGTGCTCCCGTATAGGTGTTATCTGCACTATGACATAAATTGACCGTAGATACAGACGAAAATGGTTTGCACATTACTGTGATGTTGCTCACGTGTTGGGCCTCTCGTCCACGATGCCCAGCGAGAGCCCGGCGGGCGACTCGAATTGTGGCAGAGTTCTGTTCTATAATGCGCGGCAAATGATGACACCACAGGCGAAACTATCATGACGCAGGATGAACTGAAAAAAGCAGTAGGCTGGGCGGCACTTCAATACGTACAGCCAGGTACGATTGTCGGTGTAGGCACGGGATCTACCGCGGCACACTTTATTGACGCGCTGGGTACCATGAAAGGACAAATTGAAGGCGCGGTCTCCAGCTCTGATGCCTCTACTGAGAAGCTGAAAAGCCTCGGTATCACCGTTTTCGATCTGAATGAAGTCGACCGTTTGGGCATCTATGTTGATGGTGCGGATGAGATCAACGGCCACATGCAGATGATCAAAGGCGGTGGTGCGGCGCTGACGCGTGAAAAAATCATTGCTTCGGTGGCGGATAAATTTATCTGCATCGCCGATGCCTCTAAGCAGGTTGATATCCTGGGCAACTTCCCGCTACCGGTTGAAGTTATTCCAATGGCGCGCAGCGCCGTAGCGCGTGAACTGGTTAAGCTGGGCGGTCGTCCGGAATATCGCCAGGGCGTAGTGACCGATAACGGTAACGTGATCCTCGATGTGCACGGCCTTGAAATCCTTGACGCAATTGCTCTGGAAAATGCTATCAATGGTCTTCCTGGCGTGGTTACCGTCGGTCTGTTTGCCAACCGTGGTGCCGACGTGGCGTTGATCGGTACCGCCGATGGCGTGAAAACTATTGTGAAATGATCTGACCCGGGGGGAATGACTATTTCCCCCATTTTTTTTATTCAGGCTAAATTTGGTGACTTGTGTCACATTTACAACCCCATTCTTATTAACATCCCACGTTTAGTTTTCCGCTTAGCATTTTATGCTGGCATTTTGCCCTGCGTGACCGTTCTTCATGACCCCGACGCAAACGTTCATATTGCCGCAATATTTATTTTTGATATGTTGCTTAGATGAACTTTCGTTCAGCACAACATCAGTAAAACAAAGACAGGACGGGGAAATGGCTAAGGTATCACTGGAAAAAGACAAAATTAAGTTTCTGCTGGTTGAAGGCGTGCACCAGAAGGCGCTGGATAGCCTTCGCGCAGCAGGTTACACCAATATCGAATTTCACAAGGGTGCGCTGGATAGCGAACAGCTGAAGGAGTCGATCCGTGATGCTCATTTCATCGGCCTGCGATCCCGCACGCACTTGACGGAAGAGATCTTAGCGGCCGCTGAAAAACTGGTGGCGGTAGGTTGTTTCTGTATCGGTACCAACCAGGTTGACCTGAAAGCGGCGGCAAAACGCGGCGTTCCCGTGTTTAACGCCCCATTCTCCAACACTCGTTCCGTGGCGGAGCTGGTGATTGGCGAACTGCTATTACTGCTACGTGGTATTCCTGAAGCTAACGCCAAGGCGCACCGCGGCGTGTGGAATAAACTGGCGGCGGGCTCCTATGAAGCGCGCGGTAAAAAACTGGGCATCATCGGCTACGGCCACATTGGTACTCAGCTGGGGATTCTGGCTGAATCGCTGGGGATGCACGTCTTCTTCTACGACATTGAAAGCAAACTGCCGCTGGGCAATGCGACTCAGGTGCAGCATCTCTCTGACCTGCTGAACATGAGCGATGTGGTTAGCCTGCACGTGCCGGAAAACGCCTCCACCAAAAACATGATGGGCGCGGAAGAGCTGGCGCTAATGAAGCCTGGTGCGCTGCTGATTAACGCCTCACGAGGTACAGTCGTCGATATCCCAGCGCTGTGCGCCGTGCTGGCGAGCAAACACCTGGCCGGTGCTGCCGTTGACGTATTCCCAACGGAACCTGCGACCAACAGCGAACCGTTCACATCGCCGCTGTGCGAATTCGACAACGTTATCCTGACGCCGCACATCGGTGGTTCTACTCAGGAAGCGCAGGAAAATATCGGTCTGGAAGTGGCCGGTAAACTGGCGAAGTACTCCGACAACGGTTCTACGCTGTCTGCGGTGAACTTCCCGGAAGTATCTTTACCGCTGCACGGTGGCCGTCGTCTGCTGCACATCCATGAAAACCGTCCGGGCGTACTGACGGCGCTGAACCAGATCTTCGCCGATCAGGGCGTCAACATTGCCGCACAGTATCTGCAAACTAACTCCGATATGGGTTATGTGGTTATTGATATTGAAGCGGAAGAAGATGTGGCTGAAAAAGCGCTGCTGAGCATGAAGGCAATTCCGGGCACTCTGCGCGCACGTCTGCTTTACTAATCTCTCTTTCACGGGCAGGCCAATGGTCTGCCCGTATTCCGTCAGCCCTTCCTGCGTCATCTTCCTTTCTGCAAGCGATACATCTCATTTACGAGCCTCGCCGCAAACGGTGATTAAAGGCTTCGCTGTACCTTGTCCACGTGAGAAAGCCACTTACGATAGAGGCTCAGCATGGGGCTGAAACGGAAAAGCCCCTACCGAAGCAGGGGCTCTTAAAAGGAAAGGGACAATGATGAGACTCGTCATCATACTGCTGATTCTGTTAATCATCGCTTGGCCAGCATATTAACAGTCTTTATGCAGGAGGGAGGTTCGCCTCCCTCACCCTTTACCGAGGAATTTAGGTCAAAAATGCAGCGCTGTCAATCGACGAAAAACACCTACCACTGCCACACTTTTGATGGTGTGACGACGGCGGGAAGGGGGATATCCCACTCTTCGACCGGCAGCGCGGTCACCTGCTGGCAGTCATGAGCGTAGCCAACGGGCTGGATGCCGTGCGCCTGCCAGTTTTGTAAGGTGCGATCGTAAAAACCACCGCCCATACCCAAACGCTGTCCGTGTTCATCAAAGGCAACCAGCGGCGTAATGAGAACATCCAGCTGATTCAGTGGCAGCACGTCGCGCACGTCGAGTTTCGGCTCGTTGATTTTCAGGCGGTTTATCACCAGATTGCTTTGCGGATGGTAGTGCAGAAACAACAGGTTGCCCGGGCTGAACGGATGCAACACCGGTAGATAAACGCGCTTGCCCGCTTGCCAGAGTTGTTCAATCAGCGGTTGGGTATCAAGTTCACCGTCAAAGGACAAAAACACAGCGACGGTTTGCGCCATGACAATTGGCGGCCAGGCCATCATTCGGGCCGCGGCCTGTTGGCCAAACTGAGTTTGTTGCTCTGATGTGAGCGCACGACGACGCTGCCGGATTAGCTGACGAATTTCTTGTCGGGAGAGAATGTGCTCTGGAAGCTGTGTCATAACGACCGGTAGGTAGAAGGGGAATCTCCGAGATGCCGCCGCAGGCTGTAACCCTTGAACCCTTGGTTCAAGGTGAATGCGTCGTCACAGTTTTAAGGCTTCTCGGACGGACCGAGCATGCTCACCAACCGTGGAGCGCCACATTCTTGTGGTATGAAATATCGGCTCAGGGGACTGGCCCGCTTGCGAACATCTCAGAGAAATTTTTTCTTCACAGTTACTCTACCATAGTAAACTGCAAAGTGTTATTCAAACTTTGGCCCTGACTTATCAGATGTGCGACCCTGGTCAAGCAACGCTTGTTCAATGGTCTGCTGCAGCATCCGAATGCGCTGTTCCATGCTCGAAGCATAGTCGCGCGTCTTCGCCTTTTCCTGAGTTAACTCGTAGCTGATGTTCAACGCGGCGATGAAAACCAGCTGCTCAGTATTTGTGACTCTAGTGCGTTCTTTCAGATCTTGCAACCGCTGATTCAGATCGTCCGCAGCCTGATTCAAAGCATCCCTTTGTTCAGGCGGGCAATTCACTCGCAGTGAACGGCCAAAAATATGGATATCGACGGGTTCTGCAGACATGCCACCTTCCTGCTGATTGACTGCGCGACCTTCACTCTCAGGATGTGAAGGGGCGACACTATAGCTACCCTGGTATGAACATACAAGCCCTTTTCTGGTATCCCCAGGGTCCAAAGTGGTAGCATATCATGAAATCCTCCCAACAATGACGAATGCCATGTCTATACAGAACGAAATGCCGGGTTACACCGCGGTGAACCAGCAATTAAACCAACAAGGGGTAGGCCTGACGCCTGCTGAAATGCACGGTCTGCTAAGCGGCCTGCTGTGTGGCGGCAATAAGGACAGCTCCTGGCAGCCGCTGGTTCATGACCTGACTAACGAAGGTCTGGCCTTCGGTCATGAACTGGCTCAGTCATTGCGTTCAATGCATGCCGCGACCAGCGATGCACTGGAAGATGACGGTTTTCTTTTTCAGCTTTATCTGCCTGATGGCGATGAAGTCAGCGTGTTTGAACGCGCTGACGCACTCTGTGGCTGGGTGAATCACTTCCTGCTAGGGTTGGGCATGGTGCAGCCAAAGCTCGATAAAGTGAAAGGTGAAACAGGCGAAGCCATTGACGACCTTCGTAATATTGCGCAACTTGGTTATGAAGAAGATGAAGACCAGGAAGAGCTGGAGATGTCGCTGGAAGAGATTATCGAATACGTCCGCGTAGCCGCGCTGCTGTGCCACGATTTGTTCACTCGCCCGCAGCCAACAGCACCGGAAGTACAAAAACCAACATTACACTAACCGTACCTGCTCCGTTTACTGCGCAAAGACGCTGACGGGGCGCTAAGGGATTGAAAGGAGATGTCATGACACAGCAAGCGTTTCTCCGCCGTCGCCAGCAGCTGCTGGCGCAGATGAAGCCAGGCAGCGCGGCGTTGATTTTTGCCGCGCCCGAGGTGACTCGTAGTGCGGACTCCGAGTATCCCTATCGCCAGAACAGTGATTTCTGGTACTTCACCGGCTTTAATGAGCCGGAAGCCTTGCTGGTGCTGATTAAAAGTGATGAAACCCACAACCATAGCGTTCTGTTTAACCGCGTCCGCGACCTGACCGCAGAAATCTGGTTTGGCCGCCGTCTGGGCCAGGATGCGGCACCAGAAAAACTGGGCGTCGACCGCGCGCTAGCCTTCAGCGAAATCAATCAGCAGCTGTATCAACTGCTGAATGGCCTGGATGTGATTTATCACGCGCAGGGCGAATATAGCTGGGCCGACGAAATCGTCTTCACCGCGCTGGATAAGCTGCGCAAGGGTTCGCGTCAGAACCTGAGCGCGCCGGACTCGATTGTCGACTGGCGTCCTATGGTGCATGAAATGCGCCTGTTCAAAGACAGCGAAGAGATTGAAATCCTGCGTCGCGCCGGTGAAATCAGCGCGCTGGCGCATACCCGCGCGATGGAAAAATGCCGTCCTGGGATGTTTGAATATCAGTTGGAAGGAGAAATTCTGCATGAGTTCTCCCGCCACGGAGCCCGTTATCCGTCCTACAACACCATCGTCGGCGGTGGTGAAAATGGCTGTATCCTGCACTACACCGAAAATGAATCCGAGCTGCGCGACGGCGAACTGGTGCTGATTGATGCTGGCTGTGAATACCAGGGCTACGCCGGGGATATCACCCGTACCTTCCCGGTTAACGGCAAATTCAGCCCGGCTCAGCGCGCCATTTACGACATCGTGCTCGCCTCGCTGCACAAATCGCTGGAGCTTTATCGTCCAGGCACTTCCATTCAGGAAGTCACCACCGAAGTGGTGCGCATCATGGTGACGGGTCTGCAAGGGCTGGGGATCCTTAAGGGCGAAGTCGATCAGCTGATTGCCGATAACGCTCATCGTCCGTTCTTTATGCACGGTCTGAGCCACTGGCTGGGACTGGACGTCCACGACGTGGGTGCATACGGGGCCGATCGCTCTCGCGTGCTGGAGCCGGGCATGGTGCTGACCGTTGAGCCGGGCCTGTATATCGCCCCGGATGCCGATGTGCCGGCGGAGTATCGCGGCATCGGCATTCGTATTGAAGATGACATTCTCATCACCGAAGACGGTAACGAAAATCTCACCGCCGATGTGGTGAAAACGGCTGATGACATTGAAGCGTTAATGGCGGCGGCGCGTCAGCTATGAGCCTGATTATTGTCGGCGGCGGGATGACCGGTGCAACGCTGGCGCTGGCGGTCTCGCACCTCACTGAGGGCCGTTTGCCGGTACACCTGGTCGAGGCGGCAGATATCAATGCTGCCCAGCATCCGGGATTTGACGCCAGGGCGATTGCGCTGGCGGCGGGTACCTGTCAGCAGTTGGCGAAAATTGGCCTTTGGCAGGCCATCGCCGACTGCGCGACGGCTATCACCACCGTTCACGTCAGCGATCGCGGACATGCCGGTTTTGTAACTTTAGACGCGGCTGATTACCGTCTGGCGGCGCTGGGAAATGTGGTTGAACTGCACGATGTGGGTCAACGGCTTTTCACCCTGCTGCGCAAAGCTCGCGGCGTGACGCTGCACTGCCCTTCGCGGGTGACGCAGGTAGCGCGGCAAGCCGACGGCGTCAGCGTGACGCTGGATAACGGTGAAACGCTGAACGGCAAACTGCTGGTGGCCGCCGATGGCTCGCGCTCCACGCTTGGAGAACAGTGTGGTATCCACTGGCAGCAAGAGCCTTATAACCAGGTAGCGGTGATTGCTAACGTTACCACCGCCGTTGCTCATCAGGGGCGCGCATTTGAGCGCTTCACTGAACATGGGCCGCTGGCGATGCTGCCAATGTCGCAAAATCGCTGCTCGCTGGTGTGGTGCCATCCGCTGGAACGCCATGACGAGGTATTAAGTTGGTCCGATGCACGTTTTTGCCATGAGTTGCAGCAGGCATTTGGCTGGCGCTTAGGGCAAATCACGCAAGCAGGTGCACGTAGCGTCTATCCGCTGTCGTTGACCACCGCTACGCGAACGGTATCGCACCGACTGGCGCTGGTAGGTAATGCCGCGCAGACGCTGCATCCGATTGCCGGGCAAGGGTTTAATCTCGGTATGCGTGATGTGATGACGCTGGCGGAAACGCTGACACAGGCGCATAACGTCCAGCAGGATATCGGTGACTATGCGCTACTTTGTCAGTATCAACGCCAGCGCGCGGAGGATAAATCCGCGACTATCGGCGTCACCGATAGCCTGGTACATCTGTTCGCTAATCGTTGGGCTCCTTTGGTTGCCGGGCGCAACGCAGGGCTGATGGCGATGGAATTGTTTACCCCCGCACGCGATGTGCTGGCGCAGCGGACGCTGGGCTGGGTCGCCCGCTAGAAGCAGTTTAAGGAGTTAATGTGCAGAGTGTTGATGTTGCCATCGTAGGCGGTGGAATGGTTGGGCTGGCGGTGGCCTGCGGTTTACAGGGCAGCGGCCTGCGGGTTGCGGTGCTGGAGCAATCATTGCCACACGAACTGGCAGCCGACGCGCCACCCGCGCTGCGCGTGTCGGCCATTAATGCCGGCAGCGAAAAACTGTTGTCGAAGCTGGACGTCTGGTCGGCGATTGTCGCCCAGCGCGCCAGCTGCTATCACGGTATGGAAGTGTGGGATAAAGACAGTTTTGGCCGCATCGCGTTTGACGATCGCAGCATGGGCTACAGCCACCTCGGTCATATCGTCGAGAACGCAGTGATTCATCACGCTTTATGGCAGAAAGCCGAGCGCTGTGCCGACGTAAGCCTAATGGCTCCCGCCGAACTCCAGCAAGTGGTGTGGGGCGAGAACGAAGCTTTTCTGACGCTGAAAGACGGCAATATGCTGACCGCTCGTCTGGTGGTCGGGGCCGACGGTGCCAACTCCTGGCTGCGTAATAAGGCCGATATTCCGCTGACCTTCTGGGACTATCGCCATCACGCACTGGTAGCGACGGTACGTATTGAGGAGCCGCACGAAGCCGTTGCGCGTCAGTGCTTCCATGGTGAAGGCATTCTCGCGTTTCTGCCGTTGTCCGATCCAAACCTGTGCTCTATCGTTTGGTCACTATCGCCGCAGGAAGCCGAACGGATGCAGCAGGCCAGCGAGGCCGAGTTTAACCAGGCGCTGAATATTGCCTTCGATAATCGTCTGGGGCTGTGCAAAGTCGAGAGTGAACGGCAAATTTATCCGCTGACCGGGCGTTACGCGCGCCAGTTTGCGGCGCATCGCCTGGCGCTGGTGGGCGACGCGGCGCACACCATTCATCCGTTAGCCGGGCAGGGCGTCAATCTGGGCTTTATGGATGCGGCTGAGCTTATCGATGAGCTCAAGCGTCTACACGCACAAGGGAAAGATTTCGGCCAGCATTTCTATTTGCGTCGCTATGAGCGCAGCCGTAAGCACAGCGCTGCGATGATGCTCGCGGGGATGCAGGGTTTCCGTGAACTGTTCGCAGGCGAAAACCCAGCCAAAAAACTGTTGCGTGATATTGGCCTGAAATTGGCGGATACGCTTCCCGGCGTGAAACCACAGCTGATTCGTCAGGCTATGGGCCTGAATGACCTGCCAGAGTGGCTTCGTTAAGCCGATCACACTTTTGCTCCCGGTGGCCCCGCCGGGAGTCTGACTCCTCATTTGAAAAAATCTAATTTCACGCTGTTTTTCGCATTAGATTTTTTAATCCGCTCGTTTTCATGTTACGGAAAACACGCCTAATTTTCCGCATGAAATATCATCTTATGCTGAATCTATCGCCATTGTTGTTAATTATATGTGGTGTATTTCGCTTTTTTGTAGTCAATCATTCTGTATGATTTTTCGCGACTTTTGGCCATAAGCTAATGTGATGTCCCCTTTTTCCTGATGGTTTAGCACCGTGTTCAGTGGTAAGTTCAAGGAAAAGAGAACGTTTGCGTCGGCACCTGAAGAGGCGTCGTCGTTAGGTTTTGTGGTGCGATATATTCAACGAGGACATGATGGCTCAACAAACGCCTTTGTATGACCAGCACGTGTTATGTGGCGCGCGCATGGTAGATTTCCACGGCTGGATGATGCCGCTGCACTATGGCTCACAGATTGATGAGCACCACGCGGTGCGCACTGACGCCGGGATGTTCGATGTGTCGCATATGACCATCGTTGATCTTCACGGCAGCCGGACCCGTGAGTTCCTGCGCTACCTGCTGGCGAACGATGTCGCTAAGCTCACCAAACCCGGTAAAGCGCTTTATAGCGGTATGCTAAATGCATCGGGCGGCGTGATTGACGACCTTATCGTTTATTACCTCACCGAAGATTATTTCCGCCTCGTCGTCAACTCAGCCACCCGCGAAAAAGACCTCTCCTGGATTACCCAACACGCCGAACCATACGCCATCGATATCACTGTCCGTGACGATCTGTCGCTGATTGCGGTGCAGGGCCCGAACGCACAGGCGAAAGCAACCAGCCTGTTTAGCGATGAACAGCGTCACGCGGTTGAAGGGATGAAACCTTTCTTTGGCGTACAGGCGGGCGATTTCTTTATCGCCACCACGGGTTATACCGGTGAAGCTGGCTACGAAATTGCGCTGCCAAAAGAGCAGGCCGCTGATTTCTGGCAGAAACTGGTACAGGCGGGCGTGAAGCCTTGCGGTTTGGGCGCGCGCGATACGTTGCGTCTTGAGGCTGGCATGAACCTGTACGGCCAGGAGATGGACGAAAGTATTTCTCCGCTGGCGGCCAACATGGGCTGGACCATCGCTTGGGAACCGGCCGACCGTAACTTTATCGGTCGTGAAGTACTGGAGCTGGAACGCGAAAAAGGTACCGAGCAGTTGGTCGGCCTGGTTATGACTGAAAAAGGCGTGCTGCGCGGCGAGCTGCCGGTGCGCTTTACCGATGCCAACGGCAACGCCCGTGAAGGGGTCATCACCAGCGGAACGTTCTCCCCAACGTTAGGCCACAGTATTGCGCTGGCCCGCGTCCCGGCAGGGATTGGCGAGACGGCGATTGTACAAATCCGTAACCGTGAAATGCCGGTAAAGGTCACTAAACCTATTTTTGTACGCAACGGTAAGTCCGTCGCGTAACCGATTATTATTCTGGAGATTTCTTGATGAGCAACGTACCAGCAGAACTGAAATACAGTAAAGAACACGAATGGCTGCGCAAAGAAGCTGACGGCAGCTACACCGTAGGCATCACCGAGCACGCGCAGGAATTACTGGGCGACATGGTGTTTGTAGACCTGCCGGAAGTTGGCGCGACCGTTAGCGCGGGTGACGACTGTGCGGTAGCAGAGTCCGTTAAAGCGGCCTCCGATATTTACGCGCCAATCAGCGGCGAAATCGTTGCTGTCAACGACGAGCTGGGCGACTCTCCTGAGCTGGTTAACAGCGAACCGTACGCCGGCGGCTGGATCTTCAAAATCAAAGCCAGCGACGAAGCCGAAGTTGCCGCGCTGCTGGATGCGACCGCATACGAAGCTCTGCTCGAAGACGAATAAATACGCTTCATACTTCGCGCTGCAGGCGCGTTGGCTGCGTTCGTTCAGCCCAGTCACGTACTTATGTACGCTCCTGGGCATTCACTTACTTGCTGCCTCCCTGCGACGTGAATTATTTTGCGTATTTGGCGTAGTTTGTAGGCCTGGTAAGCGAAGCACCACCGGGCAACTTAGTTAGAAAATCACGATTCACCGCACGTTTCAGGAACCATCGCTCATGACACAGACTTTAAGCCAGCTTGAAAACCGTGGCGCGTTTATTGAACGTCACATCGGGCCGGATGCCCAGCAGCAGCAAGAGATGCTCAAAACAGTTGGCGCGGAATCATTAAACGCACTGATTGGACAGATCGTGCCGAAAGATATCCAGCTTGCTACGCCGCCGCAGGTAGGCGACGCCACCACAGAATTCGCCGCGCTGGCGGAGCTGAAGGCGATTGCCGGCCGCAACAAGCGCTTTAAGTCATACATTGGCATGGGCTACGCCCCAGTGCAGCTGCCGCCGGTTATCCTGCGCAATATGCTGGAAAACCCGGGCTGGTATACCGCATATACTCCGTATCAGCCGGAAGTTTCTCAGGGTCGCCTCGAAGCGCTGCTCAACTTCCAGCAGGTGACGCTGGATCTGACTGGTCTCGACATGGCTTCCGCTTCTCTGTTGGATGAAGCGACCGCTGCCGCCGAAGCGATGGCGATGGCTAAACGCATCAGTAAACTGAAAAATGCGAACCGCTTCTTCGTGGCGGCCGACGTGCATCCGCAAACGCTGGACGTTGTTCGTACTCGTGCGGAAACCTTCGGCTTTGACGTGATTGTCGACGATGCAGCGAAAGCGCTGGATCACCAGGACGTGTTTGGCGTGCTGTTGCAGCAAGTTGGCACGACCGGTGAAGTTCACGACTACTCGGCGCTGATAGCCGAGCTGAAATCCCGCAAAGTGGTGGTGAGCGTCGCCGCTGATTTTATGGCGCTGGTGCTGTTAACCGCACCGGGCAAACAGGGCGCGGATATCGTCTTCGGCTCTGCTCAACGCTTCGGCGTACCGATGGGCTACGGTGGCCCGCACGCGGCATTCTTTGCTGCAAAAGATGAATTCAAACGCGCTATGCCGGGCCGTATTATCGGCGTATCGAAAGATGCGGCGGGTAATACCGCACTGCGCATGGCGATGCAGACTCGCGAGCAGCATATCCGCCGCGAGAAAGCGAACTCCAACATCTGTACCTCCCAGGTGCTGCTGGCCAACATCGCCAGCCTGTATGCGGTTTACCACGGCCCGGTTGGCCTGAAACGTATTGCCAACCGTATTCACCGCCTGACCGACATTCTGGCAGCGGGCCTGCAGCAGAAAGGTCAGAAACTGCGCCATGCGCACTACTTTGACACCCTGTGCGTGGAAGTGGCGGATAAAGCCGCTGTGCTGGCACGCGCGCAGGCTGCTGAAATTAACCTGCGTAGCGATATCCTGAACGCCGTAGGCATCACCCTGAACGAAACCACCACGCGTGAAGATGTGCTGAGCCTGTTTAGCGTAATTCTGGGTGATAACCACGGCCTGGACATCGACGCCCTGGACAAAGACGTGGCGCTCGATAGCCGCTCTATCCCACAGGTGATGCAGCGTGATGACGCGATTCTGAGCCATTCGGTGTTTAACCGCTATCACAGCGAAACCGAGATGATGCGCTATATGCACTCTCTGGAGCGTAAAGATCTGGCGCTGAACCAGGCGATGATCCCGCTGGGATCCTGCACCATGAAGCTGAACGCCGCGGCGGAAATGATCCCGATCACCTGGCCAGAATTTGCTGAGCTGCACCCGTTCTGTCCGGTTGAACAGGCTGAAGGCTACCATCAGATGATCGGTCAGCTTTCCGATTGGCTGGTGAAGTTAACCGGTTACGACGCACTGTGTATGCAGCCAAACTCCGGCGCACAGGGTGAATACGCGGGCCTGCTGGCGATTCGCCACTACCACGAAAGCCGCAACGATGGTCATCGTGATATCTGTCTGATCCCAAGCTCGGCGCACGGCACCAACCCGGCTTCCGCACAGATGGCGGGGATGCAGGTGGTGGTCGTTGCCTGTGACAAGAACGGCAACATTGATCTGACCGATCTGCGCGCGAAAGCGGAACAGCATGCGGCGAATCTCTCCTGCATCATGGTGACTTACCCGTCCACCCACGGCGTGTATGAAGAAACCATCCGCGAAGTGTGCGAAATCGTCCACCAGTTCGGCGGCCAGGTTTACCTCGACGGCGCGAACATGAACGCGCAGGTTGGCATTACCTCTCCGGGCTTTATCGGCGCGGACGTTTCGCACCTTAACCTGCATAAAACCTTCTGTATCCCGCACGGCGGCGGCGGCCCAGGTATGGGGCCAATCGGCGTGAAAGCTCACCTGGCGCCATTTGTACCAGGGCACAGCGTGGTGCATATCGAAGGGATGCTAACCCGCCAGGGCGCAGTTTCTGCGGCACCATTCGGCAGCGCTTCCATTCTGCCAATTAGCTGGATGTATATCCGCATGATGGGCGCAGAAGGCTTAAAACAGGCAAGTCAGGTGGCGATTCTTAACGCCAACTACATTGCGACCCGCCTGAAAGATGCCTATCCGGTGCTGTACACCGGTCGCGATGGCCACGTAGCGCACGAATGTATTCTGGATATTCGTCCACTGAAAGAAGAGACCGGCATCAGCGAGCTGGATATTGCTAAGCGTCTTATCGACTACGGCTTCCATGCGCCAACCATGTCATTCCCGGTTGCGGGGACGCTGATGGTTGAGCCAACCGAATCGGAAAGCAAAGCCGAGCTGGACCGCTTTATTGATGCCATGCTGGCCATTCGCAGCGAGATTGACCGCGTGAAAGCCGGTGAATGGACGCTGGAAGACAACCCGCTGGTCAACTCTCCGCATACCCAGAATGAGCTGGTGGCAGAATGGAATCACGGTTACAGCCGTGAAGTTGCCGTCTTCCCTGCGGGCGTGGCGAACAAGTACTGGCCGACGGTGAAACGCCTTGATGACGTTTACGGTGACCGTAATCTGTTCTGCTCCTGCGTTCCGATGAGCGAATACCAGTAATCAGCTGATTACTCTATCTTTTAAAGGCGCTTCGGCGCCTTTATTTTTTGGGAGGATGGGATGGCACTTGCACTGGTGACCGGCGCAAGCCGGGGGATTGGCCGGGCGACAGCGCTACAGCTGGCGCAGGAAGGCTATACGGTAGCGGTGAACTATCACCAGAACGCGCTGGCGGCGGATGAGGTGGTGAGCGCCATTAAAACGGCAGGTGGAAAAGCGTTTGCCGTGCAGGCGGATATTGGCGATGAACAGCAGGTTGAAGCCATGTTTGCGTGGCTGGATAAACAGTCCGAACCGTTAACGGCTCTGGTGAACAACGCTGGTATTCTGTTTGCCCAAAGCCGCGTGGAAGCGCTGAGCGCCGAGCGCATTAATCGGGTTTTAAAGACCAACGTTACCGGCTATTTTCTGTGTTGCCGTGAGGCGGTAAAACGCATGGCAGTTCCGCATGGCGGCTCTGGCGGCGCGATTGTTAATGTCTCCTCGGCGGCGTCACGGCTGGGCGCACCTTTCGAATATGTCGATTATGCGGCCTCAAAGGGGGCGGTCGATACGCTGACTACCGGGCTGGCGCTTGAGGTGGCGGCGCAGGGAATTCGCGTCAACTGCGTGCGTCCGGGGCTTATCTACACCGAGATGCATGCCTCCGGTGGAGAGCCGGGCCGGGTGGATCGCGTGAAGTCGATGCTGCCGATGCAGCGCGGTGGGCAGCCGGAAGAGGTGGCGCAGGCGATTGTCTGGTTACTCAGTGATAAAGCGTCGTATGTGACCGGAAGTTTTATCGAGCTGGCGGGCGGTAAATAGCGAAGTTAGCCCCTCTCCCCGTGAGGAAGAGGGGCTATTGATTACAGGTTTTCGCCGTTGCTGGCGATCACTTCTTTGTACCAGTTAAAGCTCTTCTTGCGTGAGCGAGACATATCGCCGGTCCCGTCATCATGCTTATTCACATAAATAAAGCCGTAGCGCTTGCTGTACTGCCCGGTAGTGAACGACACGCAGTCGATGCAGCCCCAAGGCGTATAACCCATCAGATCAACGCCATCATAGGTGACGGCCTTCATCATCTCTTCGACGTGCGCGCGCAGATAGTCGATGCGGTAGTCATCGTTAATGCTGCCGTCGTCTTCAACTTTGTCGTACGCGCCGAAGCCGTTCTCCACGATAAACAGCGGCTTCTGATAACGTTCATACAGTTCGCACAGCGAGTAGCGCAGTCCAACCGGGTCAATCTGCCAGCCCCAGTCCGAGGCTTTCACATGCGGGTTAGGCACGCTGCCTTCAAAGCCTGAAATCGCATCGCCGCTGCCGCCTTCAGCCTTCACCGCGTTGGTCATGTAGTAGCTGAGACCAAGGTAATCGCAGGTGCCTTCACGCAAGATGGCCTCATCGCCGGCTTCCATCTGGATGTTGAAGCCGCGACGCTCCCACTCATTTAACACGTAACGTGGGTAGTAGCCGCGCATCTGCACATCGGTAAAGACATATCGCTCACGCATCGACTCCTGGGCAAACATCACGTCCTCCGGTTTACAGGAGTACGGATAGAGCGCCACCATCGCCAGCATGCAGCCAACCTGCATTTCTGGGTTAATTCGGCGTGCGGCCTTCACCGCCAGAGCGCTGGCCACGAACTGGTGGTGCAGCACCTGGTACATGGTTTCTTCTGGATTCTCATGCTCTGTATAAACCACGCCAGAGCAGCAGTACCCGAACAGCGGCGCGCGCCAGTTGCGCTGGTTATTGATTTCGTTAAAGGTCATCCAGTATTTGACCTTGTGCTTGTAGCGTTCGAAAACGACTTCGGCGAAACGCACAAAGAAATCGACCACTTTGCGGTTGGTCCACGCGCCGTATTGCTGCACCAAATGCAGCGGCATTTCGAAGTGGGAGAGGGTGATAACCGGTTCGATGTTGTATTTCAACAGCTCATCGAACATGTCGTCATAAAACTTAAGCCCTTCTTCATTTGGCTGCGCTTCGTCACCGTTCGGGAAGATACGGGTCCAGGCAATTGAGGTACGGAAGCATTTGAAGCCCATCTCAGCAAACAGCTTGATGTCTTCTTTGTAGTGACCATGGAAGTCGATAGCTTCGTGGTTCGGATAATATTTCCCCGGCACCACTTCCTGAGTAATTTCGCGCGGAACGCCGTGGGCACCGCCGGTTAGCACGTCACAGATGCTGGGGCCTTTACCGCCTTTATTCCAGCCGCCTTCAACCTGGTGTGCGGCAACGGCGCCACCCCATAAAAAGTCTTTCGGTAAGGTCAGTTTTTTCATCTTTGCTATGCTCATATATTGGGCTTAATAAAATTGAGTCTAACAAAGGATAATTAAATGTCACGATATAACAAATTCCATCCCAGGGAATATGTTACATCGAAAAAACACCCTGTATTTTTATGCTAACTTCTTCGCCAGTTTGCGGCCGAGTGATTCCAGAATATAGATAACCGGGATCTGTGTTGTAATATCGTAGACACCGCCAATACGGGTTTGTGGCACGTGCCATGAGAGGTTAAAGTCGGCGAGCTTTGCCAGGCGCGAGTGCTCATGACTGGTGATGGACATGACTTTACAGCGGTGCAGGCTAAACTGCCCGGCAAAGCGCAGGATCTCTTCGGTCTCGCCCGAGACTGAAAGCACGATCGCCAGCGCGTTTTTAGCCATGTCATTCGTGACCGGGAAATAAGGGTCGTCGATATGGTTACTGAATTTTCCAATATTGGAAAAGAACCTTGCGCCATATTTAGCCAGCGAGCCGGAGGTTCCTGCGCCTACAAATATAATACGTTCTGAAGAGAGAATTATATCAACCGCGTTATCGAGCAGTTTATCAAACTCATCATTGTTCACGCCTTTGAAAAAACTGATTATCTCACTGGCGCCAAAATTAGCCTGTTGAGGTTCATCTTGCTCCAAATATAATTTGAAACGTACGCGAAACTCCGAATAACCTTCGCAGTTGAGCTTGCGACAAAAGCGCATCACCGTGGTGGTTGAGACGCCCGCCGCGTCGGCCAGTTCGCGAATGGTCATGTACATTACCGTGTCACGATTTTTGATAACGTACTGATAGACCATCGTCTCAAGATTATTGAGGCTGGCGATAGTGGCGTGGGAGAATAGGCTCACGGTGGCGATACTCGTAAAATTAAATCATCTAAAGGGAATGATACCATGCAGCCTAACGACATCACTTTTTTTCAGCGCTTTCAGGCCGACATTCTTGCCGGGCGTAAGACCATTACGCTGCGCGATGCGTCTGAGTCCCATTTTAAGATTGGGGATGTTCTGCGCGTAGGGCGTTATGAAGATAACGGCTATTTTTGCACAATCCGCGTAGTGGCAACTTCAACGGTGACCATGGATACGCTGACGGACCGTCATGCCGAGCAGGAAAACATGACGCTGTCAGAGCTAAAACAGGTTATCTCTGACATTTATCCTGGTGAAAATACCTTCTATGTCATTGAATTTAAATGTATTGATTAAAATAAAGTACACGTGTTAGTTGAATGATTTTGTTAACTTATTGATTAATATGATTTTACAAAAAAATCATCATTTTATTTTAGCTTACATGTGTTCACTGAAATCATTCTCAGTTACGCTAGGGTGTTTGTTCGATTTATCGTCCGCCCGGAGCGCGTAATGGATAAGAAGCCACTCATTCAGCAGGGATATTCTCTGGCAGAGGAAATTGCCAATAGCATCAGTCATGGTGTCGGTTTTGTGTTGGGGATTGTCGGTTTGGTCCTGCTGCTGGTTCAGGCGATAGACGCTAACGCCAGCGCGACGGCTATCACCAGCTACAGCCTGTACGGCGGCAGTATGATTCTGCTGTTTCTGGCCTCGACGCTGTATCACGCCATTCCTTCTCAGCGCGCTAAGGTATGGCTGAAAAAATTCGACCACTGCGCCATTTATCTGCTGATTGCCGGAACCTACACGCCGTTTTTGCTGGTTGGGCTGGACTCACCGCTGGCGCGAGGGCTGATGATTGTTATCTGGAGCCTGGCGCTGCTGGGTATCTTATTTAAGCTGACCATCGCGCATCGCTTTAAAGTTCTGTCGCTGGTGACCTACTTAACGATGGGCTGGTTATCGCTTATCGTGGTCTATCAGTTGGCGGTGAAGCTGTCGATAGGTGGTGTGACGCTATTGGCGGTCGGGGGGATTGTCTATTCGCTGGGGGTGATTTTCTACGTCTGCAAACGGATACCGTACAACCACGCCATCTGGCATGGGTTTGTGCTGGGCGGTAGCGCCTGCCATTTTCTGGCGATTTATCTGTATGTCGGGCAGGCTGCGTAGTTTCCCCGACGGCGCGGCGTTTTTCCGGGCTACATTTTACAGGTAGCCCGGAGAGGAACTCAGTTACTCTTCGTCTAATGAGTACGGCAGCGGCTTGATGCTTAAGATGTTCGCATCGTCACGAACGCGGAAAACGCTGTCGGCTTCCATGTCATTATTCATGACTACCTGCACCAGAATCTGACCATCTTCCAGCTGTACCGCAGCTAGCACAGTGCCAGTACGACGCCAGTTGTCGCCCATTTTCAGTTCGAGATCTTCACCGGCTTCCGGTACGCGAGCGGCCAAACCTGCCAGCGTCCACAGTGCACGCTTGTTAGCGCCGCGGAATTTCGCGCGAGCGACCATCTCCTGGCCGGTATAGCAGCCTTTCTTAAAGCTGATGCCGCCCAGCGCCTGCAGGTTGGTGGCCTGTGGAATAAACTGCGCGCTGTTCACTTCATCAATCACCGGCAGACCGGCTTCAATGTCCAGCGCCAGCCATTGCTGGCTGTTATTGAGCTGCGCTTCGCCGCGCAGTGCTTCATTCACGCGCTCGGCGGTAGCGATATCGGTGACCAGCAGGAAACGCTCGTCCGGGTGAGCCAGCCACAGCAGCGATGTTTCGCCTTCCTGCACGTTTGGCTTATCAGCGTTCGGCAGCTCGGCAAAAAGATTCGCCAGCGCGGCGCGCGCCTGGAAACCGGCTACGCCTAACAGGACTAAATCGTCATTCGCTGAGATGGTTACCTTTGAAAAGACGGCGTATTTTTTCAGCTGAGTCAGCTGTGCTTCGCGCACGCTGCGGCGTTCGATGATGGCAAAACCGTCCTGACGGCGGAACAGACGCAGGTTGCTCCACATTTTGCCTTTGGCATCGCAGTGGGCAACCAGCAGGTGCTGGTGTTCGTTCATTTGCGCGACGTCGGCAGTAACCTGGCCCTGCAGGTACTTTTCGCTATCGGCACCGGTGAGGGTTGCCAGCGCCCAATCATCAAGCGTCATTAACGTCAGCGGTAAACGCGCGGAGGCGCAAGGCTGGCGTGGAGGAAAAGGAGTAAAAGCCATATGGATGTCCTGAATTGAGTAACGAACGCGCTTATTCCCTCATGGTAAAATAGATGCCCGCCATTGCAAGCGGTTTTGACGGCCGTTTTGTGCCGTTCGCGCGTTCTGCGAGGCGGGGGGTAAGAAAATGAATCCCTTTCATTTATCGTGGTTTTTTTCTGAATATGACGCGCGCGACGTGATATTCCAGTAAAGAAACTGCAAAAAACACGTTAAACTAGTAGCAACGTAATGCTGGAAGGAAATTATGGACATCAATAATAAAGCCCGTATCCACTGGGCATGCCGCCGCGGTATGCGTGAACTCGATATTTCCATCATGCCGTTCTTTGAGCATGAGTACGACACGCTGAGTGATGAAGACAAAGCGACCTTTATTCGCCTGCTGGAATGCGACGATCCGGATCTGTTTAATTGGTTGATGAACCACGGTAAACCGTCCGATACCCATCTCCAGCACATGGTACAACTTATTCAGACACGGAATCGGGAACGTGGTCCTGTGGCAATCTGATTTACGCGTCTCCTGGCGCTCACAGTGGCTCTCTTTACTGCTCCACGGTCTGGTGGCGGCATTCGTGTTGCTGATGCCATGGCCGTTGAGCTATACCCCGCTTTGGCTGCTGCTGCTTTCATTGGTGGTGTTCGACTGCGTGCGTAGCCAACGGCGCATTCATTCACATCAAGGCGAGATTAAGCTGCTGATGGATTCCCGGCTGCGCTGGCGAAATCAGGAGTGGGATATTCTGGGTGCTCCGTGGATGTTAAGCTCGGGCATGATGCTGCGCATTCGGCGCTGTGGTGGCGGTCGGCGGCATCATTTGTGGCTAGCCGCTGACAGTATGAACCCGGAAGAGTGGCGCGACCTGCGGCGAATATTGTTGCAGCAGCCCGCGCCGAGCAAGCACTAAGAGAACTGTTCGGCCATTTCGCCGAGAATCTGTTCGCACCAGCTCTGAATACGTTCATCGCTCAGATCGTACTGGTTAGTTTCATCCAGCGCGAGACCGACAAATAGCTGTCCGTCGGCGATAACCGGTTTCGGGCTGGTGAACTCATACCCGTCTGTTGGCCAGTAGCCGACAAATTTCACCGCTTTGGTGGCCAGCTTATCGTGCAGCATTCCCAGTGCGTCGAGGAACCACTCGCCGTAGCCGAGTTGGTCGCCCATGCCGTACAGCGCAACGATTTTACCTTCCAGATTGAGCGTATCCAGTTGCTCCCAGACCGCTTCCCAATCTTCCTGGATTTCACCGAAATCCCAGGTCGGGATCCCGAGAATCAGCACATCGTATTGCTCCATTAAGGTCGGAGAATCATCTTTTAGATTGTGCAATGTGACCAGTTCCGGCCCGATAATGTCGCGAATTTTTTCCGCGGCCATCTCGGTGTAGCAGGTGCTGGAACCATAAAAAAGGCCAATATTCATGACTTACAGCTCTCGATTCTTGCGATGACGATGCCGGTAGTGTACCAGAAAGGCATCTGAATCAGGCATAATGGTGCTGATTAAACACGCACAGGAGCCGATGTGGACAAGGACCTTGCACGAATCGAGCAGTTTCTCGATGCGCTGTGGCTGGAACGAAATCTGGCTGAAAATACCCTCAGCGCGTATCGGCGAGACCTGACGATGGTGGTTGAATGGTTGGCGCATCGCGGCCTCGCGCTTGAGAGCGCGCAAAGCGACGATCTGCAAAACCTGCTTGCCGAGCGCCAGCAGGGGGGATACAAGGCGACCAGTACTGCGCGGTTGCTCAGCGCCATGCGTCGCTTCTTCCAGCATCTGTACCGTGAAAAAATTCGTCAGGACGATCCCAGTGCGCTGCTGGCATCGCCTAAACTACCCCAGCGACTGCCGAAAGATCTGAGTGAAGCGCAGGTAGAAAGACTGTTGCAGGCTCCGGTGGTGGATCAACCGCTCGAGCTGCGCGATAAGGCTATGCTTGAGGTACTGTATGCGACCGGGCTGCGCGTTTCGGAGCTGGTGGGCCTGACGATGAGCGACATCAGCCTGCGTCAGGGCGTGGTTCGGGTGATCGGGAAAGGAAATAAAGAGCGGCTGGTTCCCTTAGGAGAAGAGGCCGTCTATTGGGTGGAAAACTGGCTGGAGCATGGTCGGCCGTGGATGCTAAACGGCGTAGCTATCGACGTGTTGTTCCCCAGCCAGCGCGCGCAGCAAATGACCCGTCAGACCTTTTGGCACCGTATTAAGCACTACGCCCAACTGGCCGGGATTGATAGCGAAAAACTTTCACCGCACGTTTTACGTCACGCCTTTGCGACGCATCTGTTAAACCACGGCGCGGATCTACGCGTGGTGCAAATGCTGCTAGGGCATAGCGATCTGTCGACCACCCAAATTTATACGCACGTCGCGACAGAGCGCCTGCGTCAACTTCATCAACAGCACCATCCACGAGCATGATGCTGATTTAAAAGGACAGTTTATGAAACAAGGTTTAATGATGTTCACCCTGTTGGCCGCCGCGTTCTCCGGCGTAGCGCATGCTGACGATGCTGCGATTAAGCAATCTCTGGCAAAACTGGGTGTGCAGAGTACTGATATTCAGCCAGCTCCGGTTGCGGGCATGAAAACCGTGCTGACCAACAGCGGCGTGCTGTACGTCACCGAAGACGGCAAACACATCATCCAGGGGCCAATGTATGACGTGAGCGGCGCACAGCCGGTTAACGTGACCAACGGTTTGCTGATGACCCACCTGAAAGCGCTGGAAAAAGAGATGATTGTCTACAAAGCGCCGCAGGAAAAACATGTGATCACCGTCTTTACCGACATCACCTGCGGCTATTGCCACAAGCTGCATGAAGAGATGAAAGACTACAACGCGCTGGGGATCACCGTGCGCTATCTGGCCTTCCCACGCCAGGGCGTGCAAAGCCAGGCCGAGCAGGATATGAAAGCTATCTGGTGTGCCAAAGACCGCAACAAAGCCTTTGATGATGCAATGGGCGGCAAAGGCGTGCAGGCGGCAACCTGTGATATCGACATTGCTAACCACTACGCGCTGGGCGTGCAGTTTGGCATTAACGGTACGCCGGCTATCGTCCTCAACGACGGTTACGTGGTTCCGGGTTATCAAGGGCCAAAAGAGATGAAAGCCTTCCTCGACGAACATAAAAAACAGACCAGCGGTAAATAATTCGCGTGAAACCACAGACTCAACTTCGCCGCCGTGAGGTGGATGATTCAATCACGTTGCCCGACGACCTTTCACCGCTGTTGCGCCGTCTTTACGCCAGCCGCGGCGTGAAAACATCGGACGATCTGCAACGTGGCCTGAAGGGCATGTTGCACTGGCGTGACCTGACGGGCGTTGAAAAAGCCGTCGAAATGCTGCACGACGCCTTCGAGAAAAATCTGCGCATTATGGTGGTGGGCGATTTTGACGCCGATGGCGCGACCAGCACCGCCTTAAGTGTCCTGGCGCTGCGCGCGATGGGCTGCCAAAGCGTGGAGTATCTGGTACCTAATCGTTTTGAGGACGGCTACGGTTTAAGCCCGGAAGTGGTCGATCAGGCCCACGCCCGCGGCGCGCAGATGATCATGACGGTGGATAATGGAATCTCTTCCCATGCTGGGGTCGATCATGCCCATAAACTGGGGATCGGCGTGCTAGTCACCGATCATCACCTGCCGGGCGACACGCTGCCCGCGGCCGATGCGATGGTCAACCCGAACCTTGCCGATTGCCCGTTTCCGTCCAAATCGCTGGCCGGGGTTGGCGTCGCGTTCTATCTGATGCTGGTACTGTGTAACCATCTGAAGGATAAGGGATGGTTTGATTCTCGTGGTATTGCCGTTCCGAAAATTGTTGAATTTCTCGACCTCGTCGCGCTCGGTACCGTGGCTGACGTGGTACCGCTGGATGCCAATAACCGTATCCTTACCTGGCAGGGCTTAAGCCGTATCCGCGCCGGGGTCTGCCGTCCGGGAATTAAAGCGCTGCTGGAGATTGCCAATCGTGATGCGTCAAAGCTGGTGGCCAGCGACCTCGGTTTTGCGCTGGGGCCGCGTCTGAATGCCGCCGGGCGCTTAGACGATATGTCGGTCGGCGTAGCGCTGCTGCTGTGCGATAACCTTGGCGAGGCGCGAGTGCTGGCCAATGAACTGGATGCATTAAACCAGACGCGTAAAGAGATCGAACAGGGAATGCAGGCAGAAGCTCTGACCCTGTGCGAACAGCTTGAACGCAGCAGCGATGAGCTTCCCGGCGGGCTGGCGATGTATCACCCAGAGTGGCATCAGGGCGTTGTCGGTATCCTGGCCTCACGCATTAAAGAACGTTTCCATCGTCCGGTGATTGCGTTTGCACCGGCGGGTAACGGCCAGTTGAAAGGTTCGGGGCGTTCCATTCAGGGGCTGCACATGCGCGACGCGCTGGAGCGTCTGGATACGCTATATCCAGGGCTGATGCTGAAGTTTGGCGGCCACGCAATGGCGGCAGGGCTCTCTTTGGAAGAAGCGCGTTTCGATGAGTTCCAGCGCTATTTTGGCGAGCTGGTGACTGAATGGCTGGATCCGGCACTGTTGCAGGGAGAAATTCTCTCCGACGGTGAACTGAGTCCGCAGGAGATGACAATTGAGATGGCGCAGATGCTGCGCGAAGCCGGTCCGTGGGGACAGATGTTCCCGGAACCGCTCTTTGATGGCCGTTTCCGCCTGCTGCAACAGCGACTGGTGGGGGAACGTCATCTGAAAGTGATGGTGGAGCCGGTAGGTGGTGGTCCGCTGCTGGACGGCATTGCGTTTAACGTCGATACCGCCATCTGGCCAGATAACGGCGTGCGGGAAGTGACGCTGGCCTATCGGCTGGACATCAACGAATATCGCGGCAACCGCAGTTTACAGCTGATCATCGAGAATCTCTGGCCGATTTAGCACCTCTTTAACTGTAATTAAGAGCGGGAATCCGCTAAGATTCCGCTCTTATAACCGCATTTTTCTCGTCCATTAAAAGAAAATAGACCATGTTTGAAATAAACCCGGTAAATAATCGCATTCAGGACCTCACGGAGCGCTCCGACGTTCTTAGGGGGTATCTTTGACTATGATGCTAAGAAAGAGCGTCTGGAAGAAGTAAACGCCGAGCTGGAACAGCCGGATATCTGGAACGAACCCGAACGCGCGCAGGCGCTGGGCAAAGAACGTTCTTCCCTTGAAGCCATTGTTGATACGCTCGACCAGATGTCTCAAGGTTTAGAAGATGTGACTGGCCTGCTGGAACTTGCCGTAGAAGCCGACGACGAAGAGACCTTCAACGAAGCCGTTGCTGAGCTGGACACGCTGGAAGATAAGCTGGCGCAGCTGGAATTCCGTCGTATGTTCTCCGGTGAATATGACAGCGCGGATTGCTACATCGATATCCAGGCCGGTTCTGGCGGTACTGAAGCGCAGGACTGGGCAAGCATTCTCGAACGCATGTACTTGCGTTGGGCAGAAGCGCGCGGCTTTAAAACCGAAATTATTGAAGAGTCCGAAGGTGACGTGGCCGGGATTAAATCCGTGACCATCAAAATCTCCGGCGACTACGCGTACGGCTGGTTACGTACTGAAACCGGCGTTCACCGCCTGGTGCGTAAGAGCCCGTTTGACTCCGGCGGCCGTCGCCACACCTCATTCAGCTCCGCGTTTGTTTACCCGGAAGTGGACGACGATATCGATATCGAGATCAATCCGGCAGACCTGCGTATCGACGTATACCGCGCGTCCGGTGCGGGTGGCCAGCACGTTAACCGTACGGAATCGGCGGTGCGTATTACCCACCTTCCGACCGGGATCGTGACGCAGTGTCAGAATGACCGTTCGCAGCATAAGAACAAAGACCAGGCCATGAAGCAGATGAAAGCGAAGCTTTATGAACTGGAAATGCAGAAGAAGAATGCAGAAAAACAGGCGATGGAAGACACCAAGTCCGACATCGGCTGGGGTAGTCAGATTCGTTCCTATGTTCTGGACGATTCCCGCATTAAAGACCTGCGCACTGGGGTAGAAACCCGCAATACGCAGGCGGTACTGGACGGAAGTCTGGATCAATTTATCGAAGCAAGTTTGAAAGCAGGGCTATGAGGAACCAACATGTCTGAACAAAACGCACAAGGCGCTGACGAGGTAGTCGATCTTAATAACGAAATGAAGGCACGCCGCGAGAAGCTGGCTGCACTGCGTGAGCAGGGCATCCCGTTCCCAAATGATTTCCGCCGTGACCGTACCTCTGATCTTCTGCACGCTGACTTTGATAGCAAGGAAGGCGAAGAGCTGGAAGCTCTGAATATCGAAGTATCCGTGGCAGGTCGTATGATGACTCGCCGTATCATGGGTAAAGCTTCTTTCGTTACCCTGCAGGACGTTGGCGGTCGTATTCAGCTGTATGTCGCGCGTGACGATCTGCCGGAAGGCGTCTACAACGAGCAGTTCAAGAAATGGGACCTCGGCGATATCCTGGGTGCCAAAGGTAAATTGTTCAAAACCAAAACCGGTGAACTGTCTATCCATTGCACCGAGCTGCGTCTGCTGACCAAAGCACTGCGCCCGCTGCCGGACAAATTCCACGGTCTGCAGGATCAGGAAGCACGCTATCGTCAGCGTTACCTGGACCTGATCTCTAACGATACGTCGCGCAACACCTTCAAAGTGCGTTCCCAGATCCTCGCGGGTATTCGTGAGTTCATGGTTGGCCGCAACTTCATGGAAGTGGAAACCCCAATGATGCAGGTGATCCCTGGCGGCGCATCTGCCCGTCCGTTCATCACCCATCATAACGCGCTGGACCTGGACATGTACCTGCGTATTGCGCCGGAACTGTACCTGAAGCGTCTGGTGGTTGGCGGTTTCGAACGCGTGTTTGAAATTAACCGTAACTTCCGTAACGAAGGTATTTCTGTTCGCCATAACCCAGAGTTCACCATGATGGAACTCTATATGGCGTACGCGGACTACAAAGACCTGATCGAACTGACTGAATCTCTGTTCCGTACGTTGGCGCAGAACATTCTGGGCAACACCGCGGTGCCTTACGGCGACCAGACTTTCGACTTCGGCAAGCCGTTCGAAAAACTGACCATGCGTGAAGCTATCAAGAAATATCGTCCGGAAACCGACATGGCTGACCTGGATAACTTCGACTCCGCGAAGGCGATTGCTGAAAGCATCGGCGTTCATGTTGAGAAGAGCTGGGGTCTGGGCCGTATCGTGACCGAGATCTTCGAAGAAGTTGCCGAAGCGCATCTGATTCAGCCGACCTTCATCACCGAATACCCAGCAGAAGTTTCTCCGCTGGCGCGTCGTAATGATGAGAACCCGGAAATCACTGACCGCTTTGAGTTCTTCATCGGCGGCCGCGAAATCGGTAACGGCTTCAGCGAGCTGAACGACGCAGAAGATCAGGCGCAGCGTTTCCAGGATCAGGTTAACGCGAAAGAAGCTGGCGATGACGAAGCGATGTTCTACGACGAAGACTACGTCACCGCGCTGGAACATGGTTTGCCGCCAACCGCAGGTCTGGGTATCGGTATCGACCGTATGGTTATGCTGTTCACCAACAGCCATACCATCCGCGACGTGATTCTGTTCCCGGCAATGCGTCCGGTAAAATAATCGCTTCCGCGAAAAGCAAAAACCCGGTATTACCGGGTTTTTTTTCGTCTGTCATTTTGCGCTCAGGCTTGCTTTGCGAAATCGATAAACGCCAGCCGCGCATTCTCATCGTCGGCTTCCATGACCATCCATGGACTAAACGCCCATGGCGTTAGCGTCAGTGCGTCTAGCATGTCGGCAAGGTTGCACCACTGATACTCCATCACTTCATCGTGGTTTGCTAAAACGGCGCTGGTGACGCGTGCGGCATACACCGGGCAGACCTCATTCTCAACGATGCCGTTCGGCGCGACGGCGCGATAGCGGAAATCAGTTGCGACGGGGGTAATATCGGTAATCTCGACGCCCAGCTCAAAGCGGCTGCGGCGGGTAATCGCCTGCTCGAAAGTTTCACCCTGCTGTGGGTGTCCGCACACCGAGTTGGTCCAAACGCCGGGCCAGGCGACCTTACTAAGCGAGCGGCGCGTTACCAGTAATTGGCCGCTTTCGTCGAATAACCAGCAAGAGAAGGCAAGGTGTAGCGGTGTGGAGAGGGTGTGAGCGGCGTACTTCTCCAGAATGCCTGAAGGTTTATCGTGCTCATCGAGCAAAATGACGTGTTCGCCAGTCATGACAACTCCTGAAAATAAAAGATGACCCGGCATAAACCCGCCGGGTCATATACTCAGGCGACCAGCGTAGCCCATAAATGGGGAAAAGGCATTACCAAAACAAGCCCTGGTAACATGTTGGCAACCGAGAGATAGCCAATCCCACTTTCCTGATACCAGCGCTCGCCAATCAACGCGACGGGTGGTTTAGCATCCGTCGTTACCCTGCTATCATAGTGTCCTCAACTATTCATGATCTGAGGATTCGTTTTGCGAGCAGGACGCCAAATTACTTCCCCAATACGCCTGTTGATGTGCCTGGTTATCGGGCTTGTGCTCTCTGGCTGTGCGGGTAATTCGTCTAACTCAGAGGGCAGCTACAGCGGCTCGGTTTACACCGTGAAGCGAGGGGATACGTTGTCGCGTATTTCGCGCATGACCGGTACTAGCGTGCGCGATCTGGCGCGAATGAACGGTATTTCTCCGCCTTACACCATTGAGGTTGGGCAAAAGCTGAAGGTCAGCGGCGCGTCGAAATCATCGGGAAGTAAGAAATCGTCCTCCACCCAGACGGCAAAAGTCACGCCATCATCTGCGGTACCCAAATCGTCCTGGCCTCCTGTCGGACAGCGCTGCTGGCGGTGGCCTGCAAGCGGTAAGGTCATCATGACCTATTCCACCTCGGAAGGGGGCAATAAGGGAATTGATATTGCCGGAACTCGTGGTCAGCCGATTTATGCGGCCGGTGCCGGGAAGGTGGTCTATGTTGGCAACCAGCTACGCGGTTACGGTAATCTGGTGATGATTAAGCATAACGAGGATTACATCACCGCCTATGCCCATAACGATAAGCTGATGGTCAATAACGGCCAAAGCGTGAAGATTGGCCAGCAGATTGCCACCATGGGCAGTTCTGATGCTGACTCTGTAAGTCTCCATTTCCAGATTCGCTATCGGGCGACGGCGATTGATCCGCTGCGTTATCTGCCGCCTCAGGGCAGCAAACCGAAGTGCTAAGCGGTTAATTTACCACCACTTAACACGGTAAAGTCTTGCCAGACGAGGAGTAAGGTTTATAATGCTCCTCGCACACCTTAGCGGGCGTAGTTCAATGGTAGAACGAGAGCTTCCCAAGCTCTATACGAGGGTTCGATTCCCTTCGCCCGCTCCAAACTCAAGTCTTCTGAAGTCTACCAAACTCAATTTTCCCTTGATAAATCAGCAGTTATAGCATTCTATTAGTCTATTGAACTCAATTGTACTCCCCCAGGGTCAAGCTCAATGTGGGGGTATGGATGGGGGTATAATTGTACCCCCTGCTGAGAGGTACCCCCAATGAAGCTGACAGCTCGTCAGGTTGAAACTGCAAAACCTAAAGATAAGCCCTACAAACTCGCTGATGGTGGTGGTCTTTACCTGCTGGTTAATCCCAACGGTAAAAGATACTGGCGTCTCAAATACCGTTCGCTAGGTAAAGAGAAGCTGCTCGCTATTGGCGTTTACCCCGATGTTTCTTTAGCTGAAGCCAGAAATAAGCGTGAGGATGCAAAAAGGACATTAGCGGCTGGCAACGATCCTTCTCTTGAACGGAAAATTGAGAAACTTAGTCGTCAACAAGATGCAGAAAACTCTTTTGAGGCTATCACGCGGGAGTGGTATCAGCGTCGCTATGACCGCTGGTCTGTCTCCTACCGCGAAGAAATGTTGAGAACCTTTGAAAAGGATGTGTTCCCTTATATCGGTCACCGGCCAATCAAAGATATCAAACCGATGGAGTTGCTTGCTGTTCTTTCAAAGATAGAAGTTCGAGGAGCAACTGAGAAGGTCCGTAAGGTTCGCCAGCGTTGTGGAGAGGTCTGGAAGTATGCCGTTGTGACTGGCAGGGCTGAGTACAATCCAGCTCCTGATCTAGCCAGCGCAGTAGCTCCCCATGAGAAAGAGCACTATGCTTTTTTGACCCAGGATGAATTGCCAGAGTTTCTTCAAACTCTGAACACCTACGCAGGTAGTGTACTTGTTAAAATAGCGATGCAATTACTTATTTTGACTGGAGTAAGGCCTGGGGAATTGAGGCAAGCGGAGTGGCAGGAGTTTGATTTTGAGCGGAAGGTTTGGAACGTGCCAGCAGAGCGCATGAAAATGCGCCGCCCTCATCTGGTTCCGTTATCAAGCCAGGTAATTGACTTGCTTAATCAGCTTAAACCCATGACGGGAGCGGGAACGTTGCTGTTCCCAGGACGTAATAATCCAAAGAAACCGGTGAGTGATATGGCATTGACTGTGCTGGTCAGGCGTATCGGCTATGCCGGGCGTGTTACGGGGCATGGATTCCGCCACACGATGAGTACTATTTTGCATGAGCAGGGATTTAACTCAGCTTGGATCGAGCTACAACTGGCTCACGTCGATAAGAACTCAATTCGTGGAACGTATAACCATGCTCAGTATCTAGAGGGAAGGAGGGAGATGATGCAGTGGTATGGCAATCTAATCATTGATTTGAATTCAGCAGTACGGTCAGGCTGACCTGCCCCCACGATTAGATACAACACTCAGTTAGTAACGTCGGAATCTTCATTCTCAGAATGACCCTTTCTCCAGCCCGCTGCAAATTCAGACGGTGTCTGATAATTCAGCGTGGAGTGCGGGCGGCATTCGTTATAATCCTGCCGCCAGTCATTAATAATTTTCCTGGCATGAACGATATCGCTGAACCAGTGCTCATTCAAACATTCATCGCGAAATCGTCCGTTAAAGCTCTCAATAAATCCGTTCTGCGTTGGCTTGCCCGGCTGGATTAAGCGCAACTCAACACCATGCTCAAAGGCCCATTGATCCAGTGCACGGCAAGTGAACTCCGGCCCCTGGTCAGTTCTTATCGTCGCCGGATAGCCTCGAAACAGTGCAATGCTGTCCAGAATACGCGTGACCTGAACGCCTGAAATCCCACAGGCAACAGTGACCGTCAGGCATTCCTTTGTGAAATCATCGACGCAGGTAAGACACTTGATCCTGCGACCGGTGGAAAGTGCGTCCATGACGAAATCCATCGACTAGGTCAGATTGGGCGCCGCCGGACGGAGCAGCGGCAGACGTTCTGTTGCCAGCCCTTTACGACGTCTTCTGCGTTTTACGCCCAGGCCACTGAGGTGATAAAGCCGGTACACGCGCTTATGATTAACATGAAGCCCTTCACGGCGCAGCAACTGCCAAATACGACGGTAGCCAAAACGCCTGCGCTCCAGTGCCAGCTCAGTGATGCGCCCTGATAAATGCGCATCAGCAGCCGGACGGTGAGCCTCATAGCGGCAGGTCGACAGGGATAAACCTGTAAGCCTGCAGGCACGACGTTGCGACAGACCGGTCGCATCACACATCAACATCACGGCTTCCCGCTTCTGGTCTGTCGTCAGTACTTTCGCCCAAGAGCCACCTGAAGCGCCTCTTTATCCAGCATGGCTTCGGCAAGCAGCTTCTTGAGTCTGGTGTTCTCTTCCTCAAGCGACTTCAGGCGCTTAACTTCAGGCACCTCCATACCGCCATACTTCTTACGCCAGGTGTAAAACGTGGCATCGGAAATGGCATGCTTGCGGCAGAGTTCACGGGCGGGTACCCCAGCTTCGGCTTCGCGGAGAATACTGATGATCTGTTCGTCGGAAAAACGCTTCTTCATGGGGATGTCCTCATGTGGCTTATGAAGACATTACTAACATCGGGGTGTACTAATCAACGGGGAGCAGGTCAATCACAGAAGGAAAGCAGACAGAGCTGCGCGGCAAAGCAACAAAGGGAGGATATACTGTATGGAAAATGAAATCTGGGCATCCTACCCCAATTTATGTGGCGGATTTAGACAAAGCTGTTAGGGAATGTCTAAAATAGCGAAGCCATAGCATAGAATTTTTAATGGCATTATGATCAGGACATAAAGGACTTCATGCAGGGAAAAAATATCCCAAAAGAAACTGGTCATGTCAGCACACCAAAGGATCCTCGCCGGATCCTTTGGTTTTTCTCAGCCACAATCGCTTAACGTGAGTTTTCGTTCCACTGAGCGTCAGACCCCTATAATAATTCCTTTCAGACAGGTACCGGTTAAGTGTAGCTGAGTCAGACAAAAAAGCCCCCTGACGGGGGGCAAAAATGTAGCAACGTTGTTTCAGGAAAATCTATCAGGGAAAAGGTAACAGCACGGATACTACCGTCGCATTCAGCCTGCATTGATCATGCGGCGGTGCGCTTCGGCCATGGCCTGATGTGGGCCGGATTGCCCGTTATTCATGAATTCATGGGCAACCGCTGCTCTTTCATGCTCATTCATCGCCGCGTAAGACGTTGACGGGACGGTCGTGGATACCGTGTTATTTCCCATCATCTTCTGATGACTTTCCACCATTTTCTGGTGCGCATCCGCCGAGCCGTTCGTCATGGTTTCATGAGCAATAATGGCCTGTTCATGCTGGTCCATACCGGTCATACGAGGAGCAGTCCCCTGGATCCCGACAGGAGCCGCAGCAGACTGCATCTGGTGAGCAGGAGCCTGTGCATTGTTGACGCGATCATGGATATTCACGGTTTCAGTGGCCCAGGCCGATGAAATTAAACCAAAGCCCAGCAAAGATGCTAATACGATATTTTTCATGATAACTCTCCATTTCTGAATTAGTGATGTCCGGGGAAGTACAACCGGTGTTTTCAGTTCCATAACTGAAACAAGTTCGGCAGCGTTTATTTCTCCGGAAGAGGGCTGGATATTCATTTCCTGGCGTACTCTGACGCCGGGTATTGATGAAGCAATCCAGCCTTCCTGATAAGTTGCACTAATTATATCGAATGGCTTCTGTTTGCTGCATGACAGGCTAATGACATCTTTGTCATTTACATCTTTATTTTCAGCATTGGGTTTCCGGGATCATTTTCTCCAGTCTGGGCACGGATAAGATAAAACGCGTGGAGCGTACGTCTGATTCCACCTGCACTCTTCCGTGATGTGCTTCCACGATTGACTTCACAATCGCAAGGCCGATGCCGCTGCCTTCTCCTTTTCGTTGTCTGGATGGATCCACCCGATAAAAACGGTCAAACAGCCTTGATAAATGTTCTTCAGGGATCGGTTTCCCTGGATTTTCAATCACAAGGTCAAAAAAGCTCTCCTGCTTTCTTATTGAGACGGTGATGGCCTGTCCCTCCGGGGTATAACGCAGGGCATTGGATAACAGATTATTGATCGCTCTTCTGAACATTTGTGGATCTCCCTCAACCAGGCAGGGCATCCCGTTAAATTTGAGCGTGATATTGCGTTCTTCGGCCCAGGCTTCGAAAAACTCGAAGACTTTCATGACTTCTGCTCTGAGGTCAAAACGGACCCTGTCAGGTATAAGCTGGTTATTGTCCGCCTGTGCCAGAAACAGCATGTCGCTGACCATTTTGGTCATCCGGTTATACTCTTCAAGACTGGAGTAGAGGACATCCTCAAGTTCCTTCTGGGTTCGATCCTGACTCAGTGCGATTTCAGTCTGCGTCACCAGATTGGTGATGGGCGTTCTGATCTCATGCGCGATATCGGCAGAGAAATTGGCCTGGCGGGTAAAGACGTCCTCAATCTTTCCAATCATATGATTGAACGAGATAACCAGTTGCTCCAGCTCAATGGGAACGCGTGTCGGTTCCAGCCGCGCATCAAGATTCTCGGAGGTGATGTTTTTAATGGCATTGCTGACATTACGAAGGGGCAGGTGCCCCTGACGGACAGCGATGCGAATGATCAGAACAATCAGCAGGCTTATCACGACGGCGATCGCAATCAGATTTTTTTTCAGCGCATCGAGGTAATGGAGATGGAAATTAATGGAGAGGCCAGTCAGCATGACATAATTCTGCTGTTTGCCCTGAAATATCGCCTGGCCAGAGGAGGCGATAATCCGGTATGTTTCCATCTTCATTTCAGACCCGGTATCCATCGGTCTCGCAGGATCCTCCACCGTCCAGAGAAAGACATCCCGTGCGCGGCTGTGCTCGCTAAAATCTGCGGAATTCACGGCCGGGTGTAGTGCCGCCCCCTGCGCTGAACTAAAGAGCACTTCCCCCCTGGGATTGAGGAGCAAAAGGGCAACGTTGCGGTAGCTGGCAATCGACTCCTTTATTTTGCTTACTTTTTTTTCATCCGGATCCACCGGGGACTGCAGTATACGGTTCAGGGTAGTGCTGATTTGTTGAAGATCGCTGACATCCTGCTCGGCAAAATGATTTTCAACAGAATGCAGCATAAACCAGGTGAAGGCGATAAAAGCCAGTATCGTGGACAGGCTGATAAAAAAGGTCAGCCGCAGGGCGAGTGAGAAAGGGCGCCTGGAAGGTTTGCTATGCATCCGGGGCCTCCAGCATATAGCCCACGCCCCGGACAGTCTGGATCAGCTTTGTCCCGTAATCGTTGTCTATTTTAGCGCGGAGTCGCTTTACGGCGACATCAATCGCGTTAGTGTCGCTGTCAAAATTCATGTCCCAGACCTGAGAGGCAATCAGGGAACGGGGAAGAACCTCGCCCTGATGGCGAATGAAAAATTCCAGCAGGCTGAACTCTTTACTGGTGAGCACAATGCGGTTTCCGGCGCGACTGACTTTTCTGGATACGAGATCCATCGAGAGATCAGCCACCCTAAACTGGCTTTCCGTGATCATCGCGTTTCCCCGCCTCAGAAGGGTTCTCACCCGGGCCAGCAGTTCGGCAAACGCAAAGGGTTTAACCAGATAATCGTCCGCACCCAGTTCCAGTCCTTTGACCCTGTGTTCGATCGTGCCGAGGGCCGTCAGTAGTAAGACCGGCATACCCTTTCCGGCAGTGCGCAGCATGCGGATGATATCCCAGCCGTTCACATCAGGCAGCATGATGTCCAGAATGACTAAATCATACTCGGCTGTCATGGCGAGATGATATCCGGTAAGACCATTATCAGCGTGATCCACTACGAACCCTGCCTCTGTAAGCCCTTTGCTGAGATATTCACCTGTTTTAATTTCGTCTTCGACGATCAATATTTTCATCTTGCTCCCCGTCTGGCTGCTAATGTCATTCTATTGCGCACACGATCGTAATCAACGAATTACCGTAAAAATGACAACATTGTCATTATTCTGTCACCCGACAAACAGAGTGCATTCTGTAAAGTAACCCTGGTAATACTCTGAACTTCATTTGAACCATTTACCAGGTCTGCCTGGACGAGAAGCAATATGTTCAAATTAAAACTACTCAGCATCAGCACAATCTTCATTCTGGCTGGTTGTGTCTCTCTGGCGCCTGAATATCAGCGTCCGGCAGCACCGGTACCCCAGCAGTTTTCACTGTCCCGTAACAGCCTGACGCCAGCGGTGAATGGCTATCAGGATACGGGCTGGCGTAACTTTTTTGTCGATCCCCAGGTCACCCGGCTGATTACTGAAGCCCTGACTAATAACCGTGATTTGAGAATGGCTGCACTGAAGGTTGAAGAGGCCCGGGCCCAGTTCAACGTCACGGATGCAGATCGTTATCCCCAGCTGAATGCCTCATCCGGGATCACATACAGCGGTGGTCTGAAAGGTGACAAGCCGACCACACAGGAGTACGACGCAGGTCTGGAGTTCAGTTATGAGCTCGATTTTTTCGGCAAACTTAAGAACATGAGTGATGCTGATCGCCAGAACTACTTTGCCAGCGAAGAAGCCCGTCGGGCCGTACACATCCTGCTGGTATCCAACGTTTCACAAAGCTATTTCAGCCAGCAACTGGCGTACGAACAACTTCGTATTGCGCGGGAAACGCTGAAAAATTATCAACAGTCCTATGCTTTCGTTGAGCAGCAGCTCGTGACCGGGAGTACGAACGTTCTGGCACTTGAACAGGCGCGAGGACAAATCGAAAGTACCCGCGCCGAAATAGCCAAACGAGAAGGCGATCTGGCTCAGGCAAACAATGCCCTGCAACTGGTGCTGGGAACGTACCGCGCACTTCCGTCAGAAAAAGGGATGAAAGGCGGGGAGATAGCCCCAGTAAAATTGCCACCAAATCTGTCTTCACAAATTTTGCTGCAGCGACCGGATATTATGGAAGCGGAATATCAGCTGAAAGCGGCTGATGCCAATATTGGCGCAGCGCGAGCGGCCTTTTTCCCCTCAATTACCCTGACCAGTGGTCTTTCCGCAAGCAGTACGGAGCTGTCCAGCCTGTTTACGTCAGGAAGTGGAATGTGGAATTTTATCCCTAAAATTGAAATTCCTATATTTAATGCTGGCAGGAATAAAGCCAATCTGAAGCTGGCTGAAATTCGCCAGCAACAGTCGGTGGTTAATTACGAACAAAAAATTCAGTCAGCCTTTAAGGATGTTTCCGACACGCTTGCGCTGCGCGACAGCCTTAGCCAGCAACTTGAGTCACAGCAGCGTTATCTTGATTCACTTCAGATAACTCTCCAGCGTGCCAGAGGATTATATTCCAGTGGTGCTGTCAGTTACATTGAAGTGCTGGATGCAGAGCGTTCTCTCTTCGCTACGCAGCAAACCATTCTCGATCTTACCTATTCCCGGCAGGTTAACGAAATTAATCTGTTTACCGCACTGGGTGGCGGTTGGGTAGAGTAAATTTATTTCATTAATCAGGAAATTTAAAATGCGTAATTCACTTAAAGCCGTTTTATTTGGTGCCTTCTCTGTCATGTTTTCTGCCGGTCTTCATGCTGAAACACATCAGCATGGCGATATGAATACTGCCAGTGATGCTTCGGTACAGCAGGTTATCAAGGGCACCGGTGTCGTTAAAGAAATTGATATAAATAGTAAAAAGATCACCATTTCGCACGAAGCAATCCCTGCGGTGGGCTGGCCTGCAATGACCATGCGCTTCACTTTTGTTAATGCAGACGACGCTATCAATGCCCTGAAAACCGGCAACCATGTCGATTTCTCGTTTATTCAGCAGGGTAATATTTCTTTACTTAAAAGCATTAACGTGACGCAGTCCTGATTGGCTGTCCGGAGCGATTACATCCTGTGCGCCTGTACATTCACATAGGTATATGTGTGAGTTAACCGTCAGGTGCATATGCCAGGTGTTTTGATTTTTTAGCGGAAAATTGTATGGCTTCTTTAAAGATAAAATATGCTGCAATAATTATCAGCAGCCTCATAGCAGGGGGGCTGATATCGGTTACTGCCTGGCAGTATGTAAACTCAGCACAAAAGACAGAAAAAACAGAACAAAAGGCACCGGAACGAAAGGTGCTTTTCTGGTATGACCCAATGAAACCGGATACCAAATTTGATAAACCCGGAAAATCGCCCTTTATGGATATGGACCTGGTGCCAAAATATGCTGATGACAGTGGCGATAAAAGCAGTGGCGGGATCCGTATCGACCCAACCCAGGTTCAGAATCTGGGATTAAAAACGCAAAAAGTCACGCGAGGAATGCTGAATTATTCTCAGACAATCCCGGCTAATGTCAGCTATAACGAGTATCAGTTTGTTATTGTGCAGGCGCGTTCTGACGGGTTTGTCGAAAAAGTCTACCCCATGACGATTGGCGATCATGTGAAGAAGGGGACGCCACTTATCGATATTACCATTCCGGACTGGGTGGAAGCACAGAGTGAATTCCTTCTGTTATCCAGCACCGGTGGTACTTCCACGCAAATTAAAGGCGTTCTGGAACGGCTTCGCCTGGCAGGTATGCCGGAAGAGGATATTCAGAGACTGCGTTCTACCCGGAGCATTCAGACCCGTTTTACCATTAAAGCACCTATTGATGGTGTCATTACTGCATTTGACCTGCGCACCGGCATGAATATTTCGAAAGATAAGGTGGTGGCTCAGATTCAGGGAATGGACCCGGTCTGGATCAGCGCTGCAGTGCCAGAATCTATCGCCTATCTGCTGAAAGATACGTCGCAGTTTGAAATTTCGGTACCGGCTTATCCGGATAAAACATTCCATGTCGAAAAATGGAATATTCTTCCCAGCGTGGATCAGACAACCCGTACGCTTCAGGTCCGTCTCCAGGTTTCTAATAAGGATGAGTTTCTCAAGCCGGGCATGAATGCCTATCTGAAACTGAATACCAGAAGCCAGGAGATGCTGCTGATACCAAGCCAGGCCGTTATCGATACCGGCAAAGAACAGCGCGTGATTACTGTTGATGATGAAGGCAAGTTTGTGCCGAAACAGATCCACGTTCTGCATGAGTCACAGCAACAGTCCGGCATCGGCTCCGGCCTGAATGAAGGCGATACCGTGGTGGTCAGTGGCCTGTTCCTCATTGACTCTGAAGCCAATATTACGGGCGCACTGGAACGTATGCGCCACCCTGAAAAAACAGAAAGCAGTATGCCAGCAATGTCTGACCAGCCTGTAAATATGCATTCAGGGCACTGAGGAGACGACGATGATTGAATGGATTATCCGGCGCTCTGTCGCCAACCGTTTCCTGGTCATGATGGGGGCCCTGTTTCTCAGCATCTGGGGCACATGGACGATTATTAACACGCCTGTCGATGCCTTGCCTGACCTGTCAGATGTGCAGGTCATTATCAAAACCAGCTATCCCGGCCAGGCCCCGCAGATTGTAGAAAACCAGGTCACCTATCCACTTACCACCACCATGCTGTCCGTGCCTGGCGCAAAAACCGTGCGTGGTTTTTCACAGTTCGGTGATTCGTATGTGTATGTCATTTTTGAAGACGGCACCGATCTGTACTGGGCCCGTTCCCGCGTGCTGGAGTACCTGAACCAGGTACAGGGAAAACTGCCCGCCGGTGTGAGTTCTGAAATCGGTCCGGACGCCACGGGGGTGGGCTGGATATTTGAATATGCCCTTGTCGATCGCAGCGGAAAACACGACCTTTCAGAACTGCGTTCTCTGCAGGACTGGTTCCTGAAATTTGAGCTGAAAACCATCCCGAACGTGGCTGAGGTCGCTTCGGTTGGCGGCGTGGTGAAACAGTACCAGATTCAGGTCAATCCGGTAAAACTGTCTCAGTATGGTATCAGCCTGCCCGAAGTGAAACAGGCCCTTGAATCGTCTAACCAGGAGGCCGGTGGCTCATCCGTTGAAATGGCCGAAGCTGAGTATATGGTCCGTGCCAGCGGTTATCTTCAGAGCATTGATGATTTTAATAACATCGTCCTGAAAACAGGCGAGAACGGCGTGCCGGTTTATCTGCGGGATGTTGCCCGCGTGCAGACCGGGCCTGAAATGCGGCGTGGTATTGCCGAGCTGAACGGCCAGGGCGAAGTCGCTGGCGGCGTGGTGATCCTGCGGTCGGGTAAAAATGCACGCGACGTTATCACGGCAGTGAGGGATAAACTTGAGACGCTGAAGGCCAGCCTGCCGGAAGGCGTTGAAATCGTGACCACCTACGATCGCAGCCAGCTCATCGACCGGGCGATTGATAACCTCAGTTCCAAACTTCTGGAAGAGTTTATCGTGGTGGCCATCGTCTGTGCCCTGTTCCTGTGGCACGTACGTTCTGCCCTGGTGGCGATTATCTCTCTGCCGCTTGGTCTGTGTATCGCCTTTATCGTCATGCACTTCCAGGGACTGAACGCCAATATCATGTCGCTGGGAGGGATAGCGATTGCCGTCGGTGCGATGGTGGATGCCGCCATTGTGATGATTGAGAATGCGCATAAGCGGCTTGAGGAGTGGGATCATCAGCATCCTGGTGAGCAGATTGACAACGCCACCCGCTGGAAGGTGATTACCGATGCCTCCGTTGAAGTGGGACCCGCACTGTTTATCAGCCTGCTGATCATCACCCTGTCCTTTATTCCTATCTTTACCCTGGAAGGTCAGGAAGGACGTCTGTTTGGCCCGCTGGCATTCACGAAAACGTACTCCATGGCGGGCGCGGCCGCGCTGGCCATCATCGTCATTCCGATTCTGATGGGATTCTGGATCCGGGGGAAAATTCCTGCAGAGACCAGTAACCCCCTGAACCGGGTACTGATCAAAGCGTATCATCCATTGCTGTTGCGGGTTCTCCACTGGCCAAAAACAACCCTGCTGGTTGCGGCCTTGTCCATTTTCACCGTTATCTGGCCGCTGAGCCAGGTGGGCGGTGAGTTTCTGCCGAAGATTAACGAGGGCGACCTGTTGTATATGCCGTCGACCCTGCCGGGTGTCTCTCCGGCTGAAGCTGCAGCGCTCCTGCAGACGACGGACAAGTTAATCAAAAGCGTTCCTGAAGTGGCCTCTGTATTTGGCAAGACCGGTAAAGCAGAGACCGCCACGGATTCCGCACCGCTCGAAATGGTTGAAACCACGATCCAGCTCAAACCTGAGGATCAGTGGCGTCCAGGCATGACGATTGACAAGATTATTGAAGAACTCGACAGGACCGTCCGTTTACCGGGGCTGGCAAACCTCTGGGTGCCGCCAATCCGTAACCGTATTGATATGCTCTCAACCGGGATCAAAAGCCCGATAGGTATCAAGGTGTCCGGAACGGTTCTGTCCGATATCGATGCAACGGCGCAGAGTATCGAAGCGGTCGCCAAAACCGTACCCGGCGTAGTGTCTGCTCTCGCAGAGCGACTGGAAGGCGGGCGCTACATTGATGTGGATATCAACCGGGAAAAAGCCTCCCGCTACGGAATGACGGTGGGCGATGTGCAGCTGTTCATCTCATCAGCCATCGGTGGGGCTATGGTGGGTGAGACGGTTGAAGGCGTGGCCCGGTACCCGATTAATATCCGCTATCCGCAGGATTACCGGAACAGCCCGCAGGCCCTGAAACAGATGCCGATCCTGACCCCGATGAAGCAGCAGATCACGCTGGGCGATGTTGCGGATATTAAGGTCGTTTCCGGGCCGACTATGCTGAAAACGGAAAATGCCCGTCCAGCCAGCTGGATTTACATTGACGCGCGCGGCAGGGATATGGTGTCGGTGGTTAATGACATTAAAACGGCGATCAGTCAGAAAGTGAAACTGAGACCGGGTACCAGCGTGTCATTCTCCGGACAGTTTGAACTGCTTGAGCATGCCAACAAGAAACTGAAGCTGATGGTGCCGATGACGGTGATGATCATCTTCATCCTGTTGTATCTGGCATTCCGCCGGGTTGATGAAGCCCTGCTGATCCTGATGAGCCTGCCGTTCGCCCTGGTTGGCGGGATATGGTTCCTGTACTGGCAGGGCTTCCATATGTCTGTCGCAACCGGAACGGGGTTTATCGCTCTGGCCGGGGTGGCAGCAGAGTTTGGCGTGGTCATGCTGATGTATCTGCGTCATGCCATTGAAGCGCACCCGGAATTGTCCCGTAAAGAGACGTTCACACCGGAAGGCCTTGATGAAGCCCTCTATCATGGTGCCGTACTGCGTGTCCGGCCGAAAGCCATGACCGTGGCGGTGATCATTGCGGGTCTGCTGCCAATACTCTGGGGAACCGGTGCAGGTTCAGAAGTCATGAGCCGTATCGCGGCACCCATGATTGGTGGGATGATCACGGCTCCGCTGCTGTCCCTGTTCATTATTCCTGCCGCCTACAAATTAATCTGGCTGCGCAGACATAAAAAAAGCGTGTCCTGAACCTGAAAGGGCACCCCCTGTGGGTGTCCTTCTTTACTGATTCACCCTGACGTCAGGGTTTAAATCGATAATATACAGAGGTGAGTATGAAAAAAGTGGTTCTGATGGCGCTGGCTCTCGGCCTTTCACTGCCCGCGATGGCGAGTGAAAAAGTGATTGATATGTACAAATCTGAAAACTGTGGCTGTTGTTCCCTGTGGGGCAAGGCGATGGAAAAAGACGGGTTTGAAGTACGAACTCACGTCATGAATGATCAGGCGCTGTCAGCCCTGAAAGAAAAGCATGCTATTCCTGCAGGACTGCGAAGTTGTCATACCGCGGTTGCCGGTAATTTGATCATTGAAGGCCATGTGCCTGCGACAACGATACATAAGGCAATGCAGTCTGGTTCAGGTATATACGGTCTCGCCACCCCCGGTATGCCAGCAGGAAGTCCTGGAATGGAGATGGGAGCCCGAAAAGAGGCTTACGATGTTATCGCATTCTCACCGGATGGAAGTAAAAAAGTCTTCCAGCGAATCGAATAGTCAGCGGAACGGCTGATAACGGGACGCCGGCAGCAGGCACTCTTATGCCGGCGGCATTCGTGGTAATCGCATCCATGACATACCCTGAAGACAGAAGATGCTTCGGTATGCATAAGGAGAGTTACTGTGAAAAATGACAATGCAGTGCAACACAACAACCAGACTGCTTCTGAGCAGACATTATCCCCGGACGAGGGCCACGTATTGCATAAGGTGAGAGATCCCGTGTGCGGGATGGACATCCTGCCCGACAGGGCGCACAGCAGCATTCGATACCAGGACCATCAACTTTATTTCTGCTCCGCCAGCTGTGAGAGTAAATTTAAAGCCCATCCCGATCGTTATCTTACCGAAGATGCCAGTGAACATTCCCATCACCATCACCATCACCACGATCATCACGAAGTCAGCCCTGATCAGATAAAACAGCCTCACCACCAGGCGGAGAAAGAGAATTCTGAAGGTGTGTGGACATGTCCGATGCACCCGGAGATACGCCGCAGTGGTCCCGGAAGCTGTCCTGTCTGTGGAATGGCACTGGAGCCGCTCGTAGCTACGGCATCCACGGGGCCAAGTGATGAACTTCGCGACATGACAAGACGCTTCTGGCTGGGGTTGTTGCTGGCGTTTCCGGTTCTGGTACTCGAAATGGGATCTCATCTGTTTCCCGCCTTGAGGAATACAGTACCGCCACAGCACAACACATGGCTGCAGCTGCTTCTGGCCTCTCCTGTCGTGTTGTGGTGTGGCTGGCCATTCTTCGCCCGGGCCGGAATGTCGTTACGTAACCGCTCCCTGAATATGTTTACCCTTGTTGCAATGGGCACCGGCGTAGCCTGGGTGTACAGCGTCATTGCAACCGTCTTCCCCTCCTGGTTTCCTGCATCGTTCAGAAACATGGATGGCCTGGTGGCCGTTTATTTTGAAGCCGCAGCAGTTATTACGGTGCTTGTTCTGCTGGGACAGGTTCTTGAGCTGCGGGCACGGGAACAAACCTCAGGTGCCATTACTGCACTACTGAATCTTGCCCCCAAAACCGCCAGGCGGCTGGATCATGACGGTCATGAAACGGATATTAATGCGGAAGATGTTCTGCCTGGCGATAAGCTCCGCATCAGACCAGGAGAGAGTATTCCGGTCGACGGTATTGTGATCGAAGGCAAAACAACCGTTGATGAATCGATGGTGACCGGGGAATCTATGCCGGTTACCAAAACGGAGGGTGACCCTGTCATCGGGGGGACCATTAATCAGACAGGGAGTCTCATCATCCGTGCAGAGAAAGTCGGTGATGAAACAATGCTCTCACGAATTGTTCAGATGGTCGCTGATGCACAGCGTTCGCGTGCCCCCATCCAGAGAATGGCTGACAGCGTTTCAGGCTGGTTTGTTCCTCTGGTGATACTTATCGCGGTTGTTGCTTTCGTGATCTGGTCTGTCTGGGGGCCCGAGCCCAGGATGGCGCACGGTCTCATTGCGGCTGTGTCGGTCCTGATTATTGCCTGTCCCTGCGCGCTGGGGCTGGCCACGCCGATGTCGATAATGGTGGGGGTGGGCAAAGGAGCCCAGGCCGGGGTGTTAATCAGGAATGCCGAAGCCCTTGAGCGTCTTGAAAAAGTGGACACGCTGGTTGTCGACAAAACAGGCACGCTCACGGAAGGTTCGCCTACGGTGACAGGGATTATCAGTCTCAATCCGGGTGGGGAAACATCTCTTTTGCGTGTAACAGCCGCAGTGGAAAAAGGCTCGCAGCATCCGCTGGGTATGGCAGTAGTTAAAGCAGCACAGGAAAAGGGGATCGCAATACCCGCAGTCACTCATTTCGATGCACCGTCGGGTAAAGGTGTCTCAGGCGATGTCGAAGGTCAACGGGTTGTTATTGGTAATGAACTGGCTATGCAGGAAAACAGTATCGTTATTGATAATCAAAAGGCCGTTGCGGATACGTTGCGGATGGAAGGCGCTACCGTTATCTATGTGGCCACAGACGGGGACCTTGCAGGCCTGATAGCTATCTCGGATCCCGTGAAAACAACCACGCCGGATGCGCTTAAAGCTTTGCGTCAGGCGGGGATCCGCATTGTTATGCTCACCGGGGATAACCAGCTTACTGCTGAAGCAGTCGCACGGAAACTGGGAATAGATGAGGTTGAAGCCGGAATTCTGCCGGATGGCAAAAAAGCAGTGATAACCCGACTGAAAGAGTCTGGCCATGTGGTTGCGATGGCCGGAGACGGTGTGAATGATGCCCCGGCGCTGGCAGCGGCTGACGTGGGTATAGCCATGGGAACGGGTACAGATGTGGCAATTGAAAGTGCCGGAGTCACCCTTCTCAAAGGCGACTTGATGATACTGAACAGGGCCCGTCATCTGTCAGAGATCACCATGAAAAATATCCGTCAGAATCTGTTTTTTGCATTTATCTACAACGCACTTGGCGTGCCTGTGGCTGCAGGTCTGCTTTATCCTGTGTATGGAATACTGCTGTCGCCAGTTATTGCGGCGGCGGCCATGGCTCTTTCCTCCGTCAGCGTCATTGTGAATGCGTTGCGTCTGAAAAGTGTCAGGCTCGGGAAATAACACTGAGTGAAGGGTCAGTTACGAACAGAAGGAGTCCAGTATGAAAAGTACCACCTATGCGCTTATTGCTGTCGCCGCGATCGCGGCATTTGCCCTCCTGCGCGAACACTGGTCACATGTGGCAGGTTACTGGCCATATCTGTTATTGCTGGTCTGCCCGCTAATGCATCTTTTCCACGGCCACGGAGGGCATGGAGATCATCAACATCACGGAAGTGAAAACGATAAAAAAAATTAATCCGGCAGACGGGGCCGCGTCGCGGTCCCGTTATCAGTCCAGGTATCGTTCGTAGTCTCTGGCATGCGCAAAGGCATGCTGTTCGAGTTTGTTATCAGCGGGTGCCGCTGCCCGGAACGCCAGAGAGTTAACAGGGTTGTTATTGATGACCAGCTCGTAATGCAGATGAGGACCGGATGAACGTCCGCTGTTACCGGATAACGCAATAGCACCTCCCCGTGTAACCCTGGCCCCTTTAGTAACGAGTATTTTATTGAGGTGGAGATAGCGAGTTTTAACACCGGCTTTTCCCGTTACTTCAACAAAATATCCCATGGTACTGTTGTATTCGGCCCGGGTGATTTTTCCGTCGATGACGCTGACTATTTTCGTGTTCATGGGCATGGAATAATCAATGCCATTATGGGGACTCACTTTTCCCGATACCGGGTTAAGTCTTGCAGGATTGAAAGGCGAACTGAGTCTTGCTGTGGCCGGTAACGGATAATCGAGACTGCCTTTCCCGGAAGTATCGGAAAGGTTATAGAACTTTTTATCTGATATACGATACGCCGTGTAATTAAATGAACCGGACGTAAATTTATAGGCCACGACACGTGATTTTCCCGCTTTCTTTTGCAGTACGAGTTTTAATGATTCATTTTTTTTCAAATGCCGCAGATTAAACCGGGAAGGCAAGGAGCGCTGAAGAGTAGCGATCTCGTTCGATTCCAGCCCCGAGCGGGTGGCTGAAAGGTAGGCATTTTCTTTTACGACATCGGTAGAATACATTTACTGGAATTCGCCGTTAGCATGAACACTGCGGCGTATGCTAGGGGTTTTCAGGAGGCGTGTCATCTGTCAGTTAATCGGGAGCACCGTTGATGGTCGTCATTTTTGTAACATATCTTGTTTCCCGTTTGCTCCTGAAGCTCTGGGAACTGTATGACCAGCCCGACGGTGATGATTAACGGGACTGAAACAGGTTACGGCAGAGCAATATGGGGCTCATGTCCTGCTACGTAACCCGTCAGTAAAGCCCTGCTGCGCACCTGACGCTAAGCACTAACCCGCCTGCAGTTACCTGGTCGAATACAGCCCGCGAAGCTTTCTTGCCTGCGTCTGATGTGCTTCCGCACCGGCATTATTGACCTGCTCATGCACGAGAGCGGCTTTTTCTCCGGCATTCAGTTCGTTAAAAGAAGAAGACGAGGTCTTTGAATTTGCATCACTGCCGGACAGCATTTTTTTATGTTCCTCAATCATTTTCTGATGCGCATAGGACGCGCTGTTGTTCATAAATGAATGAGCAACAATGGCCCTTTCATGTTCATTCATTTCAGAGAATGAGGGCGTGTTGTTTTTATTAACCCTGTCCGGTAAGTTTTCATGCGTCGAGGAATTCACATGACTGACGGCTGAGGCATTATTAACAAATCGATGTGCTTCATGGGCAATATCACTGGACTGAGCAAAAGCTGCCCCACAAAATAAAGCTGTAAACGCAGTGGTCGTGATTAATATATTCATGTGTAATTACCTTCTGAGGTACATAAAAGATGTCCTTATGATCATATATAAAAATAATCAACCTGTGGGGAAGATGACGTAAATGTAATACAGCTATGTACATTACACGATTGTAATGAATTTGTTTCTTAAGGTGTGCTAGATTCATTTCATTGTAAGTGGATGAACCAGTAATTTAATTTAAATCGGTTCTCGAATTCTGTCAGTAACCATACTTTAAATAAGGGAATGCGCATGCTGTTGAAAACGTCTCGACGAACTTTCCTGAAGGGGTTAACCCTCTCTGGCGTAGCCGGAAGTCTTGGCGTATGGAGTTTCAATGCGCGTTCCAGTCTGAGCCTGCCAGTTGCCGCATCCCTGCAGGGTACTCAGTTTGACCTGACCATTGGTGAAACGGCCGTCAATATCACGGGCAGTGAGCGTCAGGCCAAAACAATCAATGGAGGCCTGCCGGGGCCCGTTCTTCGCTGGAAAGAAGGTGACACCATTACCCTGAAGGTCAAAAACCGTCTTAATGAACAGACGTCCATTCACTGGCACGGCATTATTCTTCCGGCCAATATGGATGGTGTTCCGGGGCTGAGTTTTATGGGCATAGAGCCTGATGATACCTACGTTTACACCTTTAAGGTTAAGCAGAACGGGACTTACTGGTACCACAGCCATTCCGGTCTGCAGGAACAGGAGGGGGTATACGGTGCCATTATCATCGATGCCAGGGAGCCAGAACCGTTTGCTTACGATCGTGAGCATGTGGTCATGTTGTCTGACTGGACCGATGAAAATCCTCACAGCCTGCTGAAAAAATTAAAAAAACAGTCGGATTACTACAATTTCAATAAACCAACCGTTGGCTCTTTTTTCCGCGACGTGAATACCAGGGGGCTGTCAGCCACCATTGCCGATCGGAAAATGTGGGCTGAAATGAAAATGAATCCGACTGACCTCGCGGATGTCAGTGGCTACACCTACACCTATCTCATGAACGGGCAGGCCCCGCTGAAAAACTGGACCGGACTGTTCCGTCCCGGTGAAAAGATACGCTTACGGTTTATCAACGGCTCGGCAATGACCTATTTCGATATCCGTATCCCCGGGCTGAAAATGACGGTCGTGGCTGCAGATGGCCAGTATGTAAACCCGGTTACCGTTGACGAATTCAGGATTGCCGTTGCCGAAACCTATGATGTCATTGTGGAGCCTCAGGGTGAGGCCTATACCATCTTCGCACAATCCATGGACAGGACCGGTTACGCTCGAGGGACACTGGCCACGAGAGAGGGGTTAAGTGCTGCCGTTCCCCCCCTCGATCCCCGTTCTCTGTTGACCATGGAAGATATGGGTATGGGGGGAATGGGACATGATATGGCAGGAATGGACCACAGCCAGATGGGAGGCATGGATAACAGCGGAGAGATGATGTCTATGGACGGTGCTGACCTTCCGGATAGCGGGACATCCTCCGCGCCCATGGATCACAGCAGCATGGCCGGTATGGATCATTCCCGGATGGCCGGAATGCCGGGTATGCAAAGTCATCCTGCGTCAGAAACGGATAACCCACTGGTTGATATGCAGGCGATGAGCGTCTCTCCGAAATTAAATGATCCGGGTATTGGTCTTCGAAATAACGGAAGAAAGGTTCTCACGTACGCGGATTTGAAAAGCCGCTTTGAGGATCCTGACGGACGTGAACCTGGCCGTACCATAGAACTGCATTTAACCGGCCACATGGAAAAGTTTGCCTGGTCATTTAACGGAATCAAGTTTTCAGATGCCGCACCGGTGCTGCTGAAATACGGTGAGCGGCTCAGGATCACGCTGATCAACGATACCATGATGACTCACCCCATTCACCTGCATGGTATGTGGAGCGATCTGGAAGATGAAAACGGTAATTTCATGGTTCGTAAACACACAATAGATGTTCCCCCTGGTACAAAACGCAGTTACAGAGTGACAGCAGATGCGCTTGGCCGCTGGGCGTATCACTGCCATTTGCTCTATCACATGGAAATGGGAATGTTTCGTGAAGTCCGGGTGGAGGAATGATGCGAATGAAGAGAAATTTGAAGGCCATACCTGTTCTGGTCGCCGGTTTCTTTACCTCACAGCTTTCTATTGCGGCGGGCTCCGTCTCTGCAGATCCCCACGCCGGGCACGACATGTCTGCCATGCAGATGCCAGCAGATGAGAATTTCACTGAGATGACGTCAATGGAGCCCATTGTAACTGAGAGCAGAACGCCAATTCCGCCTGTTACCGATGCCGACCGGAAGGCTGCATTCGGCAATTTACAGGGGCATGCGATTCACGACAGTGCGATTAATTATCTGGTTCTGCTGGATCAACTGGAATGGCAACGGTCGGATAACACCAACAATTTCAGCTGGAGTGTTAACAGCTGGATTGGAGGCGACACAGATCGGATTTGGCTAAAGAGTGAAGGTGAACGAAGCAATGGGGAAACGGAGGCGGCTGAAGCGCAGTTACTCTGGGGACATGCGGTTGGCCCATGGTGGGATTTGGTTGCGGGTGTCAGGCAGGATTTCAGACCTGCTTCTGCCCGGACCTGGGCTGCTGTCGGTTTTCAGGGGCTGGCACTCTATAATTTTGAGTCTGAAATTACGGGTTTTGTCAGTAATGGCGGAAAAGCAGCCCTTCGTCTGGGAGGAGAATACGACGTTTTACTGACTAACCGGCTCATACTCCAGCCATCCTATGAGGTGAATTTCTACAGTCAGGATGATGAATCGCGGGGTCGCGGCAGGGGACTGACTGACACAGAGCTGGGGCTCCGGCTGCGCTATGAAATACGCCGTGAGTTTGCACCCTATATAGGCGTTTCCTGGAATCAACTTTACGGGAAAACATCCGATATGGCGAAAAGAGAAGGTGAGAAAGACCATCAGGTAGTATTCCTGGCGGGAGCCAGAATCTGGTTTTAACGCACTGATATAAAACACTCAACTAAACAGGTAAATAAAATGTCGATTTTAAATAAAGCCATTCTTACAGGTGGCCTCGTTATGGGCGTTGCTTTCTCTGCTATGGCCCATCCGGAATTAAAAAGCTCTGTGCCACAGGCAGATTCAGCCGTAGCGGCCCCGGAAAAGATTCAGCTTAATTTCTCGGAAAATCTGACCGTGAAATTCTCAGGTGCAAAATTAACGATGACGGGTATGAAAGGCATGTCATCACATTCTCCGATGCCGGTCGCGGCAAAAGTGGCGCCAGGCGCTGACCCTAAATCGATGGTCATTATTCCGCGAGAGCCTTTACCCGCTGGCACTTATCGTGTTGACTGGCGCGCGGTTTCTTCAGATACGCACCCTATTACCGGTAATTACACCTTTACAGTGAAGTAATATTATGAACGACCTGATTATGATTGTTATTCGTTTTCTTCTTTATCTGGATTTGATGGTAATATTTGGATTGCCATTTTTTCAGATATATGGAATAAGCGGTGTCAGACATGAAACCTATAACCTGACTAATTTCAGGTCGTTTATAACCTTTGCTGTTGTTACAGGCATCATTCTTACTGGCATTAATATGCTCCTGGTATCTAATGCCATGAGTGGAGTAACTGACCTCAGAGAATTATCCATCCATGTTATCGAGATGGTGATAGAAGAAACTGATGTGGGTATTAGCTGGATTGTCAGGCTCTGTGCCCTGTTTACCACACTCGGTGCTTTGTTCCTTTACACTAATAAGAGAGTATTGTCCTGCCTGCTGATGACGATGAGTGGGGGCGTGGCGCTGGCTACACTTGCCTGGGGAGGACACGCCGTTATGCATGACGGTCTGCATTACTATCTCCATTTACTGAGCGATCTGACCCATCTCGGCGCTGCAGGTGCCTGGACAGGTGCTCTGGTTGCATTTGCTATCCTGCTGATGCGCAGAAACGAGCATAATGCACAGAGCGTCATTGTGATATCTGACTCCCTGGCAAAATTTGCCACGGCAGGAACGGTGATTGTTGTAGCCCTGATCCTGAGTGCGCTGGTCAACTATCTGTATATTGCTGAGGGTAACTTAACTCCCTTATTCAACAGTTCCTGGGGGAGGATATTGCTTGCCAAGACGGCTCTGTTTGTTCTGATGCTTCTTCTGGCTGCAGCAAACCGGTTTCACCTGGGTCCCCGGCTTGAAGTTATGGTCAGGGAAGGGAATTATGATCGCAGCGTTGCCCTGATGCGAAACAGCATCCTGACAGAATTCGTTGTTGCGATTATCATTCTGGGCGCCGTAGCGTGGCTCGGAATGCTTGCTCCGTCTCAGGTCAGCTAGGGGACAGCCAAAGCTCATGCGTGAGATTTTTACTTTCATATCAGCGAGTTGACCATGCAGCGTATTTTAATCGTTGAAGACGAACAAAAAACAGGTCGTTACCTGCAGCAGGGACTGGTTGAGGAAGGCTATCAGGCCGATCTCTTTAATAATGGCCGCGATGGTCTCGGGGCCGCGTCGAAGGGACAGTATGATTTGATAATACTGGACGTGATGCTGCCTTTCCTCGACGGGTGGCAAATCATCAGCGCACTGAGGGAGTCCGGGCACGAAGAACCGGTCCTGTTTTTAACCGCAAAGGACAACGTGCGGGACAAAGTGAAAGGACTGGAGCTTGGCGCAGATGACTACCTGATTAAGCCCTTTGATTTTACGGAGCTGGTTGCACGTGTAAGAACCCTGCTGCGCCGGGCACGCTCGCAGGCCGCAACAGTCTGCACCATCGCCGATATGACCGTTGATATGGTGCGCCGGACCGTGATCCGTTCGGGGAAGAAGATCCATCTCACCGGTAAAGAATACGTTCTGCTTGAGTTGCTGCTGCAACGCACCGGAGAAGTGTTACCCAGGAGTCTTATCTCGTCCCTGGTCTGGAACATGAATTTTGACAGTGATACGAATGTGATTGATGTTGCCGTGAGACGTCTGAGAAGTAAAATTGATGATGACTTTGAGCCAAAACTGATCCATACCGTTCGCGGTGCCGGATATGTCCTGGAGATCAGAGAAGAGTGAGGTTCAAAATTTCCCTGACCACACGCCTGAGCCTGATTTTTTCTGCGGTGATGCTTACGGTATGGTGGTTATTAAGTTTTATCCTGATTAGCACCCTTAATGGCTATTTCGATAATCAGGACCGCGATTTTCTGACAGGTAAACTTCAGCTCACCGAAGAGTTTCTTAAAACAGAGACGTTCCGGAACAAAACGGATATTAAGTCATTATCAGAAAAAATAAACGATGCGATGGTAGGGCACAATGGTTTATTCATTTCTATAAAAAACATGGAAAATGAAAAAATTGTTGAACTCTATGCCAAAAATTCTGTTGTTCCAGCGGTCCTGCTTAATAAGTCGGGTGATATTCTCGACTATATGATCCAGACGGAAGAAAATAACACCGTGTACCGCAGTATCTCGCGGCGGGTTGCCGTGACGCCGGAACAGGGTAAAAGCAAACATGTCATCATTACGGTTGCCACGGATACTGGGTATCACACCCTGTTTATGGACAAACTCAGTACCTGGCTGTTCTGGTTCAATATCGGTCTGGTCTTTATTTCTGTTTTTCTGGGCTGGCTGACCACACGTATTGGTCTGAAACCGTTACGGGAAATGACCAGTCTGGCTTCCTCCATGACTGTACACAGCCTGGATCAGCGTCTAAATCCCGATCTGGCTCCGCCGGAAATCTCTGAGACCATGCAGGAGTTCAATAATATGTTTGATCGCCTGGAGGGGGCATTCCGGAAACTGTCAGATTTCTCGTCTGACATCGCGCATGAGCTGCGCACACCAGTCAGTAATCTGATGATGCAGACGCAGTTTGCACTGGCTAAGGAAAGGGATGTTTCGCATTACCGCGAAATTTTATTCGCTAACCTGGAAGAACTGAAAAGGTTGTCACGAATGACCAGTGACATGCTTTTTCTGGCACGTTCAGAGCATGGTCTGCTGCGGCTGGATAAACATGATGTGGATCTGGCAGCCGAACTGAATGAATTACGTGAGTTGTTCGAGCCCCTGGCAGACGAAACAGGAAAGACAATCACGGTTGAAGGAGAGGGCGTTGTTACCGGAGACAGCGATATGCTCCGACGTGCTTTCAGTAACCTGCTTTCCAATGCAATCAAGTATTCTCCCGATAACACCTGTACAGCGATACACCTTGAGCGTGACAGTGACTGTGTGAACGTGATGATTACGAATACGATGTCCGGCCAGGTTCCCGCTAATCTGGAACGTTTGTTTGACCGGTTCTATCGCGCAGACTCATCAAGGTTCTACAACACGGAAGGCGCGGGGCTGGGATTATCAATTACAAGGTCGATCATTCATGCTCACGGCGGCGAGCTGTCAGCAGAACAGCAGGGGCGGGAAATTGTGTTCAGTGTGCGTCTGTTAATGGATTAATACCGTTATTCAGGAGAAACCCGGAAGGTGACAAAAATGTCATCGTTCAGTCACGCGATAAACAGAGTCGGTTTTTTATAATCAGCCATAAATCAGGACAGCGTGATAATTCAATCGCCCGGTTCCTGGCGTGATGATCAACCAGCCCTGAGATCAAATGCTTTCTCTGTTATAAGCATTGATTGTTCGGGTATGAAAACACCGGAGACCCAACCATGAAAAAGATCCTTGTATCCTTTATTGCCATGATGGCTGTCGCTTCATCTGCCTGGGCTGCAGAGACAATGAACATGCATGACCAGGTAAATAATGCCCAGGCGCCTGCCCATCAGATGCAATCATCCGCTGAAAAAAGTGCAGTTCAGGGGGAGAGCATGAAAATGATGGATATGAGCGGTCACGATCAGGCCGCAATGTCCCATGAAATGATGCAAAACGGCAATTCTGCTGCCCATCAGGACATGGCTGAAATGCATAAAAAAATGATGAAATCCAAGCCAGCAGCTTCTAACGAAACAGCAAAATCATTTTCCGAAATGAACGAGCATGAGAAAGCCGCTGTTATGCATGAGAAGGCGAATAATGGTCAATCTTCCGTTATTCATCAGCAGCAGGCTGAAAAGCATCGCAGCCAGATCACCCAGAATTAACCCGCAGCTCCACTTGTTAGACCCTCATTTGACGCCGAAGTCACTGGCTTATGCTCCCGTCCGGGAGCGTTTTTTTCCCATTGGACTGCCCCCACGACCGTAGCCACAGATATTCAGGTTTACTTCTGCGATCCTCAATCTCCCTGGCAACGCGGCTCAAATGAAAATACAAACAGATTACTCAGACAGTATTTTCCAAAAGGAACTGACGGTAATGACTCCAACTTAT
>NZ_JAKCNS010000048.1 GCF_021440345.1 Kluyvera intermedia
GAGGGCTGGGGTGAGGGTTTAGCGCGGTGCCTTACCCCCTTCGCCCGGCACAACGCAGAGGGAAAAACTACGCCTCGTCTTCACACTCCGCTTCCAGCTGCGCAAAACCGCCATTCCCTTCCCAGCCTTCAAGACGCTGATAAACCACTTCCACCGCCTCTTTAATCGCCTGGGTCATCGGGTAATAAAAACCGACGATATCCGGCTGAATGCCGAGGAAAATCACCTCCCCCACATCCTCTTTAAGCTGGTCGATAAGGTAGTTCAGCGGCATGTTGTGGGTGGTCATCATAAACATCTCGGCGATGTCGTCCGGATCGATAATCCGTATTTCGCCGGGATTGAGCCCCATATCGGTGGCATCCACCAGCAGCAGGCGCGACGGATTCAGCTCGCGAATAGCGACGATATCATTCTCCGGCGCGCTGCCGCCATCGATCACAACCCACGCCCCTTTCGGCTGGGCCGCGCACATTTCTGCCAGCAGCGGGCCCGCGCCGTCATCGCCCATCATGCTATTGCCGACACAGAGTAAAACGTCAGTCATGGTCATTCCTCAATCGTTAAAATTCAGTCGCGCAGGCGACGCACCATCAGATAGATAGCGCTCTCCTGGTGGATGGCGTGCAGCATATTGAGCATCGACTGGCTCCACTCCTTCTGCGCCGGCGTTTGTGACGCACGCGCTTTATCAAACGCGTTCGCCAGCATCGACACGTGGTTGCTGTCGATAACAATTTCGCCGTACTTCGGCACGCCTTCCATTTTTCGCCGCGCCGTACTGCCCGCCTCCAGCGTGCCAATCCACGCCAAATACTCGTCCCACGGGCAGGTCAGCGCGGCTTCGAGGCAGTCGATGACCCCGAGGTGGTGGCCAATCGCCAGGCTGTAATAAACGACCTGCTGCGCCTCATCGGGCGTGGCATCGTTCTCATCAATAAATTTACGGCTCAGTTGACTGAACACCACCTGTTCGCTCATCGAATACGTGCCTCTTCTACTACGTGACTCAGTTGCGTGACGATTTCCGTCAGACGCGGATCGTTTTCCGTGGTCAGCCATTGCTGAACCTGGGCATCGCCCTGGTTCAGACGCAGCATATAGTCATCGGCAATCTGGCGACCATAGCGGTATCCGGCCAGACGGCGCGCGGCGCGATCAATCTGCACGCGCAGCGGCTGGACCATATCCGGATGCAGAATTTCTGCCGGCTGTGCGTCCAGTTCACCCGGCGCACGGGCGTGGATTTTCTGCTCCAGCAGGCCCAGCGCCATGGCGAAACCGTACAGCGTCGCCGCAGGGGTTGGCGGGCAGCCTGGGATATACACATCGACCGGCACGATTTTGTCAGTGCCGCCCCAGACGCAGTACAGGTCGTGGAAGATACCGCCGCTGTTGCCGCAGGCCCCGTAGGAGATACAGATTTTTGGGTCCGGCGCGGACTGCCAGGCGCGCAGCGCCGGTGAACGCATGGCGCGGGTCACCGCCCCGGTAAACAGCAGAATGTCAGCGTGACGCGGCGATGGCACCACTTTGATACCAAAGCGCTCGGCATCGAACAGCGGCGACAGCGTGGCGAAAATTTCGATTTCACAGCCATTACAGCCGCCGCAGTCTACGCGGTAAACGTAGGCGGAACGTTTGATGTTTTTTAACAGCGACGCTTTCATGCTGGCGATAGACTCATCTACCGTCATCGGCACCGGCATGCCGTTGTCGTCGCGTGGCCCGATTAGGTTGCTCATCAGATAGCCCCTTTCATGTGGCGAGTCAGGTCAATACGGTCGGAAGGCACCAAACATTTCTGACGCTTACATTCCGGGCAGGTTTCAAAGCTCTCGCGGTGGTTTTCCGCGCGGCTGTCGCCATTGTGTTTGAGGAGCGCAATGGCGTAATCAATCTCTTTTTGCACCGCAAACGGACGCTGGCACACGCGGCAGTTGCAGATATCAAAGCGCGACTGCTGGAGGAAATCCTCTTTCTTCCACACCGCCAGCTCATACTCCTGCGACAGCTTGATGGCCGCCGTCGGGCACACTTCTTCGCAGCGACCGCAGAAGATGCAGCGGCCGAGGTTGAACTGCCACGCCAGTTGGTTGGTCACGCGGTCGGTTTCCACCGTCAGGGCGTTTGACGGGCAGGCGTTGACGCAGGCCGCGCAGCCAATGCACTGCTGCGGGTTGTGCTCCGGCTTGCCGCGAAAGTTTTTATCAACCGGCATCGGCTCCAGCGGATAGGAGGATGTCGTGACGCCGGTTTTTATGGCTTTTTTAATAAAGGTAAACATAGTTGCTCCCAGCTTGTGTGCGGTGTTTTACCCTCACCCTAGCCCTCTCCCTACAACGGAGAGGGGACAGAACGGCGTAGCCAGTAAATACGCACGCGCTCTGCCCTTCCCCCTCGCCCCTATGGGGAGAGGGTCGGGGTGAGGGGCCCTCACACAAAGGCCCAATTATTTCAGCGGCGAGTTCTTACGCTCGATGCTGTAGCGCTCAAGCTCTTTGTACGGCACGACCTTGCTCTTTTTCTTACGCACATCGACCACGGTCATGCGGTCGGTACAGGAGTAGCAAGGGTCGAGGCTACCGATAATCAGCGGCGCATCGGAGACGGTGTTCCCGCGCAGCATATAGCGCAGGGTCGGCCAGTTGGCGTAGGTCGCCGCGCGGCAGCGCCAGCGGTACAGCTTCTGGTTGTCACCGGTCATGCTCCAGTGGATATCGTCACCGCGCGGTGCTTCGGAGAAGCCCAGCGCAAAGCGGTTTGGAATGTAGGTGAAACCTTCCACCGCCAGCGGGCCGCCAGGCAGGTTATCGAGGCCGTAGTCAATCATGTTCAGCGCGGTGAACACTTCGTTGATACGCACTTTCAGGCGCGAGATAACGTCGCAGCCCTGCTCGCTATGCACTTCCATTGGCAGCAGACCGTAACCGACAAACGGGTGATCGGCGCGGGTGTCGCGGGCGTGGCCGCTGGCGCGAACCATCGGGCCGACGTTGCTGAAGTCACGGGCAATTTGCGGATCCAGACGGCCGATACCGACGGTGCGCTGTTCCATATTTGGCGTGCTGAGCAAAATATCCACCAGATCCTGCACGTCGCGGCGCATCTGCTGCGCCAGCTGACGAGTCTGGATCATGTCATCTTTCAGGAAGTCACGACGGATACCGCCAATCAGGTTCAGGCCATAGGTTTTACGCGCACCGGTGAGGATTTCCGCCATTTTCATGGAGGCTTCACGGACGCGGAAGAACTGCATAAAGCCGGAGTCGAAGCCGGTGAAGTGACAGGCCAGGCCGAGGTTCAACAGGTGCGAGTGCAGGCGTTCAACTTCCAGCAGAATGGCGCGGATCATCTGCGCACGTTCCGGCACCACGATGCCCATCGCGTTCTCGACGGAAGTGGTATAGGCGGTGCTGTGGGCAAAGCCGCAGATGCCGCACACGCGGTCGGACAGGAAGGTCACTTCGTTGTAACCCATACGGGTTTCCGCCAGTTTTTCCATGCCACGGTGGACATAGAACAGACGGTAGTCGGCGTCGATAATGTTTTCGCCGTCAACAAACAGGCGGAAGTGGCCCGGTTCATCGGAGGTCACGTGCAGCGGGCCAATTGGCACCACGTTGTTTTTCTTGGTGCCCAGTTCGTTGATGAACTCGTAGGTCTCGGCATCGGTCGTTGGGGCCGGGCGCTGGCGATAGTCCATGCTGTCTTTACGCAGCGGATACAGCTCGTCCGGCCAATCGTCCGGCAGCACCAGACGACGTTCGTCCGGCAGGCCGACCGGGATCAGGCCGTACATATCGCGCACTTCACGCTCGCCCCATACCGCCGCCGGCACGCGCGGCGTGACGGACGGGTATTCAAGGGTGTTAGCGTCAACTTCTACGCGCACGGTTACCCAGCATTTGGTGCCGGTTTCCATCGACAGCACGTAGTAGACGGCGTAATGACCGTTCAGCTTACGTTCATCGTTGCCGAATAACACCGACAGCCAGCCGCCCTGCTGGTAGTAAAGAAACTCGACGACTTCCGGCAGGTAGTTGACCTTCACGGTAATCGTTAACTGGTCTTTGGTCTGCCAGGCTTCATCCAGCACTACGCCAGGAAAGGCCTGGTGCAGCGCAGCGAGGTAGTGTTGACCCACTTTTTCTTCAGACATGCTCAAAACTCTCTTATCACGCCACCAGCAAGGAGACGAATGCTAAAAAGGCCAAACCGAACCCGGTCCAGGTGATGCGGCCGGTGATATCCAGACGCAGACGCGCCATGCTGTTTTCGAACAGCGCAATAATCAGCACGCCAACCACCAGCTTGACGATGGCGGCAATCACCGCCAGCACCAGACCGCCAACGCTAAAGCTGGTCATCTGGCCCCACGGGATAAAGACGCCAACAAACATTTGCAGCACCACCAGCTGTTTCAGGCTAATGCCCCACTTCAGCACGCCGAAACCGCTGCCGCTGTATTCAGACAGCGGGCCTTCCTGCAGCTCCTGCTCCGCTTCCGCCAGATCGAACGGCAGCTTGCCCATTTCGATAAAGGTGGCGAAAGCGCAGGCGCAGAACGCCAGCACCAGCGGAATGCTGCGGCTGGCCGGCCAGTGGTAGATGGCGTCGGTGATATTGCTGATATGGGTTGAACCGGCAACCAGCGCCGCCACCCACAGACCCAGCAGCAGCATCGGCTCGACCAGCACGCCGAGCATCGCTTCACGGCTGGCGCCAATGGCGGTGAACGGGCTACCGGTATCCAGCCCGGCAATGGCGAAGAAGAAGCGCGCCACGGCAAACAGGTAGATAAGCGTAATCAGATCGCCCAGACCCGGCAGCGGTGAGGCTACGGTCACCACCGGCAGCGCGGTGGCGATAGTCAGCATCACGCCAACCATCACAAACGGCGTCAGGCGGAAGACCCAGCCGGAAGCGTCCGGGCCAATGCTCTGACGGCCCAGAAGTTTGATGATGTCGCGATACTCCTGCATCACGCCCGGCCCACGACGGTTATGCAACCGTGCGCGCAGCACGCGGGTGATGCCGGAAAGCAGAGGCGCGACGGCAAACAGCACCAGCGCCTGCAATAAAGCAAATAAGACCGTCATGTTCAGGCTCCTTGAGAGATGACAATCACGACCAGCACCGCCAGTTCAACCAGCGCCAGACGGGCGAGCAGCGGTGCAGCCGCCGCGTTCTGCCAGCCCGGAACCAGGGAGACCGGGTTGAGCCACTGGCGCAATTTCAGTACCGGGGCAAAGGCCTGTTTTACCGGCATAGCAAAGCCGTGTGCGGTAATGACCATTGACTGTTCGTGGTCGTAACCACAGACCCAGGCCGCGCCGCGGGAACGGCTTGGCAGGCGGTTGCCTTTGAGCAGCGCAAGAATAATGAACGGCAGCAGCGGACAGGCAATCAGCAGCAGCGTAATCATCGGCTGAGAGACCACGGTGTGAGCGGTTTCGATAGGCAGCGGTACGGCGGTACCCAGCAGCGGCAGCAGCCACGGCGCGGCAACACCGCCGATGATGCACAGCAGCGCCATCACCACGGTGCTTGCCGCCATCAGCAGCGGCGCGCAGCAGGCGTTTTCCGCCTCTTTAGTGCGCGGTGCGCCAAGGAAGGTCACGCCATACACTTTCGCCATACACATCACCGCCAGTGCGCCGGTAATTGCCAGGCCAACGGCCAGCAGCGGCCCCAGCAGGCGGCCGACAAACGCGCCGCTATTGCTCAGTTTGAAGAAGGATTGATAGATAACCCACTCGCCGGCAAAACCGTTCAGCGGTGGCAGTGCCGCCATCGCCATCAGGCCAACCAGCATCGCCAGTGAAATCATCGGCATGCGTTTACCAATGCCGCCCAGCTTCTCGATATCGCGATGGCCGGTACGGAACCAGACCGCGCCCGCGCCGAGGAACAGCGTGGTTTTAAACAGGCTGTGGTTGAGCAGATGATACAGACCACCCACCAGACCTAGCGCCACCATCACCGGCTGTTGTAATGCCAGACCGGTAACGCCCACGCCTAAACCGAGCAGGATGATGCCGATATTTTCCAGGGTGTGATACGCCAGCAGACGCTGGATATTGTGTTCCATCAGCGCGTACAGGCCGCCGACGAAAGCGGTAATCATGCCGAGAACCAGCAGCGCAATGCCCCACCACAGCGGCTGCGAGTTGCCCAGCAGCGAAATGGTCAGGATACCGAGCAGCCCGACTTTCATCACCACCGCGGAGAACAGTGCCGCCGCCGGTGCGCTGGCGTTGGCGTGCGCCTGAGGCACCCAGCCGTGCAGCGGGATAATGCCAGCCAGCAGGCCGAAGCCGAGCACGCACAGCACCCAGATATCAGAACCGATTGGCAGCATCTGCGCGCGTTCAGCCAGCAGCGCCAGATCCAGCGTGCCGTAGCGCTGCCACAGCAGTAGGCAGGCAATCGCCAGCAGAAGAGTGCCAAGACGACCCAGTGCAAACCACAGTTTGCCGGAGGTGATGCAGCCGGTCAGGAAGGCACCGCACAGGGCCATGATTTCGGCCATCACCACCATGGAGCCAAAGCTTTCCGCAACGATCGCGCAAACGGCGGCCGCCAGCAGCACGTTGACCAGCAGGCCATTGTTTTTCACGTTCGGATGACGATGCCAGTCGATGTTGTACAGGCTCACGAACAGCCCGCACAGACCTAGCGCAATCAACCACACCGCGTTCAGCGGCGTGACCACCACGCTGTAGTGCACCAGCGACAGTTGGCCGATGACCGGAAAGGCGTGAATCAGCACCTGAATCCCGGCCAGCGCCGCGCACAGGCTACCCAGCGCACCGCCAATCCCGGCCACAAGACCGCTCAGGGATTTCTTGAACGACAGCAAAAAGGAGAGCACTGCGGCAAAAGCGAACCACGCTACCGCGCTATTGATTAGGGTCATCACGCTCATTTCACCTCTCCTTGTTGCGTCTGGAACAGCGACAGATCGCCTAAATCGGTGTGGAAGGTCAGCTCGCGTTTACGACGGCTGGCACGGGCGATGTCGGTGTTATTGACCAGGTGCAGCGCTTTCGTTGGGCAGGTTCGAACACAGGCCGGCCCTTGCTCATCGAAATGGCACAGGTCGCATTTCACCGCGATAGCACGTACGCCAGGCACCCAGTCCAGCAGCGTACTGACGCGTGCCGGAGCCGGCGGCGCAGGCAGCGCTTTCGGGGAGTTGGCATTCGCCGGGATGTCCAGTGGGCGACTGCCGGAAAATTCAATGGCGCCAAACGGGCAGGCAATGCCGCAAAGTTTGCAGCTCACGCACAGGCTTTCGTTGAGCTGTACGGCCCCATCAACGCGGGTAATGGCATTTACCGGGCAAACCCCGGCACACGGCGCGTCTTCGCAGTGGTGACACATCTGCGGCGCGGATTCTTTTTCATTGAGCATTACTCTAAGCCGCGGCATTGATTGCAGGCCGTGATGGCGATGCGTTTCCGCGCAGGCCGCTTCACAGGTACGGCAACCAATACAGACGGTAGAGTCAGCAATTACAAAACGATTCACCAGGTCTTCCTCAGGTGATAGTCATTTTTGACGAAATCATGCAGAGCAGGTGTCATTTCGACACCCGTCGACACACCGATAACTCAGGCGAGATTTGCCCGTTGAGGTTCACGTGCCAACTGGCCGAAATTGACCGGGCTGTCGCTCTCAAGCGCGGCATACAAGGTGTTGTATACCGGAGAAATTTTATCCAGGTAGTGTTCCAGTACCTGCTCGCGGTCGCGGATATTGACGGTCCCGTCGATAAAGCCGCTGGTGTTAAGCTCGGCGCGTGCAACGCACTCTTTATTCAGGCCATCACGCGTTTCTACGTAGTACTCCACGGTGTGGCTGTTAAAGCCTTCGGACAGGCTCACGGACACCACAAAGTGCTCGAACAGCACGAAGCTCAGCTCTTTCTCCGGCGCGCAGTTCATGGCGTGATGCAGACGCGCTTTTGACAACGTGATCCCTTGAACCAGAGAGTTACAGTACACGCGCCATTGATCCTGATGGCGGCGGTGACGATCGGCGATAAAGTCGGCCTTCTCGCTAATTTCCCAAATAGTCATGTCGGTTACCCGGTTAATAGAAACAAGCCTTCTAAGCACTTTTCATGCCATATTTTTAAGATGCTGATTTTAATAATTTTTATATAAATGACATGTCTGCGGTGACATGTCATTTCGTCAAAGTGACATCGTCATCGACAGTCTTTAACGCACCATTTCAATCTCTGGCATCGTTATTGCATTACGTCTGCGAGTAATGAAAACAGGAGGCGTCATGCACGAAATTACGCTCTGCCAGCGCGCGCTGGAGATTGTTGAACAGCAGGCCGCGCAGAACGGCGCAAAGCGCGTTACCGGCGTCTGGATTAAAGTCGGCGCGTTTTCTTGCGTCGAGACCAGCGCGATGACCTTTTGTTTTGACCTGGTGTGCCGCGGCACGCTGGCTGAAGGCTGTGAACTGCACGTTGAAGAGCAAGAGGCGGAGTGCTGGTGTGAAGCCTGTCAGCAGTATGTCCAGCTGGTGTCGATACATGTGCGCCGCTGCCCGCAGTGCAACAGCGACAACCTGCGCATCGTCGCCGACGACGGTTTACAGATTCAGCGAATTGAAATTGATCAGGAGTAAAGTATGTGTAGCACCTGTGGTTGTGCCGAAGGCAACCTCTATATAGAGGGCGATGAACGTAACCCGCATTCCCTGTTCCGCAGCGCCCCCTTCGCACCGGCAGGCCGTCCGGCCCTGTCGATTACCGGCGTTCGAACCCAGGAATTCCAGCCGCAGGCGGCCGATAATGGCGACCTGCACTACGGTCACGGTGAAGCCGGGACCCACGCGCCGGGCATGAGCCAGCGGCGGATGCTGGAAGTGGAAATCGACGTGCTGGATAAAAACAACCAGATTGCCGCCCGTAACCGCGCGCGCTTTGCCGCTCGCGAACAGCTGGTGCTAAACCTGGTTTCCAGCCCGGGTTCCGGTAAAACCACCCTGCTCACCGAAACCCTGATGCGCCTGAAGGACAGCGTGTCCTGTGCGGTCATCGAAGGCGACCAGCAGACGGTCAACGATGCCGCGCGTATTCGCGCCACCGGCACGCCGGCCATTCAGGTCAACACCGGTAAAGGCTGTCACCTCGATGCGCAGATGATTGCCGATGCCGCGCCGCGTCTGCCGATGGAAAGCAACGGTATTCTGTTTATCGAAAACGTCGGCAACCTGGTATGCCCAGCCAGCTTTGACCTTGGCGAACGCCATAAAGTGGCGGTGCTGTCGGTCACCGAAGGCGAAGACAAGCCGCTGAAATATCCGCATATGTTTGCCGCTGCCTCGGTGATGCTGCTGAACAAAGTCGATCTACTGCCGTACCTGAACTTCGACGTCGAGCAGTGCATCGCCTGCGCCCGTGAAGTCAATCCGAATATTGAAATCATCCTTATCTCCGCCACCAGCGGCGAAGGGATGGATACATGGTTAACCTGGCTGGAGACGCAGCGATGTGCATAGGCATTCCCGGACAAATCTCCGCCATTGACGGCGTACAGGCAAAAGTCGACGTTTGCGGGATTAAGCGCGACGTCGATCTGACGCTGGTCGGCGCGGTGGACGAAAACGGCCAATCGCGCATTGGCCAATGGGTGCTGGTACACGTGGGTTTTGCCATGAGCATCATTAACGAAGAAGAGGCGCGCGACACCCTGGCGGCGCTGGAAAATATGTTTGAAGTCGAGCCGGACGTCGGCGCGCTGTTGTTCGGTGAGGAACGGTAATGCGTTTTGTTGATGAGTACCGTGCACCGGAACAGGTGATGCAGCTTATCGCGCACCTGAAATCCCGCGCGCAGCAGCTGTCCTATACCGCCGAGCGCCCGCTGCGCATTATGGAAGTGTGCGGCGGTCATACCCACGCGATTTTCAAATTCGGCCTCGACCAGCTGCTGCCGGAAAATATCGAGTTTATCCACGGCCCTGGCTGCCCGGTGTGCGTGCTGCCGATGGGGCGTATCGATACCTGTATTGAAATCGCCAGCCATCCCGAGGTGATTTTCTGCACCTTTGGCGACGCCATGCGCGTCCCGGGGAAAAACGGTTCGCTGATGCAGGCCAAAGCGCGCGGTGCGGATATTCGTATCGTCTATTCGCCGATGGATGCGCTAAAACTGGCGCAGCAAAACCCGGATCGCAAAGTGGTGTTCTTCGGTTTAGGCTTCGAAACCACCATGCCGACCACCGCCATCACGCTGCAACAGGCAAAAGCGCACAACGTCAGCAACTTCTTCTTTTTCTGCCAGCACATTACGCTCATCCCAACGCTGCGTAGCCTGCTCGATCAGCCGGATAACGGCATCGACGCGTTTCTCGCGCCGGGGCACGTCAGCATGGTTATCGGTACCCACGCCTACGGATTTATTGCCAGCGACTATCATCGTCCGCTGGTGGTGGCAGGCTTTGAGCCTGTCGATCTGCTGCAAGGGGTGAACATGCTGGTGGAGCAAAAAATTGCCGACCACAGCTGTGTTGAAAACCAATACCGCCGCGTGGTGCCGGACGATGGCAACCTGCTGGCGCAGCGGGCGATTGCCGAGGTCTTTGCGGTCAAAGGCGACAGTGAATGGCGCGGCCTGGGGTTAATTAATGATTCCGGCGTACAGCTGACGCCAGCCTATCAATCCTTTGATGCCGAAGCGCATTTTAAACCGCAGCCGCAGCGCGTGTGCGATGACCCGCGCGCCCGCTGCGGTGACGTGCTCACCGGGCGCTGTAAACCGCATCAGTGCCCGCTGTTTGGCGCGACCTGCAATCCGCAAAGCGCATTCGGCGCGCTGATGGTCTCCTCTGAAGGAGCCTGCGCCGCCTGGTATCAATATCGCAGTCAGGAGGCAGAAGTATGAACAGCATTCAGTTAGCCCACGGCAGCGGCGGCCTGGCCATGCAGCAGTTGATCGACAGCCTGTTTATGAAGGCCTTCAATAACCCATGGCTGGCAGAGCAGGAAGATCAGGCGCGAATTTCGCTGGCCACGCTTACCGCCCACGGTGACCGACTGGCGTTCTCCACCGACAGCTACGTTATCGACCCGCTGTTCTTCCCCGGCGGCAACATCGGCAAGCTGGCCGTGTGCGGCACCGCCAACGATGTCGCGGTCAGCGGCGCCGTTCCGCGCTACCTCTCCTGCGGTTTTATTATTGAAGAAGGGCTGGAGATGGCGACGCTCGAAGCGGTGGTCAACAGCATGGCGGCTACCGCTAAAGCTGCCGATATTGCTATCGTCACCGGCGACACCAAAGTAGTGGGCCGCGGCGCGGCGGACAAGCTGTTCATCAACACCGCCGGAATGGGCTCAATTCCGTCAGACATTCACTGGGGCGCGGCAACCTTAACCCCCGGCGATGTGCTGATTGCCAGCGGTACGCTCGGCGACCACGGGGCCACCATCCTCAACCTGCGCGAACATTTGGGGCTCGACGGCGAGCTGCAAAGCGACTGCGCGGTGTTAACGCCGCTGATTCAGAGCCTGCGCCCGATTGCTGGCGTCAAAGCGCTGCGCGACGCCACCCGCGGCGGCGTTAACGCCGTAGCTCACGAGTTTGCCGCCACCAGCGGGTACGGGGTTGAAATCCACGAACAGAATTTACCGCTTAAGGATTCTGTGCGCGGCGTGTGCGAATTATTAGGACTGGACGCGCTTAACTTCGCTAATGAAGGTAAACTGGTCATCGGCGTTAGCCGGGAAGCGGCCGATGAAGCCCTGGCAACACTGCGCGCCCATCCTTTGGGCTGTGATGCCGCTATCATTGGCGAAGTCACTGAACGTCGTGGAGTACGCGTTGCCGGGCTGTACGGCGTGAAACGGACATTAGACCTCCCTCATGCGGAGCCGCTTCCCCGAATTTGTTAACAGACCTCTCAAGGTCTGAATTTTATTATTATTATTAAACCTTATGGATTTCGCGCAGCAGGAATCCGCCGCTCAGCGAAACCCGGAGCAGCCAATCCTTGCCGCGCGAAATACGGCGGGTTTTATTATTTCTTGCGCCCCATGTGGCGCATTTATAGGCAAGCAACATGTCGTATACACCGATGGGCGATCTCGGGCAGCAGGGGCTGTTCGATATTACCCGGACGCTTCTCCAACAACCCGATCTCGCCGCGCTCAGCGAAACGCTGGCACAGTTGGCGAAACAATCTGCGCTAGCGGACAGCGCGGCCATCATTCTGCTACAGCCGGGCAACCAGCGGGCGGGCTATTATGCGACGCGTGACGCCGGCATTACGCTGGCCTACGAAGACGATAATCTGTTGGCTAACGGCCCCGTCAGACGTTTACTGTCGCGTCTCGATGCGCTGCACTGTAGCTACAGCGAATTCAGCGAAGCCTGGCCGCAGCTGGCCAAAAGCGAGCTTTATTCCCCATTCGGCCACTATTGCCTGCTGCCGCTGGCGGCCGAAGGGCGCATTTTTGGCGGCTGCGAATTTATCCGCCAAAACGACCAGCCGTGGACGGAAAAAGAGTACCAGCGCCTGCACACCTTTACGCAAATCATCGCCGTCGTCACCGAGCAGATTCAAAGCCGGGTGACCAATAACGTCGATTACGATCTGCTGTGTCACGAGCGCGATAACTTCCGCATTCTGGTGGCTATCACCAACGCCGTGCTGTCACGTCTGGATATGGACGAGCTGGTAAGCGCGGTGGCCAAAGAGATCCACTACTACTTCAATATCGACGCCATCAGCGTGGTGCTGCAAAGCAACCGCAAAGGCAAGCTGAACATCTATTCGACGCACTATATCGACGTCAACGATCCGGTCCACGATCAGAGCGAAGTCAATGAGTCAGGCACCCTGACCGAGCGGGTGTTCAAGAGCCAGGAAATGCTGATGCTCAATCTCAACGAACAGGACAAGCTCGCCCCGTACGAGCGTCATTTGTTTGAGATGTGGGACGATAAAATCCAGACGCTGTGCCTGCTGCCGCTGATGTCCGGCGACAAGATGCTCGGCGTATTGAAGCTTGCCCAGTGCGATGAAAAAGTCTTTTGCGCCGCTAACCTCAAGCTGCTCAAGCAGATTGCGGAACGCGTGTCGATTGCCGTCGATAACGCCCTCGCCTATCAGGAAATTCATCGCCTGAAGGAACGTCTGGTGGACGAAAACCTGGCGCTGACCGAACAGTTGAACAACGTGGACGGCGAGTTTGGTGAAATCATCGGCCGCAGCGAGGCGATGTTCAACGTCCTCAAGCAGGTTGAGATGGTGGCCCCCAGCGACAGCACGGTGCTGATCCTCGGTGAAACCGGCACCGGGAAAGAGTTAATTGCCCGCGCTATCCACAATCTGAGCGGACGTAACGGCCGCCGAATGGTGAAAATGAACTGCGCCGCCATGCCGGCCGGCCTGCTGGAGAGCGATCTGTTCGGTCACGAACGCGGCGCGTTCACCGGCGCCAGCACCCAGCGCATTGGCCGCTTTGAGCTGGCGGATAAAAGCTCGATGTTCCTCGATGAAGTCGGCGATATGCCGCTTGAGTTGCAGCCAAAATTGCTGCGCGTCTTACAAGAGCAAGAGTTTGAACGGCTGGGCAGCAACAAGCTGATCCAGACCGACGTTCGTCTGATCGCCGCCACCAACCGCGATCTCAAACAGATGGTATTGGATCGCGAATTTCGTAGCGATCTCTACTACCGCCTGAACGTTTTCCCGATCCACCTGCCACCGCTGCGCGAACGTCCGGAAGATATCCCGCTGCTGGTGAAAGCGTTCACCTTCAAAATTGCCCGCCGTCTGGGGCGCAATATCGACAGCATTCCGGCCGAAACCCTGCGTACGCTCTGCCAGATGGAATGGCCGGGTAACGTCCGTGAGCTGGAAAACGTCATTGAGCGGGCAGTGCTGCTGACCCGCGGCAGCGTCTTGCAGCTGTCGATGCCTGAACTGGCGTTTGCCAGTGAAGAGCCAGAAGCTGCGCCGGTCGCCGAGGCGGCAAAAGAAGGTGAGGACGAATATCAGCTGATCGTTCGCGTACTGAAAGAGACCAACGGCGTTGTCGCTGGTGCCAAAGGCGCGGCGCAGCGGCTGGGGCTCAAGCGCACAACATTGCTCTCCCGAATGAAACGCCTGGGCATTGATAAAGATGCACTAATGTAATGGCTGTGGCTATACTGACCGCTGATTCGATAAACAGTGAATGGAGGCAGTATCGTATGGCAGTTTCAGCACGTAACCAACTCACCGGGATCATTAGCGCAGTCGCCACCGGCGCGGTCAACGACGAAGTCGAACTGACCCTGCCGGGTGGGGCAAAACTGGTCGCTATCGTCACTCACAGCAGTAAAGAAGCGCTGGGTCTGGCCAATGGTAAGGAAGCCATTGCCCTGATTAAAGCGCCGTGGGTGACCCTGGCGACCGAAGACTGTGGCCTGAAGTTCTCCGCCCGCAACCAGTTTGCTGGCCAGGTCACCCAGGTGACTGAAGGCGCGGTCAATGCAACGGTACACATCAAAGCCGATGCCGGTTTTGATATCGTGGCGGTGATCACCAACGAAAGTCAGCACGAGATGAAGCTGGCTGCCGGCAGCCGCGCCATTGCCTTAATCAAAGCTTCGGCCATTCTGCTGGCGACCCGCGCGTAATCTGCTCTCCGCCGGAGAAGGCATTTTCGCCGCCTCCGGCACGGTGTAGCGCCAGCTTAATGGCGCTGCGCCTATTTCTCCCCTCAGCGTTATCTGCTCAGCCGCACAGCGTTTCGTTTCTCTATTTATGAAACACCGTTTTGTGAATCATTTCGCGTTCTCCCCGTTTAATGAATGATAAATAAGCGTTTTCCCTGGGAGATGCTTATGATTCGCTTACCGCTGGCCGCCACCATGGCGCTGCTCTTTTCCGCCCAGACGGCCTTCGCCGCCCTGCCCACATTCACATTCTGGCCCGGCGGCGAAGCGCCGGGCGCGAAAAACAGCCCGGTCAGCTTCTCGTTGGTAGAGCGCAGCAAAGACCCCACGCTGCCCGACCGTGCCGTCAGCGGCATTCGCGCACCGGAAATTACCGTTTACGCCCCTGAGCGCCCTAACGGCGTGGCGCTGCTGGTTACCCCTGGCGGGTCGTACCAGCGGGTAGTGCTCGATAAAGAGGGCAGCGATTTAGCCGCCCCGTTTAATGCCCAGGGCTATACCCTGTTTGTGATGACCTACCGGATGCCGGCCGATGGCCACGCTGAGGGCGCAAACGCCCCGCTGGCGGATGCCCAGCGAGCGATGCGTACGCTGCGCGCCCGCGCTGGGGAGTGGAACATCAATCCGCATCGGATTGGCGTGATGGGCTTTTCAGCGGGCGGACACGTGGCGGCAAGCCTTGAAACGCGCTACGACGAGCCGGTGTATACCCCGCTCGATGCCATCGACAAGCACAGCGCCCGGCCTGATTTCGTGGTGCTCGGTTATCCGGTCATTTCCATGGATAAAGCCATCGCCCATCCTGGCTCACGCAAGGCATTGATTGGCGACGCGCCGAACGCCGGGCAAATCAAACGCTACTCGCCGGAGCTGAACGTAAACGCGCAGACGCCGCCAACCTTCATCATGCACGCGGTTGATGACCCGTCGGTGCCGGTGGATAACTCACTGGTGATGTTCAACGCCCTGCGAGCCCATAAGGTACCAACGGAGCTGCATCTGTTCGCCGAAGGCAAGCACGGTTTTGGTATTCGTGGGGCGAAAGGGTTGCCCGCCGCCGCGTGGCCGCAGCTGGCCATGCGCTGGATTGCCTCACTGCCATCGTCCCCTCAGGGCTAACGCGGCAATCCTATCCCGGCCGAGCGCAGCGACGCCGGGTCTTTACCCAGACAAAACTTAGATCCCACTTTTCATTTTTGATCACAATAATCCAGTAAATCGCCCCATTCTCTTCTGTCTCCCGCCGCCGCATTTGCCTACCGTAGAAGCCATAGGAAACGTCAGGTTAATCTCCCGAGGAGCCAGCACCATGAGCCATAGAATTCAGCGACTGAAAGACGCCCTGTTTGCCAATCCACGCGAAATCTCCCTCGAACGCGCCGTGTTGTATACCGAAAGCCATCGCCAGACCGAAGGCGAGCCGGTGATTATCCGCCGCGCCAAAGCCACCGCGCATATTCTCGATAACGTCGCCATCAGCATTCGCGACGATGAACTGATTGCCGGCAACCGCACCATCAAACCGCGCGCCGGGATCATGTCACCGGAGATGGACCCCTACTGGCTGCTAAAAGAACTCGACCAGTTCCCGACCCGCCCACAGGACCGCTTTAATATCAGCGACGACGACAAGCGCCTTTACCGCGACGAGCTGTTCCCGTACTGGGAACAACGCTCGATGAAGGATTTCATTAACGCGCAGATGACCGACGAGGTGAAAGCCGCCGTCAGTACGCAGATTTTCAGCGTGAACCAGACCGATAAAGGCCAGGGCCACATCATCATTGATTATCCACGCCTGCTTAATCACGGGCTTGAGGCGCTGGTCTGCGAGATGCAGGCGCATCTGCATCAGCAGCCGGATAACGTGTTTTATCACGCGGTGTTAATTCTGCTCGAAGCTTCCCAACGCCATATCCTGCGCTATGCCGCGCTGGCTGAAGAGATGGCGGCCACGTGCGATGAGCCGCAGCGCCGTCAGGAGCTGGAAACCATCGCCCAGGTTTCGCGCCATAACGCGCAGAAGAAGCCGCAGAACTTCTGGCAGGCCAGCCAGCTGTTCTGGTACATGAACATCATTTTGCAGTATGAGTCCAACGCCAGCTCCATTTCGCTGGGCCGCTTTGACCAGTACATGCTGCCGTTCTGGCAGGCCTCACTAAACCACGGTGAAGACCCGGCGTTTATGCAGGAGCTACTGGAATCATTGTGGGTGAAATGCAACGACATCGTACTGCTGCGATCCACCAGCAGCGCGCGCTATTTTGCCGGCTTCCCGACCGGCTACACCGCCCTTTTAGGCGGCCTGACCGAAAACGGGCGCAGCGCAGTCAATATCCTTTCCTTCACCTGCCTCGACGCCTATCAAAACGTTCGTCTGCCGCAGCCTAACCTTGGCGTGCGGGTCAACGAACTGATTGACCGGCCGTTCCTGCGCAAAACGGCAGAAACCGTGCGCTTAGGCACCGGCATTCCGCAAATTTTTAACGATGAAGTGGTGGTGCCCGCGTTTCTCAACCGCGGCGTGTCGCTGGAAGATGCCCGCGATTACGCGGTGGTCGGCTGCGTGGAGCTGTCAATTCCTGGCCGCACATACGGGCTGCACGACATTGCGATGTTCAACCTGCTGAAGGTGATGGAAATCGTCATGCTGGAGCACGAGGGCGATAAAGAGATCGGCTACGACAGCCTGCTGGCAAGCATTCGCCATAAAATCCAGCACTACATTAAGCTGATGGTGGAAGGCAGCAACATCTGCGATATCGGCCATCGCGATTGGGCGCCGGTACCGCTGCTCTCCTCATTCGTTGAAGACTGTATCGCCAACGGTAAGGACATTACCGAAGGCGGCGCGCGCTACAACTTCTCCGGCGTCCAGGGGATTGGGATTGCCAACCTTAGCGATTCGCTGCACGCGCTGAAAGGCATGGTGTTTGACCAGCAGCGCATGAGCTTCGACGAACTGCTGGCAGTGCTGAAGGCCAACTTCGCAACGCCTGAAGGGGAAAAAGTTCGCGCCCGCTTGATTAACCGCTTCGAGAAGTACGGTAACGACATCGACGATGTCGACAACATCAGCGCCGATCTGCTGCGTTTTTACTGCAAAGAAGTGGAAAAATATCGTAACCCGCGCGGCGGGCAGTTTACACCGGGTTCGTATACCGTATCAGCGCACGTGCCGCTTGGCTCAGTGGTCGGTGCGACGCCGGACGGGCGTTTTGCTGGCGAACAGCTAGCGGATGGCGGCCTGTCACCGATGGTCGGTCAGGACGGCCAGGGGCCGACGGCGGTGCTGAAATCGGTGAGCAAGCTCGACAACTATCTGCTCTCTAACGGCACGCTGTTGAACGTCAAATTCACCCCGGCAACGCTGGAAGGCGAGAGCGGCCTGAACAAACTGGCGGATTTCCTCCACGCCTTTACCAAACTGAAGCTCCAGCATATTCAGTTCAACGTGGTGAATGCCGAGACGCTGCGTGAAGCCCAGCAGCGGCCGCAGGATTTTGCCGGGCTGGTGGTTCGCGTGGCGGGCTACAGCGCCTTCTTTGTCGAGCTGTCGAAGGAGATTCAGGATGACATTATCCGCCGCACCGCGCATCAGCTGTGAGGTGATTGAAACGCGCGCCGACACGGCGCGCATTTTCAACATCCAGCGCTATTCATTAAACGACGGCCACGGTATTCGCACGGTGGTCTTTTTTAAAGGCTGCCCGCATCGCTGCCCGTGGTGCGCCAACCCCGAATCCATCTCACCTAAAATCGAGACCGTGCGCCGGGAAAGCAAGTGCCTGCACTGCGCCACCTGCCAGCAGGACGCCGAAGAGTGCCCCTCCGGCGCATGGGAACACATTGGCCGCGATGTGACGCTGGCATCCCTTGAGCGGGAAGTACTAAAAGACGAAGTCTTTTTCCGCGCCTCCGGCGGCGGTGTCACGCTCTCCGGCGGCGAGGTACTGATGCAGGCCGAATTCGCTACCCGTTTCTTACTGCGCCTGAAGCAATGGGGGATTCACACCGCCATCGAAACGGCCGGCGACACCTCCCCTCACCGCTTTCTGCCGCTAGCGCAAGCCTGTGATGAAGTGCTGTTCGATTTGAAAATCATGGATAGCGAAACGGCGCGGCGCGTCCTGAATATCAACCAACCGCGCGTGCTGGAGAACTTTCGCCTGTTGGTCAACGAAGGGATCCACGCGATCCCAAGATTGCCACTGATCCCCGGATTTACCTTCAACGAGGACAACGTCGCGCAGATTCTGGATTTTCTGGCGCCGTTACCGGTGAATGAGGTTCACCTGCTGCCGTTCCATCAATACGGCGAGCCAAAGTATTCGCTGCTGGGCAGCGAGTGGGCAATGGCGGGAATTAAAGCGCCGGAGCCTGAAGAGATTGCGCCTATTCAGGCGATGGTAGAACGGGCGGGATATCGGGTTGTGGTTGGCGGGTAAGCCTTTGTGCACATCGACAGCCTATGATTTGGCCTCTTCTCCCTGAACAAGGGAGAAGAGGCCGTCTGAATCTGAAGGTCATTCCACGTCCAACAGCCATTTCTGTGCCGGCGTTAAGCGGCTGGCGGTTTCCGGCGTTAGCCAACGGCGCTGATCCTGCTGGGCGGTGTCAGCCCGGTCAATATACAAACCGTGCAGCACACGGCGGCGTGAACCTTCGCGGTTGGTGGTGCCACCGTGCCAGGCGTGGGCGTTATAAATCATCACGCTGCCCGCCGGGGCTTCAAAAATCACTTCATCGGGATGCGGTAATCCGACATCTTCCAGCACCTCTTCCGGCAGCTCCGGGCGCAGATGGGTGGCCGGGATTATTCTCGGCGCGCCGTTGGCAGCGTAGAGATCGTCAATGGCCCAGATGGTATTAACCAGATGCACCTTCGGGAAGTCCGGGCGCGGCTTTTTCCAGTCGGCGTGCAGCGGCTGATGGCCGCCGTTGTATAACGCTTCGCGGGCATTGAGGCTGGAGATTTTAAACTCACCCTCAAAGATATAGCGACACGCCGAGAGGATCAGCGGATGTGACCACACCTTTTCCCATATCACACCTTTGTTCACCAGGTTGGCGACGCGGGTGGCGGTCTCCTCCTGATGGTGTTCAACCGCCAGGTTCTCCCCTTCTTTCTCTACCAGCAAGTCGATGCGTTCGCGCATCGCCGCCAGCCAGTCGGCGTCGGCCACGCCGTGCACAATCGTGTAGCCCTGGGTATCCAGTTCGTGTTTCATCGTTGCCGACAGTTCGCCGTTGGCGCCCAGTGCATCCAGCCAGAATGCCGCTTGCTTGTCCATATCGCCTCTCTTTTGTTAACCATTTCACAACATGTATGAAAAGTTACTGCACGCGGCGGCGGCATTCTGTATGAGATAGCTACACAACACTGGATTTTTGTGTACAGCAAAATAAAGTGTGATGAGATTCAAAATCCAGAATAATAACCAGGACATGAGCATGTCAGAGCAATCCCTCGTCCCCGTGCTGGAGCAGCTATTGCAACAGCAGGGAGAACTTGTCGTGCGTTTCCCGCAAACCGCCCAGCCTGCGCCAGAGCTGGCGATGAGCCTGTCATTTCCCCGTCTTGAAATTGTGCTGGAAGGTGAGTTAGCCGATGGTTGCCTTACCGCCCCACTCGGCCCGCTTCAGGCGCTGTATATTCCCGGCGGCCGCTGGAATGCTCCGCAGTGGCAGGGGCCGGCCACGACGCTAAGCATTTTATTCAGCAAGCAGAAACTGGGGTTCAGCCTGCAGCGCTTTGACGGCCAGAAATTCGTCGAGATCCGCAAGCAGCACGTCGCGCGCTTAGGACCGCGCGTGGGGTCATATCTTTTGCTGGCGCTCAATGAGCTGGCGATTCGCCCAGTGATGCCGACGGCGCAGATTGTCCTGAGCGGGCTACTCAGCCACTGCATCGATCAGCTCACCCATCTGGCGGATACGGTGAGTAAAAGCAAAGAGCTGTTTATGGCGATTCAGGAGTATATCGACGAGCACGCCGCCGAGGCGCTCAGCCGGGAGACGGTGGCGAAGAAATTCCACATTACCCCGAACTATTTGTCGCACCTGTTTCAGAAATCCAGCACCGTCGGGTTCAACGAATATCTGACCGCCGTGCGCCTGGAGCTGGCGAAGAAATTACTGCGCGGGTATGAGATGAAAATCAAAGAGATTGCCCATCACTGCGGCTTTGAGGACAGCAACTATTTTTGCCGGATTTTCCGTAAGCACACGGCGCGTTCGCCGTCGGAGTACCGCCGCCACTGCCGCACGATGTAGGCGTTATTTTTTCGGTCGATACTTTTCCGGCAGTTCCGGCACAGGACGCCGGTCGTCAATCAGATGGCGAATGGTGAGAATCGGATGGCGCCAGAGCATTCGCGGCCCCGCCCAGCGCATAATTTGCTTCATCTCTTCGCGCTTAGCAGGCTGGTAGCAGTGTACCGGGCACTGTTTACAGGCCGGTTTTTCTTCACCAAAGACGCATTTATCCAGGCGTTTATCGGCATACTCGTTCAGCGCCTGATAGTGCGCGGCATCGTTTTGCGCATCCGGGCAGCGACGCTGATACAGCGTAATCATGCTGCGGATTGTCAGTTTTTCACGGTCGATGCGTTTGCCTGCCATAGCCTGTTCCTCACCAATAAAGATGCATTAATAATACCCTTTATAAGCGTAAAACGCAGCCGCTTTATCCCGCCGGTTTGTCGACGTGGCCTAAGGTTTTTTCCGGGAAGCAGATATCGCGCACCCGCCGTTTTAGCTCCGCGGCGTCGGGGAAGCCGTCGTCACGCTTGCGATCCCAAATCAGCTCATCGCCAACGGTTATGGTGAAAATCCCCCCGGTGCCCGGTATCAACGTTACCGACGCAATATCGGTACTGAAGGTGTGCAGCAGCTCCTGCGCCATCCAGCTGGCGCGCAGCATCCAGTTGCACTGGGAACAGTAGGTGAGCGTAATTGCGGCTTTCTGCGTCATGTTGTTCTCGCAAAGGATGAAAAGCATAAGTGTAAACAAATTGTTTCATATGCCGAGATTAATTTGCAAACTTTGTTGCAAATGATAATACCTATCATTACTATTCGCACAAACAAAAAGGAAGACGTCGAATCGCTTAAGGAAAAGCAGATTTCTGGAAGTAACGAGTGAGCCAATACTAATAACGATGAAGGCATGGCAACTATGTACAAATCCATTCAATCAGAGGCGTGGTGCAAGAAAAGCCTACTGGTAACCTCTTTGCTCGCAGCGATTTATCAAACTTCCGCGGGCGCGGCTGACACACAGGACAAAACTGCCGTCGTTGACAGCGCAGAACAGATGACCGTCACAGCACCGGCACCGGTACTGAAACCGGGCAGCCAGCACGCCGTCAGCGCGCAGGAACTACAGGACAAGGGAGCCAACGATTTTGGTTCTATCATGCGTTATGAACCGCTAATCGGTGCTACCGGCGCCAGCGGCGGATCCGGTAATGGCAAAAGCGGCTTTGACCGCGGTGGCTACACTGGCTATAACATCCGCGGTCTGGAAAGTAACCGCGTCGGCATCGACGTTGACGGCATTGCCCAACCGAACGCCACTGGACGTAGCTACGTCAGCCGCGCCGGGCTGAATTCCTTCGGCATTGGCCGCGACTACATCGACCCGTACATGTACGGCAGCGTCGATATTCAGTCCGGGGCGACCGATACCGAAACCGCCAACACCTCTATCGGCGGTAATGTCTCCTTCCAGCCTAAATCGGCTGATGACTATCTGCATCCGGGTAAAACCACTGCCTTTAGCTATCGCAGCGACTATGACTCCGCCGATCGCAGCTGGCATAACGGCCTGACGGCTGCGGGTGGCGATGAAACGCTGCGCGGTATTTTTGTCTACAGCCGTCGTGACGGCCAGGAAACGACCACCAACAGCGCCAACCTTGATGCTTACCCAGCCAACTGGCACTCCGATGCGTTTATGACTTCCGGCATTTGGCAGCCAAACGATCAACATAAGCTGACCAGTACCCTCGACTACTACCATAAAACCAACCATACGCACTACGATGTCTGGGACAACGCCGGCGACAGCACCATCGGTAACGCACAGCAGACCAGCCAGACGCGCCGTTGGGGGCTAAGCCTGAAGGACGACTGGATGCCGATGAACGACTTCATCGACAGCATGTCGACCAAGGTTTACTACCAGCATACCGAAGCGCACGACCGTACCTACATGCCGGACAGCACCAGCGGCAATATGGAAACGGTATATTCCAATTACGATACCGACACCTGGGGCATGCAAACCGCGCTGGCAAAAAGCGTGGGCCGCCACGATCTGAGCGCCGGTTTTAATGCCAGCACCACCAAGACCCAACGTCCGTTTAGCCAGTCGCCGATCCCAAGCGTTTACAGCGAAATCATGCAGCCGGAAGCAGATAGCCGCGACTACACGATAGCCGGCTTCCTGCAAGATCAGATCAACTTCGATCTCGATGGGCACAACTTTGCGGTGATCCCTGGCGTTCGCGTCGTCCATCAGTCAACCAAGCCGGAGAATCTCTCCAGCCTGACAACCAACAGCACCGTGCTGACCGAATCCTCAGTGTCGACGCTGTACGGTAAAAACTCAGACACCCAGGCGCTGCCGTCACTGACTTTCCAGTACGACCTCACGCCGCGCATGATGACCTATCTGCAATACAAACGCGGCGCTGAGTTCCCGAACACCAGCCAGCTGTACGGTTCATGGAACCTCGGTTCAAGCTATGCGGGACGCGGCCAGTACGCTCTTATCGGCAATACCGATCTGAAAACCGAGACCAGCGATAACTTCGAGTGGGGTATGAAGGGCGAGGTCACGGAAGGGATCACCATGCGTACCGCGCTGTTCTACAACAGCTACAAAAACTTTATCGCCTACACCCGCTACACCCGGGCGAACAACCCAAGCCAGTTCACCAACGTACCGTCCAATATCTACACCATTTATCAGGCAGAAAACCGCGATAAAGCCTATATCTACGGCGGTGAAGTCAGCGCGAAGTTCAACTTCGGCACCTGGTTTGAACAGGTGGACGGTCTGAGCGCCACGCTTGCCTACGGATACAGTGAAGGCCAGTCGAAGTCCAGCTACTACGGTGATAAATACGTTGATCTTGATAGCGTTGCGCCAATGAAAGCCATCGTTGGCGTGGCGTGGGATGATCCAGCTAAACGCTACGGTACTGCGCTGACCGCGACCTTCGTTAAAGGCAAGCGCGCCACCACCACGAACCGTGAAAGCTATACCAACACCGGTAGCGCGCTGACGGATTCCACCAGCGAATACATGCGCGTACCGGGCTACGGTATGCTCGACTGGACAGCTTACTGGCGTGTGACCAAAAACGTCCGTCTCAACGGCGGCGTGTATAACCTGACTGACCGTAAGTACTGGGACTACCTGAGCAGCCGCAACATTGAAACGTCCACCAATCAGGACGCCAATGATAAATCGCTGGCGGTGATTCCGGGCCGTACCTGGCAGTTGGGCGTCAACGTCGATTTCTGATAACAACATAACCAAAACCTGCCCCCGGCCATTGGCCGGGGAAATAATAAGGAAGAGAGCTATGCAAAATGCACCAACCGAACTGTGGCAGCGCTATCAGACCGTCAAGACGAGCGGAGCCGCCAAATACGCCCGCGATATCGCGGCGGCAATGGGGATCAGCGAAGCCGAGCTAACCTCCGCACGCGTTGGCCACGATGCCAAACGCCTGCAGGGCGAAATCCGCGACATTTTAGGCGCACTGGAAAACGTGGGCGAAACCAAATGCATCTGCCGCAACGAATATGCGGTGCATGAGCAGGTTGGCGCCTTTACCAATCAGCAGCTGAGCGGCCATGCCGGCCTGGTGCTGAACCCACGCGCGCTCGATTTACGGCTGTTCCTGCATCAGTGGGCCAGCGTTTTCTACATCAAAGAAGCCACCGCTCGCGGTGAACGTCAGAGCATTCAGTTCTTCGACCACCATGGCGATGCCCTGCTGAAAGTCTATGCCACCGACAATACCGATATGGCCGCATGGGGCGAAGTTCTGGCACGTTTTATCAGCGCAGAAAACGCGCCGCTGGTCCTGAAAGCGAAAGAGGCCGTGACGTCTACCGCTCAGGCCGATGCGCAGACCGTCGATCAAGAGTGGCGCGCCATGACCGACGTTCATCAGTTCTTCATGCTGATGAAACGCCACAACCTCACTCGCCAGCAGGCCTTCGAACTGGTGGGCGACGACCTCGCCTGCAAAGTGCCGAACGACGCGCTGGCTCAGGTACTGAACGCCGCGCATCAGGAAGGCAACGAGATTATGGTTTTCGTTGGCAACACCGGCTGCGTGCAGATCTTCACCGGCAATATTGAAAAAGTCGTACCGATGGAAGGCTGGCTGAATATCTTCAACCCGAACTTCACTCTGCATTTAATGGAAGAACACATTGCGGAAACCTGGGTAACGCGCAAGCCAACCGTTGACGGCCATGTCACCAGTCTGGAACTGTTTGCCAAAGACGGCACCCAAATTGCTCAGCTGTTTGGTCAACGTACCGAAGGACAGCCGGAGCAGACCCAGTGGCGCGCCCAGGTTGACGCCCTGACGATAGAAGGACAGCCAGCATGAGACGCCTGCTTGCCCTGATTGCTGCGCTTCCTCTGATGGCCTTTGCCACCGCGCAGGAGAGAATTATCACCCTCGGCGGCGACGTCACCGAGATTGTCTACGCACTTGGGGCAAAGTCAGCCCTTGTCGCACGCGACAGCACCAGTCAGTGGCCGTTGGAGGCGGCCGCGCTACCGGACGTCGGTTATCTGCGTCAGCTCAATACGGAAGGCATCCTTTCCCTGCGCCCAACGCTGGTCCTCGCCAGCAGCCAGGCGCAACCGTCGCTGGTCCTACAAAAGGTCGAGGACAGTAAGGTGAAAGTGGTGAACGTGCCGGGTGGCTATGATGCCGCCGCGATAGAGGGCAAAATCAGCGTGATTGCCAATGCGCTTGGCAAACAGCCGCAGGGGGAAACGCTTCGCCAGTTGCTGCAAGCAGAATTTGCGAAGATCCCAACCCAGCCGCTGAACAAGCGGGTGCTGTTTATCCTCAGCCACGGCGGCTCCGGTGCGCTGGTTGCCGGTCAGCAAACGGCGGCGGACGGCGCGATTAAACTTGCCGGGCTGCAAAACGCCATGCAGGGGTTTGACCACTATCGCACCATGTCGCAGGAAGGGGTGATTGCCAGCCAGCCGGACCTGGTGGTTATCTCTACCGATGGTCTGCAAGGCATGGGTAGCGAAGCCTCGCTGTGGAAGCTGCCGGGTCTGGCGCAGACGCCTGCCGGTCGTCATAAACAAGTTCTGGTGGTGGACGATATGGCCCTGCTCGGCTTTGGCCCGCGCACGCCGCAGGCGCTGCTGCAGTTACGGCAAAAAGCGGAGCAGCTACCCTGATGTTCGCTACCGTCTCCCGTCAACTGTGGCTGATGGCCATTTTGCTGCTCGGCCTGACGCTGTTTGCCACCACGCTCGGCGCAATGCGCCTGCCGCTCGCCAATCTGTGGAGCACTGGCGATGAAGTGTTGCGCCATATCTGGCTCACCATTCGCCTGCCGCGCGTCCTGCTGGCATTGTTGGTGGGCAGCGCGCTGGCGCTCTCTGGCTGCGTGATGCAGGGGCTGTTCCGTAACCCGCTTGCTGACCCCGGACTTTTGGGGATCAGCAGCGGCGCGGCGCTGGCGGTTGCTTTCTGGCTGGTGTTGCCGATATCCGTCCCGGCGATTGTGGCGCTGTATGCCCCGATGCTGGCGGCGTTTATCGGCAGCCTGGCGGTGATGGCGGTCATTTTTGTCCTTAGCAAATCGGGAGACAGTTCGCTCTCTCGCCTGCTGTTGGTCGGAATCGCCATTAACGCCCTGTGCAGCGCGCTGGTGGGCATGCTGTCGTGGATAAGCAACGACGCGCAGCTGCGCCAGCTGTCGCTATGGGGTATGGGCAGCCTGGGACAGGCCGAGTGGTCAACGTTGCTGGTTGCCGCCACGCTGATTATCCCCGCATCGCTGGTGGTGTGGTGGCTTGCCACCCGTCTCAACCTGCTGCAATTAGGGGATGAGGAAGCGCATTATCTCGGCGTTAACGTGCGTCTGATTCAGCGGGTTTTGCTGCTGTGCAGCGCCGTATTGGTCGCGGCGGCGGTCGCCATCAGCGGCGTGATTGGTTTTATTGGCCTGGTTGTTCCACACCTGATGCGCATGTGGCTGGGGCCGGACCACCGTGGATTGGTCCCGGGCTCGCTGCTGGCAGGGGCGATTTTATTGCTGATTGCCGATACCCTCACCCGCACCGTTGCCGCTCCGGCGGAAATGCCGGTGGGTCTCTTGACCAGCGTGCTCGGCGCGCCGTGGTTCCTGTGGCTTATTTTCCGCCAGCAGAGGTCTGTTCATGGATAATCATTACAGCGCGCACTCGCTAGCGTTGCGCCTGGGTAAACGCCGGGTCATCGACGACGTTTCGGTAGAACTACGTCGTGGCGAAGTCACCGCGCTGATTGGCCCCAATGGTGCGGGTAAATCAACGTTGCTGCGCCTGCTGACCGGCTTTTTATCTCCCGACAGCGGTGAACGACGCATTGAAGGCCGCCCGCTTGATGAGTGGTCGGCCAACGCCCTCTCCCGTCGCCGCGCGGTGATGTTGCAACGCACGCAGCTGAACGCCAGCTGGCCTGTCGAAACGGTGATCGCCATGGGGCGCGCGCCGTGGGGGAACGAGGTGGATAGCGCGTTAATCCAACGGGTGATGGCCGAAACCGGCTGTAGCCACCTGGCGGGACGTCTTTACCCTGCTCTTTCCGGCGGCGAACAGCAGCGCGTGCAGCTGGCGCGCAGCCTGGCGCAGCTGTGGCATGACGATGGCCCGCAGGGCTGGTTGTTTCTGGATGAACCCACCTCAGCATTGGATCTATTCTATCAACAGCACCTGCTGCGACTACTGAAAAAACTCAGCCGCCGTAATGAGCTGCACGTATGCATCGTGCTGCACGACCTTAACCTCGCCGCGCTGTGGGCCGATACCATCTTACTGTTGCATCAAGGAAAACTGGTTGCTCAGGGCACACCGCAGGACGTTATTCAGCAATCCGTCATCCATCGCTGGTACGGCGCGGATATCAGCATGGGCCAGCACCCGGAAGCGGCTGTCCCACAGGTCTATCTCGCCCCTTAATCGTCCGGGCGCCTGGCTGCGCCCGATAATTAGTACCGCCAGTCATTATTTATTTTTTTATTAAGTGCAGTCTATACAGCATTTTATAAGTATGTAGAAATAAGCAATCGTGACCAATTTCACAAATGAATACATAGCTAATAGACAAATAAAATAATTACCATAATGTATGGTCTGTCTAATGGAGAACGTACATTATGAACAGCCTAAATAAAACGTATAAGATTTCAAAATGGTTTAATATTGACAATGTTATTGTCAATCACCGTCCTTAACTCCTCGAACGCCTCCGCCTTAATATCACGCCAGGCAGATTAACCGTCTGTTTGTGATACCCCATACGAATTTTATGATTCTGAGCTCGCTACAGAGATTTTCTTGCGCGTGTATTTTACATGCCTGAGTAAATTATTGCTGTGGTTCGTCAGGAGTCAGGAATTAGCATTCGTATTACGCGAAATTAATGGTTTTCATTATCGATGAATACCTGCGGGACGACTGCGTCTAAAAAAGATTAAGGATTAAGCCATGAACAATTTTAAACATCTGCCAGAACCTTTCCGTATTCGTGTCATTGAACCGGTAAAACGTACCACTCGCGAACACCGCGATAACGCGATTGTTGAAGCCGGGATGAACCCCTTCCTGCTGGACAGTGAAGATGTTTTTATTGACCTGCTGACCGACTCCGGTACCGGCGCGGTAACGCAAAATATGCAGGCAGCGATGCTGCGCGGTGACGAAGCCTATAGCGGTAGCCGCAGCTATTATGCGCTATGTAATGCAGTAAAAGATATTTTTGGCTACCAATATACTATTCCGACTCACCAGGGGCGCGGGGCCGAACAGATTTATATTCCGGTATTAATTAAAAAGCGCGAACAGGAAAAAGGCCTCGACCGTAGCAAAATGGTGGCATTCTCCAACTATTTCTTTGATACCACTCAGGGCCATAGCCAAATCAATGGTTGTACCGTGCGTAACGTTTATATTAAAGAGGCCTTCGATACTTCAGCACGCAATGATTTTAAAGGCGATTTCGATCTCCAGGGTTTGGAAAATGGTATCGAAGAAGTCGGGCCAAATAATGTCCCTTATATTGTTGCGACCATTACCTGTAACTCGGCGGGCGGCCAACCGGTTTCATTGGCTAACCTGAAGGCGATGTATAACATTGCGAAGAAATACGATATTCCTGTGGTAATGGACTCCGCACGCTTTGCCGAAAACGCCTATTTCATTCAGCAAAGAGAGCCGGGGTATCAGGATTGGACGATTGAGCAAATCACCCGTGAAACCTACAAATACGCCGATATGCTGGCCATGTCAGCGAAGAAAGATGCGATGGTGCCGATGGGCGGTCTGCTGTGTATGAAGGATGACGGCTTCTTTGACGTCTATACCGAGTGCCGCACCATTTGCGTAGTTCAGGAAGGTTTCCCAACCTACGGTGGTTTGGAAGGTGGGGCAATGGAGCGTCTGGCCGTAGGCTTATACGATGGGATGGGCCAGGACTGGTTATCCTACCGTATTACGCAGATTCAATATCTGGTTGATGGCCTGGAAGCCATTGGCGTGACCTGTCAGCAGGCGGGTGGGCACGCGGCGTTTGTCGATGCGGGTAAACTGCTGCCGCACATTCCGGCCGATCAGTTCCCTGCCCAGGCGCTGGCCTGCGAGCTGTATAAGGTTGCCGGGATCCGCGCCGTAGAAATTGGTTCATTCCTGCTCGGCCGCGATCCGAAAACCGGTAAACAGCTTCCATGCCCGGCTGAATTACTGCGTTTAACCATTCCGCGCGCTACCTACACCCAAACGCATATGGACTTTATTATCGAAGCATTCGAGCATGTGAAAGAGAACGCTGCGAACATTAAAGGCCTGACCTTCACCTATGAGCCGAAAGTATTGCGTCATTTCACCGCAAAATTAAAAGAAATTTAACCTTCAATAACTCCAATGGCTATATCTCTGATATAGCCATTTTGGATTCTGGCACCTGGCATTATTTCATTCCTGACACAACATCAACTTAATCGTTATTATTAAGGGAAGGCCATGGACGAAGATTCGAATACAAAACATTCCTCCTTCTGGGGAATTATGGTCATTGCCGGCACCGTCATTGGTGGCGGGATGTTTGCTTTACCGGTTGACCTTGCCGGAGCCTGGTTTTTTTGGGGCGCATTTATTCTAATAATATCCTGGTTCTCAATGCTTCACTCCGGATTACTCTTATTAGAAGCCAACCTCAACTATCCGGTCGGCTCCAGTTTTAACACCATCACTAAAGATCTCATCGGCAATAAATGGAACGTCGTCAGCGGTATCACAGTTGCCTTCGTGCTGTATATTCTCACTTATGCCTACATCTCAGCCAATGACGCCATTATCAGTGAAACTATCGCCATCAATGCGGGAACGCACGTTAACCCACGTATTGTCGGTATAGGCAGCGCCATCTTTGTCGCTAGCGTGCTGTGGGTCAGTTCGCTGGCGGCAAGCCGCATTACGTCCTTATTTCTTGGCATTAAGATCATCGCTTTTATCGTTGTCTTTGGTTCCTTCTTCTTCCAGGTCGATTATTCAATTCTCCGCGATATCGCCGCGCCAGAAAACAACAGCAGTTACTTTCCTTATATTCTGATGGCCGTTCCGGTATGTCTGGTATCGTTCGGTTTTCATGGCAACATTCCCAGCCTGATTATTTGTTACGGCAAAAGAAAAGATAAACTGATTAAAAGTATTATATTCGGTTCAACGCTGGCGCTGGTTATTTACCTGTTCTGGCTTTACTGCACCATGGGGAATATTCATCGCAGTAACTTTAAAGAGATTATCGCCTCTGGCGGCAACGTGGATTCGCTGGTGAAGTCCTTCCTCGGAACCAATCAGCACGGCGTGATTGAGTTCTTCCTGCTGATTTTTTCTAACCTGGCGGTGGCCAGTTCATTTTTTGGCGTCACGCTCGGGCTGTTCGATTATCTCGCCGATCTGTTCAAAATGGGCAATACGCCGTGGGGCAGATTTAAGACGCTGTTATTGACCTTCTTGCCACCGGCAGCGTTGTATCTCATTTTCCCGAACGGCTTTATCTACGCCATCGGCGGCGCCGGATTGTGCGCCACCATCTGGGCGGTCATTGTTCCCGCCTTCCTGGCGCTGAAATCACGCGAGCGATTCCCGGATAAAACCTTCACCGTCTGGGGCGGAAAAGCCATTCCTGCGGTGGTCATTGGGTTTGGCGTGATGGTGATTCTGTGCTGGTTTGGCAGCACATTGAACCTGCTGCCGCGATTTGGTTAACAAGATGCGCTCTCGCCGGGAGGCGAGAGCGGCCGATTACTTCTGAATCAGATAGCGAATGGTTGGCCCATCCTGCTGAATGTCCAGCACCGTGTAGCCATGGTTTTTGGCATCCAGCGGGATGTTGTTAATCGACTGCGGGCAGTCGCTCACCACTTCCAGTATTTCGCCTTTTTTTAGCTGTGGCATCGCCTCAAGGGTAGCCACTGCGGGATACGGGCAAGGCTCTCCGACCATATCCAGACGGTAATCAGGAACTATCGTGCTCATACGCTCTCCTTCGCGGTAACGTTAGCGGTGGCTGCCCGGCGGAAGAAGCGTTTTTCCCAACCGATAATCAGCAGCAGCGCAATCAATAACAGACCGTAGGTGACCAACAGGCCGCCCAGCGGGCCAAAGGTGGTCAGCAGGTTTACTTTATCCCAGTTGGTGGCAAGCGCCGGGGAAATGTCATCCCAGTAGTAGGCCAGAATGGTGGAGCCCACCACATTGCCGAACCCCACCCACCAGTAGTGCACCTGGCCTTCTACCGCGCGGTACATCCAGCCGGTTTCACAGCCGCCGGCTAATACGATACCGAAGTCAAACAGCAATCCGCCGATGACCGCATTTGGGCCAGCCCACATAATTTTCGGCGCCACGCCCAGCTGGACGTAGCTGAAGATACCGATGGCGCTGACCGCCATACCAAAGATAATCGCTTTCGCCATTTGCGTGCGCCCGGTAATCCACAGGTCGCGAAACGCCGAGGTAAAGCAAATTTGTGCGCGTTCGATAAGCAGACCGAAGCCAACGCCGAACAGCATCGCCAGACCCAGTTTCGGGCTACCGACCGCTGTTAATAGCGCCCAGCCAATCATGCCAACGAAAATCAGCATTCCCAAACGAAAGCGACGACGCGCCTGATCGGGGCGTTGGGTCAGCGGAGAAGCCGCGGACACTTTGACCATTTTCACCGGAATACGGAACATCGGCAGCAGTGTGAAGCGGGCACCAAACCATGACCCTATCGCCGTCGCCAGCGCAAAGAACCAGGCGTGGAGCGAGAACTGAGGGATGCCGGTAAAGAACGCGGCGAGGTTACAGCCCATCGCCAGACGCGCGCCAAAACCGGCAATCATCCCGCCGATGATCGCCTGAAAAATGCGGATACGGCTTTTAGGCAAACGCAGCTTCACGTTGTTTGCCCACAGCGCCGCGGCAAAACAGCCGCCGAACATGCCGATAATCATCATGCCGTCGATACGCGTCAGCGGTGAACCCTCAAGGCCAATCAGTTTGTAATAGCCCCAGGTTTCCGCGTGCACGCCGGTCAGCTGTAGTAGCTGCCCGCCCCAGCGGGTGAACTCGCCGGTCACGGCCCAGAAAGTGCCGGTGATGCCAAAGTAATAGGTCGCGAGAATACCGGCGGCGATCACAGCCGGCACCGGGGACCAGAATTTGATCAAGAAGGTGTGTTTGAATTGTTGCCAGGTCATAGAGATGTGCCTCTGAACTCAGAAGGATGGTAGTGCGGAAAGTCGGGGATTATAGCGGTAATATCATGCGTATTAATGACAACCTCAGTAAAAGATCGGTTAGATAAATTTATCGCGAGCACGGACCGACTGCGGACAGACAGCTTTTCATCGCGATACCGCCTCTGTTGTTTTCCTGACATTCAGACTCCGTTATCATGCAGCCTACGTACTCATGAAAAACGATTTGGATCGAATACGATCCCGCGACATCAAATGAGTCATCAAGAGAACCTTCAAGATTTCTAAGAAAATGGACATCGTAAACGGATGAGTACAATCGACAATCTCGACGCCCACACGCCGATGATGCAGCAGTACCTGAAGCTGAAAGCGCAGCATCCTGAAATTCTGCTGTTTTACCGGATGGGTGACTTTTACGAGCTGTTTTATGACGATGCCAAACGTGCATCGCAGCTGCTGGACATCTCCCTGACCAAACGCGGTGCCTCAGCCGGTGAACCTATCCCGATGGCAGGCATCCCGTATCACGCGGTAGAAAACTACCTTGCCAAGCTGGTAAACCAAGGCGAGTCCGTCGCCATTTGCGAACAAATCGGCGACCCGGCCACCAGCAAAGGGCCGGTTGAACGTAAAGTCGTGCGTATCGTGACGCCCGGCACCATCAGCGATGAAGCGCTGTTGCAGGAGCGTCAGGACAATCTGCTGGCGGCTATCTGGCAGGACAGTAAAGGTTTCGGCTACGCCACGCTGGATATCAGCTCCGGGCGTTTTCGCCTGAGCGAGCCCGCGGACCGCGAAACCATGGCTGCCGAACTGCAGCGCACGAACCCTGCCGAGCTGCTGTATGCCGAAGATTTTGCCGAAACCTCGCTGATTGAAGGACGTCGCGGCCTGCGTCGTCGCCCGCTGTGGGAGTTCGAAATCGACACCGCGCGTCAGCAGCTGAATATGCAGTTCGGCACCCGAGACCTGATTGGTTTTGGCGTTGAAGGCGCACCGCGCGGTCTGTGCGCAGCTGGCTGCCTGTTGCAGTACGTGAAAGATACCCAGCGCACTTCCCTGCCGCACATTCGCTCCATCACCATGGATCGTCAGCAGGACAGCATCATTATGGATGCCGCCACCCGCCGCAATCTGGAGATTACCCAGAACCTGGCCGGTGGGCTGGAAAATACCCTTGCGTCGGTACTCGATTGCACCGTCACGCCAATGGGCAGCCGTATGCTCAAACGCTGGCTGCACATGCCGGTGCGCGATACCAAAGTACTGACCGAGCGCCAGCAAACCATTGGTGCCTTGCAGGATGCCACGGCGGATTTGCAGCCAATACTGCGTCAGGTTGGCGATCTGGAACGTATTCTGGCGCGTTTAGCGCTGCGCACCGCCCGTCCACGCGATCTGGCGCGTATGCGTCATGCCTTCCAGCAGCTGCCGGAACTGCGCGCGCAGCTGGAGAACGTCGACAGCACGCCAGTGCAGGTGCTGCGTGAGAAAATGGGCGAGTTTGCCGAGCTGCGTGAACTGCTGGAGCGCGCAATCATCGATGCGCCGCCAGTGCTGGTGCGCGACGGCGGCGTGATTGCTCCCGGCTATCATGAAGAGCTGGATGAGTGGCGGGCGCTGGCCGACGGCGCGACCGACTATCTCGATCGTCTGGAGATCCGTGAACGCGAGCGTACCGGGCTTGATACCTTAAAAGTGGGCTTTAACGCGGTTCACGGCTACTACATCCAGATTAGCCGTGGCCAGAGCCACATGGCGCCAATCAACTACGTGCGCCGCCAGACGTTGAAAAACGCCGAGCGCTACATTATTCCGGAACTTAAAGAGTACGAAGACAAAGTTCTGACCTCGAAAGGCAAAGCGCTGGCGCTGGAAAAACAGCTGTACGATGAGCTGTTCGACCTGCTGCTGCCACATCTGGCCGATTTACAACAAAGCGCTAGCGCGCTGGCTGAACTGGACGTGCTGATCAACCTGGCAGAACGGGCATATGCGCTGAACTATACCTGCCCAACGTTTAGCGATAAACCCGGTATTCGTATTGTCGAAGGCCGTCATCCGGTGGTCGAACAGGTACTGAACGAGCCGTTTATTGCCAACCCGCTAACGCTATCGCCGCAGCGCCGGATGCTGATCATTACCGGCCCGAACATGGGCGGTAAAAGTACCTATATGCGCCAGACCGCGTTGATTGCGCTGCTAGCCTATATCGGCAGCTACGTGCCAGCGCAAAGCGTAGAAATTGGCCCTATCGACCGGATCTTTACCCGCGTCGGTGCAGCGGATGACCTGGCGTCCGGGCGCTCAACCTTTATGGTGGAGATGACCGAAACCGCCAATATTCTGCACAACGCCACCGAACACAGCCTGGTATTGATGGATGAGATTGGGCGCGGCACATCCACCTACGATGGTCTGTCGCTGGCCTGGTCCTGCGCGGAAAATCTGGCGAATAAGATTAAAGCGCTGACCCTGTTCGCCACCCACTACTTCGAACTGACCCAGTTGCCGGAGAAAATGGAAGGCGTCGCCAACGTGCATCTGGATGCGCTGGAGCACGGCGAGACCATCGCCTTTATGCACAGCGTGCAGGACGGCGCGGCCAGCAAGAGCTACGGTCTGGCGGTTGCGGCGCTGGCCGGCGTGCCAAAAGAGGTGATCAAGCGCGCGCGTCAGAAGCTGCGCGAGCTGGAGAGCCTGTCACCTAATGCAGCGGCGACCCAGGTCGACGGGACGCAAATGTCACTGCTGTCCGTTCAGGAAGAGGTTTCACCCGCTGTTGAAGCGCTGGAGGGTCTGGATCCGGACTCATTAACCCCGCGTCAGGCTCTGGAGTGGATTTATCGTTTGAAGGGCATGGTGTAACAACATCCTGCTCGTAGCCGGGTTACTGCCAGTAACCCGGCAAAACGGTGCTTGTTCACCCGAATCACGGACCTAATGGCGAAATAACGGCGAACAAAGATAAAACCGGCGCCATTTTCTATACCGAATAACAACAGATATCCCACCCCGCAATAATCATTGAAAATCAGTGAGTCAGCCGTCATTAAATTTACCATTATCATAATGAGTTAGAATTTATCAAATTGACACCCTTCTTGAAATATCCACTAACACATTCCGAAGTCAGCAAAAAATATTTTATATAAAGCTCACAATTCTTCACTGCCAAATATCCCATTCCTATTAATGGCGTAATTATTGCCTGTTCATCATATTGACCAGAGGATTCTCATCTTAAGGGGAGTGAAATGGAAGCACGAGATATGACCGTGATTGGCGACAGGTGTATGCGTGTCGATGCCATTGCTAAGGTCACAGGACGCGCGCGCTACACCGATGACTATATGATGGCCGGTATGTGCTACGCAAAGTACGTCCGCAGCCCTATCGCACACGGCTATGCCGACAATATTGATTGTGATGAGGCCAGAAGCCTACCGGGCGTACTGGCTATCTTTACCTGGGAAGATATCCCCGATATTACATTTGCCACAGCGGGCCACGCCTGGATGCTGGATGAAAGCAAACAAGACGTTGCCGATCGCCAACTGCTCACCCGCCATGTCCGCCACCACGGCGACGCCGTGGCTATCGTCGTCGCAAGAGATGAGTTGACGGCGGAAAAAGCAGCGCAGCGAGTCCACGTGGATTGGCAGCCACTGCCGGTTATTACCACCCCTGAAGCGGCCCTCGCCGCGGATGCCGTCAACATTCATCCCGGCGGTAATTTGCTCAAGCAAAGCGAAATGTCCACGGGTGACGTCCAACAGACCATCGATGAGGCTGACTACCAGATACAGGGGCGATATCAAACGCCGGTCATTCAGCATTGCCATATGGAGGGCGTCACCTGCTTTGCCTGGATGGAAGAAAATGCCCGTATCACCATTGTTTCGAGTACGCAGATTCCGCATATCGTCCGCCGCGTCGTGGCGCAATCGCTCGGTATTTCCTGGTCAATGGTTCGCATCATTAAGCCCTTTGTCGGCGGTGGCTTCGGGAATAAACAAGATGTTCTCGAAGAACCCATGGCTGCGTTCCTCACCACCAAACTTGGCGGTATTCCCATCAAAGTCTCCCTGAGCCGTGAGGAGTGTTTTCTGGCATCCCGTACCCGGCATGCCTTTACGCTTGATGGCAAGCTAGGGTTGAACCGTGATGGCACCTTAAAAGGTTTTAGCCTGGATGTTCTATCCAATACCGGGGCCTACGCCTCGCACGGCCACTCCATCGCCTCCGCCGGCGGCAATAAAGTGGCCTATCTCTATCCGCGTAGCGCCTACGCTTATCGGGCTAAGACCTGCTATACCAACCTACCGTCCGCAGGAGCTATGCGCGGATATGGCGCACCGCAGGTCGTCTTTGCCGTTGAGGCGATGCTGGATGACGCGGCGGCGGCATTAGGTCTCGACCCGGTGGATGTGCGTCTGCGCAATGCCGCATGCGAAGGTGATACCAACCCGCTGACCGGGAAAACCATCTATAGCGCCGGGCTGCCCGAGTGCCTGCGAAAAGGCCGTGAGCTGTTCGAATGGGATAAACGACGTGAGGAGAGCCTCAATCAGCAGGGACGTATTCGTCGGGGCGTTGGCGTCGCGTGCTTCAGCTATACCTCCAATACCTGGCCCGTTGGCGTGGAAATCTCCGGCGCTCGTCTGCTGATGAACCAGGATGGATGTATTCATGTACAGACCGGCGCAACCGAATTAGGCCAGGGCGCGGATACCGTATTTTCGCAAATGGTCGCCGAAACCGTCGGCGTCCCCATAAACTACATCCACGTGATTTCAACGCAAGATACCGACGTTACGCCGTTCGATCCCGGCGCATTCGCTTCGCGCCAAAGCTATGTTGCCGCTCCGGCGCTGCGCAAAGCCGCCCAGATGTTGAAAGAAAAAATCATCGACTATGCGGCCGTTATGCTCCACCAATCCGCCATAAATCTGACGCTGAGCAACGGCAATATCATTCTTATCGACGCCCCGCTGACGCCGCTCCTTTCTCTGGCAGACCTGGCGATGGATAGTTTTTATCACCCAGAGCGCGGCGGCCAGCTCTCGGCGGAAAGTTCGGTGAAAACCACCACCAACCCGCCGGCTTATGGCTGCACATTTGTCGATCTGAGCGTTGATATTGACCTGTGTAAAGTCACTATCAACCGCATTCTCAACGTCCATGATTCGGGCCGAATACTCAACCCATTGCTGGCTGAAGGACAGGTTCATGGTGGGATGGGCATGGGTATCGGCTGGGCGTTATTTGAAGAGATGATCATTGACGCTGAAAGCGGCATCGTGCGTAACCCCAATTTGCTGGATTACAAAATGCCGACGATGCCCGATATTCCGGCCCTGGAGAGCGCTTTTGTTGAGACGCTGGAGCCGCAGTCCGCGTACGGGCATAAATCGCTGGGGGAACCGCCCATTATTCCGGTCGCTGCCGCTATCCGTAACGCCGTCCGCATGGCGACAGGCGTTGCCATTAATACGCTGCCGCTGACGCCGAAACGGTTGTTTGAGTCATTCCAGCAGGCCGGTCTGGTTTAAGGATAACACCATGTTTGATATTGCAACTTATCATCGCGCCACCACGATTTCCGAAGCTATCAACCTGCTTTCCAACAACCCGCAGGCTAAATTGCTCGCAGGGGGGACCGATGTGCTGATTCAACTCCATCATCACAACGCCCGCTACCGCCATATTGTCGATATCCATGGGTTGAGCGAACTGCGCGGCATCGCGTTCACCCCGGAAGGAACGTTACGCATTGGCTCAGCCACCACTTTCACCGAACTGATCGAGCATCCGTTAACCCGGCAACACCTCCCTGCCCTGTGCGCTGCCGCGGCATCCATCGCTGGCCCGCAGATTCGTAACGTCGCCACCTACGGCGGCAATATTTGTAATGGTGCCACCAGCGCAGACTCCGCGACGCCAACGCTGATTTACGATGCCTCATTGGAAATCCACTCCCCCGAGGGCATGAGGTTTACCCCAATACAGGGTTTTCATACCGGCCCCGGCAAGGTTGCGCTTGAACAACACGAAATTGTCGCCGCGTTCCATTTTCCGGTGACCTCAGACGCCCACACCGGCAGCGCGCATTTTAAATACGCCATGCGCGATGCGATGGATATCTCGACAATTGGCTGTGCGGCGCGCTGCCGTCTACAGGGCGACTGCATTGATGAATTACGTCTGGCTTTCGGCGTGGCGGCCCCAACGCCTATCCACTGTCAGCACGCCGAGCAAACCGCGCATCATGCGCCTTTAACGCAGATGACGTTGAACGCTATCTGCGAAGCCGTTCTTCAGGACGTTGCACCGCGTTCATCCTGGCGCGCGAGTAAAGAATTTCGTCTACACCTCATCCAGACCATGACCCGAAAGGTCATTAGCGAAGCCGTCATCGCGGCGGGAGGAAAGCTGCTATGAAGCGCACTGACAGAATCGAGCTGGAATGCACCATCAACGGAATGGCTTTTGCAGCCGATATAATTCCGGGCATGCCGTTGGCAGATCTGCTTCGGGAACAGGGTTATCTGAGCGTCAAACAGGGCTGTTGCGTGGGGGAATGCGGAGCCTGCACCGTGCTGATTGACGGTATTGCCGTGGATAGCTGTCTCTATCTGGCCGTCTGGGCCGCGGGGAAACAGATTCGGACGCTGGAAGGCGAATCTCGCGGCGAGCAGCTTTCACCGATTCAACAAGCCTATGCCGAATCGGGCGCCATCCAGTGCGGCTTCTGTACGCCGGGGTTTATCATGGCCACCACGGCAATGCTGGCTAAACCGCATAATTCGCCGCTCACCATTCTTGAAATTCGCCGCGGCCTGGCTGGAAATCTGTGCCGCTGTACCGGCTATCAGACCATTGTGAATACCGTGCGGGCCTGTGAGCAAGAACAGTAATACCGCCAAAGAGACAGGGACGTCTCTTATTCATCATATTCTCAGGAGTCATCCTGCATTTATCATTATCATAATGAGAGATTCCCATCATTAGCGGGAATTCGATAAAAATAATAAAAGACAATACCTCACGTAACCAACAAATAGATCTCCCGCGCAATAAAAGCGATGTATTTCACAAAGTCGATTCAGAATTAGAAGTCACTCACATAATTCTCTTTTTATTCCATCGACCAGTAAGTGTGGTATGGACGTTGCTGCATATATCCCAATTCTAAATACGTTTCGATTTACTCACGGCCAGAAAGGCCGCTACCGATACAGGCTCTCAGTCATTTCTAAAGAGAGGAGCATAAGGACAGTTTATGATCGAACAATTTTTCAGGCCCGATTCTGTCGAACAGGCTCTTGAGCTTAAACGCCGCTATCAGGATGAAGCCACCTGGTTTGCTGGCGGCAGCAAACTCAACGCAACGCCAACGCGTACCAATAAGCGCATTGCTATCTCGCTTCACGATTTAGAACTATCGTGGGTCGATTGGGATAACGGCACATTGCGTATTGGCGCCATGACATCTCTACAGATGCTGCGCGATACCCATTTTATCTCTTCCGCACTTTACGACGCGCTGGGGTTTGTCTATTCCCGACACCTTCGTAATCAATCCACTCTTGGTGGAGAAATCGCCGCTCGCCAGGAAGAGTCCGTATTACTTCCGGTACTCCTGGCGCTGGACACCTTGCTGCTGTTTGGTAATGGCGAAACGCTGGCGCTGGAAGATTATCTGGCCCATCCGGACGACCGTTTGATAACCGAAATCGTGATTAAAGATCCCTATCGTTTCTGCGCGACGCGCAAAATCAGCCGCTCACAAGCGGGGTTAACGGTTGTCACTGCGGCGGTCGCACTCACTGAACATGACGGTGTGCGAATTGCCCTTAATGGCGTCACGCCGCACACGCAGCGCCTGCGCGATATTGAAGCGCAAAGGCTAGAAGGCAGCGCGCTGGAACAGGCCGTCGCTAGCGCAATTTTCCCACAGGCAGATCTGCGCGGCAGTATTGCCTATAAACGCTATATCACCGGCGTTGTCGTGGCAGATCTCTATGCCGACTGCCAGCAAATGGGGGAGGAAATAGCATGATGGTTCATTTTACGCTAAACGGTATCACCCAGGAAATGCGAGTCAACGTGGGTGAAAACGTGCAGAAACTCCTGTTTAAACTCGGCATGCATTCAGTACGTAACAGCGATGACGGTTTTGGATTTGCCGGCTCTGACGCCATTATTTTTAACGGCCATATCGTCAATGCCTCCTTGCTGATTGCCGCACAATTGGAGCAGGCGGTCATTTTAACCGCAGAATCATTGGGCAAATGGAACGAGCCCAGCCTTGTCCAACAGGCGATGATTGATGTTGGCGTCGTTCAGTCTGGCTATAACGATCCCGCGGCGGCACTCATTATTACCGATCTTCTCGATAGAATTGCAGCCCCAACCCGCGAAGAGATCGATGACGCACTTTCCGGTTTGTTCAGTCGGGACGCTGGCTGGCAGCAATATTATCAGGTCATCGAACTCGCTATTGCCCGGAAAGCCAATCCTGACGCCACCTCAACTATCGCCCCGACCTTCCGTCCCGATCTTAACGTGGTCGGTAAACTGCATCCTAAATCAGATGCCGCCATCATGGTGCAGGCCAAACCTTGCTATGTTGAGGATCGCGTAACCGCCAATGCCTGCGTCATCAAAATGTTACGCAGCCCGCACGCACATGCGCTGATTACGCATCTCGACGTCAGCCAGGCGGAGGCCCTGCCTGGCGTTGTTCATATCATTACCCATCGTAACTGCCCGGATATTTACTACACGCCCGGCGGCCAAAGTGCGCCAGAGCCATCGCCGTTAGACCGGCGAATGTTTGGCAAAAAACTGCGCCACGTCGGCGACCGCGTAGCTGCCGTGGTAGCCGAGAGCGAAGAGATTGCGCTGTCCGCACTCGCCCTCATTAATGTTGAGTACCATGTGCTTAAACCCGTCATGTCGATTGACGAAGCGATGGCGGACAATGCGCCGGTAGTGCACGATGAGCCAGTCATTTACGGTGTCGGAGCCCCGGACACACTGGAGGAAGATAATCAGCATGCCACCCAACGCGGCGAGCATATGATCGTTAATTTCCCCATTGGTTCGCGCCCGCGTAAGAATATCGCCGCCAGCATCCACGGCCATATCGGCGATATGGAAAAAGGCTTTGCCGATGCCGACGTCATTATTGAACGAACCTATCGTTCAACTCAGGCGCAGCAGTGTCCGGCAGAACCTCACGTGTGCTTTACGCGAATGGATGGCGATCGCTTAGTCATTCACGCGTCTACCCAGGTTCCGTGGCACGTTCGTCGCCAGGTCGCACGCCTTGTCGGCATGAAGCAGCATAAGGTTCACGTTATCAAGGAACGTGTTGGTGGCGGCTTCGGTTCAAAACAGGACATTTTGTTAGAAGAGGTTTGCGCCTGGGCGACCTGCGTGACGGGGCGTCCGGTCTATTTCCGCTATACCCGTGAGGAAGAGTTTATTGCCAATACCTCGCGCCACGTCGCCAAGGTGACGGTTAAACTCGGGGCGAAAAAAGATGGTCGGCTGACCGCCGTAAAAATGGATTTCTGCGCCAACACCGGGCCTTACGGTAATCATGCGCTGACCGTTCCCTGCAATGGCCCTGCGCTGTCGCTGCCGCTGTATCCCTGTGATAACGTCGATTTTCAGGTAACGACCTACTACAGCAATATTTGCCCGACCGGCGCTTATCAAGGCTATGGCGCCCCAAAAGGCAATTTCGCCATGACGATGGCTTTAGCGGAGCTGGCAGAACAGCTGCAAATCGATCAACTGGAAATCATCGAACGCAATCGCGTGCATGAAGGCCAGGAGCTCAAAATCCTTGGCGCAATCGGTGAAGGTAAAGCCCCAACGTCGGTGCCTTCTGCCGCCAGCTGCGCGCTTGAGGAGATCCTGCGCCAGGGCCGGGAGATGATCCAGTGGTCATCGCCAAAATCACACCACGGCGATTGGCGCATCGGCCGCGGGGTGGCGATTATTATGCAGAAATCAGGCATTCCGGATATCGACCAGGCGAACTGCTTAATCAAGCTGGAGTCTGACGGGACCTTTATCGTGCAGTCCGGCGGCGCGGATATCGGCACCGGGCTGGATACGGTTGTCGCCAAGCTGACCGCCGAAGTGCTGCATTGCCCGCTGTCTGACGTCCAGGTCATTTCCGGTGATACGGATAGCGCACTGTTTGATAAAGGCGCTTATGCCTCTTCAGGAACCTGTTTCTCTGGCAACGCGGCGCGCAAAGCGGCGGAAAATCTGCGTGATAAAATCCTGTTCCATGGCGCTGAAATGCTCAATGAACCGTTAGCCGACGTCATCATTGCGACACCGGGTGTCGTTCGCGGTAAGAGCGGTGAAGTGAGCTTTGGTGATATTGCTCATCTGGGGGAAACCGGTACGGGCTTCGGCGCTCTGTCTGCCACAGCCTGCTACATCACGCCTGACTTCGCCTTCCCCTATGGCGCAAACTTTGTCGAACTCGGAGTGAATACCCGTACCGGGGAAATTCGCCTTGATAAGTTTTATGCCTTACTCGACTGCGGCACCCCAGTTAACCCGGAACTGGCGCTGGGGCAAATCTACGGCGCCACCATGCGCGCCATCGGCCACAGCCTGAGTGAAGAGATTATCTATGATGCCCACGGCCATCCCCTCACCCGCGACCTGCGGACCTACGGCGCACCGAAAATCGGCGATATTCCACGTGATTTCCGTGCGGTACTGGTACCCAGCGATGATAAGGTCGGCCCCTTCGGCGCGAAATCAATTTCCGAAATTGGCGTTAACGGCGCGGCACCGGCTATCGCCACCGCAATTCACGATGCCTGCGGCGTTTGGTTGCGCGAGTGGCACTTCAGTGCAGAAAAAATACTGCGTGCTTTAGGAAATATATAACGACAGCGGGCCGTTTCGACGGCCCGTTTACACCCCACCGGTTTAGCAGGATGACGTGTATAGCGAATTGAGATAACGCATTCTCAGGGTCTTCTACGCCCAAAATTCGCCAATGCTTTCCTCAAAATCAGATGATCAAATTTGCTTTAGAAGGAGTGAAGGGATGTCTGATATAACTCGCACGAATGCCGACCTGATATATGAACTGGAGGATAAGCCACCATTTTACCAGGCTATTATTGGCGCAATTACGCATTTATTAGCGATATTTGTGCCGATGGTAACACCAGCCTTAATCGTTAGCGCGGCATTACAACTCTCTACCGAGACGACGGCGTATCTGGTCTCAATGGCGATGATAGCCTCGGGTGTCGGTACCTGGCTCCAGGTAAACCGATACGGAATCGTGGGCTCCGGTCTGCTATCAATTCAGTCGGTTAATTTTTCTTTCGTGACCGTGATGATTGCACTGGGTAGCAGCATGAAGAGCGACGGTTTTCATGAAGAACTTATCATGTCGTCACTGCTCGGAATTTCGTTTGTGGGCGCATTTTTGGTCGTCGGCGCTTCATTTATTCTGCCCTATTTACGCCGGGTCATTACGCCTACCGTCAGCGGCATTGTGGTTCTGATGATTGGCCTGAGCTTAATCAAAGTCGGCATTATTGATTTTGGCGGCGGTTTTGCGGCTAAAAGCAGCGGTACCTTCGGCAGCTATCAGCATATTGGCGTGGGCCTGCTGGTCTTAATTGTGGTTATTGCCTTCAACTGTTGCCGTAGCCCTCTGTTACGAATGGGCGGTATCGCGATTGGGTTATTTGTTGGCTATATCGTTTCATTATGTCTGGGTATGGTCGACTTCAGCGGTTTGAAAAACTTACCGCTCATCACCATTCCTGTACCGTTCAAATACGGTTTTCATTTCAGCTTTCATCATTTTCTGGTCGTCGGCACCATTTATTTACTCAGCGTGCTGGAAGCCGTCGGGGATATTACGGCTACCGCCATGGTCTCTAACCGCCCGATTCAGGGGGAAGAATATCAGTCGCGCCTGAAAGGCGGTGTGCTGGCCGATGGTATCGTTTCGGTCATTGCTTCAGCCGTTGGCTCATTACCCCTCACCACTTTTGCCCAAAACAATGGCGTCATTCAAATGACCGGCGTGGCCTCCCGCCATATCGGCCGGGTCATTGCCGTTATGCTGGTCATTCTTGGTCTATTCCCAGCCATCGGCGGTTTCTTCACCACTATTCCATCGGCTGTTCTGGGCGGTGCCATGACGCTAATGTTCTCGATGATCGCTATAGCGGGAATCCGCATCATTATTACCAACGGTTTAAAACGTCGCGATACCTTAATCGTTGCCACCTCCTTAGGTTTGGGACTCGGCGTATCCTACGACCCAGAGATATTCAAAATATTACCGGCCTCAATTTATGTACTGGTTGAAAATCCGATTTGTGCAGGGGGATTGACCGCCATCGTGCTGAATTTAATTTTGCCCGGCGGCTATCGGCCTGAGGAAATATTGCCCGCCGTCTCATCCGCGAAGGATACGAATTAAATAATAAAGGAATGCATCATGTCTGAAGATAATAAGATTAAAGCGGTTCGTGGAAGCTTTATTGATATCACGCGCACCATTACGCATCCGGAAGAGATCGAGTCAGCGCTGCGCTTTATTGAAGACGGCTTATTGTTAATCCGCAACGGTAAGGTTGAATGGTTTGGTGAGTGGAAAGAGGGAAAACACCTGATCCCAGAAACCATCCGCATTCGTGATTATCGCGGCAAACTGGTGGTGCCAGGGTTTGTTGATACGCATATCCACTACCCACAAAGCGAGATGGTGGGCGCCTACGGCGAGCAATTACTGGAATGGCTCAATAAGCACACCTTCCCAACTGAACGACGCTATCAGGATCTCGACTACGCTCGGGAGATGTCGACCTTTTTCTTGAAGCAGCTTCTGCGTAACGGCACCACGACAGCATTGGTCTTTGGTACCGTGCACCCACAATCGGTCGATGCCCTGTTCGAAGCGGCAAGCCATATTAATATGCGCATGATCGCCGGTAAGGTGATGATGGATCGCAACGCCCCTGAATATCTCCTTGATGATGCGCAAAGCAGCTATCAGCAAAGCAAAGAGCTGATCGAGCGCTGGCATAAAAATGGCCGACTGCTATATGCCATCACCCCTCGATTCGCCCCAACGTCATCACCTGAACAACTGGCAATGGCGCAGCGGCTGCGCGAAGAATATCCCGACACCTGGGTACACACTCACCTTTGCGAAAATAAGGACGAAATCGCATGGGTCAAAGAACTTTACCCTAATCACGATGGCTATCTCGATGTCTATCACCAGTTCGGTTTGACCGGTAAAAATTGCGTCTTTGCCCACTGCGTGCATCTTGAAGAAAAAGAGTGGGATCGTCTGAGCGAAACGCATTCCAGCATCGCTTTTTGCCCAACCTCCAACCTGTATCTCGGCAGCGGGTTGTTTAACCTGCAAAAAGCATGGCACAAAAAAGTTAACGTTGGCATGGGCACCGATATTGGCGCCGGCACGACATTCAACATGCTGCAAACCCTGAATGAAGCCTACAAAGTAGTGCAGCTCCAGGGCTATCGGCTTTCCGCATTCGAAGCCTTTTATCTCGCCACGCTAGGCGGTGCGAAGGCCTTGGGGCTGGATAATTTGATTGGCAATTTCAATCTGGGTAAAGAAGCCGATTTCGTGGTGCTCGAACCTACCGCTACGCCATTGCAGCAACTTCGCTATGACAACTCCATTTCTCTGGCTGACAAGCTGTTCGTGATGATGACGCTGGGGGATGACCGCTCTATCTACCGTACCTATATCGATGGCCGGTTGGTATATGAACGTAGCTAATTCATTTTAAACACAAAACTCACACTCTTTGAGGGCACCATTATGTCTGGAGAAATGCAACAAACTCCCGCTTCCTCATCCTTGCACGGTGCGTTAGATAACTATTTCCACATCTCAGCGCGCGGCAGCAGCGTTCGCCGGGAGATCCTCGCCGGGCTCACTACGTTTTTAGCCATGGTGTATTCGGTTATTGTGGTACCGGGAATGTTAGGCAAAGCCGGTTTCCCACCCGGGGCGGTATTCGTCGCCACCTGTCTGGTCGCGGGCTTCGGCTCGTTACTGATGGGGCTGTGGGCAAATCTGCCGATGGCTATCGGCTGCGCCATTTCGCTGACTGCATTTACCGCTTTTAGTCTGGTTCTCGGGCAGCATATCAGCGTGCCTGTCGCTCTGGGCGCTGTTTTCCTGATGGGGGTCATCTTCACGGCCATTTCCGTTACCGGCATACGCACCTGGATTCTGCGTAACCTGCCAATGGGTATTGCGCATGGCACCGGGATTGGCATTGGGCTATTTCTGCTGCTGATCGCGGCAAACGGCGTGGGAATGGTGATTAAAAACCCGCTGGAAGGCCTGCCTGTTGCCCTCGGTGCCTTTGATTCCTTTCCCGTCATCATGAGCTTACTCGGCCTAGCCGTCATTTTTGGCCTGGAAAAGTGTCGGGTTCCCGGTGGGATCCTGCTGGTCATTATCGTTATCTCGATTATCGGCCTCATTTTTGACCCTGAAGTGCAATACCATGGTCTGGTCGCGATACCCAGCCTCAGCGGGCCAGACGGTAAATCATTGATCTTTAGCCTGGATATTATGGGGGCGCTCAAGCCTACGGTATTACCCAGCGTATTGGCTCTGGTGATGACGGCGGTCTTTGACGCAACCGGCACCATTCGTGCCGTTGCGGGCCAGGCGAACCTTCTGGATAAAGACAACCAGATAATCAATGGCGGTAAAGCACTGACCAGTGACTCCATCAGTTCCGTCTTCTCGGGCCTGGTCGGCGCGGCACCTGCGGCCGTTTATATTGAATCGGCCGCAGGGACCGCAGCAGGCGGAAAAACCGGCCTGACCGCCGCCGTGGTCGGCTGCCTGTTCCTGGTTATTCTCTTCCTATCACCGCTCTCATTCCTGATCCCCGGCTATGCCACTGCACCTGCATTGATGTACGTCGGCCTATTGATGCTGAGCAACGTATCAAAACTTGATTTCAATGATTTCATCGATGCGATGTCGGGGTTGGTTTGCGCAGTCTTTATCGTTCTGACCTGTAATATTGTTACCGGCATCATGCTCGGTTTTGTCACCCTGGTCATTGGTCGGCTGGCGGCGCGTGAGTGGCAAAAACTCAATATTGGCACGGTGATTATCGCGGTTGCTCTGGTGGCATTCTACGCGGGAGGGTGGGCAATCTAGCGTCTATTCCACTCCACGCTTTATGGCGTGGAGTGGATGGAGTCGGTTAGCGCTTATCCAGCGCCAGCAGCGGCGGAATACTCGGTACCATCGGCGCATCATCAATATCTTTTTGCGTCATACGGAAGGCCTCCGGATAGTGCTCGCGGCTGGTACGGCGTAGCGGTTCAGTATCGCGCCAGGTGTACAGGCAATGCTGACACTGATAGACGGTCCAGATATCTTTTACGGGCGATTTCGCCATCACTTCAATATGTTCATCGGCGCAACGTGGACAAATCATCTTTTCCTCCTTACTTACGGTTAGCCAACATAGCGGTCAGTTTTTCAGCCCAGGCTTTGGTTTCAGGCAGGTCCTGTACCGGCTGGCTGTAGTGGCCACGATTGTCCGGCGCAACCGGCGTGGTCGCATCGATAATCATTTTATCGGTGATCCCCGCCGGGCTTGAGCCAGGGTCGAGTTCCAGCACCGACATGTTCGGCAACTGGACCAAATCGCCCGCTGGGTTAACCTTCGACGACAGCGCCCACATCACCTGCGGCAGGTTGAACGGGTCAACGTCTTCATCAACCATAATCACCATTTTCACGTAGCCCAGGCCGTGCGGCGTGGTCATGGCGCGCAGCCCTACCGCGCGAGCAAAACCACCGTAGCGTTTTTTGGTCGAGATAATCGCCAGCAGGCCGTGGGTATACATCGCATTGACCGCCTGCACTTCCGGGAATTCCGCCTTCAGCTGTTGATACAGCGGCACGCAGGTGGCCGGGCCCATCAGATAATCAATTTCGGTCCACGGCATGCCAAGGTAGAGAGATTCAAAAATGGGTTTGGTGCGGTAAGAAACTTTATCGATGCGCACCACCGTCATATTACGGCCGCCGGAATAGTGCCCGGTGAATTCGCCGAATGGCCCTTCAATCTCACGCTTACGGCTTTCAATCACCCCTTCGAGGATCACTTCAGAGCCCCACGGCACATCAAAACCGGTCAGCGGCGCGGTAGCGATTGGGTATGGGCTTTCGCGCAGCGCACCGGCCATCTCATATTCTGATTGGTCATATTTCAGCGGGGTAGCGCCCATCAGGGTGATGATAGGGTCGTTACCAAGGGTAATCGCGATCGGCAGATCTTCCCCACGCTCTTCGGCTTTATGCAGATGCAGCGCGATATCGTGCATCGGGATAGGCTGTAGACCGAGCTTACGCTTGCCCTTCACTTCCATTCGGTAGATACCGACGTTTTGCTTACCGAAGTTATCAGGATCAAGCGGATCGCGTGAGACCACACAGGCTTTATCGAGATAAAAACCGCCATCGCCGTCGTTCAGACGAAACAGCGGCAAAATATCGAACAGGTTAATCTCTTCACCATCGACGGTATTTTCAGCCCAGGCGGGATTCGCACGGCGTTCAGGTGCCACGGGAAATTTATCCCAGCGACGGATAAATTCATCAATCTGCTTTCTGACTGGCGTATTGATCGGCAGCCCCATGGATATTGCATGGTTTTGCCACGAGCCGATCGTATTTAGCGCCACGCGCGCATCGGTAAAGCCGCGAATATTATCAAACCACAGCGCTGGCGCACCGTCGCCAATACGGCCCGTCGCATTGGCAGCAGCTGCCAGATCCGGCTCGGCGTTTACCTCTTCACTGATTTTAAGCAGCTGCCCCTGCTCTTCCAGCGCCTGCAAAAAACTGCGTAAATCATCAAAAGCCATTATGCATTCTCCTGTGAATATTTATCAGCCCGTAACCCGCCCCAGCGGCGTGCTTGACGGTGTTCAAGGCCAAACTGATCCAGCACCCGCGTCACGACATGATGGGTAACATCATCAATGGTTTGCGGATGGTTGTAGTACGCTGGCATAGGCGGCACCATCGCCACGCCCATGCGCGACAGCGCCAGCATATTTTCCAGGTGAATGGTGCTGAGCGGCATTTCACGCGGCACCAACACCAGCTTGCGTCCCTCTTTGAGCACCACATCGGCGGCGCGCCCAACCAGCCCATCGGCATAACCTGCGCGGATCCCCGCCAGCGTTTTCATACTGCAAGGGATGACAATCATGCCGTCGGTACGAAAAGAGCCTGATGAGATAACGGCGGCCTGATCGGCGGGACTGTGGGAGAAATCGGCCAGCTCGGTGACTTCCCGTACGCTATACGGGGTCTCAAGCTCAATCGTCGTTTTGGCCCATTTCGACATCACCAGATGAGTCTCCACATCGGGCATGTCGCGTAGCGCCTGTAATAACGCAACGCCGAGCGGCGCACCGGTCGCGCCAGTCATTCCAACAATCAATCTCATTTTGGCCTCAATATTTGTTCGTGTACGAACATTTGTTCTGAAACTACGCCTGAACACGCCTGCTGGCAATATTGTTCGTACACGATCGCACTTAAAGCTTAAAGATGAAGGATGATAAAAGCCGCCAGGAGCGGCTATCATGGAGGATACGCATTTTTAAGATGGGGTTTTCATGGAGTTAAGAAACGAAGCATTTCACCTGCTACGCCAGCTTTTTCAACAGCACACGGCACGCTGGCAGCACGAATTGCCGGAGCTGACCAAACCCCAGTATGCGGTTATGCGCTCGATTGCCGAACATCCAGGCATTGAACAGGTCGAACTCACCGAAGTCGCCGTCAGCACAAAAGCCACGCTGGCAGAGATGCTCAGTCGAATGGAGAGCCGTAATCTGGTGAGACGCGAGCCCGATCCTGCCGATAAACGTCGGCGATTTGTGTTTCTCACGCCGGAAGGAGAGGCCTTGTTAAACACCAGAAAACCAATCGGCAACGGCGTAGACGAAGAATTTCTCGGCAGGTTGAGCGATGAAGAGCGCGCGCTGTTTACCAAACTGGTGCGAAAAATGATGGGCTAGCGGCGCGGCCTCAAAGCCATGGGGCACTTTGCCATCCCGAGCGGCAAAAGAAAAAGGCCAGTCACAGACTGGCCTTTTTGACGAATGTTCACTTACTCGCGGAACAGTGCTTCGATGTTAAGCCCCTGACCCTGCAGGATTTCCCGCAGACGGCGCAGACCTTCAACCTGAATCTGACGTACGCGTTCGCGGGTCAGACCGATTTCACGGCCCACATCTTCCAGCGTTGCCGCTTCATAGCCCAGCAGGCCAAAACGACGCGCCAGCACTTCACGCTGCTTGGCGTTCAGTTCGAACAGCCATTTGACGATGCTTTGTTTCATATCATCGTCCTGCGTGGTGTCTTCCGGGCCGTTTTCATTTTCATCGGCCAGGATATCCAGCAGCGCTTTTTCAGAATCCCCGCCCAGTGGCGTATCAACTGAAGTGATGCGTTCATTGAGGCGCAGCATCCGGCTAACGTCATCAACGGGCTTATCCAACTGTTCTGCTATCTCTTCGGCGCTCGGCTCGTGATCCAGTTTATGTGACAGTTCACGCGCGGTACGCAGATAGACGTTCAGTTCTTTAACGATATGGATTGGCAGACGGATTGTGCGGGTTTGGTTCATGATAGCCCGTTCAATAGTCTGACGGATCCACCACGTGGCATAGGTTGAAAAGCGGAACCCACGCTCCGGGTCGAACTTCTCTACGGCGCGAATCAGCCCCAGGTTGCCCTCTTCGATAAGATCCAGCAGTGCCAGACCACGATTGCCATAACGGCGAGCAATTTTCACTACCAGACGGAGGTTGCTTTCAATCATCCGGCGGCGTGAGGCGACATCGCCACGCAGAGCACGGCGAGCAAAGTAGACTTCTTCTTCTGCGGTTAATAATGGAGAATAACCGATCTCCCCCAGATAAAGCTGAGTCGCATCGAGTACACGTTGAGTGGCACCCTGCGATAAAAGCTCCTCTTCGGCGAGTTCGCTGTCACTGGGTTCCTCTTCATTCAGGACTTTTTCATCAAAAGTCTCTGCTCCATTCTCATCAAACTCCGCATCTTCATTTAAATCATGAACTTTCAGCGTATTCTGACTCATTAAGGTGGCTCCTACCCGTGATCCCCAGGCAATGCACCTTAGCATGTCACTTTTCAGGTAGCCCCTGCTGCTGCCGACGCCACCTGAAAGCGTTCATGTGAAGTACTTTGCCGAATTATCGCTGCGGTAAATACTGCAGCGGGTTGACGGATTTCCCCTTGTAACGAATTTCAAAATGCAAACGTGTCGAACTTGTGCCTGTGCTACCCATGGTAGCGATTTTCTGCCCCACCTTGATATCTTGTTGCTCTTTTACCAGCATCGTATCGTTATGAGCGTAAGCACTCAGGTAATCATCGTTGTGTTTGATGATAATAAGATTACCGTAACCGCGCAGTGCGTTACCGGCATAGACGACGCGCCCATCGGCGGTTGCGACGATTGCCTGTCCTTTACTGCCCGCAATATCGATACCTTTATTGCCACCGTCGGTGCCGCTAAAGTTTTCGATAATCTTGCCGTCAGTAGGCCAGCGCCAGGAAGAAATTGGCGAGCTGGTTGATGTACTGCTGGCAGTCGCTACGGTTGTGCTCGTAGTAGGTGCTGTTACAGGCGCTGTGACGGTAGTCGTCGTAGGCTTGTTATTAGGCAACATTTTATTAGCACTTTGTTCACCTGAATCCTCAGAATACGTAATTGTCGTAGTCGACGCAACAGCCCCGGTTGAATTTTGTGCAGGTTTTGAGACTAATCCGGAATTTCCGCTACTGGTCTGCGCACTCGCTATCGCGACCGGGTTATTACCGGTAATCGGCTGACCTGACGCATTGCCTACCTGCAGTACCTGGCCTACGTTCAATGCATAAGGTGCGGCAACATTGTTACGCTGCGCAAGGTCGCGGAAGTCGTTGCCGGTCACCCAGGCAATATAGAACAGCGTGTCGCCGTGCTTCACCGTATAGGTGCTGCCACCTGCGTAGCTGCCTTTTGGAATATCACCGTACTTACGGTTGTAGACGATATGACCATTTTCCATTTGCACCGGCTGCTGTGCGACCGGCTGAACCACGCGCTGCTGTGGTTGAATCTGCTGCGTCTGAACCGGCTGTACCGGTTGAATCTGAGGTGTGGACTGCGCCGTGCTGCCCATTTTTGGCGGCGGTGTAATCAGCATGCCGGAGCTGGTGCTGCCAGAGCCGTTGCTGTTGACGGTGCTAACGGGCGCTGGCGCATTATTCGATGAAGAACAACCGGCCAGCCAAAGTGAAATCAGTGACAATGCCACTACACGATTAACGTTAAATTTAGGGCTTCCCGCGCTCATTTATCCCCCAGGAATAGGTTAACTGCCAGTGACTTAATACCGCGCAACGCACGTCATGAACACTGGAAAACGTGTTCACCATACGCTGAATTAGGCTGAAAACCCTCAGAAAAATCCGGGTCTCAGGCCAGTTCCCCCTTCACCAGAGGGACGAAGCGAACGGCCTCGACGGTATCAATAATAAATTCGCCTCCCCGCCGATGAACGCGTTTCAGATACTGCTGATCATCGCCCACGGGTAATACGAGAATGCCGTCGTCATCCAGCTGCGACATTAACGCAACCGGAATCTCCGGCGGAGCCGCCGTCACGATAATGGCGTCAAACGGGGCACGAGCCTGCCACCCCTGCCAGCCATCGCCATGACGGGTAGATACATTATGCAAATCAAGCTGCTTCAGGCGACGCCTTGCGTGCCATTGCAGACTTTTAATCCGCTCAACCGAGCAGACATGGTGCACCAGATGCGCCAGAATCGCCGTCTGGTAGCCCGAGCCGGTGCCGATTTCCAACACTCGGGACTCCGGCGTCAGCTCGAGTAATTCAGTCATGCGCGCCACCATATAAGGTTGCGAAATGGTTTGCCCCATCCCGATAGGCAGCGCTACGTTGTCCCACGCACTGTGTTCAAACGCTTCATCGATAAACTTTTCGCGCGGTACCTGCGCCAGGGCATCAAGCACCCGCTCATCGCGAATGCCAAGCTGGTGAAGCTGGTCCAACAGACTCTGGATGCGTTTACTGACTACCATTGCGCGTCGACCCTCACCTGCTCCAGCCAATCGGACACCACTTCATGTGCGCTATGCGCAGTGAGATCCACGTGCAGCGGAGTTACCGAAACGTAACCGGCGTCAACGGCGGCAAAATCCGTATCCGGACCCGCATCGCACCGATCCCCCGGCGGACCAATCCAATACAGCGTGTTACCGCGCGGATCCTGCTGTGGAATCACTTTATCCGCTGGGTGGCGGCTGCCACAGCGCGTCACGCGAATCCCTTTGATTTGATCAAGAGGCAGATCGGGGACGTTGACGTTCAGAATACGCCCGGTGCGCAGCGGCTCGCGGGCCAGCGCCCGCAGCAGCGAACAAGTCACGGCGGCCGCCGTCGCATAGTGCTGATGGCCGTTTAACGAGACGGCCAGAGCCGGAAAACCTAAATGACGGCCTTCCATTGCGGCCGCGACCGTGCCGGAATAGATAACATCATCGCCCAGATTGGGCCCGGCATTAATTCCGGAAACCACAATATCCGGACGCGGACGCATGAGCGCATTGACGCCCAGGTAGACACAATCCGTTGGCGTGCCCATCTGCACGGCAATGTCGCCATTATCGAAAGTGAAGGTACGGAGCGAAGATTCCAGGGTCAGCGAGTTTGATGCGCCACTGCGGTTACGATCGGGTGCAACGACCTGAACCTCGGCAAATTCCCGTAAGGCTCTGGCCAACGCCTGAATTCCTGGCGCATGAATCCCGTCATCGTTACTCAGCAATATTCGCATAATCACCTGTTGTATTGATAAGTTCCCTTACCACGCTGGTTGCAAAGCTGCCTGCGGGTAGCCAGAAACGCAGTTCGACGGTGACATCGTCCCACCAGTTCCAGCTCATTTGCTGCGGATAAAGCAGCATCGCGCGGCGAGCGGCCTCAACTTTTTCGCGCTCAAGCAAAGACTGCAGCGCGGTTTCTTCAGCCAGCACGGTTTTTTCAAATTCCAGCGCATCGCGCTGAGTTCCCCAGTCGCCGCTACCCGGCAGCGCTGCGGTAATCATCAATTCACGCGCGTCGACGCGAGCCTGCAAGATTGCCTGCTCCTCAAGGCTGGCAACAAACCAGCTGCCACGCCCGGATAATTGTAGCGCATCGCCGTCAACAACTTGATTAAAGTCCGGTTTTTTTAGGCGTTCACTCACAATCTGATTAAACAACGCGCTGCGGGCCGCCGACAACCAAAAACTGCGTTTATTACGATCGCGCACCGGTGCTCCGCTTTCCGCCCAGCGCAGCGCGCCCAGCAGGTTGCTGCCGCCAATCCCGAAGCGCTGAGAGCCAAAGTAGTTAGGCACGCCACGGTCAACAATTGCCTGCAAACGGGCTTCGACTTCGTCGCGCCCTTTGATTTCGCGCAGCACCAGCGTGAACTGATTGCCTTTGAGCGCCCCTAAACGCAGCTTACGCTTATGGCGCGCATATTCCAGTACCTGGCAGCCTTCCAGCTGAAACTGGGTTAAATCCGGCATTTCTTTGCCCGGCACGCGAGCGCACAGCCACTGTTCAGTGACTGCATGTTTATCTTTTTGCCCGGCAAAGCTCACTTCACGGGCGTGTATTTTAAGGAATTTGGCGAGCGCATCGGCAACAAAGCGGGTGTTACAGCCATTTTTCAGAATGCGGACCAGAATATGTTCGCCTTCGCCGTCCGGTTCAAAACCCAAGTCTTCAACCACCAGAAAATCTTCCGGATTGGCCTTCAGGAGCCCCGAACTCTGCGGCTTATCGTGCAACCAGGTCAACTCATCAAACGCTATCATGACGTCGCCTTATTCAGCAGCGCAACCGCTTCGCAGGCAATGCCTTCCCCACGGCCGGTGAAGCCGAGCTTCTCGGTGGTGGTTGCTTTAACGTTGACATCATCCATATGGCAGCCGAGGTCTTCGGCAATAAACACGCGCATTTGCGGGATATGCGGCAGCATTTTCGGCGCCTGAGCGATGATGGTGACATCAACGTTACCCAGCGTATAACCCTTGGCCTGCACGCGTTTCCATGCCTCGCGCAGCAATGCGCGGCTGTCGGCACCTTTGAAAGCCGGATCGGTATCCGGGAACAGTTTGCCGATATCTCCCAGCGCCGCGGCGCCCAGCAGTGCATCGGTCAGCGCATGCAGCGCGACGTCACCGTCGGAGTGCGCCAAAAGCCCTTTTTCATACGGGATACGCACTCCGCCAATGATAATCGGGCCTTCGCCTCCAAAGGCGTGTACGTCAAAACCGTGTCCAATTCGCATTATGCTTTCTCCGGGTTACCCGTACGGGTGAGGTAAAATTCAGCAAGCGCCAGGTCTTCCGGGCGAGTAACTTTAATATTATCAGCGCGTCCGGCAATCAATTCAGGGTGAAAGCCGCAATGCTCTAAGGCTGACGCTTCATCGGTAATCGTTGCCCCTTCGTTCAATGCACGAGTCAGGCAATCAAGCAGCAGCTCACGTGGGAAAAACTGGGGCGTCAGCGCGTGCCACAAATCGTTACGATCGACCGTATGGGCAATCGCTGTTTTTCCTGGTTCAGCACGTTTCATCGTGTCACGAACCGGTGCGGCGAGAATTCCACCAACGCGGCTGGTTTCGCTCAGGCTTAACAAACGCGCTAAATCGTCCTGATGCAGACATGGGCGGGCAGCGTCATGTACCAGAACCCACTGCACATCTCCGGCGGCACGCAGGCCAGCCAGAACGGAGTCAGCGCGTTCGGCACCGCCATCAACGACGGTAATCTGCGGATGTTGAGCAAGAGGGAGCTGCTGGAAGCGTTCGTCTCCGGGAGAGACGGCGATAATCACCCGCTGGACGCGGGCATTAGCCAGCAGCGCGTCCACCGAATGTTCAAGAATCGTTTTGTTACCGATTGAGAGATATTGTTTTGGGCAATCCGTTTGCATGCGGCGGCCAAATCCGGCTGCCGGCACCACGGCGCATACGCCCGGAAAAGTTACGGCCATGTCGTCATCCTGGGACTGATTATCGATTAGTTTGCGTTTGCCCCGCGCTCTGGTTGCGCCTGGACGCATCCGGCACCAGACGATAAAACGTTTCGCCCGGACGGGTCATGCTCAGTTCGTTACGAGCACGTTCTTCGATAGCTTCCTGCCCGCCGTTAAGATCATCTATTTCGGCGAAAAGCTGATCGTTGCGCGCTTTTAATTTTGCGTTGGTATCTTGTTGTACAGACACATCGTCGTTGACCCGGCTAAAGTCGTGAAGACCATTTTTACCGAACCATAAGGAATATTGTAGCCAGACCAGCAAAGCCAGTAATAGCAGCGTTAATTTACCCATCCTGCCCCCTGAAAAACGGCACTATCATCCCATAACTTGCCGTCGGACTCCACTCCGGCCGCAGGTGATACTGCATATCGCCGGAAATGTACCACATTTCACGCGCGCAAAGGCATGTCTTGTCCCGGTCAATCAGGCGACGGGTGTCTCATGCAAACGCCTTAACTCATAATCCACATGAATAACAAACCACACAGTAAGGCAACCGTCGCCAGGGTCGTCACAATGGTATAACGCAGCCTGCCCTTCACCAGGGAGTGAAAAGCAACACCGATAACGACCGCTACGGGCATCAGAGCCAGGAAAAAAGGCCATGTGTACAGAAAGAAGAATAGCGTGTTATTGCCATAGTGCAGATAGGGGATCCCCAGCGCCATCAACCATGCGACAAAGCCGACAAACGCCCCTGACAGAGACCAGTTGGTTTCATCATATGTGGGGGCGAGTGACTCTGTTTGGGCCACGTTGAGGTTCTGAGTATTACGCATAATTAATCCTGTTAGGCCGGAGTCAGCAAACTCCGGTACCTTTTCAGGATCTGATAATATCGCTCTGCCTCAGTAGATCTAATAATTGCGCAACCAAATTTGTTACTAATTGTTCACCATCAAGATGAATAGCGGGCTGCTCTGGGGATTCATATGCTGAATCAATCCCAGTAAAATTACGCAGTTCACCGGCACGCGCTTTTTTGTACAATCCTTTAGGATCGCGCGCCTCGCAGGTTGCCAGTGAGGTATCGACAAAGACTTCAAAGAAACGATCATCCCCCACCCGCTCGCGTACCATCTGGCGCTCAGCACGGTGCGGCGAAATAAAGGCGGTCAGAACCACCAGCCCAGCATCCACCATCAGTTTCGCCACTTCACCAACGCGGCGAATATTCTCTTTACGATCGCCGTCGGTAAACCCGAGATCGCTGCACAGGCCATGGCGTACGTTATCGCCATCAAGCAGATAGGTACTCACACCAAGCTGATGCAGCGCTTCCTCCAGCGCTCCGGCGACGGTGGATTTTCCCGAGCCCGAAAGCCCGGTGAACCACAGCACAACTCCACGGTGACCGTGGAGTTGCTCACGCTGCTGCGCGGTGACGGGATGGGCGTGCCAGACGACATTTTCGTCATGCTGAGCCATTATTTTCCTCCCAGCAAATCGCGAGCGCCCCAGTGAGGGAAGTGTTTGCGAACCAGAGCGTTAAGTTCCAGCTCAAAAGCGCTGAACTCAGACGCCACGCCAGTTTGCTCGGTATTCGGCTCACGCACCATACCGGCACCCACCGTGACGTTGGTTAAGCGGTCGATAAAGATCAGGCCACCGGTCACCGGGTTCTCCTGATATTTGTCGAGTACCAGCGGCTCATCAAAAGTGAGATCCACCAGACCAATGCCGTTCAGCGGTAGCGCGTCAACGTCGCGCTGAGTCAGGTTGTTGATATCTACCTGATACTGAATACCGTCCACGCGAGCGCGGGTTTTCTTGCCAGCAACTTTGATGTCGTAGCTTTGCCCGGCAGCCAGCGGCTGCTCTGCCATCCATACCACGTCTACCGAAGCGCGCTGTACCGAAGGTAAAGTATCCTGCGCATCCAGCAGCAAATCGCCGCGGCTGATGTCGATTTCGTCTTTAAGAACCAGCGTCACCGCTTCACCGGCGGCGGCTTCCTGCAGATCGCCGTCAAAGGTCACGATACGCGCAATGCTGGACTCAACGCCCGATGGCAGCACTTTAATACGCTGTCCCACCTTCACGCTGCCGGAAGCAATCGTACCGGAGAAACCGCGGAAATCGAGGTTTGGACGGTTAACGTACTGCACCGGGAAACGCATTGGCTGGGTTTCAACCGCGCGACGAATCTCAACGGTTTCCAGCACTTCCAGCAGCGTTGGGCCGCTGTACCATGGGATATTCGCGCTTTGGCTCGCCACGTTATCGCCTTCCAGCGCCGAAAGCGGCACAAAGCGAATGTCCAGGTTGCCCGGCAGCTGTTCCGCAAAGGTCAGATACTCTTCGCGAATCGTGTTAAAGGTCTCTTCGCTGTAGCCGACGAGATCCATTTTGTTAATCGCCACCACCAGGTGTTTGATGCCCAGCAGCGTCGAAATAAAGCTGTGGCGGCGGGTCTGATCCAGCACACCTTTGCGCGCATCGATAAGCAGAATCGCCAGATCGCAGGTGGAGGCACCGGTCGCCATGTTACGGGTGTACTGCTCATGCCCCGGGGTGTCGGCAATAATAAATTTACGTTTCTCGGTGGAGAAATAGCGATAAGCCACGTCGATGGTAATGCCCTGCTCGCGCTCGGCCTGTAAGCCATCCACCAGCAATGCCAGATCGAGCTTCTCACCCTGGGTCCCATGACGTTTGCTGTCGTTGTGCAGCGATGAAAGCTGATCTTCATAAATCTGTCGGGTGTCGTGCAGCAGGCGGCCAATCAGCGTACTTTTGCCGTCATCCACGCTACCGCAGGTCAAAAAGCGCAGCAGGCTTTTGTGCTGCTGGGCGTGCAGATACGCTTCAACCCCGCCTTCATCGGCGATTTGTTGTGCAATAGTGGTATTCATGGCGGCTCCTTAGAAATAACCCTGACGTTTTTTAAGCTCCATGGAGCCGGCCTGGTCGCGGTCAATCATGCGTCCCTGACGTTCACTGGTGGTCGAGACCAGCATCTCTTCGATGATTTCCGGCAGCGTCTGCGCGTCAGACTCTACCGCGCCGGTCAGCGGCCAACATCCCAGGGTACGGAAACGCACCATCTGTTTTTTGATGACTTCACCCGGCTGTAAATCAATCCTGTCGTCATCGATCATCATCAGCATACCGTCACGTTCCAGTACCGGACGCTCGGCGGCCAGATACAGTGGAACGATCTCAATATTTTCCAGGTAGATGTACTGCCAGATATCCAGTTCGGTCCAGTTAGAAAGCGGGAAGACGCGGATACTTTCCCCTTTGTTAATCTGGCCGTTGTAGTTATGCCACAGCTCCGGGCGCTGGTTTTTTGGGTCCCAGCGGTGGAAGCGGTCACGGAAGGAGTAAATGCGCTCTTTGGCGCGGGATTTCTCTTCATCGCGGCGCGCGCCGCCGAAGGCTGCGTCAAAACCGTATTTATTCAGCGCCTGCTTCAGCCCTTCGGTTTTCATGATATCGGTATGCTTAGCGCTACCGTGGACAAACGGGTTGATACCCATTGCCACCCCTTCCGGGTTTTTGTGTACCAGTAGCTCACAGCCGTACGCTTTGGCGGTGCGGTCGCGGAACTCGTACATCTCGCGGAATTTCCAGCCGGTATCCACGTGCAGCAGTGGGAACGGTAACGTGCCTGGGTAAAACGCCTTGCGCGCCAGATGCAGCATTACGCTGGAATCTTTACCGATGGAGTACATCATCACCGGATTAGAGAATTCGGCGGCCACCTCACGGATGATATGGATGCTTTCCGCCTCCAGTTGCCGCAGGTGAGTAAGTCGTTTTTGGTCCATAACCATTCCTTAAGCCTGATTCATCGCATGTCTGTTGTGTGTTGGGGCTTGATAGCGTCGTCAGCACGGTTTGTTTGTTATTGCGGGTGGGTGCTACAACTCGCTAACAATCAGCAATAGAGGGACTATAGGGGGAGGCTAAGACCAAATGAAATTACGAAAAGGAATGAGTTGTTACTGAAAGGAATAACGGGATAGAAAAGCAAATGTCAAAAAGTGCTTAACACGCTATTTTTCCGGCATTTAAGAGCATTTGAAATTGTGTAATGAAAATCACGGTTTCATACTAGGCGCGTCTATTTTTTTGCTCTGTTGTAAGGATTACCTATGTTCTCCGCACTGCGCCACTGCATGGCAGCCCTGGCGCTCGGCGTATGTATTACTCTCCCGGCGCACGCGGCAACCGCCCCGCTGGGCACCATCGCCAATACTCAGGCTCGTTATATCGCCACCTATTTCCCAGGCCGAATCACCGGTACACCCGCTGAGATGCTCTCTGCGGACTACATTCGCCAGCAGTTTGCCCAAATGGGCTACCAGAGCGATATTCGCACCTTCAGCAGCCGCTACATCTATACCAGCAAAGACAACCGTAAAAACTGGCATAACATAACCGGGAGTACCGTTATCGCGGCGCATGAAGGCAAATCCAGCCAGCAAATTATCGTGATGGCGCATCTGGATACCTATGCCCCCCACAGCGACAGCGACGTAGAAAAAAATCTCGGCGGCCTAACGCTTCAGGGTATCGACGACAATGCAATGGGCCTTGGCGTGATGCTGGAACTGGCTGAACGCTTTAAAAACATTCCCACGCAATACGGGATCCGCTTTATCGCTACCAGCGGTGAAGAGGAAGGAAAACTCGGTGCCGAGAATCTGTTAAAGCGCATGAGCAGCGGCGAGAAGAAAAATACGCTGCTGGTGATTAACCTCGATAACCTCGTCGTGGGCGACAAAATCTATTTTAACAGCGGCGTGAAAACCCCGGCCTCGGTACGTAAACTGACCCGCGACCGCGCGCTGACGATAGCTCACAGCCGCGGTATTGCCGCAGCAACGAACCCCGGGCTAAATCCCCAGTATCCACAAGGAACTGGCTGCTGTAATGATGCCGACGTGTTTGATAAAGCGGGGATCCCGGTGCTTTCCGTTGAGGCCACCAACTGGTCGCTGGGCAAAAAAGACGGCTTCCAACAGCGAGCAAAAAGCGCCAGTTTCCCGGATGGCACCAGCTGGCATAACGCCCATCTCGATAACCAGCAATATCTTGATAAAGCGCTGCCGGGACGAATTGAACGCCGCAGCCGCGAAGTGGTTCGAGTAATGATGCCGCTGATGAAAGAGCTGGCGAAAGCGGAGAAACGCAGCTAGTACGGATGGGTGCTGAGGATAAATCTAAACAGTCAATACGCGGGGATTTCTCCCCGCGTAATTGCTACTTCTTCGGTTCGTAAGCGAGAATAGCCTTAAACTCCATACCCCGCTCCCGGATACTCAATTCGCACAGCGAATCGCGCACCATCAGCGTGAATCCTAATGCCGTTGCACACAGCACAATGATTGCCACCAGGGCATACTTTGTCAGCATATCTTGCCTCCCTGCAAAGAAGAGGCTAACATTTGAACTGTCTGGGTTCATACGCTGGCCTCAGGTTGATAGAAATATCGCCTGGGGCTTTCGTCTTTCTGGAACCCTGAAAATGCCCAAAGCCCAAAAAGCCTCAAGCACCCGGTGAGATTCTATAACCGACCGGCGCAGTCTCATGTTTCCTGACGCCAAATCTGGAAGCGCACTCGCATGCTAAAAAAAACGCCCCCGGCGATAAAGCAGGAGGCGCTGAATTTTTACAGTTCGGCTTAGCCTTCGTGCAGACCGCACTCGCGTTTTAGCCCAAAGAAGCGCGTCTCTTCTTCCGCCATGCCCGGCTCCCATTTACGGGTGGTATGGGTATCGCCGACCGACAGGTAGCCCTGATCCCACAGCGGATGATATTTCAGGCCATGCTTTTGCAGATACTGGTAGACCGTCCGGTTATCCCAGTCGATGATCGGCAGCACCTTAAACACTCCGCGCTGGATAGCCAGCACCGGCAGCGTGGCGCGGCTGCCGGACTGTTCGCGGCGAAGGCCAGCAAACCAGGTTTGCCCATTCAGCTGTTCCAGCGCCCGATTCATCGGCTCAACTTTGTTGATGTCATTGTATTTCTCAATGCCTTCAACGCCCTGCTCCCACAGCTTGCCGTAGCGCGCTTCTTGCCAGGCGGCGCTTTCTTTCGCGCGGAAGACCTGCAGGTTGAGTTTGAGTTTGTCCGTTAACTCGTCAATAAACTGATAGGTCTCCGGGAACAGATAGCCGGTATCGGTCAAAATAACCGGGATATCCGGGCGAATCTGATTCACCAGATGCAAACTGACTGCCGCCTGAATCCCAAAGCTTGAAGAGAGTACATATTCGCCGGGCAGGTTTTCCAGCGCCCAGGCCACGCGCTCTTCGGCAGTCAGCTTTTCCAGTTGGGCATTGGTTTCCGCCAGCGCCAGCACGCGGTCAACTTTCGGCAGTTCGTTTAGCGCGTTTAGATCGAGTTTGGACATAGGTTCCTCACTGTTCGCTTTGCCGGATGGGGCAATAGCACCGCCATCCGGCAATCAGACGTTATTCCCAGAAATCTCGCGCTGGATCGAGCACCGGGCGAATGATGCCCGCACGCACCGTAAAGTCGCCGAAGCCTTCACCCGCTTCGCGCTCTTTCGCCCAGCGCCCAACCAGTTCGTCAATCGAGCCAAGGATCTCCGGCTCGGTAATATTTTCGCGATACATACGTGGAATTCGCGACCCGCTGCGGTTGCCACCGAGATGCAGGTTGTAGCGACCCGGCGCTTTCCCCACCAGACCAATTTCCGCCAGCATTGCACGGCCACAGCCGTTCGGGCAGCCGGTCACACGCATGACGATATGCTCGTCAGGAATGCCATGTTTCTCCAGCACCGCTTCCACTTTGTCGGTAAACGACGGCAGGAAACGTTCGGCTTCCGCCATCGCCAGTGGACAAGTCGGGAACGACACGCAGGCCATCGAGTTTTCACGCTGCGGTTTCACCGCATTCATCAACCCGTGGTCACGCGCCAGCTTCTCGATTGCCGCCTTCTGGCTTTCCGGTACGCTGGCAATAATCAGGTTCTGGTTAGCGGTAATACGGAAATCGCCTTTGTGGATTTTGGCTATCTCAAGCAGCCCGGTTTTCAGCGGACGACCTGGATAATCCAGAATACGGCCGTTTTCAATGAACAGCGTCAGGTGCCAGTTTTTGTCGATCCCTTTCACCCAACCAATGCGGTCGCCACGGCTGGTAAATTCATACGGGCGAATCGGCTCAAACTTGATCCCCGCGCGGCGCTCCACTTCCTCTTTGAAGGTGTCGACGCCGACGCGCTCAAGGGTGTACTTAGTCTTGGCATTTTTACGGTCGGTACGGTTACCCCAATCGCGCTGGGTGGTCACCACCGCTTCTGCCACCGCCAGGGTATGCTCCAGCGGCAGGAAGCCAAACTCACTCGCCGTGCGGGCGTAGGTTTTCTTGTTGCCGTGTTCGATAGATAAACCGCCGCCCACCAGCAGGTTAAAGCCTATCAGCTTGCCGTTTTCCGCGATGGCCACGAAGTTCATGTCGTTGGCGTGCAGATCGATATCGTTCTGCGGCGGGATCACCACGGTGGTTTTAAACTTACGCGGCAGATAGGTCGCACCAAGGATCGGTTCTTCGTCGGTGGTGGCAACTTTCTTCTGATCGAGCCAGATCTCCGCATAAGCGCGAGTCCGCGGCAGCAGATGTTCAGAGATCTTCTTCGCCCACTCGTAGGCTTCGGCGTGCAGCTGCGACTCGTACGGGTTGGAAGTACACAGCACGTTTCGGTTCATGTCGTTCGCGGTCGCTAACGCATCAAGACCGACCGAGTGCAGCATCTGGTGCACCGGCTTAACGTTCTTTTTCAGAATGCCGTGGAACTGGAACGTCTGACGGTTAGTCAGGCGGATGCTGCCGTATATGGTGTTATCGGCGGCAAATTTATCGATCGCTTTCCACTGCGTAGGGGTGATAACCCCGCCCGGCAGGCGGCAGCGCAGCAGCATCGCGTGACGCGGCTCCAGCTTCTGTGCAGCACGTTCAGCGCGTATATCGCGGTCATCTTGCTGATACATACCGTGAAAACGGATCAGCAGGAAGTTATCGCCGTGGAAGCCGCCGGTCAAACCATCGTTAAGATCTTCCGCGATGGTACCGCGCAGGAAGTTACTCTCACGCTTCATGCGTTCGGCGTCAGTCAATTTGCCTTCGACCACTAAAGGCCCTGGGTATTTTTCGCTCATTAGTAGACATCTCGCTGATAACGGCGCTCAACGCGCAGCTCACTTAAAAATTCATCCGCCGCTTCGATGTCCATTGCACCGAATTCAGCAATCACTTCCAGCAATACCTGCTCGACGTCTTTCGCCATGCGATTGGCGTCGCCGCAGACATAAATGTGGGCACCGTCATTAATCCAGCGCCACAGCTCTGCGCCCTGTTCGCGCAGTTTGTCTTGTACGTAGACTTTTTCTTTTTGATCGCGAGACCAAGCCATATCAATACGGCTCAGTACGCCTTCTTTTACGTAGCGCTGCCACTCAACCTGATAGAGGAAATCTTCGGTGAAGTGTGGGTTACCGAAGAACAGCCAGTTCTTACCTTCTGCGCCATCGGCAGCACGCTGCTGCATAAAGGCACGGAACGGTGCGATGCCGGTACCTGGGCCAATCATAATTACCGGCGTTTGTGGGTTGGCGGGCAGGCGGAAGTTGTCGTTGTGCTCGATAAACACGCGCACTTCGCCCTCTTCTTCCACGCGATCGGCGAGGAAGCTGGAGGCACCACCCGCACGGGCGCGGCCTTCAATATCATAGCGAACCACACCCACGGTGACGTGCACCTCGCTCTCGACTTCCGCCTGTGCAGAAGCGATGGAGTACAGGCGAGGCGTCAATGGGCGCAGCAGGCCGATTAACGCTTCGGCATCCAACTGTGCCGGGGAGAACCGCACCATATCAACGATTGGCGTGGTCGCGGCATACTGCTGCAGCTGCGCCTTATCGCCCACCAGCGGCAGCAGCGATTCACTGCGGGTCAGCGTGGCGTAGTTTTCTACGATATTGGCGGTGTTCACCGTCAGTTCGAAATGCCACTGCAGCGCTTCGGCCAACGGCAGGGTTTTGCCGTCTACGGTGACAGGCTCATCGCCTTTTAACCACAGCAGCTCAACCAGCTCTTTGACCAGCTCAGGATCGTTCTGGTACCAGACGCCCAGCGCATCGCCCGGCTGATAGCGCAGGCCGGAATCACCGAGATCGATTTCAATATGGCGAACGTCTTTTTCTGAATCGCGGCCGGTAATTTTCTGGTTAACCGACAGCGACGCAGTCAACGGGGCTTCTTTGGTATACGGGCTGCTATGAATGTCATTCACTGCGCCGCTTGCCGCGACGGCAACCGATGGTGCTGCCGGAGCGCGGGCTTTCAATACCTCGACCAGACGCGCGCGCCATTCGGCAGCCGCAGGCTGGAATTCCACATCGGCATCCACACGGTCGAGAAGGCGCTCACCCCCTAGCTCAGCCAGCTTGCTGTCGAAGTCTTTACCGGCCTGGCAGAAGAATTCATAAGAAGTGTCGCCAAGGCCCAGCACCGCAAAGGCGGTACCGTTGAGCTTCGGCGCTTTTTTTGAGAACAGGAACTTATGCAGTGCAACGGCTTCTTCCGGCGCTTCCCCTTCACCCTGTGTGGAAGCAACGATAACCAGCAGTTTTTCTGACGCGATTTGTTTGAATTTATAATCCCCGGCGTTCACCAGGTTCACGTTCAGTTTTTCTGCCAGCAGGTCATCACGCAGCGCTTCGGCAACCCGGCGGGCGTTGCCCGTTTGCGAGGCGGAGATAAGCGTAATGGCCGGCGCTTCAACGGCGGCCGGCGCCGGCGTTAACGCCACGGCACCCGGCTGCTGATTAAGCACGCCCCAAAAATAGCCGGAAACCCAGGCAAGCTGGGTTGGTGATAAATCAGTGGTTGCCGCCTGGAGGCGAGCCAGCTGTTCCGTATTAAGCGGAAGCAAAGCTGAAGGGGGAGACTGTGTTGTCATGCGTTGTTATGTTCCAGTAGCAAAGCGGTTTTCTAAACAAGAAAAACGAAACCCTAAATTATTCGGATTGCGGAAAGGCGGCGAGGGAGAGAATCCCCGGGAGCGTACAAAAGTACGTGACTGGGGTGAACGAACGCGGCCAACGCATCTGCAATCTGAAGAATGACGGATAAACTAAATGTAAGGTTAACGACGACGATAATAACAATTAAAGAAGGGATAGAAATATCAAATAACCAAATGGACTAACCTGTTTTCCTGGTAGTTTATAACGATAAAACAGGTTGAATAACTTATTGATATAACTAAAAAATAATTAACAAGACGCGTGAGTTTTGTACTCATTGCCTATTTGGCCGTTTTAGTTAATGCAGAAAAATGTGCTTTCCGGTACTATGCGGCGTTTTTTTCCGCAAGACTGAGAGTTCATGATGTCCACTACACTGTTTAAAGATTTCACCTTCGAAGCCGCCCACCACCTGCCGCATGTACCGGAAGGACATAAGTGCGGGCGCCTGCACGGGCACTCGTTTATGGTGCGTCTTGAGATTACCGGTGAAGTTGATCCGCATACCGGCTGGATCATGGATTTCGCCGAACTGAAGGCGGCGTTCAAGCCGACCTACGATCGTCTGGATCACTATTACCTGAACGATATTCCGGGCCTTGAGAATCCGACCAGCGAAGTGCTGTCCCGCTGGATTTGGGAACAGGTAAAACCGGTTGTGCCGTTGCTGAGCGCGGTGATGGTAAAAGAGACTTGCACCGCTGGCTGCATCTATCGCGGCGAATAATTTTGCCCGCACGCGGGGAGCGCATTCGCGACTCCCCCGCCCCTTCCTGAATTTCGCTATCACATTCATTTATCTAATTTTTCATTATGCGGCACGTGACCCGGAAAAAGGGTGAAGTTGTGCCAGACTCATTAGGTTGGTCAATACATAATGAGGAAATAGGGATGAAGAAAACGTTTCTTGCCGCGGTACTGCCCGCACTGTTTTTCGTTTCTGGCGTATCTCAGGCACAGACACCACCGGACGGCTACCAGCTCCAGCAGGTTCTGATGATGAGTCGTCACAACCTCCGCGCACCGCTGGCGACCAACGGCAGCGTGCTTCAACAGTCCACACCGAAAAGCTGGCCTGAATGGGAAGTTCCCGGCGGCCAGTTGACCACCAAAGGCGGCGTGCTGGAGGTCTATATGGGCCACTACATGCGCGAGTGGCTGGCACAGCAGGGGATGGTCACCAGCGGTGAATGCCCGGCACCCGAAACGGTTTACACCTACGCCAATAGTCTGCAACGTACCGTCGCCACCGCCCAGTTCTTCATCAATGGCGCTTTCCCGGGCTGTGACATCGTCATTCATCACCAGGATAAAATGGGTACCATGGACCCAACCTTTAATCCGGTGATTACCGATGAGTCCACGGCTTTTCGCGACCGCGCAGTCCAGGCGATGGAAAAAGAGCGCCAAAGCCTGAAGCTTGATGAGAGCTATAAGCTGCTGTCGCAGATTACGGATTACCAAAACTCACCGGCCTGCAAAGAAAAACAAGCGTGTTCGTTGAGCGATGCTAAAGATAGTTTTAGCGCCAACTATCAAAAAGAACCCGGAGTGAAAGGCCCGCTGGCCATCGGTAACTCGCTGGTTGATGCCTTTACGCTGCAATATTATGAAGGGTTCCCGCTTGATCAGGTGGCGTGGGGAGAAATCAAAACCGATCAGCAGTGGCGCGTGTTGTCACAGCTGAAAAACGGCTATCAGGATAGCCTGTTTACCTCCGCAGAAGTCGCGCGCAACGTGGCAAAACCGCTGGTGAAATATATCGATAACGCGCTAGTCACCGATGCCGCGAAGACGCCAAAAATCACCGTATTGGTTGGGCATGACTCCAATATCGCCTCAATGCTGAAAGCCCTGGATTTTGATACCTATACGCTGCCGGGTCAGTATGAACGCACGCCGATTGGCGGGAAAATTGTGTTCCAGCGCTGGCACGATACGAAAGGCAACCGCGAATTGATGAAGATTGAATATGTCTATCAGAGCACGGAGCAGCTGCGTAACGCCGATAAACTGACGCTGGAAACCCCGCCGCAGCGCGTCACGCTGGCACTGAAGGGCTGCCCGGTTGATACCAACGGTTTCTGTCCGATGGATACCTTCTCAAAAGTGATGAATGAGGCTGCGAAGTAGCAGTTGATAGAAGTGATTCCCCAAGTCGGCGCAATCCGCCGACTTGGGGCTACGATTCGGCCAGGCAGACCGAATGCGTTGAGCGATGCCGGAATCAGGCGATATTCAAATACTTGTGCGTCTGCATCGACAGCCGCCAGTTGCGAGCAATACAGGTTTCAATGCACAGACGCGTGGCGTCATCTTTCTGACTAATTGGCTGCAGCGCAATGATGCGCGGCTTATCGTCAGAGAGGGTTTCCAGCAGTTCGTCCAGCGCTTCAATATCACGTACGCGGCCCACCGGATGCTTGATTTCATCGGCACGAACCAGCGCCTGCGACAGCACATCATAACCACCGCGCATATTGACCTTCGGCGACACGGTCACCCAGGTATTGTGGCTGCAGCGCACTTCATGAGTGCCGCTGGTTTCAATCTGGCAGCTGTAGCCATTTTGCTCCAGCAGTTCCGTTAACGGGGTTAAATCGTGGATGCATGGCTCGCCGCCGGTAATCACCACATGGCGCGCGGTCCAGCCCTGACGGCCAATAATCGCCAGCAGATCTTCACTGCTCGCCGCGCCCCATTTGTCGCTCTCTTTGGTTTTCGCCAGGATACTGAACAGAGACACTTCCCGATCGCTTAGCTTTTCCCAGGTATGTTTGGTATCACACCAGGCGCAGCCCACCGGGCATCCCTGTAGACGAATAAAAATGGCGGGAACGCCGGTAAAATAGCCTTCACCCTGCAGGGTCTGGAACATTTCGTTAATCGGGTACTGCATCATCGACTCTTCAGTAGTAGTAAACCGTTATTATTGCATACTTCGCGCCAACTATCCCTCGCACTTCTTGCGCAACGGGCTGACAATGTTCTATGCAGTCGCAGGTGATGCTGCCAACTTA
>NZ_JAKCNS010000005.1 GCF_021440345.1 Kluyvera intermedia
AGTTGGCAGCATCACCCAATCTGTCCTGTTAATATTTCTACGCAAGCCCTATTAATTAGCCCGCTAACGTCCTCGATAATATTAATAGCTTACTCATCATTGATTATCAAAATAACCCATAATAGGCAGCAGGTATCTACCTTATTATTTACGGTTCGTCGTTGCCACGCCATCATATAATCCATGGTATTTTGTATAGGCGGACACTTAGGCTCCCGGTAGATGCAATGCCAATAGCGCTATATCACGTTACTTCCATTACATCAGATATTTTCAAACTCCTTATTGATAAGTAAACCATGATGAACAGCGCGACTTCCCTGGAAGAAAAATCCATCCAAATCTTCAATCATAAAAACAAAATGGATAAATACTGGAACACATACTCCATGGAGTTGATAACCCAGATTACCGCCACCGAACGCCTCTACAACCATCAGATCCAACCTAGTGAAAAAGGCCGTCTTAGCGTCAACCTGTTCGGCAGCGTCAATATTAATATCATCCGTTCGCGTACCTTTGGTGAAGTCCGTATCGATTTCCAGGTAGTGTCAGATGAGTTAAGCGACCTGGAACTCCAGCCTTCCCACATTGATGCGCAGGGTAACCTCGATGGCATCATTTCAGTACAGGATAAAGCCGCCGTCTTTGCCCACTATCTGCAACGTCTGCAGGTCATTTATGACGCTATTCTGGCGCTGTCACAGGATAAGGCCTAATCATGATTGTCAGGCCGGAGCAAACCTGGTTTAGAAAGCTGTTCTCATGGCGCGGGTCGATCATGAGAAAAATATCGCCGCAGCTATGTTTCTTTATCATGCTTAACATCGTGTATCTATTTACGCTGCCGCTCTTACACCTCCACGGAATTATCGCCAAAGAGAGCTCGTTCTATTTCATTGGGATCTCTATTTCGATTTCAGTATTTCTCGGCTTTCGCAACAATACCGCCTGGCTACGCTATTGGGAGGCCCGCAAGCTGTGGGGCGACCTATTAATCGTCAATCGTTCGCTAATGCGTGAAATCATGAATACGACCCAGACCAGCCCGCAGGAGAAAAAGGTGGTGCTGGATTTAATGGTGACCTACTGCGAGACGCTCAAATCTAAACTGCGCCACGGGCCGGTGCCGGTTTGCAGGGCGCTGGATTATCAGCACCTGACGACGCCCTGTAACGCTCTGCTGCAAAACATCGGTCAGTGGCTGTATCAGCATCGCCCAAATGAATTTGTTTATCGTAACTTCAATACCTATCTGAACCAGATAAGCGCGATTCAGGGTGGCTGCGAACGCATCAGCAATACGCCAATCCCCTACGCCTATTCGCTATTGTTGCACCGCACCGTCGGTATTTTTTGCGCGGTCTACCCGCTGCTGCTGATCCACGATTTTGGTTTTCTGACGCTGCTGTTTTCGATCTTCACCACCTATGCCTTGCTGGCGTTGGATGCTATCGCCACGGAGCTGGAAGACCCCTTCGGCACGGAAGATAACGATCTGCCGTTAAACGCCATCTGCAATGCCATCGAGATTGATCTGCGGGAGATGCTAAAAGAGAGCATTGTGCCGATGAAAATGAAGCCAGACGCCCATTATCGTCTGCTTTAACACGCATTGCGCTACGTGAAAGGCGCCGAGGTACGGGGGTGTACTCAGCAAATTTTACGTAGCGCATCCCGCTTATCGAATGACGTCATAGACCGACTTTTGGATAGATAGCCACTTCTTGCTTTGCGCATCCCCGGTGGCTTTGCTGCGCTTTTGCGCACTCTCCACCGCCAGACGCTGTCGCGTAACAACCGCAGGGGTGGTGCAAAAAGTCCGCAGGTAGGATTGGCGAACCGCATCAAGCCGCGCACCGCGCGACAGTTCATGGGTCAGCGTATTGATAAAACGTCGGCAGGGCTTGGCTTCATCCATCTGGCTACGGTAGCGCAGCAGCAGATTCAGCACCGACTCATGCTGGGATGACATTGCCAGGTCGGTCCAGGCCAGCTGCCAGTTCATCCCGCCGCGTAAAAAAAGCTCGGCCACCTCGATATCGTTGCGATCGATAGCGGAACGCAGCGCGCTGCTATCCCAGAGAATTCCACGCCTGGCGAGAATTTCGCGCGCAGAGGGGAGCTGTCCCACCGCCTCATCAATGATATGCGTCGTATAATGCTGTTCGACCGGCTGCAAGGTTTCGGGTGGAGAGGTCAGAATGCTAATCCCGCCGAGCGCTATTCCCAGCACCAGAACGCCCACCGCGCCCCACAAAATAGCGGTAATCAGCCGCTCATGCGCATCCGAGTGCTCACGCGTTTCGTGATGCACGCGCTCAATGCTGTCGGCAATGGGCAGCGCATCCGCTCCCCACGCCTGCGCGTACTCGGCGGCCCGGTGCCAGTAATGCTGAACTTCACTGCCGTCGGCCGCCATCAGACTCGCTGGGTTAACCCGCGTACGTCCCTGCTCATACGCTCGCTGAACCGGCGCGGTAATTTGCTGCGTGTAATGCTCTAGCAGCAGGCATTCAATTTCAGTCAGAGGGTGATGAGCCAACAGCTTATTGCGCATCCGGCGAATATCATCCAGGAAGGCATGCAGCGTTAAACGTTGCTCAACCAGAAACGTCAGCGATGTTCCGTGGTTAAACAGTGACGAGTAATGGCGGGAAAAGGTCTTCTTATCTACCACCAGCAGCGCCAGTTCACTAAAAGACATACCGTCAAGGATCTCACCAGACGGGCTACGTGAGTGCCAGCGAGCCACTTCCTGCGCGCCAAATTGTGATTTGAGATGGTGGTGAAGATGCGGCGTATCCGGCCATACCTGCTCGACCAGCCCACATAGCATGAGCTGGATGGTCCTAATCTGCCGCTCCGCTTGTTCCTGAAGCTGATCGGCATCGCTGGCATAGCCGGTAGTAAACTTCAGCAGAGGCTGCTGTCGTTTTATCTGCTCCAGCGTCACCACAAAGCGCTCTGCGGCTATCAGCTGATTCTCCGTCGCCAACACCCCATGTTCGTACGAAGCAATTCCCTGCTGCAGATGGCGCAGCTGGAGCATGAATTCACTCAATTGACTGTCGTTAATCTTCAGGCGCTGCGCGACCACTCCCCATCCCCCCAGATTCAGACGTGCCTGATCGAGCTGTTCGAGAAACCAGCGTGGATCTTTGCCTTCCGTGACGCGCATTTTAAGTAAGGTGAGGATCTCAATTGACGCCTGACGGATGACGTTCAGGCAATGTTCAAATTGCAGGCCAATCTGATGCGATGGGGTCGGCATCTTCAATTTCCTTAATCAACAACAAGGCAATTTAGCCTTAGGATTAACATGTTGTTATTTTGTTATTTTTGTCGTTACACCATAGAGCAAATCAGGCAAATTAACAGTCCTGTCTCCTCCTTCAGAAGGTGAATTTATGATCGCGCTCACCACGGAACGTTTAAGCTGTACGCTCATTACGCCTGCCGACTGGCCTTTTTTTCTTATGCTGCAGCAGCACCCGCAGGTGATGCGCTATGTTGCGGATAACCGAAGCGAAGACGAGATACGCGAGACGTTTGACTCACGCCTGCGTCCATGGTCACCCGGCGCATCGCACTGGCTTTGCCTGGTCGTTCGCGATGCGCAAAATGTCGCGGTAGGCGTCACCGGATATATTCACCGGGAAGCTGATTGCGCCGAGGTGGGATTCTTATTTGCCCCCGAATCCCAGGGCAAGGGCTATGGCACGGAATCTCTGCGCGCTGTCTGTGATTATGCCTTTAACGAAGGTGGCATCCGCCGCCTGACCGCGACGGTCACGGTAGGCAATACGGCATCCCGAAAGACGCTTGAAAAGGTCGGTTTCAGGCTGGAAGGCGAGCTACGAGAAAGCTACCCGCTTGCCGGGAAGTGGTATAACGACTGGCTTTTTGGATTACTTAGCCATGAGTATGATAAGTCACCGACATCCGGCCCATAGGCACGCTCAGGGCTTTCTTTTACACTCTGCCTCCCGTTTATTGAGGATAAAAGATGCCGCTTGCTCCCACTATGCCCAGCCCGCAGGGACTGGATTTTATTAAACGTTATCAGGGACTTTCACTGGAAAAGTACTGCGATGAAGACGGACTGTGGCTGATTGGTTATGGTCATTTGATCCGCGACCATGAGACTTTTGATGCACCGATAACGCATTGGCTAGCGGATACATTATTCACGCTGGATGTCGGCTATTACCTGCGGGTTTTACATCAGTGTGTACGTTCGCCGTTAACACAGAGTCAGTTTGACGCCGTGCTGTCGCTGGCTTTTAGCCTGGGACCGGAAGCGGTGCAGAAATCGCCTATTGTGGATTGTATTAATCAGCAGAAGTTTCAGAGCGCGCTGGCTTTATGGCAAGGTGAAGGTGAGCGGCAAAGCAGCCTGGCCGTACAGCGCCAGGCTGAGTCGGCCTTATTCCAGACAGATATACGCTGACGCGTCCCGATTATTGAGCACCATGGCAGCCTGAGTGCGGTTCTTTACATCCAAACGCCGATATAAAGATTCCAGGTGTGCCTTGACGGTACCAGCGCTAATATTTAACGCCCGGCTAATCTCTTTATTCGATTCACCGTTAGCCAGCAGCACCAATATTTCTCGCTGACGTTGACTCAGATTATCCAGACCGCGTTTTTCCTGTTCGTACTCCATCCGCCAGTCACCCGGTAGACACATCAAGCCACGCAGCACGCTTTTGATAGTCTGTACAAAGACTTCAATACTGGCATCACGAGAGATAACCGCCTGTACGTTAAACGCCATCATATCGTGCAGCCACGCGCGATTGTACTCGTTGACCACCACGATGCTCTTCGAGTCTGGAAACTGTTGAAACTTTTCCTGCAATAGCCACTGGCAAAAGCCATGATCCATTTCACCATCAAGGATCAGTAGCGCATCCGGATGGCGCAAAAGCTGCCGCCACAGGTCATCGGCCTGACCAACTGCAGAAATATCAATTCCCGGAATATGTTCCTGTAAGCTGACTTTCATTCCATGAATAAATATTGACTGCCTGTCAAACATGACTACCTGCATAACGGATTCCCCATTGAAAAATAAACTGTTCTCTAATGACCGGAAGAGTAGTCCTCACGGTTTAAAATAAGAACTCGCCGTTTGGCCTGGGGCATTCTACGTAGATAATGAATAATCCAAATATTATAATTATGAATACTTACAACCCTGTGGCTACAATTACGCATTCACATGGCTCATTACAATTAAATTGAGGAAAGGATTAAAAAAGAAGAGCATCTAATAACATTAATTGACTGAATATAAGTCATTACAGCCATCATGGGAAATGTATAAACGGAATAAACCCGAAATCGGACTTATTCCGGCACAATGTGTTCATCGAACCCTTGCTGAGCGAGATGAAGCGGGTTACAGGAACATTCCACCCGACACTTCAATACGCTGTGCGGTCATCCAGCGCAAATTATCACTTAGCAATGCGGTAATGGCATCACCGATATCATCCGGTAAGCCGGTGCGGCCCAGCGCGGTTTGCGAAGCCACGTAGCGGTTCAGCTCTTCGTTATCACGCAGACGCCCGCCGCCAAAGTCGGTTTCAATTGCCCCAGGGGCAATACTGTTGACCGAAATCCCGCGCGCACCAAGCTCTTTGGCCTGATAGCGAGTCAGTACTTCCATCGCCCCTTTCATTGACGCATAGGCGGCATAACCCGGCAGAGCAAAACGCGCTAATCCGGTTGAGACATTGAGGATGCGGCCACCGTCAGCCATCAGCGGTAACAGCTGCTGGGTGAGGAAGAACGGCCCCTTAAAGTGGATGTTCATCAGCTCATCAAACAGGGCTTCCGAGGTTTCGGCAAAGGATGCGTAGAGGCCAACCCCGGCGTTGTTCACTAAATAGTCAAATGATTCGCGGCCCCACACCTGATGGAGCTGGGTTTTCACCTGCTGGGCAAACTCACCAAAACTCGCCACATCGCTAACGTTCAACTGCAATGCCACGGCTTTCGCCCCTGCCTGCTCAATTTCAGCGACAACCTGCAATGCCGCATCGCGCTGGCTGTTGTAGGTAAAAATAATATCTGTTCCAGCAGCAGCCAGCTTCAACACTGCATTTTTGCCTAAACCACGGCTGCCGCCGGTCACTAATGCAATACGTTGGGTCATAGAAACCTCATTTCAGATGGTGTGTACGTTGAGAACAAGCTTATTAGGTGATAAAAGAACAATAAATACCGCCAGTTGCGCTTCACTGTCTCATCTACAACAACAATGGGTCGTTTCGATGGATAAAATTCACGCAATGCAACTGTTCATCCGCGTCGCCGAGCTGGAGAGTTTTACCCGTGCGGCTGACACGCTGGGCCTTCCTAAAGGTAGCGTATCGCGGCAAATCCAGGCGCTGGAGAACCACCTCGGCTGTCGCCTGCTGCACCGTACGACGCGCCGGGTTCTGTTGACGCAAGATGGAATGGTGTATTACGAACGAGCCAAAGACCTATTGAGCAATCTGGATGAGCTGGACAGCATGTTCCAGAGTGACCCCAGCAGCGTTAGCGGACGACTGCGTGTGGATATGCCGGTCGCCGTCGCCCGCCACGTGGTGATCCCACGGTTGCCGGGATTTTTGCAGCACTACCCTGGGATCGAACTGGAACTCAGCAGCAGCGACCGTCTGGTGGATGTCATTCGCGAGGGGTTTGACTGCGTAGTGCGCGTCGGAACGCTGAAAGATTCGGGTCTTATTGCCAGGCCTCTCGGTAAACTGTCCATTATCAACTGCGCCAGCCCTGCCTATCTATCGCGCTTCGGCTACCCTGAGTCGCTGGACGACCTTAGCACCCATGCGCTGGTACACTACGCCACCACGATCGGCGTGCGCCCGCCGGGCTTTGAAGTAGCCCGAGAGAATGGCACCCAGTGGGTGAAGGCCGGGGGGGTTCTGACGGTGAACAGCACCGAAACCTATCACGCCGCCTGTCTGGCGGGGCTTGGTATTATTCAGGCTCCACGCGTCGGCGTCCGGGAAGCGCTGCACAGCGGCAAACTGGTGGAGATCCTGCCGCAGTATCGGGCAGAGCCGATGCCGGTGTCGTTAATTTATCCCCATCGCCGCAATCTCTCGCGCCGGGTTCATCTGTTCATGGAGTGGTTAACCGAGGTGTTGCAGGATTACGTTGATTGAATTCAGCATCGCAGCCAGGCCTGGCTTGCTGAAATGTAGCCCGGATGAGACGCGCCAGCGCCGACTCCGGGGAACGATCTATACTTAAGTAAAAGCTATAAAAAGGAAAATATCCCTGATGACGTCGGAAAATGACGAGAAACGTCCGCTGCAGGAATCAGAACTCAGCTCTATCTCCAGAACGCAGCAAAAAGCCAGCAAAGCGCTGGACACCGTCACCAGCACGGCGCAGAAGATCCAACGCCTCCCGGTTATCGCCCACCTGCTCCGCGCCGCCGAGCGCTTTAATGACCGGATGGGGAACCAGTTTGGCGCTGCAATCACCTATTTTTCGTTCCTATCGATGATCCCCATCATGATGGTGTCGTTCGCTGCCGCCGGGTTTGTGCTTGCCTCACACCCGACGCTATTGCAGGACATCTTTAATAAGATCCTCGTCAACGTCAGCGATCCAACGCTTGCCGCCACGCTCAAAAGTACCATCAACACCGCCGTCCAGCAGCGTACTACCGTCGGTCTGGTTGGTCTGGGGATTGCGCTCTACTCCGGGATTAACTGGATGGGTAACCTGCGCGAGGCCATTCGCGCGCAGTCGCGTGACGTCTGGGAGCGCACGCCGCAGGATCAAGAAGCGCTGTGGGTGAAATACCTGCGTGATTTCGTGTCGCTGATTGGCCTGCTCATCGCGCTTATCATCACCCTGTCGATTACCTCGGTGGCCGGCTCCGCGCAGCAACTGATCATCTCCGCGCTGTACCTCGATAGCATTGAATGGCTCAAACCTGCCTGGCGGCTGATTGGTCTGGCGATCTCTATCTTTGCTAACTACCTGCTGTTCTTCTGGATTTTCTGGCGTCTGCCGCGCCACCGTCCGCGCAAGAAGGCGCTGATTCGCGGCACGTTTATCGCAGCAATCGGCTTTGAGGTGATTAAAATCATCATGACCTGGACGCTGCCGACGCTGGTGAAATCCCCGTCAGGTGCAGCATTTGGCTCGGTCCTTGGGCTAATGGCATTCTTCTACTTCTTTGCCCGCCTGACCCTGTTCTGCGCGGCGTGGATTGCTACCGCCGAGTACAAAGACGACCCGAGAATGCCGGGTAAAACCCACGGTTAAACGTGATGTTGGGCCGAGAGATAATGAAAAATTTCGGCCCAACTCATCGTTTCAGCATATAAATCCAGCCTGTAACTTTTATTTAACCAAAAACTAGTTTTATCATCTGATTGACAAAAAATGTGAAGCATTTCATGTTTGATAATCTGCGGGTATAAAAATTATCCACTTTTTCGCTATTTTTGCCTGTTTTTACATTCCCGTTACACATTGAAATGTCGCTTTTGCTATGTCTAATATGGCCTTTCGTTCGCTATAAATATTAGAAAAGACTATGACAAGCACAACACTCGATAACGAACAGGCTTCCGCTCCGGTTAACTCACGTAATAAAGTCGTCGTGGCCTCACTCATCGGCACCGCCATTGAGTTCTTCGACTTCTATATTTACGCCACCGCCGCGGTCATCGTGTTCCCGCATATTTTCTTCCCGCAGGGCGATCCAACGGCGGCAACGCTGCAATCGCTGGCAACATTTGCTATTGCCTTCGTCGCCCGTCCTATCGGTTCTGCGCTCTTCGGCCACTTTGGTGACCGCGTTGGGCGTAAGGTCACTCTGGTGGCTTCGCTCCTGACCATGGGCATCTCAACCGTGCTGATTGGCCTGCTGCCAACCTACGAATCCATTGGCATTCTGGCACCGATGCTGCTGGCGCTGGCGCGTTTTGGTCAGGGTCTGGGTTTAGGCGGTGAATGGGGTGGTGCGGCGCTGCTGGCAACCGAGAACGCCCCACCGCGCAAACGCGCGCTGTATGGTTCGTTCCCACAACTGGGCGCGCCGATTGGCTTCTTCTTCGCTAACGGCACCTTCCTGCTGCTCTCATGGCTGCTAACCGACCAGCAGTTTATGAGCTGGGGCTGGCGTATTCCGTTTATCTTCTCTGCCGTACTGGTGCTGATTGGCCTGTATGTACGCGTCTCGCTGCATGAGACGCCGGTATTTGCCAAAATTGCCGCGGCGAAGAAACAGGTGAAAGTGCCAATGGGCACGCTGCTCAGCAAACATGTCCGCGTGACGGTGCTTGGCACCTTTATCATGCTGGCGACCTATACGCTGTTCTATATCATGACCGTCTACTCGATGACTTACAGCACTGCAGCCGCCCCAAATGGCCTGGGCTTGCCGCGTAACGAAGTGCTGTGGATGCTGATGCTGGCGGTTATCGGGTTCGGCGTGATGGTGCCTATTGCCGGTCTGCTGGCCGACCGTTTTGGCCGTCGCCCAAGCATGATCGTTATCACCAGTCTGATTATCGTCTTCGCGCTGTTCTTCTTCCAGCCGCTGCTGGGTTCAGGGGATACGTCGCTGATTATGCTGTATCTGTTGGTAGGTTTAAGCCTGATGGGGCTGACGTTTGGTCCAATGGGGGCGCTTCTGCCTGAATTGTTCCCAACGGAAGTTCGCTATACCGGGGCATCGTTCTCTTACAACGTGGCATCGATTCTGGGTGCATCCGTCGCGCCTTATATCGCGGCCTGGTTGCAGAGCAGCTATGGGTTGTTCTACGTGGGCGTTTACCTGGCGGCCATGGCGGCCCTGACCTTGATTGCGCTGCTGCTGACGCACGAAACGCGTCACGAGTCGCTGTAAATTGTTATTGCTGGCCTACGGTAGCGTAGGCCAGCGTTACACCAGGTGAATCATCAAATTATCTAAAGTCGACATCGGTACCGGTCGGGAAAGAAAATACCCCTGCGCCGCATGAGCCGGTGACTGCTGTACCTCACGCCACTCTTCCAGCGTTTCTACGCCTTCAACGATTACCCCTTCACAATAGCGGTTCATCAACTGCAACAGCAGGATAAACAGCTTGCGGCCTTCCGGGGTTTTACGCAGCATGATGAACAGATCGCGGGCCACTTTGATGTAGTCGTAGCGGACTTCGTTAAGCGCCGAGAAGTTGGCCATACCGGTACCAAAATCATCCAGCCACAGCGGGCCGAATTCACACAGCGAAGCCACCGTCGAATCCTGTGGCAACGCCATATGCTCTACCAGCTCAAAACGCAGCCACGGCAGCGTTTCAATCATCGTTTTCAGGATCCGGTCCTGCCGCATTTCCAGCAGCGTGGGCGCATCCACGTTGACCGAGGCCAGCACTTTATTCTGCACAAAGAAATGTTTCTTTTTTGCCAGCATTGCCACCTGTTCTTTGATGACATGAATTCGCTGACCAATAGAGACTGCGGCGAAGTAACGATCCGGAGCGATACGCTTTTGGGGGTCAGAGGGATGGGTCACTACCGTTAACACCTCTATCGCCATCAGGCGACCCTGGGTGGTGTAGATAGGCTGATATGTATAGACGCGCTCACACTCTTGCCAATAACGCAGCTGCTGTAGGCTATCCAGCTCCGTATCTGGAACTCTCGCCCGCTGGCTCACCTGCTTTAACGTCATTTAAGCTTCCTGTGAATAGAGGGTCAGAGGGTCTGGTCATAAGGTTATCGGCGGGGTATTTGATAACTTTATGTCCAGACCGAGCCATTTTATTTTTCTGCAAAGACGACAAATATGCCGTAACACGCGCTAGCTCAAAAAAAATAATGGAACGATGTTTTAATATAGTTGACCACCGATTAGCCACAGCGCACACTACGAAAAATTTACCGATTCAGGTTGATGACTATGTCTAAAAAAATTGCCGTGATTGGCGAATGCATGATTGAACTGTCCGAGAAGGGCGCACAAGTTAACCGCGGTTTTGGCGGTGATACCTTAAACACGTCCGTCTACATCGCGCGTCAGGTCTCCCCGGCTGAGCTCAGCGTCAATTACGTCACGGCGTTAGGCACCGATACCTTCAGCCAGCAGATGATGGATGCCTGGCAGGCGGAAAACGTCAACACCGACCTGATTCAACGCATGAGCGACCGTATGCCAGGCCTGTACTACATCGAAACCGATGATACCGGCGAGCGTACGTTCTACTACTGGCGCAACGAAGCGGCGGCTAAATTCTGGCTGGAGAGCGAGCAGTCTGCCGCTATCTGCGAACAGCTGGCGAGCTTTGACTACCTCTATCTGAGCGGCATTAGCCTGGCTATCTTAAGCCCGGCGAGCCGTGAAAAACTGCTGGCGCTGTTGAGCCAATGCCGCGCCAACGGCGGGAAAGTTATCTTCGATAACAACTACCGTCCGCGCCTGTGGGCAAGCAAAGAAGAGACTCAGCAGGTGTACCAGCAGATGCTGGAATGCACCGACATCGCTTTCCTGACCCTGGACGACGAAGATGCGCTGTGGGGCGAGAAGCCGGTTGAAGAGGTTATCGCGCGTACGCACGCAGCGGGCGTTAACGAAGTGGTGGTGAAGCGCGGCGCAGACTCTTGCCTGGTTTCCGTTGTCGGTGAAGCCCTGGTCGATGTGCCTGCGGTGAAGCTGCCAAAAGAGAAAGTGGTGGATACTACCGCGGCAGGCGATTCCTTTAGCGCGGGCTATTTGTCCGTCCGCCTTACCGGCGGCGATGCGCAGGCAGCAGCAAAACGCGGTCACCAGACGGCAAGCACCGTGATTCAGCACCGTGGGGCGATTATTCCGCGCGACGCGATGCCAGCGTAAGATTTTAGATTAAAAAAACCTCTTCCAGCTGGGAGAGGTTTTTTTTCGTCTGGAGCGAGGGTTTCCCCTCACCCCGGCCCTCTCCCCAAAGGGGCGAGGGGGAAAAGCAAACCCCACCAACCGCTCGATCCCCTCTCCCCGCTGTAGAAAGGGTTAGGGTGAGGAGAAGAAAGCCAAACTCTCCGCCGGCTCGATCGGTCCCCTCTCCCCTGTGGGGAGAGGGTTAGGGTGAGGGGTCAGCTGCTGCGCTTACTGCGCAGGTGGGATATCGGTGACATCCTGGTGGCTATCATCCACCACCGCAGCCGCTTCCGGCTTCGAGGTCAGCATGATTTTGTTCCAGGTATCCTGCAAATCCTTCATATTGAATTCAGGCTCGCCGGTCGGCTGTTGCAAAATCAGCGCCATATCCTGCGATAGCTGCTGACGCAGATCCTGGTTGAGCATATCCAGCGACAGCGTTTCAAGGAAACTCTGGCGTAGCTTCTGATACTGCTCAGGCGCGATGTCCACCACCTGATTTTGCAGCGAGCGAATCCGCTGATTCATCAGCACATCGGTGTCCATACGGGCGTAGGTCGCAAACAGCTTTTGCAGCTCAAGTTTTTTCTGCGCAACCAGCGCATTAAACTCGTCTGCCGGCAGGCCTTTATCACGCACGGCGGCCAGCTCACGCGCCACCAGCCCCAGATTGCCTTCGAGCTTGTCGCCCGGTGAGTCCAGATTAATCCCGCACTGTGCGCGCAGGTAGAGCACGCGGCAGTCAAAGCCCAGGCCGACATCTTTCATATTGGTACGGCTCAGCTTTTGCTGAACGTGCCAGAACAGCGCCTCACGGGCCAGATCGGCACGCCAGTAACGCAGCAACGTTGCCGACTCGCGGATAGGCTGCCATGCGCCGTCCCACATGATGGATAAGCGATCCTGCTGTACCGCGTTGGTCATGATGCTCACCGCTTCCGGGCGCAGCGGGGACAGCGTTGGTACCGCGGCGGGCGTTTCGCGCTTGCCTTTCAGTTCGCCAAAGATCTTGCCGATCTGTTCGATCGTCGCGCGGCTATCTACGTTCCCCACCACGATGAGGGTCATCGCGTCCGGGGTGTACCATTTGTGATAAAACTCGGTCAGCTGTTTCGCATCAACTGGCAGCTTCAGCGGCTCGGCGGGATCGTGTCCCAGCATGGTTGAGCCTTTCAGGCGATAGCGCCACCAGCCCTCTTTGGTATCCTGTGGCCACGTCGCCACCATATCCTGCACGCTCAGCGCGTAGCTGATGGTATCCGGCGTAATGTCCGGTTTACCTAACGAGTTAGCAAGCCAGGTCAGCGCCTCTTTTTGCAGGTCGCTGCGATTATTCGGCATACTCAGATTAAAGCGGGTGAAATCGTAAGAGACGATCGCTGGCGGCAGCGGTCGTTTTGGGTCGATGCTCTGCTGCCACATCGAGCGCACCTGTGCAGCTGGCATGCTGCCGCTTTGCGTCAACGCGATGCGCGGAATAAGGTGGCTGTAGCCGGTCTGCTGAGCGCTTTCATTCAGCGAGCCAATATCAATCGAGAGCCGGATTTCTACACGGTCACTCGGGCGCTGCGGCGTGGCAAGCACCTGCCACTGGAAGCCATTCGGCAGCGTGCCTTGTTGCCAGGCCGGGTCCGGCTGGAGCGTTTCTGCCTGCACAGAGCTGGCCGCTGCCATCATCAGCAAACCACCGGCTAAAAGTCGAATTGTTGTGCCCTGCATGTGAACCCCTGATGAACATTCCTGGTGATTCCCTTCATAGTTAAGTCCGCAGATACGTAAGTCGCCTGCGCGCTATTCCGGGTATAAAAGACAACCGACTCAAGCGATTGCCTAAAATCTTGAAGTAAATACGTCAGTAAGACCACACAATCGTAAAAACGTCACATGGCTAAGTAAAATAAAACGTGCGATAGCCATAGGCTATCACGGCCAACGAATAACGCCGCCTAATTATGCGCAGGAGCCCGCACTCCAGCAAGGGAGTACGGGCTTAAGTGATGGGATTAAGAGGATAATTCGTGCGATTTTGTTACGTTCGGACGGTTATTGAGCACGTCATCTAACTGTTTTGCGTCTAATTGTTTCACACGCTTCGCCACTACGATGGTCGCGACACCGTTACCAATCAGGTTAGTCAGCGCACGAGCTTCCGACATAAAGCGGTCGATACCCAGAATCAGCGCCAGCCCAGCGACCGGTAAATGGCCAACTGCCGAGATGGTTGCCGCCAGCACGATAAATCCACTGCCGGTAACGCCAGCCGCCCCTTTAGAGGAAAGCAGCAATACCACCAGCAGGGTTATCTGATGGAAGATATCCATGTGGCTGTTGGTCGCCTGAGCGATGAACACCGCCGCCATCGTCAGGTAGATAGACGTACCATCGAGGTTAAACGAGTAGCCGGTCGGGATAACCAGACCCACCACGGATTTACGGCAGCCCAGCTTCTCCATCTTATCGAGCATACGCGGCAGCGCAGACTCGGAGGACGATGTCCCCAGCACGATAAGCAGCTCTTCTTTGATGTAGCGAATGAATTTGAAAATGCTGAAACCGGTCATACGAGCAATAGATCCCAGCACCACCACCACAAACAGAATACAGGTGATGTAGAAGCAGATAATCAGCTGCCCCAGCTGTACCAGCGAGCCCACGCCGTATTTGCCAATGGTGAAGGCCATCGCCCCGAATGCACCAATCGGTGCCAGGCGCATGATCATATTGATGATGCCGAAAATCACCTGCGAGAAGCTTTCGATAACGTTGAAAATCAGCTGGCCTTTGTTGCCCAGACGATGCAGCGCAAAGCCGAACATCACCGCAAACAGCAGCACCTGCAGAATGTTACCGCTGGCAAACGCGCCGATCACGCTCGACGGGATGACATCCATCAGGAAGGCGACAATCCCCTGATCTTTTGCCTGTTCAGCGTAGATAGCGACCGCTTTCGCATCCAGCGTCGCCGGGTCAACGTTCATGCCGGCACCCGGCTGAAGTACGTTAACCACCACCAGGCCAATCAACAGAGCAATGGTACTGACCACTTCAAAGTACAGTAATGCGACGGCGCCGGTGCGGCCTACCGCTTTCATACTTTCCATGCCAGCAATCCCGGTGACGACGGTACAAAAGATAACCGGGGCGATAATCATTTTAATCAGTTTGACGAAGGCATCGCCAAGCGGTTTCATCTGCGCACCCAGTTCCGGGTAATAGTGACCAATTAACACACCGATCACTATCGCCGACAGCACCTGGAAATAGAGGCTTTTAAAGAAAGAGGTTTTCATAGGATGTCCTTAAGCTATAGCCACAGGAAAAGTAGGGATTATTTTCACCTGTGAGCACAAAGTAACATCCGAGAAACATAATCGAAATATTTGTACGTGAATTTGATACTTAATTGTTAAAACCTTGAGCTGACACGCACAATCGCTATCCATTTTATCCCGGTAGCAGTGATTTCTCCTCGCCTAAATAATCCTGCTCAAAGACCTCTGCTGGGACCGCGCGCGCAAACAGGAAGCCTTGTAGAACATCGACCTCTTCCGCCTTCAGCCATTCATATTGTTGTTTATTTTCAACACCTTCAGCAACCATCTTCAGGTTAAGGCTTCGCCCAAGCTGAATGATCGCTGCCACCATACTGGCATCTTCCGGCAGGGTGTCGATAAAGATTTTGTCGATTTTCAGGATGTCGACCGGCACCGATTTCATATGTTGCAGCTGGCGCAGTCCGGCATAGCCCATACCAAAATCATCCAGCGCAATGCGCACCCCGGCGTTGCGTAACGGGCGCAGAATGGCCACCGCGGCTTTTGGATCATCAATACGGCGGCTTTCCGTCACTTCCAGCACCAGCGTCCCCGGCGCAATACGGTAGCGGTTAAGCAGCGCCAACATGTCTGAAACCATATCGTGATGCAGGAGCTGTAGCGCGGAAATATTCACCGACAGCGGCAGCATAATGCCACGCGACTGCCATACCGCTAGCTGGCGGCAGGACTCCTCCAGCACCCAATGACCCACGGTCACCATCAGGCCACAGGATTCAATGTTGTCGATAAGATCGTTGGGTAATACCCAGTTGCCGTCCGGCTGACGCTGTCGTAGCAGCACTTCGGCGCTGCAAACTTTGCCGGTCTTCGTCTCAACCTGCGGCTGGAGCCAGATAGAAAACTGCTGGGTATCCAGCGCCATCAGAATGTCACTCTCTTCGGTCAGGCGTTTTTGTGCCTTCACCATCTGCTCAGGATCGAAGAACTCAATCTGATTTTTGCCTTTACGCCGTGCGGTAAAGGCCGCAGAGAGCGAGCGCCGGTAGAACTGTTCCGCCGTCAGGCCATCGCTGTACATGGCAATCCCAATGCTGGCGCTTGGGCGTAGCTGAATACCTTGCAGCGGCAGCCGCTCATTAATAATAGTGAGCACTTGCTGACCTAAAGTAATGGCATGCCACGGCTCTTTGATACCGTAGGCCAGAATAGCAAAGTCATAGCCGCTAATCTGCGCCAGCACCATGCGCGGCGAAATCACCTGCTTCACTTTCTCCGCCAGCGTCAGCAGCAACATCTCGCGCTGCTCTTCTTTCAGTACACCGGCCGTATCCTGCAGGGTTTCACAGGCGATAGTCAGCAAAGCCACCGGCGTTTGACGCTCCAGGCTCTGCTCCAGCAGCCCAAGCAGAAATGCTTTGTTAGGGAGGTCAGAAATCGGAAAACGGGTCGATTGGCTGCTAAGTTCGTCGTACTGACGCAATAACGCCTGTTGATTGCGGTTATAGCTACGCACCAGCGTACCAATTTCATCATCATGATGCAGGCGCGGCAGCGTCAGCTGATGCCCAATGCGGTCAGCCCCAGGCAGATCGTGGATTTCATAGGCAATCTTGCGCAGCGGCCTGACAATCAACCGGTTGATACACCAGGTCAGCGCCACGGTGAGGATCAGCACTAAAAGGAAGTAAGCGGTCACTATCGTTGCTAACGCGCTCATCACGAACTTATACATGCGATAAGAATCAGCCTGCAGCACCAGATAAGCCAGCGGCTGCGGGTTTGCCGGGCGCTCCAGCGAATAGAGCGGCAGCGAAATTTGCACCGGCAGCTCAAAAATACGGGTGATGTTCACCGGAACCGGCCGTTCCGGGATAAAGCTCATGCGCAGCGCCTGAAACTGGTTTGGCAACACCACGTCCGCGCGGCTGACTATACCCGCCGGTTGAATACGTCCGAGAATGGACTCGGCCTCTGGAATGTCGGCTTTCAGAATGGCAGCCGACAGCGGCTGGCGCACAGAGCGCGCAATACTTTCGAGTTGCGTAGCGGTGTTATAGCGATCCTGCTGTACGAAGTGGAACAGTAAAATGAAGCAAAAAACAAATAAAAACAACATGGTAACAACAGCAACCATAGCCATTTGTTTTATTGTAAGTGAACGGCTGACGCGCAAAAGAGCTCTCCACTGATACGAACGAGTTGCACAGGCAATGAGAATAACGAGGCTGGCAGCAAAGTCAAAATAGACTCCGGCGCAACGATTATAGCCCGGCATGGTGCCAGGTCATATAAGACGAATACCTATAACCCGTCATAGTTCGCTTTAGCGGCGCGTGGGGCTGGTTTACGCCCTCAGTCACTTACCTTAAGTAAGCACCTGAGAGCGTTTCCTTGTTGCCTTCCCGCCACGCGAACGATGAGGGTTTGAATCAGGATAGATGGAATTACCAATCCGCGTACGGGATCAGCGGCTGCGGCGGTATATCAAGATCGCCCTGCCAGCCTGCGGCAGAGTAGCGCACGTACAACAGCGCGTGGCTTGGGGTGTAGTCTTTGGCCTGCTGAATATCGACACCGGCACCGACAAACCAGTTGGACGTCACGCGGCGTTCCACAATAGCCCGTGCCGTATAGCCGAAGCCCTGACTGCTGCTGCCGCTATTGGTGTCATCGCTGGCATCCGCCTTCCATTGTGATGGGATGAGGCTCATCAGCGGATAGCTCTGCTCAGTGCGGGTGCGCGAATGCGACCACGACACCGAGCCGCCCAGCTCCCACGACCAGTTCTCAGTGCGCTGACGCCAGTTAACCGGCACCGCAAATGACACATACTCCTGAGGGCTGTAGTAGCCGCCCTGACCCAACGTATAACCGCTCAGGTCTTTCTGGTAGTGCCAAATCATATTGTTTAGCCCCACCGTTACCCGGCGGTTATTCTCGTTGATGACCTTGTAGTAGTAGCCGGTCATCCAGCGTACGCGCCAGTTATCAGCCACGTTTTTACCGGTAAGCTGATCGCCGCTAAGGGACGCCCATACGCCGTTGGCTTCGCCTTTGTCATAGCTCAGGCTCAGGCCGCCGCCGTCAGCACGCACGCCGCCCCAGGTGGTGCCAGGATGCGCACCGCTGCTGTTATCTTTTTGCCCGCCAAACGCTAACAGCGAGCTGGAGATCGGACGACGGTGCGCATTCACGGTATAGCCTAGAGGGCCAACATCGCTGCTGTAGCTCAGCCCACCCACCACATCAACCACGTTGAAGCCCATCGGAGTGGTACCGATATCGGCGTCCCAGGTGTCGTTCTTCCAGCCGATAGCAACGCTGGCGCCATTGCCGGATTGGTTTTTCGATCCATAACAGGTGGCTAAATCACAGGTGCCCCACTGCTCTTTATAGGCATTATTTTTGTCGGCAGAGAAGCTACCGGCGTCCATATTGATCAAATCTGAGCGGAAGAACATGCGGCCATCAGAGAGCGGCGCATCCACCTGGAACATGGTGGTGTGTGCTTTCAGATCCGAGTAACCGCCCGTACCGCTGGAGCCCCAAAATTCATGCTGCAACGTGACGTTAAGATCTTGCTGACGATAGAGATCGGCGGCATCGCTACGCACACCGCGCTTGAGCCAGTCGTCTTTTTCGTCGTTGCGAGTCAGGCGAGTGAAGCTGTCGTTATCCTGAGGACGCGTTGGCGTCACCTGCGCCGCCACCATCGCATCTTTGTAGGTTTCTAGAGCCTGTTTCGGATCCCCACTCTGCGCCTGATAGCTCGCCGCATCGCGCAGTACCATCGCACTTTCCATCGATGGCGGCTGGGATTTAGCCTGCGGTATCAGCGCAGTCATCATCTTCTGTGCCGTCTCGGTATCGCCAAGCTGCGCGTTCACTAGCGCAATACGTCGCTGGGTATTTAGCGAACGTTCGCCCTCGGTGGACAGTTCAGCAAGCTGCTGGCGAGCAGCCAGTTTATTGCCGTCTGCAGCGTACACTTCGGCCAGACCCAGATGAGCATCTTCGTCATGCGGATCTTTTTTCAGCACAGCGTTGTATTCGGCTAACGCGGTCGCGGTATCGCCACGCTGCTGTGCCCAGTCGGCCAGCGTCGAGTGAATCCGCGCCGATTCCGGCTGCTGTTTTAACAGCGCAATTGCTTGAGCTTCCTGGTCGCCATCACGCAGGCGGTTAGCCTGAGCAATAATCTGGTCGTTGCGCAGGCGCGTATCCAGTTCGCGGATGTTATCCGTCCACTGTGACGTCGGCAGCGCGGCCAGATGCGTTAGCGCCGCCTGATCCTGTCCATTACCGGACATATACAGCGAATAGGCGTACACCTGATCGGTATCAGTCGGTTTTTTGCGCGCCAGATTGAGCATCAGATTATCGGCTTCGCTTTTCTTCCCGGCGCTCACCAGGTCGCTAGCCAATCGGTAGGTCGTCCATACATCATCCGGTGACATGGCTAAGCGACGACGCTGTACTTCAGCCGCCTCAGCCCAACGCCCTTGTTTTTCCAGCGTTTCAGCCTGCTGCGACAATCGGTCGTTCGTCAGGCTGCGTTCGATATCATCAATGCTGCGCCGTTGGCTGGCAGAGAGGGTGTTGATAAAGTCGGTGGCTTTCTCAGGCGATTGTTCACGGTAGATATTGGCCAGGCCGCGTACAGCACCGCTGTTGGTACGATCAAGACGCAGAGCCTGCTGGTAGTAACGCTCGGCGCTGGCGCTATCTTTACGCGCCAGTGCAACATCACCCAGCCCCTGTACCGCGTAGCTGTCGGTAGCGTCGAGTTTGTGTGCTTGCTGGTAGAGATTTTCAGCCTGCGCAACATTTCCGGCCTTGAGCGCAGCATCGGCTTTACGCAGCAACGGCCAGTATATCTGCCAGGTTTGCGGTTTATTGGCCTCAGCTTCAGCCGCGGCCGCCTTCTGGCGGAAAACCGGATCGGCGAGCTGTTTTTGCTGCTCGGCCAGTAGCGTACGCGCGTCATTGGCATCGTCGCCGCTGTCGAAAACCTGCAGGAATTGCTGTAACGCTTTCTCGCTACCAGGGCTGACGGGTTGTTTTTTGATATCGTTAAGCCAGATATCACCCGCCGTTCCGCGCCCGCTGGACGATTTTGCCATCTGTTCGAGAATGGCATATGCAGCAGCGCGTTGATCGTTAGACAACAGCATATTCGCCAGCGCCGTTTGTAGGCTGACGTTGCCTGGATTCTGTTTGTTCAGCGCCTGAAGATGGCCCATAGCCTCTGCTTCACGCCCTGAAATACGCGCCACCGTCGACCAATATTCAACGGCCAGATCGCCATCCGGCGGCGGGCCATCAAAGGCTTTCTCGTAGTTCGCCACCGCTTCCGGAACGTGTCCGGTGGTCGCCTGGAGGCGCGCCTGCTGGAGCGCCTGACGCCCAGCGCTACCGTTCAGGCCCATTTCAACCCGCGACGTTTTGTATTCCGTCGAGCCAGGGGCCACCTGAGCCAGTTTCTCTAACTGTTTTTGCGCTCCGGCCGTATCGTTTTGACGCAGCAGGTAACGCAGACGCGCTGCCAGCACCTGCGGGTTGTTGGGATCAATCAACTCCAGCCGGTACAGCGATTGCTGCACCAAATCATCCCGTTTGCTGGCCTCTCCCAAACGCACCTGGCTGAGCAAATGCTCTTCCACCGAGGTATCCGCATAGCCTGGCTGAACCAGCGTCAGGCCCAGAGAGAGTGTGATTAAACTTAGTGTGAACTTGCGCATTCCTGGCCCCAGTCAGGTAGTAATTCGCCGCGGGCGTTGAAGCGAAAACGGTGTTGATCCCAGCCCTGCCCAAAGAGGGTCAGAACATAATTGTAATACGCATCCGCGCCGGGAAAATTATCAGCAACGCGCTGCCGCTGAGCGGCCTGGGCGTCACGGTTTTGTAAGAATGGGAGTAAAGAAGCTGAAAAACCCACCGGGCCATTACCGGTGACTTTGCCGGTGGCAATCGCCACTTTTTCCGGAGGAAGCCCCTGCTTGACGGTCTGCGCCGCCATCGCGTTAAAGCGTTTAAGCAGAGGTGCTTTTTGCGGGTCTGCGTCATGCATCATGCCAATCCACAGATAGACACGAATCGCATCATAACTACCGATGATATCCGCGGCCTTTACCTGCCAGCCGTGGGTTTTATCATAGCCCACCCAATCCGGGGAAAAGCCTTTCGGCGCAGTCTCCAGCAGCAGCTTCAGGTTAGTGTCACGCAGGGTCGTCCACGGCGCACCGAAACGACTGAAATACTGGGCTACCTGCGGCGGGAAATAGCTTGGGTTAAAGCGCCAGTGTTTTTCCTCAGCAAAGCCCACTCGCCCGGGCAGCAGCATGAGTCCTAATCCCGGCACTTTCACCACTTCGCCTTCGGCAATTTTCGCCAACAGCGCTTTCCCGGTGGCGGTGTAATCGTCGTTTTTCCACAGCCGACCGGCTTCCAGCAGCGTCCAGGCGATCCAGACATCAGAGTCGGATGCTGAATTGGTATCCAGCACCGTCCATTCGTTGTCACCCTTTTTCCCCCACAACCAGGCGGGGAGGTGCTCGCGCAGGGAGCCTTCGGCGAGGTTGTTCTGCGTCCAATTCAGCAAGGTCGCGAACATCTCACGATCGTTCGCCGCCAGGGCAAAGAACAGCGCGTAGCTTTGCCCCTCTGAGGTGGTGATTTTGCGGGCGTCGCTGGTATCAATCACGCGCCCTTCTGTGCTGACGTACTCTTTTTTGAACTGTTCCCAGGCAGGCCAGTTACAGGCTGCCTGGGCTTGTCCGCACAGGGCGCTTAACAACACGATCCAGCGTAACATCTTCATCGCGGCTTACTCGTCTTCCGGATTCAAACGACGGCGGCTGATGATACGTAGCAGTCGCCACAGTACCCATGCCAGCAGCACGATGCTGATAGCGGCAAAGATGGCCAGCAGAACCGGGTGGTTAGACAGAGCAAACCACACGCGTTCAAACCATGGCAGGTGACCCACATAGTACACATCACCTACACGCAGGCTGTTCACGCCGGATTCGCGGATAACCGACACCGAACCAAACATGGCCGCGCGTTTACCGCTGTCATTCAGCGCATTATTGAGCAGGCTGTAGCCTTTATCGCTATCGGCCAGCAGCGCAACTACGCTACGTTGTTTGTGGTACGGCGATTCAAAGCCCACGATTGCCGCCATCGGACCGGAGGATGAAACCTCGGTTTGTATGCTGGCAGTGCGATCGTCCTCATCCACGTAGATGCTCGGCAGGTCGTTGTGGCGTACCGGCGTTTTCACCCAGCTTTGGGTCGCATCCACCAGCAGATCCACTTTCTTATCGTCTTTCAGCGATTGTGGAATTGAGCCAATCAGCAGCAGGTCGGCATCTTTGTTGGCAATCTGGCTACCGTCATCGGTAATCGTCATGTTCGTACCAGCCAGACCGCTCTGACCGCCAATCACCGCGACGGTATTCAGCAGCGTGCTGAACTGTTCTTCAGACGGTTTTTCGGCATCACGATAGTCGTGTCGGAGAGATCCGCCATCCGCGTGAACGGGAAGCCCGCGTTCGCAAACGTGCGCAGGTCCGGCATCGGCAGGAAGTGGTAGTAGTGCGAGAAATCGATGGTCGAATCATCGCCCAGCACCACGTGGTTCTGCACCGGCTGGAAAGTCACACAGCTGTCAATTGTGCCGCCCGGCATCGGGTTCGAGTACTGGAAGTCAAAGCGCAGTTGGTTCATCGCACCCAGACGCAGCGCCGGAATGCTGACATCGTTTTTACCATCCAGCAGACCTTGTAACACCGGCAGGCGCATCATCAGTTTGTTGATGTCCTGGCTGCTATTCAGGCTAAACGACTGTAAGAACTGGTTGTTCAGGCTGATGTCCATGCGCGAGCTGTCTTTGATAGCCGGCATGGTGTAGCGATATTTCAAGTCCATATCGATACCGGTGCTGCGCAGCAAATACAAGTCCGGCGGCAGGTTCAGCGACAGGTTGATAGACGCCGGTTCCAGCCCGGTAGACTGCAGCTGTTGCTCATAGGTTTTCAGCTCGCCGAAGGTCACTGGGCGATCGGTACGTACCCAGTTTGGTGCATCGTACGGCACGCGAGCCAGCAGCGGTTTGACTTCATTGACCGTCACACTGTCGCCACGGAACAGGATGTTACCCGACGCGATACCCTGCGCCGCTTTCAGCAAATCTTTATCATCACGACCAAAGACCACCAGCATTTTCATGTACGGGTTGTTCGGATGGTCGATCATTTCGATCGTCGGCGCGGTAACAGGCGGATGTTCGCGCAGGAAGTCCGGACGATGATCGTTGGTCGCAAAGACTATCGCGTTACGATCCGGCAGTGTGTTATACAGCACCGGGAAAGTCTGACCGCGCCAGCCGGATTTCGCACCAAACCACGAAGCGATAATCGCTGCCGCCTGCTGCTGCTGCAGGTCCGGGGAACCGGCAAACACCATCGGCAGTTTCAGCGCGCGGTTATCGCGGGCGTCAAAGAATGGTACCGGGAAATGAGACAGGTCATTACGCACCTTCAGCGACTGGTAGGTTAAGTCCAGCGAGCTGTTACGGCCCACATCCAACCAAATGGTGTTGTTCGACGGGTTTTCACAGACGTCACGGTAATGGCCCACAAACTCGAGGCGCACCCGGTTAAAGTCGGTGATGTACAGCGGATCAACGGGCACCTGCGCCGTCACCTTTTTACCCAACTGCTCTTTGGTGACCGGCAGGACATCCATCAACTCTTCGTTGAGGTACACCTTGAGCTGTGAAGTCACCGGCTGCAGCGACGGTGACGGCGTATAGGTTAGATTCAGCAATGCCTTCGACACCACTTCGTCGCTACGCATACCAAATTCAACCCCACCGTTCGGGTTAGACCCGCGCAGCACCATGCTGCCCGGCGGTGGCGCAATCTGAGCAAAAGAAAGCTTTACGTCACGCGTCGGCGCATCTTCCACCACTACCGGTGTGTTCGCAGGCGTAGCCGCTTCCACCGAAGCCGCTGCGTTATCCTGAACAGACGGAGAAACTGATACCGCTGTTGTTGGTTCTGAATGCGTCGTGAGCGGTAGTAAACTGCCTACGCCCACTGCCACTGCACAAATCCAGGAAAGGTTTCTTTTCATCGTGTAATCATCATTATTGTTGTTGAGCCATAGCCGATAGCGGATGCTCGATAACAGCCTCTCGCTCTGGACGACGCGGTACAAATGAAGCCACCCATGCCACTAGCGAGGTGAGCGACCGGAAAATTTCTTTTGCCACCGGCGGCGCAAACTCGGCCAGGTGACGATAACCACGGAATCCTAGCTTCAGGATATCCATCAGACTTTCCAGCGGTTTATCTTCCGGGAAGCTGTCCTGCCAGAGCGCCCACGTATCCGCGCGCGCAAACGTACACTGCACAAAATCAATATGTTGACGGGTACTCATCGGCAGTAATTTAAGCCCCACTTCACTCCCCTGGACGCGCACAACCTGGGTTGGGAAGACATATTCTTGTTGACCACGCTTGAGCAGTAAGTTGACCTTCTGCTCTTCCAGCACCTGGGCGTCGCCGTTAATGTGGATCCCCACACCGCCGTCGGAGAAGTCGTGTACCGTACAGGAGAAGAGATGGCCATCTTCGCGGGAAATCGCCCCAGGCATTTTAATTTCCACACGGTGCGAGCGGCGCACCTGCTTACTTTCTACCGATACCGCTACTGCGCCACCGAGAATAATCAGGTTGTAGAACACCCATACCAGGCTCACCCAGATGGTGAAATGTTCATCTGCCGGGCCATACATGTAACGCCAGATACCAAACGCCACGCCCACCAGGTTCAGCAGCACCAGGAAGATGTACGGCCGGGAGATGACCCAATCGACATACTCTTCTTTTACCAGGCCGCCCTTCGCCGTGACGTTGAAGGTACCTTTGTGCGGCGCAAACAGCGCGACCATGGTTGGCGGCGCAATATACCAGGCCAACACGGTCTCATAGATTTCGCTCCAGAAAGAGTGACGGTACTTACCCTGAATCTTTGAGTTAGTCAGGCTGGCGTGAATCATGTGCGGCAATACAAACAGCGCAATCATCAACGCCGGAGCGTAGATGATATAGGCGTGCAGCAGCAGGAAGGCCAGCGGAGCCGTCAAGAAGATCAAACGCGGCACACCGGACAAGAAGTGGAACATCGCGTTGAGGTAGCACAACCGTTGAGGCAGCTTCAATCCCTTTCCAAACAATGGGTTATCAAGGCGGAATATTTGCACCATGCCTCGCGCCCAGCGTATTCGCTGGCCGATGTGTGCCGACAAACTTTCGGTTGCCAGCCCCGCCGCCTGCGGTAGACGCATATAGGCAGAGGTGTAACCCAGACGGTGAAGTCGCAGCGAGGTATGCGCATCTTCGGTCACGGTTTCAACAGCAATACCACCGATTGCATCCAGCGGTTCACGTCGGATAACCGCACAGGAGCCGCAGAAGAAGGTGGCATCCCACATGTCGTTACCATCCTGCAGCAGCCCGTAGAACAGCGTCCCTTCGTTCGGCGTTTTACGGAAACGGCCCAGGTTACGTTCAAACGGATCGGGCGAGAAGAAGTGGTGCGGCGTCTGCATCATCGCCAGCTTCTTATCTTTCAGGAACCAGCCCATGGTCATTTGCAGGAACGAGCGCGTCGGCACGTGGTCACAGTCGAAAATAGACACAAACTCGCCTTTCGCATATTTCAAGGCGTTGTTGATGTTCCCGGCTTTCGCGTGTTCGTGGGTGGCTCGGGCAATATATTCTACGCCGACATCCCTGGCGAACTGACGGAACTCCTAGCGATTACCATCATCAAGGATCCAGACCGATATTTTATCTTTCGGCCAGTCGATACCGAGCGAAGCGTAAACGGTATTTTTAACGACGTTAAGGTCTTCGTTATAGGTCGGTATAAAGATGTCCACCGACGGCCATTTGCTGAGATCTTTCGGCAGCGGAACGGGCTGACGGTTCAGCGGCCACACTACCTGGAAGTAGCCGAGCACCAGCACAATCCAGGCATAGGTTTCAGCAAACAGCAGAATCAGCCCGCAGACCAGGCTTGTCGGGTCGTTCCAGTTTAACGTTGAGGTGTAGCGCCACCAGATATAGCGGCAGGATACGGTTAACGACAGGACAATTAGCATCAGCGCGGAGAAGCGCCCTGGAATTCGCCGCACCAACAGCGCAACGCCCCACAGCAACATCAGGAAGATAAACTGCGCCAGCGGCGTAAACGGCTGAGTCACGCACACCAGCGCCAGAATCAACGACAATGTGACGACCACACCCAGAATTAAGCGTCGTAATTTCGGGCTAAGGTGTGCCAGCTCTTTCTTATCGTCAAGATGGCCGGTTTGCAGAGTTACCCGTTCTGGCAACTTGTGCAGCCACTGGGTATAACGCTCACGCAGATTCTCAATGCTCGCGCGAGGACGCCACTCGGTCGGTTTACGTTCCTCTGGCGGCTTGCTGACAATCAGCCAGATGGCCTGCAGCACATATCGCAGTGGGTCCAGCGGGCGAGGACGATGGCAATCAATATGAGGGAACAGTTGTTCATGACGTTCGCGCATCGCCTGAAAACGCGGGTTTTCCAGGGGCATCACTATCCAGGCCATTGCCACCCAGAAACACGCCAGCGTCGCGCTAAGCCAGGAGGACCCGGCACGACGATAGCCCTGGTAGCGCGTCTGTAAACGCGCGTATACCGACGGGACAAAAATCCAGTGGGCAAGGCGAATCATGCTTCGCTCTCCACCGCCTGCTGGCTGGCATAGTGCATCAGACACCAGTTGGCGAGGGTGATCATCTCTTCGGCAGCCAGAGAATCATGACGATATTCGCCTAGCGGTTGTTTATTGGCGAGGCTTTCCGCCATCGCTTCATCCGCGTGCACCACGACCGGCAGCATCCGACGTTGAGTCTGTAGCCATACCTGGAAGAGGTCTTCCTGTAACGGGCTACTCATCCGCAGACCGTTAATCAGCAGGTTTGAATCAGCGGGCTGCAGCTGTTGATGTAAACGGATATGGCAGTTGGCATCGAGTTGAACAATCGTTAACGTGTGGTGGCAGATATCCACCAGAGAAGGCGTCCAGGGGTAGAAGCCGTGCGGGAGGTCGATCAGTATCCACTGATAGCGCCCCTGGCGCTGTAGCGTTTGTGCAATATCGACGATTGCCGCGAGCGTATTGCTAAGCGCGCCAATATTTTGCTGCTCGCCGGCCTGCAATTTGCCAAATGGCAGTACATCAATCTGTGCCGTGTAACGTAAAGCGGTATCGCGCCAGTCTTGTCCGTCGATCACTGCGCGGGCCCAACCGCTATGACGGTCGATATCATCGTTGAACGACAGGCGCAGCATATTGTCAGGACAGGCATCGATAACTAACACCGACTCCCCAAGCAACTGCAATGACCACGCAAGAGCTGCTGTGATAGACGTCGCGCCAACGCCGCCACGGATGCCCTGTAATCCCAGAATAGCCATTATGGCTTCCTTATTTTTGTTCGACTTTTTGTTCTGCAAACTCTGCCAGCAGCGGCCAACGCTTAAACGCGGCGGCTAATTTTTCACGCTGGGAAATATCAGTGTAATCTATATCGGGCAAGGAGAAAGCCCGGCTCAATGCGAGAAAATCGTTCTGAAAAGTATAACCTAGTTGAGAATCCACAGATGTTTTGGGTTCATTATCTGACATTTTTATGTGCCCTCAGAAATCAAAGTCCGAATACGCCGCGTCAATCGAAGGGCAACCTTTCCAGGAAATTCGTTTATACTCATCATACTTTCGATTGCAGATGCGTCGCTTTGCGTTCACTCATCTCAACCACATAGTTATGCAAAATAGTTATGCAGGTTTCAGGAAAGTTACATACTTATCACCTGACGATAACTCGTGCTATTTAGAGTATACATGCTAAATCTGATGCTATTTAATTTCAATATTAGGTTTATTCTGCCGTTTACACTAGTAAACTTATACGCAGAATTATCGTCGATAAGAGGGACACGATGAACCCCATATTTACTCTTGGCATCCAGTCATTGTGGGATGAAGTGAGCCATATGCCGACTGGCGGCGTGTGGTGGATTAATACCGACCGCCATGAAGATGCCGTCAGCCTGCTTAATCAGACGCTATCCGCACAGCAAAACGATGCGAAGGTAGCCGTGGTAAGCATGGGGGAAAACCCCAATGACATCATTGAAATAAACGATAATCGTGGCCCGAAAAAAATTTCACTATTCACCATGCAGAATAACCCAGATGGTCTATACTGCATGCGCCGCGATTTGCTCTGTACATTAGATCCCAAAGATTATTTGGTGATCCTTTTATGCTCCCACAATACGTGGGGAAACATTCCTTCCGCTAAACTCCAGCATTGGTTGAACAAAACTCAGCAATGGGCAAAATACCATCAATGCACTTTGTTAGTACTAAATCCTGGAATCAACGCCGATACTCAGACCTCGTTATTATTAGGTGAGTATCGTTCGCTTTCAGGTCTGGCAAGTTTACGTTACCAGGGTGATAGTCAACTTCTGGATATTGTTTTCTGGGCTAACGAAAAAGGCGTAAGCGCACGTCAACAGCTGCTAATTAATCAAAAAGACGATGGCTGGCATTTAGCTCAGGATGAAGTTGCGAACGTTCAGCCACGCAGCGATGAAAAAACGGTACTGAGTAATATCAATATTCTTGAAGGGGCTCCGGCACTTTCAGAACACTGGATGTTATTTGATACCAATGACGCCGTCTTTAATGCCGCACGTACCGCGCAGGCGGCTACGGTCATATTCTCACTTTCGCAAAATAGCCAGATAGAGGCTCTTGCCCGCAACATTCATACGCTGCGTCGCCAGCGCGGCAGTGCGATAAAACTTATCGTCCGTGAAACAACGGCCTGTTTACGTGCCACCGATGAACGTCTGTTATTAAGCTGTGGTGCAAACGTGGTGATTCCGGCCTCGGCACCGTTATCTCGCAGCCTGACGTTAATCGAAAGCGTACAAACACAGCAGTACACCCGCCACGTACCAGAAGATTTAACCACCCTGCTGGCCAATACGGAACCGCTGAAACTGAAAGGTTATCAGACGTGGGATGTATTCTGCGATGGAGTGCAGAGAATCGTGAACAATACGCTGTTACCGGCTGACGGTAAGGGCGTCATGGTGGCTCTGCGCCCGGCACCAGGCCTGCGTGTTGAGCAGGCGCTGACCCTTTGTCGTCCGCACCGTATGGGCGATATAGTGACGATTGCTGACCGCCGCCTGGTACTGTTCCTGCCATTCTGCCGGGTTAACGACCTCGACAAAGCGCTGAACCATATCTTCCCGCTGCCAACCGGCGATATTTTCTCTAACCGTATGATTTGGTTTGAAGATAAACAAATCGCTGCGGAGCTGGTCAACATGCGCGATGTGAAGCCTGAGCTGTGGACCAAGCCGCTGGATATTGCGCCAAAACCGAAAAACGTGATTAACGCGACCTATGAAGGCAATGCCTGGCGCCGTTATCCTGAGCCTATGCGCCTGTCTACAGAGACCGGAGAGAAACCGTCATGATGTCGATAAGCGATATTATTCAACTTGTTGTGCTTTGTGCGCTGATCTTTTTCCCGCTGGGCTATCTGGCGCGCCATCATCAGCGACGCGTAGTGAACACATTCCGTCTGATCTTTCTTAAACCCCGTTATGTTAAACCAGTAGGCGTATTACGCCGGGATCTGGCCGTCAGGGCAAAATCAAAAAATGACTAAATCGACGCAAAACGCCGCCACTACCCCTTCCCCGCTTTGGCATTATTGGCGGGGGCTATCCGGCTGGAACTTTTATTTCCTGGTCAAGTTTGGCTTACTGTGGGCTGGATACCTGAATTTCCACGCCATGATGAACCTGGTGTTCATGGCGTTCTTACTCTTCCCGCTGCCTAACAGCCGACTGCATCGCTGGCGGCAGTGGATTGCCATTCCCGTTGGGTTTGCCCTGTTCTGGCATGATACCTGGCTGCCGGGCCCGGAAAGCATCATGAGCCAAGGGTCACAGGTCGCCGGTTTTAGCGCCGACTATCTGTGGGATCTGGTGACTCGCTTCATCAACTGGCAGATGATCGGTGCATTCTTTGTGCTGCTCGTTGCCTGGTTATTCTTAAATCAATGGCTTCGCCTGACCGTCTTTGTGGTCATCGCGATGATATGGGTCAACCTGACTGCGCTGCTCGGCCCTTCCTTTACGCTGTGGCCAACCGGGCAAAACGGCGGCGCAACCACCGTCCAGACGACGGCCCCAACCACGACAACAGCGGACTCCTCTAGCAGCGATATTCCGCCACAAACCGCCGCGCCAACGTCCGATAACCTGAACGCCTGGCTCACCAGCTTCTACGCTTCTGAAAGCAAGCGCGCCACCACGTTCCCAACGCAGCTTCCCGCAGACGCACAGCCGTTTGACCTGCTGGTCATTAATATCTGTTCTCTGGCGACGTCCGATATCGAAGCCGCAGGATTGCTGCAGCACCCGCTGTGGTCCCACTTTGACATTCGCTTTAGCGATTTCAACTCCGCGACCTCTTACAGCGGCCCGGCGGCTATCCGTTTGCTGCGCGCCAGCTGCGGTCAGCCATCGCATACTGACCTGTATCAGCCGGCAGGCAACCAGTGCTACCTGTTCGATAATTTATCCAAACTGGGCTTTACCCAACATCTGGCGCTGGACCACGACGGTGTATTTGGTAACTTCCTGAAAGAAGTGCGTGAGTACGGCGGTATGCAAAGCCCGCTGATGGATCAAAGCAATCTGCCGGTTAACCTGCGTTCCTTTGATAACTCACCGGTATACGACGATCTGGCCGTACTGAACCGTTGGTTAAAAAATGAAGAGACCGCTGCAGGTGGGCGTACGGCGACCTTCTATAACATTCTGCCGCTGCACGATGGCAACCACGAGCCGGGACAGAGCAAGCCCGCAGATTACAAAGTTCGCGCGCAGAAACTGTTTGATGAACTGGATGCCTTCTTTACCGAGCTGGAAAAATCGGGTCGTAAAGTGATGGTCGTTGTGGTGCCTGAGCATGGTGCGGCGCTGCAGGGCGATAAAATGCAGGTCTCTGGTCTGCGTGATATCCCAAGCCCGTCCATTACCCACGTTCCGGCAGCCGTTAAATTCTTCGGCATGAAGGCGCCGCATCAGGGCACGGCGATTGATATCAACAAACCAAGCAGCTATCTGGCTATTTCTGAGCTGGTTGCCCGCGCCGTTGACGGCAAAATCTTCACCGAAGATAACGTCGACTGGTCAGCCTACACCGGTAATCTGCCGCAGACAGCCGCAGTGTCCGAAAACGCCAACGCCGTTGTCGTTCAGTACCAGGGCAAACCATACGTTCGTCTGAACGGCGGTGCATGGGTGCCATATCCGCAATAACAACAAAAAGGCCGCCGGGTGTTACCCCGGCGGCCCAATTCATTTCCCTTCTTAGCAAAACGCCTTTCTGCTATACCGCTTTCTCTGGATTCTCATCCTGATCGACCGCGAAACATGCCACAAGCTGTCCACCATAGTCTTTCAACTGCGGCTGAAGCTGAGTGCACGGTCCAAAACGACGGCGGCAGCGGGCGTTGAATGCGCAACCCGGAGGCGGGTTCAGCGGGCTTGGCAGTTCACCGGTCAGCTTAATACGCTCACGACGCTCATCCGGGTTCAAGCGCGGTGTGGCGGAGAGCAGCGCCTGGGTGTACGGATGTTGAGGGTTGTTGAAGATCTGGTCCTTCGTCCCTTTCTCTACGCAGCGCCCCAGATACATCACCATCACTTCATCGGCGATATGCTCCACCACCGACAGGTCGTGGGAGATAAAGACATAGGACAGCCCCAGCTCCTGCTGCAAATCCATCATCAGGTTTAATACCTGCGCACGCACGGAAACGTCGAGCGCAGAGACCGGTTCGTCGGCAATCACCACGTCGGGATCGAGCATCAAGCCACGGGCAATCGCAATACGCTGACGCTGACCGCCGGAGAACATGTGCGGGTAGCGGTCATAGTGCTCGGTTTTCAGCCCCACTTTCGCCATCATCGCCAGCGCCTTTTCACGGCGCTGCTCTTTGCTAAGTGAAGTATTTATCTGCAATGGCTCTTCCAGAATCTGCCCCACTTTCTTACGCGGGTTCAGGGAACCGTACGGGTTCTGGAACACAATCTGGATTTTCTGCCGACGCAGTTTCTGTGCGTGCGGGTCGTGCTTGAGCAGATCCTGACCCTGGTAATAGAGCTCACCGCCGGTCGGGATTTCAATCATCGTCAACAGGCGGCCCAGGGTGGATTTTCCACAGCCCGATTCACCCACGACCGCCAGCGTTTTACCGCGTTCGAGGGTAAACGATACGCCGTCCAGCGCTTTAACCAGGCGCTCAGGGGCAAAAAAACCCTTCTTCACCGGGTAGTGTTTTTTCAGGTCAATGGCTTGCAGCAGCGGCTGCTGCGAGGTGGCCTCGTGCGTACTCATAGTGTGGGCCTCCCGGCATCATCGAGTGGGTAGTGGCATTTCGACTGGCGACCGCCATTAAGCAGATTCAGTTCAGGTTCAACGCTGCGGCATTTATCGGTTGCATACGGACAGCGCGGGTTCAGCAGACAGCCGTTCGGGCGATCGTATTTACCCGGCACCACGCCCGGCAACGACGCCAGACGCGCTTTATCCTGAGCAAATTCCGGCAGCGCGCGCAGCAAGGCCTGGGTATACGGATGACGAGGGGCGCGGAAAATATCATTTGCCGCCCCGGTTTCCACCACCTGGCCTGCGTACATCACAATAATTTTGTGTGCCGCTTCCGCCACCAGCGCCAGATCGTGAGTGATCAGAATCAGCGCCATGTTCTCTTTTTGCTGCAGTTCCAGCAGCAGCTCAATGATCTGCGCCTGAATAGTTACATCCAGCGCCGTCGTCGGTTCATCGGCAATCAACAGCTTCGGACGACAGGCGATGGCCATCGCAATCATCACGCGCTGACTCATGCCACCGGAAAGCTGGTGCGGATAAACGTCAAGACGTGATGCCGGGTCCGGAATACCCACCTGATTGAGCAGGTCAATCGCCCGCTGACGGCGGGTTTTCTTGTTACCGCCCTGATGCACCTTGATGGCTTCCATAATCTGGAAACCGACGGTGTAGCACGGGTTAAGGCTGGTCATCGGATCCTGGAAGATCATCGCCACTTCGGCGCCCACCAGATTACGACGTTCTTTCTCTGAAATGCGTTTCAGATCCTGACCGTTGAACTGCAGGCTCTCGGCCATTACGCGGCCGGGATAGTCAATCAGCCCCATGATCGCCAGCGAGCTGACGGATTTCCCGGAGCCGGATTCCCCAACGATACCGACCACTTCACCCTGATTTACGCTGTAGCTCACGCGGTCTACGGCTTTAAACGGTGTGCCTTCGTCACCAAAGTGCACCGATAATTTATCTACATTTAATAACGCCATCTCGAACCTCTTACTGCTTCAGTTTGGGATCGAGCGCGTCACGCAGACCGTCACCCATCAGGTTAAATGCCAGCACCGTCAGCAAAATCGCCAGGCCCGGGAAGGTCACAACCCACCAGGCGCTTTGCGCGAACTGCAGAACGTCAGAGAGCATGGTGCCCCATTCCGGCGTAGGCGGCTGTGCGCCCATCCCCAGGAAGCCAAGGGCAGCCATATCGAGAATGGCGTTAGAAAAACCGAGCGACGCCTGAACAATCAGCGGCGCCAGGCAGTTTGGGAAAATATTAACGAACATCTGGCGCATCGCACCGGCACCCGCCACGCGAGAGGCGGTCACGTAGTCGCGGTTGACCTCCACCAGCACCGCCGCGCGCGTTAAGCGGACGTAGTGCGGTAAGGCAACAAAGGTCAGCGCCAGCGCGGCGTTACCAATAGAAGGACCGAAGATCGCCACCAGTACCAGCGCCAGCAGCAGGCTTGGCAGGGCCAGCATGATATCGACGACGCGCATGATGATGTTGTCGACGATGCCGCCGAAGTAACCGGCAACCAGCCCCAGCACAACCCCCATGACCAACGAAAGCACGACCACCAGACAGCCTACCAGCAGCGACAGGCGCGCGCCATACATCAGGCGCGACAGCACATCGCGGCCGACGTCATCGGTACCAAACAGATGCGCCCATGAGCCACCTTCCTGCCACGCAGGCGGTGCCAGAAGGGTATCGCGGAACTGATCCGCCGGGTTATACGGCGCAATCCAGTTGGCGAAAATGGCAATAAACAGCACGATGGCCACGTAGACAAGGCCAATGACGGCGCCTTTATTGCGTTTAAAGTAGTGCCAGAATTCCTGGAAAGGGGTCATCGGCACCGGTGCGGACACCGCTTTGTTCTCAGTAACTTGTGTCATGACGGCCCCTTACTTCTTATGACGGATGCGCGGGTTTACCACGCCGTACAGCAGGTCTACCAGCAGGTTGACGAGAATAATCATCGTCGCCACCAGCAGCACCCCGCCCTGAACCACCGGATAGTCGCGGCGCTGCAGAGCATCAATCAACCAGCGTCCCAGGCCAGGCCAGGAGAAGATGGTTTCCGTCAAAATTGCCCCGGCCAGCAGCGTACCGACCTGAAGGCCGATAACGGTGACCACCGGCAGCATCGCGTTACGCAGCGCGTGAACCACGATGACGCGCATCCGGGTCAACCCCTTGGCGCGGGCGGTACGGATGTAATCTTCACCCAGCACTTCCAGCATCGACGAACGGGTCATACGCACGATAACCGCCAGAGGGATCGTGCCAAGCACCATCGCTGGCAAAATCATATGCGCCAGCGCATCGATAAAGTTACCCTCTTCGCCCCAGATGGCGGTATCAATCAGCATGAAACCGGTCAGCGGGTTACTGTCATCAAGGAACACCATATCGCTGACGCGCCCGGAGACCGGTGTCAGGTTCCACTGCACCGATACCAGCATAATCAGCATCATGCCCCACCAGAAAATCGGCATGGAGTAGCCGGTCAGCGCCAGGCCAACCGCGGTATGATCGAAGATGGAACCGCGTTTAACCGCAGCCAATACGCCAACCGGGATCCCGACGGCGATAGCAAAAATCATGGCGCAGATACCGAGTTCCAGCGTCGCTTTAAAACGCGGCACGAACTCGTCCCACACCGGAAGTCGGCTTTTTAATGAAATCCCTAAGTCACCGTGCAGTACACCCCAGATATAGTGGAGGTACTGTTGCCACATCGGCTTATCGAGGCCGAGTTCAGCCAGCAGCTGGGCGTGGCGCTCAGGGGAAATACCACGTTCGCCGGCCATAATCATCACCGGATCGCCGGGGATCATATGCACGAAGGCAAACGTCAGGAGGGTGATACCGATAAACGTTGGGATCACCAGACCCAACCGTTTGAGGATAAACTGCAACATAGCCCTGATTCTCTATAATGACGGCCCGCCTGGTCACAGGACGTCTGTATTGCTCACAAATCTGCCGCCAGCCTCAAATGAGGCAGACGCAGATACGGCGCGGCTTCCCACCCCAAGGGGGGTAGGAAGCGTGCGCTGCCGGTTAAGGCGTCGTCTTTATTATTCGATGGATACGTTTTCGAAGTGGTGCTTACCTAATGGATCAACCACATAGCCTTTGACTTCTTTACGCACCGGCTCGTATACGGTGGAGTGGGCAACAATCAGCGCTGGCGCTTGATCGTGCATCACTACCTGAGCCTGTTTGTACAGTTCAACGCGTTTTTCGTGGTTGTCGGTCGCACGTGCCGGCTGAATCAGATCTTCAAACGGCTTGTAGCACCAGCGGGAGTAGTTGGAGCCATCTTTCGCCGCCGCGCAGCTGAACAGTGTCGCGAAGAAGTTGTCCGGATCCCCATTGTCGCCGGTCCAGCCCATCATGACAGCCTGGTGTTCACCGGCTTTCGCACGCTTGAGGTATTCACCCCACTCGTAGGTCACGATTTTGGCCTGTACGCCGATTTTCGCCCAGTCAGCCTGAATCATCTCAGCCATACGGCGAGCGTTCGGGTTGTATGGACGCTGTACCGGCATCGCCCACAGCTCAACGGTGAAACCTTTATCCTGGCCCGCTTCTTTCAGCAGCGCCTTCGCTTTTTCCGGATCGTAGGTATAGTCTTTGACGTCGTCGTTATAGCCCCACATGGTAGGTGGGATCAGGTTCTTAGCCGCAACGCCTGCACCCTGATAAACCGCTTTGATGATCGCTTCTTTGTTTACCGCGTAGGTCAGCGCCTGACGCACTTTCACGTCATCAAACGGTTTTTTCTCGGTGTTGAAGGAGAGGTAACCTACGTTCAGGCCTGCCTGTTCCATCAGATTGATGTTCTTGTCTTCTTTCATGCGCGCGATGTCAGCCGGGTTCGGGTACGGCATCACCTGGCATTCGTTCTTCTGCAGCTTAGCGTAACGCACGGAAGCGTCAGGCGTGATGGAGAAGACCAGACGGTCGATCTGCGGCTTGGTGCCCCAGTAGCCCGGGAACGCTTTGTACAGAATACGAGAGTCTTTCTGGTACTGCTGCAGCTGGAATGGACCGGTACCGATTGGGTTCAGGTCAACTTTCTCCGGCGAACCGGCTTTCAGCATGTTGTCAGCATATTCTTTTGACAGAATAGAGGCAAAGTCCATCGCCAGGTCAGCCAGGAATGGCGCTTCTGGACGGGTCAGAACGAATTGAACGGTATTATCGTCGACTTTTTTCACTTCGCTAATCAGGTCTTGCAGGCCCATGCCTTCAAAGTATTCATAGCTGCCGCCAGAGACTTTGTGGTACGGGTTTTGGGCATTTTTCTGACGGTCGAAGGAGAAGACGATATCGTCGGCGTTCATATCACGCGTCGGTTTAAAGTCTTTGTTGTCCTGCCACTTCACGCCAGGGCGAAGGTGGAAGGTATAGGTTTTGCCGTCTGCGCTGATGTCCCACTTCTCAGCCAGACCCGGAACGATTTCCGTGGTACCGGTTTTGAATTCAACCAGACGGTTATAGATTGGTACGGAGCTGGCATCATAGGTGGTGCCAGACGTGAAGAGCTGTGGGTTAAAGCCTTCCGGCGAGCCTTCTGAACAATAAACCAGGGTTTTCGCCTGTACGCTGGCAGCAACGGTCATAGCGACCAGGCTCAGACCCAGCTTCAGCATCCCTGACTTCTTCAAGGAAATACTCATTATTCTGCTCCAAAGTGATTTGTGTTGTTTTTACCCTTTGCATTGGGTTACACCGCCTGGCCTTTATTTGTGTTTTACCCGGCTTGGTCGATGTGTTGTAGAGGCGGGATTCCTTTCACTGGAACAACTGAGTTGCAGCGCGGATTCTCCATGAAATGCCCCTCATGCCCTACAATCTGTCAACAGAATGTGAAAACGTCAATACAGTTGTCCGGGATTTGTATTGAAGGTGAGAATGGATGGGCAAAGATTAAAAAAACCCCGAAGGGCTATTTTCAGCAGAGAAATTTATGCTATGGGCACTAAAGCAGAGTTATTCACTTAATACTTTGCAACATCTAGTGATTAACAATTAGCCTATATGTGAAAAATTTATTTCGATATGATGAATATCTGAGCGATTAATGCCATGAACGTTAAAACGCACAGGGGAAAATGCTGGGCCGAGCCATAAGCAGCGTGAAAAAAGATTCGTCTATGCATAAAAAAAAGCAATGGAATATGTCACAGAATTGTGAACAAACAGGGGAAGAGTTTGTGGCATTGGACCGTGAGGCTGCATCTTAGTTTTCGCCCCCGGGGGAGTTGATATCCCGGAGGCTAGACATAAAAAACCGCTCAAAGAGCTAACACCGTTCAGTTAAGTAAAGCGATTAGGGGAAACGCCGGGATTTGGTTCCCGGAGGGACGCCAAACCCGGTGGTCGCCCCGGGTATCTCAATCTTATACTGACGGTGTTACTCATAGAGCGATTTTTGGTCTGGCCCGTAATTGTCCCGTCAAGAGAAAGCCATTACTGCGCTGTTACTGCCTTCTCCGGGACATGGCACCAGTTGTTGTACTCATTAATGCCACCGTTTGGCGAGGTGTAGCCCAAACATCCCATAATGGTGTCGTAAAGCTCAACGTGACGCTTTGGCTGCTTCATCGCCGCCTGCTGTTGCAGGTAGGCGAATGACCGGGCATGGTCCGGGTTTTCCAGATACTTATCCGACATCCAAACCATCATCGGCACTCGGAACTGCTCCGGTGGTGCCATCTTGCGCGGCGTTCCGTGCAGACGCTCATGCTCGTTGATCGACTCCCCGTGATCGGCGGCAAAGAAGACAATCGCCTTTTTATCGCGCATCTGGTCAAACACATTCACCAGGAAGTGGTCGACGTAGGTTATCGAGTTATCGTAGGAGTTAATCAGCTCCGCCTTGGTGCATTTATCGTCCACGTTCACACACTCCGGCTGCCACTTCGCAAAGCTGCGTGGGTAGCGCTGGGTATAGTTAAAGTGTGAGCCTTTGGTATGAAGAATAATCAGATGCTTACCGTCTACACCGCTGCGCGCCAGCACGTTTTTAAGCTCATCGGCGAGCAGCATGTCATCCACGCTTTTGCCACGGTTACGCGGCTCTGCGCCAATCTGCTCGCGATAGGCGATGTTATTTGCCATGGTGTTGCTGTAGAACCACAGCTCACTTTGCATCGCCATCAGATCGCCGGTGAAGCCCAACTGGTGCAGCACGGCAAACACGTTTTGCTCTTTGACCGTACGCTGCGGATTATCGCTGGCCCCACCCTGCCGCACGAACATGCAGCGCAGCGACAGCTTGGTGGCGGTATCGCAAGAGTAGCCGCGGAACGCGACCAGGTTTTTCTCTTTGGCCAGCTCAGGCGTGGTATTACGCTCATAGCCAAACAGCCCCATATGATCCCAGCGGGTCGTTTCCCCGATAATAAACACCACGTAGATGTCATCGATCCCCTCAGGCGCGACGTAGGTGAATTTTTTAGCCGGGTCGATAAGCTCTTTGGTATCAAAAGATTCATCGATCTGCGTCCAACCGTACAGGCTCAGCGCAGAAACCCAGTTGCTCGGTAAATAGGAGTTTGCCAGCACGCCGCCGTAGCTTGGCAAATCAACCTGCGATAGGCGCTCACTCTCTTTGAGATGGGCTTCCATCAGGCGAATCGGCCCCCACACCAGCAGCGCACAAACAAGAATAATTGCCACGCTGCGTATCCGCTGGCCCGGCGTACGCAGCTGCTGTAGCAGCGTGTCACGCGCGCCGTTAAGCCAAATGAACACCAGCGGCACGATACTGGTCATTACCAGCCATGAGATAAAATGCCAGCCCACCACCTCTTTGGAGAGATCCACGTCGGTGGTCATCACCGACGCAATAATGCCGTAGCCAATAACCACATTCAGATTGGTCATGTAGTAGCTGGCACCGGCGGAAATCAGTACCACTAGCGTGGCCAGTACCTTCCACAACGTGCGTCCACCGAGTGACAGTAAGCGCAGCAAGAAAAAAGTCGCGAGCACGGGGCCAACAACTTCAATAGCAATGAAAATCCCTTTATCGACGCTAAAATCCTGCAGGTACCCTTCAAACCGACGGACAAACACGGAATAGTTCATCAACCAGCCGATGTAAACCGCCAGCAGCATACACAGCATCTGCTGGGACATCGTTTTTATGTATTTCATGAAAAAACCCTGGGAAAAGGGAAAACCAAAGGCGGGTGGCAAACGACAGCAGTCAGTTGATCCGCGAATAATTGTCATGAGCCATTAAGGACTCATACGCAAGCGCGGTAAGTAGACAACAAGAAAGGGGAAAAGTATTCGGAGGGATCGTGATCTAGCCAGATATTTACAAAAATACCTGGCCAGAATCTACTTAATAAGTGAGGAAATTATTTTTAAGCGTGAGCTTCGCGCAGAATTTCCGTTTTTGGCTGGCGGATAGTCGTCGACAACGCCAGGGAAATAATCAACAGTGCGAAGATAACGCAGAAGGTCACGTAGAAGCCGCCGAACAGCGAAGCTATCAGCGAGCCGCAGATGCTGCCAATCCCGAAACCTAAGTAAATCACCCCGTAGTTTTTCGCCAGATTATTCAGACCAAAGAATTCACTCACCAGCGATGGGAAGACGGTAATGGTGCCACCGAAGTTGAAGGCCACACAGGCAATCGCCGCGAAGAAGGTCACTTCGTTAAGCGGGGCGAACAACAGCGCAGCCATCCCCACCAGGGAGATAATCTGGCCGATGGTGATAACGCGGATACGAGAGATTTTATCGGAAAGGATACCCAGTACCAGACGGCCGCTCAGGTTCGCAATCGAGATAATCGTCACCGCGTTGGCGGCAGTCGCCAGGTCCAGATGCACCATGCCCTGCGCAATATCTTTTGCCACACCGATGACATACAGGCCGCTCATACAGGCGGTCAGGAACATCACTGCCAACATCCAGTACTGTGGTTTACGCATGGATTCAGCCAGCGTGAAGTCGTTCTCCATTACGCCGTTATGGCTGGCAACGGCCTGGTTTGGTGCGTCTTTCATCAGCATTGCGCCAAAGACAATCATCACCAGCACAATCGCGCCCCAGATCATGAAGGTTTTTTCCAGGCCGACGGTTTCCAGCAGATGGCTGTCGATGAATTTGAAACCGAGGCTGCCTAAACCGTAGGAACCGATAGCGAAGGCGGAAATCAGCCCTTTGCGTTCCGGGAACCATTTAACGCAGTTGGACAACGTCAGCAGATAGCCCGCACCATCGGCAAGGCCAACAATCACCCCGGCGCTCAGCCACAACATTGGCAGGCTGTTCGCGTGTGCGGTCAGGAAGAAGCCGAGTCCCAGCAGAATACCGGAAGCCATGGTGACGTGCTTAACGCCAAAACGCTCCTGCAGCTTACCGGCAACGGAGGATGAAATAGCCAGGCCCAGGCTTAATAAACCAAAGGAGAACGCCACCTGGCTGACCGAGGCATCCAGCTTGGTGGACAGCGCGCTGTTGAACAAGCTCCAGGTATACACAGAGCCTAACGCGAATTGGGTGATGATGGTGCCGAATAATGTCAGCCAGCGGGTATTATTTTTAGTTGCAGCGTTCATGATGAAGATGCCTTCGTAGATTAACTGCTGCCAACAATAACGAAGTTAGCATTTTTGCAGGTTGAAAAAGGCATGAAGTGCATTCAGGACGGAATGAAATGCATCAGCGGCGGAATGAATGACATTGAAAAAATGACCTGCCGCTGATGTTGGTGAGACAAACTAATACTTTCAGAAGCGCGCGCTGACGCCCATGGTATAGAAATAGTTAACGCCGGTAGGCATATTGTCCGCCTGCGACAGTGCCGCGTAGGCCGCCAGATGTGAATTCAGTAACATATCTGCGCCAACGGTAACATCAACCCAGCTACCATCCTGCAGCGCGGTAGGCGTGCGATTAAACCCAGACTGCGCCTTCCACTGATTATCACCAAACTGCTGGTTATAGCTCACCTGCGCCCACGGCCGTATGCCAAGCCAGGTGTGCGAATCTACCCGCCAGCCAAGCGTGCTGACGCTGGCATGCCACAATGGGTCGGTTAGCGACGTCGTGGCAATCGTATCGCCAGATTCATTCCACATAAAACCCGGCGAACCATCATAACGCCATTGCGCCACCGGCCCGGTTGTCACGCTGCTGGTCAGCGGAAAATTCCAGCCAACGCTCATGGTTTTGGTCGCATCCAGCGGCATATTGTCCGGTGAATTGAGGTTCACTCCGGCACCAGCCTGCACGGCTTTAATACGCTCCGCCAGAATGTCATCGTAGCGCGGTTGGTGATCGCTATCCCATGTATAGCGCTCGGCAGTATTACTTTGTGAGTCAGACACGATATATTCCTGTTGCCAGGCATTCGCATGTGGGGAAAATAACATCCACACGAAAACCGATGCCGGCGTAACATATCGCCAGGGGCCATTGCATTTCTTATTATTCATCAAGTGACTCCAGAGAAGAGCCAGATTCGGCAGTTATTGTTATGTTTTAAGGGATAGTTCCCTATATTAACTATTACCTCTTTATTATCGGCGTCAAGAGAAGTGCAGGGTTTTATTATCGTGCGTGAGCCATTGGCAAAAAAGGGAGAATCACATGCAGCGTTGCGGTTGGGTCAGTCAGGATCCGCTTTACATCGAGTATCACGATACCGAGTGGGGAGTTGCCCAAAGAGATAAGCAAAAACTGTTTGAAATGATCTGTCTCGAGGGCCAACAGGCCGGGCTGTCATGGATAACCGTGCTGAAAAAGCGCGAAAACTACCGTCAGGCCTTCCATCACTTTGACCCGGTTAAAGTGGCGGCAATGACCGAAGAAGACGTGGAACGTTTAGTGCTGGACGCCGGGATCATTCGCCACCGGGGAAAAATTCAGGCCATCATCGGCAACGCACGCGCGTTTCTGGCTATGGAGGCCAACGGCGAGCCGTTCAATACCTTCGTATGGTCATTTGTCGATAACACCCCCATCATCACCCAGGCCGCGACGCTTGCTGAAATTGCGACCTCAACGCCCGCATCAGATGCATTATCTAAAGCCCTGAAAAAACGCGGCTTCAAGTTCGTCGGCACCACAATTTGTTATTCCTTCATGCAGGCCTGCGGTCTGGTCAGCGACCACGTCACGGGCTGCTTCTGCCATCCTGGAGTTCAGCATGATCAGAAAATGGAACACTAGTCAGTTCGATTCTTTACTCGAGCTGTGGCTGGAAAGCACGACTTACGCACACCCGTTTATCGCCGAACAGTACTGGCAAGAGAGTCTGCCGATTGTGCGCGACACCTATCTCCCTGCCGCCGACACCTGGGTGTGGGAGGAAGAGCAGCAGGTGCGAGGGTTTGTCAGCGTCATTCAGGGGCGCTTTGTTGGCGCGCTGTTTGTCGCACCGGAGTTTCTCCATCTCGGCATCGGTACGGCGCTGCTGGATGTCGTTAAGCAGCACTTTAGCGACCTCAGCCTTGAGGTGTACCAGAAGAACTGCCGGGCGGTAAATTTCTACCACGCGCAGGGTTTTCGTATTGAAGACAGCGCGTGGCAGGACGAGACCCGGCATCCTACCTGGATTATGCGTTGGCAGGCGGATTAAACGCCGTTAGCGTAAGCTCAGGGCCGTCATATTTTTCGACCCAGGCCAGCGCCGTGTTACCCGCGCAGCCGTTCCCCAGCCGCGAGCTGGGGATATCTTTGGTGAGCACGTTTACCGCCCCATTTTTGCAAATCCCCCCCGCTTGAGGATCTAAATCTGGCCATGCGCCTTCATGCAGGCACATGACGCCAGGTTTAATGTCTTCACTGACCACCGCTCCGGCCAGCACCTGCCCACGGTGATTCCATAACCGTACGACATCCCCATCGTTGATTTGCCGTGCCTGCGCATCCTGAGGATGCAGCGTCAGCGGCTCGCGCCCGGCCACCGCGTATTGCTCGCGCAATGAGGTGTGGTTGAGCTGGCTGTGCAGGCGGTGCGCCGGATGCGCCGACAATAGCTGAAGCTGCCCCGGCTGCGCATTGCCGTACCACTCATCCGGCTCCAGCCACATCGGATGCGGCGGGCAGTCCGGATACTGGAAGCTGGCAATGCGCTCAGAGTAAATCTCAATTTTGCCGCTCGGCGTTTTTAGCGGGTTCGCCTGCGGGTCGGCACGAAACGCGCCGAAACGTACAAACGCCGCGTTTTGTTCGCTTTCAGGCATTTCAATCAGTTCGTTGGCCTGCCAGAACTGTGCAAACGGCGGCAGCGTCACCTGCTGGCTGGCACCGCGCTCAGCGGCGATGTTGTAGAACGTTTCCAGCCACTGCAGCTCGCTTTTTCCTTCGGTATAACGCGCTCGCCCGCCAGGCTGCCAAAGCTCACTCAGGTCAGCAAACACCTGCCAATCGTCACGCGCTTCGTCCTGCGGCATCACCACCCGTTTCATCGGCACCAGATGCTGGTTGCTATAATCGCCGGTCATGGTCAGATCGTTACGTTCAAATGAGGTGGTGGCGGGCAGGACAATATCCGCATGCCGCGCCGCCGCCGTCCAGTTACATTCCGAGATCACCACCAGCTCCGGCTTTTGCCAGGCGCGAATCAAACGGTTGGTGTCCTGATGATGGGTAAAGTTGGCGCCGCCGGCCCACCAGACAAAGCGAATATCCGGGAAGTGGCGATCCAAACCATTGTGCTGATACGGCGCACCGGGGTTTTCCAGCGCTTCGACAATCCGCGCCACCGGGATTTTATCTACCGCATCAACGCCGCCCTGTACCGTGCCCTGCATTGAGGCCAGTACCGCCGCGCGGCGCGTCGGGTTGCCGCCGTTCGCGAAATGATAAGAAAGACCAAAACCGCCGCCTGGGGTGCCTATTTGGCCCAGCATGGCGGCCAGCGTCACCAGCATCCAATGTTTTTGCTCGCCAAACTGCTGGCGCTGCATGCCCCAGCCGGACATCAACATGGTGGTGTTATGACGGAAAATGTCTGCCAGTTCGCGTATTTTGTCTGCACTGACGCCGCAGATAGCCGCCGCCCATTCGGCAGTTTTAGCTTCACCATCGTTTTTGCCTAGCAGATAATCGGCAAACGTCGGGAATCCGGTGGTATAGCGCGATAAAAAGTCCGCATCGTGCCATTCATTAACCAACAGCGTATGGGCGATACCCAGCATCATCGCCACGTCGGTACCCATATGCGGCGCAATCCACTCCATCGATTTACCGAAAAAGGCGACGGTTTCCGACAGCATGGGATCAATGCAGATCAGCCGCTTGCCGCTTTGGCGCAGCTGCTCAAAATAGGGCAGCCCCTGCTCATCGGAAGCGTTCCACGAAATCTTAAGCGTATTCAGCGGATTGGCGCTCCACAGCACCACCACGTCCGAATGCTCCAGTATCATCGGCCAGCTGGTTTGCTGTTGATACACCTCATTCCCGCCCACCACGTGGGGCATGATTGCCTGCGCCGCGCCGGTCGAGTAATCCCCAAGATGGCCGGTATAACCGCCGGCGAGACTCATATAGCGCTGAAGTAGCGTCGCCGCTTTGTGTAACACGCCGTTGGAACGCCAGCCGTAGGAACCCGCGAAAATCGACGACGGGCCATAGCTATCGCGAATACGTCGGTGCTGGCGGTCAATAAGCGCCAGCGCATCGTCCCAGCTTACCCGCACAAACTCATCCTGCCCGCGAATACCCTGCGGGCTGTCCGGTGACGCCAGAAAACCTTTACGCACCATTGGGTAACGCACGCGCGTTTTGCTGTGCACCTGGTCGCGCACCACGCTTTGCAGCGAGTTGGTAAACGTGGTTTTAAGCGCGCCGCGCGAGGAAAGAACCTGCTCGCCGTCGGTCTCAACCCACATTGGCCCCCAATGGGCGGCGGTGAGGATGGTTTGTGTTGTCGCTGAATTTGCCAAGGCGTGCTCCTGGATAGCTGATGCAGGTGTTACGGCGAGCTTTTCATCATCGCTCGAAATTATTTACAAAAAGTTAAAAGCCGAGGGGAATTTTCCCCGCTTTTGCACGTCATAATCAACCGCCACACCTGCCGTGGCAAAGAATAAAAAGGATTAAGGACATAAGATGAAAAAACGCATTTTCATGATTGCGGCTCTGGTGAGCGGCGCAATGGCGGTTTCTGGCTGTACCACTAACCCGTATACCGGTGAACGCGAAGCAGGTAAAGCGGGGATCGGTGCAGGACTTGGTTCTCTGGTTGGTGCCGGCATTGGCGCACTGTCATCGTCAAAACATGACCGAGGCAAAGGCGCGCTGATTGGCGCCGCAGCGGGTGCCGCCGTCGGCGGCGGCGTGGGTTATTACATGGACGCGCAGGAAGCAAAACTGCGGCAGAAAATGCAGGGTACCGGCGTGAGCGTCACCCGTAACGGCGACAACATCGTGCTCAACATGCCAAACAACGTCACCTTCGACAGCTCATCTTCCACGCTGAAACCAGCGGGTGCCAATACGCTGGTTGGTGTCGCGATGGTCCTGAAAGAGTACGAGAAAACCGCAGTTAACGTGATTGGCTATACCGATAGCACCGGCAGCCAGCAGCTGAACATGAAGCTGTCACAGCAGCGTGCTGATTCCGTAGGCAGCTCGCTCATTACCCAGGGTGTCGCCGCTGCGCGCGTGCGCACGACCGGTATGGGCCCGGCAAACCCGATTGCCAGCAACAGCACCGAAGAAGGCAAAGCGCAGAACCGCCGCGTCGAGATTACACTCAGCCCGATGTAATCTTTTTATTGCCGGGTGGCGCAATACCTCCCGGCAAAACACTTGCTTAGCCAGATTTTCGCGTTAAGGTGTTCTCACTTTCAGGCGAGAGAACTTCCATGGCAAAATCAGCACGCCCCACCATCAGCGATGTGGCAAAAGCCGCGAAAACCGGCAAAACCAGCATTTCGCGCTATCTCAATGGCGAAAAACATCTGCTCTCCGATGCGCTGCTCGCCCGCATTGAAACCGCCATTGCTGAACTCGACTATCGCCCAAGTCTGATGGCCCGCAACCTTAAACGCGGCCGCACCCGCCTGATTGGCCTTATCATCGCCGATATTACCAACCCCTATTCCGTCAACGTGTTGAGCGGTATCGAAGCCGCCTGCCGTGAGAAAGGCTTCACCCCGCTGGTGTGTAACACCAACAACGAGGTGAACCAGGAGCTGCATTACCTCGATCTGCTGCGTAGCTATCAGGTGGAAGGCATTGTGGTAAATGCCGTGGGGATGCGTGAAGAGGGCCTGCAACGCCTGCAACAATCCGCGCTACCGATGGTGCTTATCGACCGAAAAATCCCGGATTTCTCCTGCGATGTTGTGGGGCTGGATAACACTCAGGCCGCGACAACCGCCACCGAACACCTTATCGAACAGGGCTTTGAAGCGCTGCTGTTTATCAGTGAACCGCTGGGTACCGTCAATACCCGTCGCGAGCGCCTCAGCGCCTTTCGTGCCACCCTCGCCCGCTATCCCGGCGTGGTGGCTGAAAACGCCGAAGTGCCGCTGGCAGAAAACACTCAGCTTGATAACACCCTGCGCCAGTTTCACCAGCAGCACCGCGGCATGCGCAAGGCGGTCATTTCCGCTAACGGCGCATTAACGCTACAGGTTGCCCGCTCACTCAAGCGTATTGGCCTCAACTGGGGCAGCGATATTGGCCTGCTCGGCTTCGATGAGCTGGAGTGGGCAGAGCTGGCAGGCGTGGGCATCACCACCCTGAAGCAGCCGACCTGGCAGATTGGCTACGCCGCCGTCGAGCAGGTCGTGCGCCGCATCGAAGGGGTTTCCGAATCCATCCATGAGCAGGTCTTTTCCGGGGAGCTGATCGTCCGCGGATCAACGGCGCGTTAACATTCCTTCGTGATGGTGATCATAAATTCAACACCCTGAGATTTTCTTTGGAACCGATTCCATTTAGCGTATTAGAAAGAACGCTGGATTTGGAGTCCCTATGCAAAGAAAAATCATGGTGGTCACTGCCGCTTATGGCTATGACCCGGTACGTGCCGCAGGCGGGCAAATCGCTATGCTGCCGGTTATTGCGGATGCGGGGGCTGACGGCGTCGAAATTCGCCGTGAAATGTTCACCCCGGCCGAACAACAGGCGCTTCCCCAACTCGCAGCGGCGATAGCCTCAACGGGCCTGCTGGCCTGCTACTCAGCGCCCGAGCCGTTGTTTATGTCCGATGGCACCCTCAACCCCCAACTCCCGGCGCTGCTTCAGGAAGCCAAAACGCTCAACGCGCTGTGGTTGAAGGTTTCGCTTGGCCACTTTGCCAACGCACTTCAGTTCACGACGCTGCGCGACTGGCTCGACAGCAGCGGGATGAAACTGGTCGTCGAGAACGATCAGACAGTCTGTGGGCGATTGCCGCCGATGCAGCGCTTTAACGCCGCTTGCCACACGCAGAAGCTGCCCGTGCAGCTGACCTTCGATATGGGCAACTGGCTGTGGGTCGGCGATACGCCTGAAGTCGCCGCCGAGCAGCTCGCCCCGTCCGTGGGCTATATCCACGTCAAAGCCGCCGTGGCGCACCGCGACAGCTATCGCGCAGTGCCGCCGGATGAAGCGGATCCTCGCTGGCTACAGCTGCTGAATCAATTGCCTATCGACGTACCGTGCGGTATCGAGTTCCCGCTGGAAGGGGACGACCTGACCCAGGTGACCCGTCGCTACGTCGAACTGTTACGCAAGGAGTAGACATGAAAAATTCTTTGGATGTCATCACTATAGGCGAAGCGATGGCGATGTTTGTCGCAACGCAGACCGGCGATCTGGACGAGGTTGAACAGTTCATTAAGCGAGTCGCGGGTGCTGAGCTTAACGTCGCTACCGGGCTGGCGCGTCTGGGCCTGAAAGTGGGCTGGGTCAGCCGCGTCGGCAACGACAGTTTTGGCCGTTTCGTTCTGAACTCACTGAAAAAAGAGGGCATTGATAGCCGTGGCGTTACCGTCGATGGCCAGTTCGTAACGGGCTTTCAGCTCAAATCTAAAGTCGAAAATGGAACCGATCCCATTGTGGAGTATTTCCGTAAAGGCTCGGCTGCCAGCCACCTCAGCGTAGACGATTACCACGACGCGTACTTTGCTAGCGCCCGTCACCTCCACCTAAGCGGCGTAGCGGCAGCACTCTCCGCCAGCTCTTATGAATTACTGGCACACACCGCCAGTACGATGAAAGCCGAGGGCAAAACGATCTCTTTTGATCCAAACCTGCGACCGGTGCTGTGGAAGAGCGAAGCGGAGATGGTTGAAAAACTCAATGCGCTGGCATTCCAGGCCGACTGGGTTCTGCCGGGATTAAAAGAAGGGATGATTTTAACCGGCCAGCACACCCCACAAGGGATTGCCGATTTCTATCTGCAGCGCGGCGTCAAAGCGGTGGTGCTGAAAACCGGGGCCGACGGTGCCTGGTATAAAACCGCCGACGGCGAGCAGGGCAGCGTGGCACCGGTAAAAGTGGACAACGTAGTTGATACCGTTGGGGCTGGCGATGGCTTTGCGGTAGGCGTTATCAGCGCCCTGCTGGAAGGCCGCACGCTGCATCAGGCCGTGACCCGCGGGAACAAAATTGGCGCACTGGCTATCCAGGTTCAGGGCGACAGCGAAGGATTACCCACACGTGAAGCGTTAGGTGAATAGCATCACGTTACGATAACCGCCTCCCTGTACCCTACATGCAGCGGCGGCAAAGCGATAATAGAGGCAGGCCTATGAACAGCTCAACAAACGCAGCAAAACGTTGGTGGTACATCATGCCCATCGTGTTTATCACGTACAGCCTGGCGTATCTTGACCGCGCGAACTTCAGTTTCGCCTCCGCAGCCGGTATTAACGAAGATTTAGGTATCACCAAAGGGATCTCCTCCCTGCTTGGCGCTCTTTTCTTCCTCGGCTATTTCTTCTTCCAAATTCCCGGGGCGATTTACGCCGAGCGCCGCAGCGTGCGCAAGCTGATTTTCGTTTGCCTGATTTTATGGGGTGGCTGCGCCTCGCTCACCGGGATCGTCAGCAACATTCCAGCGCTCGCGGCCATCCGCTTTATCCTCGGCGTGGTCGAGGCTGCGGTAATGCCGGCGATGCTCATCTATATCAGCAACTGGTTTACGAAATCGGAACGTTCGCGTGCCAACACCTTCCTGATCCTCGGTAACCCGGTGACGGTGCTGTGGATGTCGGTGGTTTCCGGCTACCTGATTCAGGCGCTCGGCTGGCGTGAAATGTTCATCCTCGAAGGTTTCCCGGCGGTTATCTGGGCATTCTGTTGGTGGGTGCTGGTAAAAGACAAACCGTCGCAGGTGGGCTGGCTGAGCGAGTCTGAAAAAGCGGCATTGCAGGCGCAGCTTGAGCGCGAGCAGCAGGGGATCAAAGCGGTGCGTAACTATGGAGAGGCCTTCCGCTCGCGCAACGTGATTCTGCTGTGCATGCAGTATTTTACCTGGAGTATTGGGGTTTACGGCTTCGTTCTGTGGCTGCCATCGATCATTCGTAGCGGCGGCGCAAACTTAGGCATGGTAGAAGTCGGCTGGCTCTCTTCCGTACCTTATCTGGCGGCCACGGTGGCGATGATTGTAGTGTCGTGGGCCTCCGATAAACTGCAAAACCGTAAACTGTTCGTCTGGCCGCTTCTGCTGATTGCCGCCTTTGCCTTTATCGGTTCCTGGGCCGTCGGCGCCAACAACTTCTGGCTCTCTTATACCCTGCTGGTGATCGCCGGTGCTGCCATGTATGCCCCGTATGGGCCATTCTTCGCCATCATTCCTGAAATGCTGCCGCGCAACGTTGCCGGGGGCGCGATGGCATTAATTAACAGTATGGGTGCGCTGGGTTCATTCCTCGGATCGTGGTTTGTCGGCTACCTCAACGGCACCACCGGCAGCCCGTCCGCATCGTACATATTTATGGGGGTAGCGCTTTTTGTCTCAGTATGGCTAACTCTGATTGTTAAGCCTGCTAATCATCAACAGCTACCGGTTGGCGCACGCCACGCTTAAATTTTAACTTACGGAGATTCGCATGAAGCCGTCCATTATTCTCTATAAAGCGTTACCTGACGATTTACTGCATCGCCTGGAAGAGCATTTTACCGTGACCCAGGTGGCTAACCTGCGTCCGGATACCGTCGCGCAACATCAGCAGGCTTTTGCCGAGGCTGAAGGCCTGCTGGGCTCCAGCGAAGCCGTCAATACCGCCCTACTGGAGAAGATGCCTAAGCTGCGTGCGACCTCAACGATCTCCGTGGGTTACGATAACTTTGACGTGGACGCGCTGAATGCGCGCCGCGTATTGCTGATGCACACGCCAACCGTCCTGACCGAGACCGTCGCCGATACGCTGATGACGCTGGTGTTAAGCTCCGCCCGCCGCGTAGTGGAAGTGGCCGAGCGGGTGAAAGCCGGTGAATGGACGAAGGGCATTGGTCCGGATTGGTTTGGTGTGGATGTGCACCACAAAACGCTGGGTATCGTCGGCATGGGGCGTATTGGCATGGCGCTGGCGCAACGCGCCCATTTCGGCTTCAACATGCCGATTCTGTACAACGCCCGCCGCCAACATCCGCAGGCGGAAGAACGCTTTAATGCCCGCTACTGCGATTTAAATACCCTGCTGGAAGAGGCCGATTTTGTCTGCCTGATCCTGCCGCTAACCGAAGAGACGCATCACCTGTTTGGTGCCGAGCAGTTTGCCCGCATGAAGTCCTCAGCCATTTTCATCAACGCCGGTCGTGGCCCAGTAGTGGACGAAAATGCGTTGATCGCTGCGCTGCAAAATGGCGAAATTCATGCCGCTGGCCTTGATGTATTCGAGAAGGAACCGCTGCCGGTTGATTCACCGCTGCTGAAATTGCCCAACGTGGTGGCGCTGCCGCATATCGGTTCCGCGACTCACGAGACGCGCTATAACATGGCGGCCTGCGCGGTGGATAACCTGATTGATGCATTGCAGGGGAAAGTAGAGAAGAACTGCGTGAACCCGCAGGTCGCGGGTTAAAACGAAAAAGCCCGGCGGACGCCGGGCTTTCTGAATGCTTATTTAGTGGCGTTCACTGCCGCAGTCCAGGCCTGACTAAATGCCTGATGCTGCGATGCCAGCGGCCCAATCAGCGTATTGTACTGACTTGCCTGCTGTGACGTTGGGAACTGAATACCGTTAGCCACAAAACTCACCTGAGTGCCTTGCTGAGCGACAAAATCGCCCACCTGCACCAGCTGCTGAGTGAAGATCTGGGCAGCAGGAATCAGCGGCTGCAGCGCGTCGGACGGCGCAGTAACCACTTTGCTATACACCTGGTCAAACACCGGCTTCAGATCGTCGGCCTGTTTCAGCGCGGAATGTGCGGCATCAGCCTGCATTTTCGCATTCTGCAGCTGCTGGCTCAGGACGTTCAGCGAACCATTGGCCTGACGCAGCGGCTCGCGCTGAGTCATATAATCCTGTGGGACGCGAATCGCGTTAACGCTATCAACAACCGGGCGTAAACCCGCGTCCATCGCCTGGCTCACCTGCTGTGAATAGCCATAAATGACGGCATAGTCGGAAACAAACGGCCCGAACTGTTTTTTCTGGTCAGCTGTCAGCGTCGGCAGACGTTCACCACCACGCATCACCGTATTCTGTAGGAAATCGACGAATGCTTTACGTTGATCGCCTTCCTTATCAAAACACCCACTCAGGCTAACAACCATCAATAACGCCGCAATAGGCGCAAACCAGCGAGAGCAGGACTTTCCTGTCGCCATTTTCTTACTCCTTCAGCCAAAAAAAGCGCAAACCGGCACACGCGTGCCTAACGGTGACAAGGATAGTCCAGAGCCGCGTCGCAAGATACCTTTTTCACACCTTCCCAACGGGTTCCGCTGAAATGTTAACAAGGTGTTGCATTCATCACATTTATTGCAATGAACTCCATTCACCAGAAAACATTTAATTTGCTGATATATATCATATTTTAATTAAATCACGGCGGTCATTACTGGCAGGAGAACGATAATCGCACACTTCCGTTTGGCAATGCATTGTGGGATGCGCGGGTAAGTGATTTTATTTAGTGAACGATTAACGACATTACGTTCGATAATCGCCCAAACATCTCGATACCCGCGAGAGAGATAAGAGATATCAATCCGGCTCTCTCACATCGCTTAGCAGGAATTGCCGCATGACAACACAAACAACCACGGATATTCAGGCTTTTATCAACCGCCATCCCTTCTCAAAGTACCAGTGGATGATTCTGGTGCTGTGCTTCGTCACCGTCGCCATGGACGGATTTGATACCGCCATTATCGGTTTTATCGCCTCTGACCTCGTTCAAGAGTGGGGCGTACAGAAATCCGATCTCGGCCCAGTCATGAGCGCCGCTCTGGTGGGTCTGGCATTCGGTGCGCTGACCGCCGGACCGATGGCCGACCGAATTGGACGTAAGAAGGTGCTGGTCCTGTCGATTCTGGTATTTGGCGGTTTCAGCCTGATCACCGCCTTCGCCACATCGTTAACGCAGTTGACCATCCTGCGCTTCTTAACCGGTCTCGGGCTGGGCGCAGCAATGCCAAACGCTGCCACGCTGATGAGCGAGTACGCGCCGGAACGTCGCCGCGCGTTGCTGGTCAATTTGATGTTCGTCGGTTTCCCCATTGGTTCTTCCATGGGCGGATTTATCTCTGCCTGGATGATCCCGCATTACGGCTGGCAGAGCGTGCTGGTTCTCGGCGGCGTGATGCCGCTGGTACTGGCCGTCGCGCTGATTTTCTTGTTGCCAGAGTCTGCCCGTTATCTGGCGGCGAAGAACAAATCCCAACGCGAGATCGCGGGCGTGCTGCGCCGTATCGCACCGCTGCCTGACAACACGCAATTCGTATTGCAGGAGGCGGGACAGGTCAAAGATAAGTCCGCGCTTGGCGTCATCTTCTCGCCGCGCTATCTGGTGGGCACCATCATGCTGTGCCTGACCTACTTTATGGGCTTGCTGATTTTCTATCTGCTGACCAGCTGGCTGCCGCTGCTGATCCGTGAAACCGGCGCAACCTTAAGCCAGGCTTCGGTTATCACTGCCCTCTTCCCGCTGGGCGGCGGTATTGGCGTTCTGGTACTCGGCGCACTGATGGATAAAATCAATCCCAATAAAGTGGTCGCGGTGGGCTATTTACTCACCGGCGTCTTCGTCTGTCTGGTCGGTTTCGCCACGGACAACCTGGTGCTGATGGGGGTTATGGTCTTTATCGCCGGTACCATTATGAACGGCGCGCAGTCGTCAATGCCGGCGCTAGCTGCAGGCTTTTATCCAACGCAAGGCCGTGCAACTGGCGTCGCCTGGATGCTGGGGTTGGGACGTTTTGGCGGGATCCTGGGGGCGTTCAGCGGCGCATTCCTGATGCAGGCTGAACTGTCCTTTAAGACCATTTTCGCCCTACTGGCGATCCCTGCGGTGCTGTCTGCTATCGCACTGATGGTGAAATACGCGGCCAGCAAACGCCTGCCGAATCACGCAGACAAAGCCCCGACCTCTCTGCCGGAATCTGTGCAAAAAGTATAAAATTCGCCCCGGCAGTGTCGCTGCCGGGGCGAAATGACATTTTTTTACACTTCGCAGAAAACAAATTATTTTATTACAAATCAATTAATTAAACTAAAAACACCACCCATAAAACGAAGCGGCATCAGAAAGTTTATACGGATAACGTTTGCTTTCCAGATAAGAAGTATGCGTTAATGCATGCACGGTTTGACGTACAGACCACAAAGCAGTGAGTAAAGCAGTTCCCTTCAAGGTTATCCATTGGTACCCCTCGTAGCGACATTTTCTTTACGCTTTTAAATTCTGTAAAGCATGCCATAATGCCGTAAGGCTCACTTAATATTTAAAGGTAATTTCTATGTCCGGTAAAATGACTGGTATCGTAAAATGGTTCAACGCTGATAAAGGTTTCGGCTTCATCACTCCTGATGACGGTTCTAAAGATGTATTCGTACACTTCTCCGCTATCATGAACGATGGCTACAAATCTCTGGACGAAGGTCAGAAAGTTTCCTTCACCATCGAGAACGGCGCTAAAGGCCCAGCAGCTGGCAACGTAACTTCCCTGTAAGTTAACGCCGCTAAGAATTGTAAATCCCTGCCTTATGGCGGGGATTTTTTTTATCTAAAGTTCGCTAAAATGCCAGCCTGACTCGCGCCACTCCAGACAGTGCGTCAACTTAAGCCCCTGCAGAAAAGCCTCATCATGAGATACCACCAGCATTGCGCCGGGAAAATTAGCCAGCGCTGACTCAATCGCCTGCACCGATGCTAAATCCAGATGGTTAGTGGGTTCATCCAGTAACAGCAGCTGCGTCGACTCGCGCCGCCAGAGCACGCATGCCAGCGCCGCTTTTAACCGTTCACCTCCACTCAGCATAGCCAGTGGCAAATTTACCTTGTCTGCACCAAGCTGCAGTTGCGCTAGTCGAGTACGAATCATCCCTTCATCCAGTGGCGTTTCCCCGGCGTGCAGATGCGCTATCACCGACAGAGACAAATCCAACTGTGTCAGGTGCTGATCCAGCCAGGCCGCGGTGACCGATAGCTGACAATGCCCGGAGATTGGTGCCTCCAGTCCTACCAGCGTTTTCAGCAGCGTTGTTTTCCCGCAGCCGTTTGGCCCGCGAAGCGCTACCCGCATCGGCCCCGCCATCCGCCAGTCGAGGGGGGATAACCTCTGGTGCGCCAATTGCAGCGCCTCCAGAACGAGGATCTGTTTTCCGGCCGTAACATGGCTACCCGGCAGCGTAAACATCACCGGATTATTATCCTCAACCCGCTCACGGGCCTGCTTCACCGCGCTATCCAGGGCACTATTTTGCTCCCGGTGCTGGCGCAATAACGTTCCGGGGCGTTCGCGCGCCGCGCCTTTGTATTTCACCCGTTCAAACGAAGCGATATTCAGGCTATCCACGGTCCGAAGCGTCTTTGCCGAGCGCCTTTGACAGTCATCATGCTCTTTATGCATTCGTGCACGAGTGCGTCGGCGTTCGGTGGCCGCATGCTCAAGTGCTGCACGTGCTGCATTCTGCTCGGCATCGCGCTGCTGCTGGTAGTCGGTAAAATTTCCGCCGTAGCTTCGCAACGCGGTCGGGGTGAGCTCGAGAATACGCGGCATGCGTGACAGCAACTCACGATCGTGGCTGGCAATAAGCGCGCCACCACGCCAGCTTTCAAGCTGACGGTAGAGCCATTCACGGCCGCTTCTGTCCAGATGGTTGGTCGGTTCGTCCAGCAGGAGGTAATCAGCCCCCGAGATAAACGCCGCGCAAAGTAAGGCTTTAATCCGCTCGCCGCCGCTAAGAGAAGAGGCAAGCCGCTGTGGCGAAAAGGCTCCCAGCCCCGCATCCTGGAACGCCGCATCGAGACGTACCGGTAGATCCCAAAATCCGTCCAGGGTGTCGATGTCTTCAGCCAATGCATGGCCACATTCAAGGCGTCGCAGAGCCGCAAAAATGGACGTATAGCCCAGAAGCTCAGCGAGCGTGGCTTCGGGAAAAATCTCGTGCTGCTGTGCCACATAGGCGTGAGCAGAAAAATATTCGATATGACCCGTCGATGGCGTATCCACGCCGGCCAGCAGGCGTAAAAGCCGCGTTTTACCGACGCCATTACGCCCAACAAGTCCGCAGAGGGACTTCTCCAGCGAAAGATTCAGCGGGCCAAAAAGGGTGTCACCCGTCGCGAACTGACAGGAAACCTGATGCAAAATATAAGAAGGGGATTGCGCACAATGGGCCATAAGCACTCCTGAGTGAAATCAATAACTCCCCTGCTTGCAGCATGCTGCTCAGCAAGGATTCGAATTCAGCAGGTGTGTTTGTCCATTTTCAGTGTGCCTCAGTGAGACGAGGGATTCGTCGCCGCACAGGATAAACGCATTGCGTTACGCAATTCAAGATTCTTTTTTGCGCACCTTACGGATTCATCCTGTGCCCACCACCATCCATCCCCTTTGGAGTCACGAATTACAGACATAAAAAAACCTGCCCGAGGGCAGGTTTTTGACTATCCAAAAGCGATTACTGCAGCAGGGAAATATCCGCTACCTGCAGGAACAGATCGCGCAGTTTGGATAGCAGCGTCAGGCGGTTGATGCGCACATCTTTGTCTTCGGCGTTAACCATCACGTTTTCGAAGAACTCATCCACCGGCTCGCGCAGAGAGGCCAGTTCAACCAGCGCTTCCTGGTAACGGCCTTCAGCAAAGTACGGCTGCAGCTTATCGCGCAGAACAACCAGGTTACTGGCCAGCTTAATCTCCGCCGCTTCTTTCAGTACCGACGCATGAACGATGTCATTCAGCGTTTCGTCAGATTTCGCGAGGATATTCGATACACGTTTGTTGGCCGCAGCCAGCGCCGCCGCTTCTTCCAGAGTACGGAAGTGCGAAACCGCCTTCATACGTGCATCAAAGTCAGCCGGACGGGTCGGACGACGCGCCAGTACTGCCTGAATGGTGTCAACGGTGTAGCCTTCATCCTGATACCAGGCGCGGAAACGACCGAGCATGAAGTCGATAACTTCATCAACCACTTTGGCGTTAGTCAGCTTGTCACCGTACAGACGAACCGCTTCTTCGGTCAGCGTTTGCAGATCGAGGTTCAGGTTTTTCTCAACGATGATACGCAGCACGCCGAGCGCCGCACGACGCAGCGCAAACGGGTCTTTATCGCCTTTCGGATGCTGACCGATACCGAAAATACCCGCCAGGGTGTCCATCTTATCGGCAATCGCTACGGCACAAGCAACCGGGTTGGACGGCAGGTCATCACCCGCAAAGCGCGGCTGATACTGCTCGTTCAGGGCAACCGCCACATCTTCCGCTTCGCCATCGTGACGCGCGTAGTGCATCCCCATCACGCCCTGGGTGTCGGTGAACTCGAAGACCATGTTGGTCATCAGGTCACACTTGGACAGCAGGCCCGCGCGGGTTGCGTGATTCACATCAGCGCCAATCTGTGCGGCAATCCAGCCCGCCAGCGCCTGAATGCGATCGGTCTTGTCACGCAGCGTACCGAGCTGTTGCTGGAACAGAACGGTTTGCAGACGCGGCAGATGGTCTTCCAGGCGTTTTTTGCGGTCGGTGTTGAAGAAGAACTCGGCATCCGCCAAACGTGGACGAACCACTTTTTCGTTACCAGAGATAATCTGGACAGGATCTTTCGATTCAATGTTGGCAACGAAGATGAAGTTTGGCAGCAGTTTGCCCGCGTTGTCGTAAACCGGGAAATACTTCTGATCGCCCTTCATGGTGTAGACCAGCGCTTCGGCTGGAACCGCGAGGAATTTCTCTTCGAATTTCGCCGTCAGAACAACCGGCCATTCCACCAGGGAGGCCACTTCTTCCAGCAGGCTTTCGCTCAGATCGGCGTTACCGCCAATTTTGCGCGCCGCTTCTTCAGCATCGGCTTTGATTTTGGCTTTACGTTGTTCATAGTCAGCAATGACTTTGCCGCGCTCAGCCAGAATCTGCGGATACTGATCGGCATTGTCGATGGTGAATTCCGGCTCGCCCATAAAGCGATGGCCGCGAATCACGCGATCGGACTGAATGCCGAGAATGGTCGCAGGGACGACTTTATCGCCCAGCAGCAGGGTCACGGTGTGAATCGGACGCACAAACTGCACGTCGGACGCGCCCCAGCGCATCAGTTTTGGAATTGGCAGCTTAGCCAGCGAGGTCGCAATCATGTTCGGCAGCAGCGCTTCGGTGCTTTCGCCCTTCACGTGCGCGCGATACAGCAGCCATTCACCTTTGTCGGTGGTCAGACGTTCAGCCTGATCAACGGTAATACCGCAGCCACGTGCCCAACCTTCGGCCGCTTTGCTTGGTTTACCTTCCGCGTCGAACGCCTGGGCAATCGCCGGGCCGCGTTTTTCAACTTCGCGATCGGCCTGTGCAGCCGCCAGATTTGCCACTTTCAGCGCCAGACGACGCGGTGCAGCAAACCATTCAACTTTACCGTGCGCGAGGCCAGCGTTATCCAGCTCTGCGGTCACGTTCGCAGCAAAGGATTCAGCCAGGCTGCGCAGTGCTTTTGGTGGCAGCTCTTCTGTGCCGATTTCCACCAGGAAAGTTTTCTCAGACATGGCCGCCTCTTATTTATTCTTGTTGCACATCGGGAAGCCAAGGGCCTCACGGGAAGCATAGTAAGCTTCTGCCACTGCTTTAGTCAGGGTGCGAATACGCAGGATGTAGCGCTGACGCTCGGTGACGGAGATGGCTTTACGCGCATCCAGCAGGTTAAAGCTATGGGCGGCTTTCAGAATACGCTCGTAGGCAGGCAGCGGCAGCGGGTTTTCCAGCGCCAGCAGCTGCTGAGCTTCTTTCTCGTACTGCTCGAAGCAGGTAAACAGGAAGTCCACATCGGCGTATTCGAAGTTATAGGTGGATTGCTCCACTTCGTTCTGATGGAACACGTCGCCGTAGGTAGTTTTACCCAGCGGGCCGTCGCTCCAGACCAGATCGTAAACGCTGTCCACGCCCTGGATATACATCGCCAGACGTTCCAGACCGTAGGTGATTTCACCGGTCACCGGCTTACATTCCATGCCGCCAACCTGCTGGAAGTAGGTGAACTGCGTCACTTCCATACCGTTCAGCCACACTTCCCAACCCAGACCCCAGGCACCCAGCGTTGGGTTTTCCCAGTTATCTTCCACGAAACGAATATCGTGGATGGTTGGATCCATACCCAGCTCTTTCAGAGACCCGAGGTACAGCTCCTGGATGTTGTCCGGAGACGGTTTAATCACTACCTGGAACTGATAGTAGTGCTGTAAACGGTTCGGGTTTTCGCCATAGCGGCCATCGGTTGGACGGCGGGATGGCTGCACGTAGGCAGTTGCCATTGGCTCTGGGCCCAATGCACGCAGGCATGTCATTGGGTGAGAAGTGCCCGCGCCAACTTCCATGTCCAGTGGTTGAACAATGGTGCAGCCCTGACGAGCCCAGTAATCCTGTAAGGTCAGGATCAGGCCCTGGAAGGTCCTGGTATCAAACTTTTGCATATGATTTCGTGCTGGATACGTGTGGATTTATAGGAAGGATCCAGTATACCCGCTGGCTGCGAGATATACAGTACGAAACGGGGTTGTTTAGGGAAAATTGGGGAAAACCGAGTGAATTTTACTGGATTCTCTCCTGCTCTAGCGCATCGAGAGATGTAAAAAACTGCCATCCGCATCAAAAGAGCAGACAAAACTTTCATTCTGCGCAGTATAGCCGCGGAGCTCATAGCTGCCCTGATAACGCTCAAAACCGGTCACGTCAATTTTCTTCGACGCCGTATTATAACGCTGGGCCGCATTATTTTTGCATAGCTGCTCCATTTCCAGCGAGAGCGCAGGATTCACTCTGGCGCTTTGCGTTTTCTGCACCACCGGCGGTTCCGCCGTCGAGCACCCAACCAGCAGGATACCAACCAGCAAAAGCGGGAGAGACTTCATCATCATTATTTCTATTTCCGGGCGGTTATTTTAGGCTGTAGCCCTTTATGCCACCGCATTGTGCGAATCTCGCAGCGACTCCACAAGCACGGGGCGGAAAACTCAGAATTATCCATTGAAATAGCGCCAGCTAAGGCGAGTCTGAATCTCTATTAATAGCCAGGAAAAAGGCATCTGATGCAAGCAAAGATTAATTGGATTGATAACCTACGCGGAATCGCCTGTTTGATGGTCGTGATGATCCACACCACCACCTGGTTTGTGACCAATCCACATCAAATCACGCCACTCAGTTGGGATTTCGCCAACGTCCTTAATTCTGCTTCTCGCGTCAGCGTACCGCTGTTCTTTATGATCTCGGGCTTTCTGTTTTTTGGCCCGCGTAGCGCTCAGCCGCGCCATTTCCTGCGTATCGCCCTGTGTCTTTTATTCTACAGCGCTATAGCACTCCTCTTTATCGCCGCCTTCACCCACATCAATGTGGAAATGTCATTGAAGAACCTGCTGCAAAAACCGGTGTTCTACCATCTGTGGTTTTTCTTCGCCATCATGGTGATTTACCTGGTTTCTCCGCTGATTGAGGTCAAAGCCATTAGCGGGAAGATGTTGCTGGCGCTAATGGTAGTTATTGGCATTGTGGCGAACCCTAATACAGTTTCACTCAGCAGCGATGGGGCGAAATGGCTGCCAGTCAACCTGTACATCAACGGCGATACCTTCTACTACGTGCTGTACGGATTACTGGGCCGCGCGCTGGGCATGATGGAAACCAGCCGCAAATCGCTAACGTGGATCTGCGGCCTGCTGTTTATCGCGGCGGTATGGGGGATTTCACGGGGAACGCTTTATGAGCTGCAGTGGCGCGGTAATTTTGCCGACACCTGGTATGTTTACTGCGGGCCGATGGTCTTTATCTGTGCAGCCGCATTGTTCATTGTGGTCAAAAACACGCTAAACCAGCGCGTGCTCCCCGGTCTGGGGCTGATCTCCCGCCATTCGCTCGGCATATACGGTTTCCATGCTTTCATCATCTACGCAATCCGTAGCTGGAATCTCGACCTTAAACACTGGGCTGCGCTGGATATTCTCTGGGTGTTTACCGCCACGCTCGCCGGCAGCCTGCTGCTCTCGCTCGCCTTACAACAAGTAGATAAGAGACGGCTGGTTAGCTAGTTTGCTGTAGCGATGATGCCCTCCAGCCGGACGAACCGTACATGCAGGCAAACCATGCCACCACGGATAGTCCTTTGTAGGCAAGCGCCAGCGGCATATTCAAGACGCCGACCAACAGCAGCCCGGCCGCCAGGAGCAGCATCAGCCCACAAAGCCTTTCAAACTGCTGGGTGACGGCCTGGCGGTGCGCAACGATAGCAAAACTTCCCAGCACCAGCACCGCCAGAAAATAGCCTTTATCTTCCAGCTGCGGGCACGCCCGCCAGAGGCAGAAAAGGTACAGTAAAACACCGAAAATAAGCGCGATGCGTGGTGACTTAACGATATCCCTCATGATGTCTCTCCCTTATCCATAACGTCACCATTATGAGCAGGGGGATAATTTTCACAGCACCGCAACAAAGAAAAACGGCAGTTTCAGAATTCATCAATACAAAATATCGATGTAAAGTTCGCAGGAAATGGCGAGTTACCCGCCCCTTGGGGGACGGGTAGACAGTATCGTCAGGACATCAACGGTTGCAGTTGCAGGTAGATCTTACGGAACATTTCACGCAATGGAGCGTAATACGCCACGCGTTCAGGATCGGGGTGATGCTCTTGCTCCAGCGCCAGCTGCGGCAGTAGCTCAGCGTATGACCTGTCTTTACAGATGGCCAACTGCGCCAGACGAGCAGCGCCAAGCGCTGGGCCGACATCGCCACCGGTGCGATAATCAAGCTGCTTGCCACAAATATCCGCCAACATTTGACGCCAGTAGGCACTACGCGCGCCGCCGCCAATGAGGGTGATACTCTTCGGCTCAACGCCGCAAGCATGAACAACATCCATCCCGTCGGCTAGCGCGAAACCAACGCCTTCCAACACCGCGCGCGCCAGCTCTGCCGGGCCATGCTGATGAGTGAGGCCGAAGAACACGCCTTTAGCCTCGGGATTGTTGTGCGGCGTGCGTTCACCGGAAAGATACGGCAGGAACCAGACTGGCCCCGCGCTCGCATCGGCCGTTTGCGCGGCGTCAATCAGCGCAGGAACCGTCCCCAGCCCCGTGAGCTTAGCCGCCCAATCCAGGCAAGATGCGGCGCTGAGCATGACTGACATTAAGTGCCAGCGGCCAGGTAACGCGTGGCAGAAGCTGTGCACCGCGCTTTCTGGTTTACTCAGGAAGCCTTCGCTCACGGCAAAATAGACGCCCGAGGTCCCCAGCGACAGCATCGCCTGCCCGGCATCCGCCATGCCTACGCCCACGGCACCGGCCGCATTATCCCCGCCGCCGGCAACAACCGGCACCGCAGGCATTTTCCAGGCGCTGGCAACCGATGCCAGCAGATGCCCGGTAATGTCGCAACCTTCAAACAGCGCCGGCATATTATCGCGAGTCAGACCACAGGCCGCGAGCATCTCATCGCTCCAGTCACGCTTCGCCACGTCCATCCACATCGTGCCCGCCGCGTCGGACATATCGCTGGCAAACTCGCCGGTCATCCGCAGCCGCAGATAATCTTTAGGCAAAAGCACCTTATCAACCTGGCGGAAAATTTCCGCTTCATGACGCTGTACCCACAGCAGTTTCGGCGCGGTAAAACCGGGCATCATCAAATTGCCGGTGATTTGCCGCGAAGTCTTCACCTGCGCTTCCAGCAGCTCGCACTCTTCCGCACAGCGACCGTCGTTCCATAAAATTGCCGGGCGCAGTACGCGCTGCTGCTTATCGAGAAGCGTTGCGCCGTGCATCTGCCCGGCAATCCCCAGCGCTTTCACACCCTGCAGGCTATGCTGCTCGCCTAACCCTTTCATAGCGCGATCGGTTGCCTGCCACCACTGCTCAGGATCCTGTTCTGACCAAAGAGGGTGCGGACGAGAAACCGTCAATTTTTCTGTTTGCGAAGCCAGCACGGTGCCCTGCTCATCAAGCAGGATCGCCTTTACGCCAGACGTTCCGAGATCTATGCCGATATACATCGCGACTGCTCCTTTAATTAGTACGATGCCCGGCAAGCTTGCGCTCCCGGGCATTATTTATCCTGCAGGACTCAAACCTTACTTATCGAACAGGTAGTGGTTAACCAGCCCTTCCAGCAGTTCCTGATGACCGCTCTGATGCTGTGGCGCCAGCTGATGCTGCTCGGCGTATTTCGCCAGTTCCTGCAGCGACATCTGGCCTTTGAGGATCTGCTGACCCAGTTCGCCATTCCAGCCGGCATAGCGTTTAGCGACGCGTTTATCCAGTTCTCCGCCTTCAACCATGCGGGCCGCCACTTTCAGCGACAGCGCCATGGTGTCCATTGCGCCGATGTGACCATAGAACAGGTCGTATTTGTCGGTGCTCTGGCGACGGACTTTGGCATCAAAGTTCATCCCGCCGGTGGTGAAGCCGCCCGCTTTAAGGATTTCATACATCACCAGCGCGTTTTCTTCGACGCTGTTCGGGAACTGGTCGGTATCCCAGCCCAGCTGCGGGTCGCCGCGGTTAGCATCTACCGAACCAAACAGACCCAGCGCAATGGCGGTGGCAATTTCGTGATGGAAAGAGTGACCCGCCAGCGTCGCGTGGTTGGCCTCGATATTCAGCTTAATCTCTTTTTCCAGGCTGAACTGTTTCAGGAAGCCATATACCGTTGACGCATCGTAGTCATACTGGTGCTTGGTTGGCTCCTGCGGTTTTGGTTCAATCAGCAGGGTGCCCTGGAAGCCGATTTTGTGTTTGTGCTCGACCACCATCTGCATGAAGCGGCCAATCTGCTCGCGCTCCTGACGCAGGTCGGTATTGAGCAGGGTCTCGTAACCTTCACGACCGCCCCACAGCACATAGTTTTCACCGCCCAGTTTGTGGGTCGCATTCATGGCGGTAAACACCTGAGTGGCCGCCATGCTGAACACTTCCGGATCCGGGTTAGTTGCCGCACCGGCGCCGTAGCGCGGGTTGGTGAAGCAGTTTGCGGTCCCCCACAGCAGCTTCACGCCGCTCTGCTGTTGTTTTTCTGCCAGCACATCGACCATCTGAGCAAAATTATTCAGATACTCTTTCAGGTTTGCACCTTCCGGAGAAACGTCGACATCATGGAAGCAATAGTAAGGGACATTCAGTTTGTGGAAGAATTCAAACGCCACATCAGCTTTACGTTTCGCACGCTCGATGGCTTCGCCCGGCTGCTGCCATGGACGATCAAATGAGCCAACGCCGAACATATCTGCGCCGTTCCAGCAGAAGGTGTGCCAGTAGCAGGCGGCAAAGCGCAGATGGTCTTCCATACGTTTACCCAGCACCAGCTCGTCCGGGTTGTAGTGGCGGAAGGCCAGCGGGTTCTCTGTTTTTGGGCCTTCGAAACGAACACGATCCAGTTGGTCGAAATAAGCTTGCATAATGAACTCCATAATCTGACACGCGGCGAGGAATACTTCGTGTTGTCATACTGAATACTGAATTGCCGTTGCTCAATTACGTTATTTCACACTGCTATTAAGATAATCCACAAATGTGCGCTGGCTCCCAAAATAAAAAGACAAATTCTTCGTTCCGGTTTGTAATTTCTCCATTTAACAAAATGAAAATCAGATCGCGGTCATAAATTAGCAATTAAACGAAATATCGTAATGGCAAGATAAAAATCTGTAATTGCCAGACGCTATATACATGTTAAGAATTTGCTGCGTGTTAAGTCATTTCTGTTTCTTTTATCGCCAATCTCACCCCTATCCCTACAGAAGGCATTACGATTATGAAGATAAAGAACCTTTGCCTCACACTCTGCGCATCGCTCCTCCTGACCAGCATGGCCAGCAGCGCCAAAGAAGTTAAAATTGGCATGGCTATTGACGATCTGCGCCTTGAACGCTGGCAGAAAGACCGCGATATCTTTGTGAATAAAGCCGAACAGCTCGGCGCAAAAGTCTTTGTACAGTCGGCAAATGGCAACGAAGAGACGCAAATGTCGCAGATTGAAAATATGATCAATCGCGGCGTCGATGTCCTTGTTATTATTCCTTATAACGGCCAGGTACTTAGCAACGTAATTAAAGAAGCAAAACAAGAAGGAATTAAAGTCCTCGCCTATGACCGTATGATTAATAATGCGGATATCGATTTCTACATCTCTTTCGATAACGAAAAAGTGGGTGAAATGCAGGCGCAAAGTCTGGTCAACCAGGTTCCTCAGGGGAATTATTTCCTGATGGGCGGCTCCCCGGTTGATAATAATGCCAAACTTTTCCGTGCCGGTCAGATGAAAGTATTAAAACCATATATTGATAATGGGAAAATTAAAGTCGTCGGCGATCAATGGGTTGACGGCTGGCTGCCGGAAAATGCGCTGAAGATTATGGAAAATGCGCTGACCGCCAACAATAACAAAGTCGATGCCGTTGTTGCCTCAAACGACGCCACCGCAGGTGGGGCTATCCAGGCGCTAAGCGCGCAGGGACTGGCTGGCAAAGTGGCTATCTCCGGCCAGGATGCAGATCTTGCGGGTATCAAACGTATCATGAACGGTACGCAGACCATGACCGTGTATAAGCCGATAACGCTGCTGGCAAACAGTGCCGCAGAAATAGCCGTCGAGCTAGGCAATGGTCAACAGCCGAAGTCAGATGCCACGCTGAATAATGGTCTGAAAGACGTCCCATCCCGCCTGCTTACCCCGATTGAAGTCAATAAAACCAATATTGACGAGACCGTCGTTAAAGATGGTTTCCATAAGAAAAGCGAACTCTAAATGGCATGCCCCAGCCCAGCGCTGGGGCGGCTCGACTGGCGATAAGAGCCGCTGGTCAGGTTTACGTGGAGCACAAACACTTATGCCATATTTACTCGAAATGAAGGGCATCACCAAAACCTTTGGCGTGGTTAAGGCTATCGATAACGTCAGCCTGCGCCTGAATCCTGGTGAGGTGGTGTCTCTATGCGGTGAGAACGGTTCCGGCAAGTCGACGCTGATGAAGGTGTTATGCGGTATTTATCCGCATGGCAGCTACGACGGCGAGATTGTTTTTGCCGGAGAGACGCTCCAGCCGACACATATTCGCGATACCGAACGCAAGGGTATCGCCATTATTCACCAGGAGCTGGCGCTGGTTAAGCATTTGACTGTGCTTGAAAATATTTTCCTTGGGGCGGAAATCAGCCGCCACGGCGTGCTCGATTACGACACCATGACGTTACGCTGCGAGAAACTGCTGGCCCAGGTCAACCTAGCCATTTCGCCGGATACCCGAGTAGGTGATTTAGGGCTTGGCCAACAGCAACTGGTTGAAATCGCCAAAGCGCTGAATAAACAGGTGCGGCTGCTGATCCTCGATGAACCTACCGCCTCATTAACCGAGCAAGAGACCGCGGTGCTGCTGGATATCATTCGCGATCTGCAAAACCACGGTATCGCCTGCGTCTATATCTCCCACAAGCTTAACGAAGTGAAGGCGATTTCCGACACCATCTGCGTTATCCGCGATGGTCAACATATTGGCACCCGCGATGCCAACAGCATGACCGAGGATGACATCATCACCATGATGGTCGGACGCGAGCTGACTGCGCTGTATCCGAATGAGCCCCACGCGGCGGGAGATGAGATCCTGCGCGTAGAACATCTCACCGCCTGGCATCCGGTCAACCGCCACATTAAACGGGTTAACGATATATCGTTTAGCCTGAAACGCGGGGAAATCCTCGGCATCGCTGGGCTAGTCGGTGCCGGGCGCACCGAGGCGGTACAGTGCCTGTTCGGCGTCTGGCGCGGCCGCTGGGAGGGGAAAGTGTTTATTGATGGCAAACAGGTTGATATCCGCAATTGTCAGCAGGCGATTGCCCACGGTATCGCCATGGTGCCGGAAGACCGCAAAAAAGATGGCATCGTGCCCGTGATGGCGGTTGGCAAAAATATCACCCTCGCCGCGCTAAATGATTTTAGCGGCACGTTAAGCAGTCTTGACGACGCGAAAGAACAGCAGTGCATTTTGCAATCCATCCAGCGCCTGAAAGTCAAAACCTCTTCACCCGATCTCGCCATCGGACGCCTGAGCGGCGGCAACCAGCAGAAAGCCATTCTGGCGCGCTGCCTGCTGCTGAACCCACGCATCCTGATTCTCGATGAACCAACGCGCGGTATCGATATTGGCGCGAAGTATGAAATCTACAAACTGATCAACCAACTGGTGCAGCAAGGCATTGCCGTCATCGTGATCTCCTCTGAATTACCGGAAGTGCTGGGTCTCAGCGACCGGGTGCTGGTTATGCATGAAGGAAAACTCAAAGCCGACCTGGTGAACCATAACCTGACCCAGGAACAAGTGATGGAAGCCGCCTTAAGGAGCGAACGCCATGTCGAAAAACAATCCGTCTGAACTGAAACTGGCAGCCCCTGCGCCGTCTGCGGCGCTGCGGCTAAAATCACTGAATCTGCAGGTTTTCGTCATGATCGCCGCGATCGTAGTGATCATGCTGTTCTTCACCTGGACCACCGACGGTGCGTATCTCAGCGCACGTAACGTTTCTAACCTGCTGCGTCAGACCGCGATTACCGGCATCCTGGCGGTGGGTATGGTGTTTGTCATTATCTCCGCCGAAATCGATCTGTCCGTCGGTTCAATGATGGGCCTGCTGGGCGGGGCAGCGGCAATTTTTGACGTCTGGCTCGGCTGGCCGTTGCCGCTCACCATCATCGTGACGCTGGCTATGGGTCTGGTGCTTGGCGCGTGGAACGGGTGGTGGGTGGCCTATCGCAAGGTGCCTTCGTTTATCGTCACGCTAGCCGGAATGCTCGCCTTCCGCGGCATATTGATTGGTATCACCAACGGCACGACGGTCTCGCCTACCAGCGCCGCTATGTCGCAAATTGGCCAGAGCTATCTGCCAGATGGGGTTGGCTTCACCTTCGGCGCCATCGGGCTGATGGCATTTGTCGCCTGGCAGTGGCGAGGCCGGATGCGCAGGCAGTCTCTGGGCCTGACGACGCCAGCGTCCACCGGAATGGTGGGTCGTCAGTCGTTGACGGCGGTCATTGTTCTGGGCGCTATCTGGCTGCTCAACGATTACCGGGGTGTTCCTACACCCGTGCTGCTGCTGACGCTGCTGATGCTGGCAGGAATGTTTATGGCCATGCGTACCGCCTTCGGTCGGCGCATTTACGCCATCGGCGGGAATATTGAAGCCGCCCGCCTGTCGGGCATTAACGTTGAGCGTAACAAGCTGGCGGTATTCGCCATTAACGGCCTGATGGTGGCGATTGCCGGGCTGATTCTCAGCTCGCGGCTGGGCGCCGGTTCGCCCTCGGCGGGGAATATTGCCGAACTGGATGCGATCGCCGCATGCGTTATCGGTGGAACCAGCCTCGCGGGCGGCGTCGGCAGCGTGGCAGGGGCCGTTATGGGCGCATTTATTATGGCGTCTCTCGACAACGGAATGAGTATGATGGACGTCCCGACTTTCTGGCAATATATCGTTAAAGGTGCGATTTTATTGCTTGCCGTCTGGATGGACTCCGCCACCAAACGGCGCGCGTAATTGCCTGGCCGTGGTGTTGCCGATAGCGTCTGCGGCAACCCCCTCATGATTCACGAGGAACCCTGAACCATGTTTGGAAAACGTCACCGCGTGACGCTGTTATTCAACGCTAACAAAGCCTTCGACCGTCAGGTGGTCGAAGGTGTGGGTGAATACTTACAGGCGTCGCAGTCAGAGTGGGATATCTTCATTGAAGAAGATTTTCGCGCGCGTATTGAAAACATCAAAGAGTGGCTCGGAGATGGCGTTATCGCCGACTACGACGACCCCACCATCGAGGCGCTGCTGACCGATGTCAATGTGCCTATCGTCGGCGTTGGTGGCTCTTACCACCGCCAGGAGCAGTATCCGCCGGTTCACTACATCGCGACCGATAACTATGCGCTGGTTGAAAGCGCATTTTTGCATTTGAAGGAAAAAGGGGTCCATCGCTTCGCGTTCTACGGCCTGCCCACCGCCAGTGGTAAACGCTGGGCCGAGGAGCGCGAGTACGCGTTTAGCCAGATTGTCGCCAAAGAGAAATACCGCGGCGTGATTTATCAGGGCCAGGAAACCGCGCCAGAGAACTGGCAGCATGCCCAGAATAGGCTGGCCGATTGGCTGCAAACGCTGCCGCCGCAAACCGGGATCATCGCAGTCACCGATTCCCGCGCACGCCATATTTTGCAGGCCTGTGAGCATCTGCATATCCCGGTGCCGGAAAAACTCTGTGTTATCGGCATCGACAATGAAGAATTGACCCGCTATCTCTCCCGCGTGGCGCTCTCGTCGGTGGCACAAGGTGCACGCCAGATGGGCTACCAGGCGGCAAAACTGATGCAGCGCCTACTCGATAACGAAACGCTACCGCTACAGCGCGTACTGGTGCCGCCCATGCGAGTGATGGAGCGGCGCTCCACGGACTACCGCTCATTGAACGACCCTGCGGTAATTCAAGCCATGCACTACATCCGCAATAACGCCTGTAAGGGCATCAAGGTCGAGCAGGTGCTGGATTCAGTGGGCATTTCCCGCTCTAACCTAGAAAAACGTTTTAAAGAAGAAGTCGGCGAGACCATTCACGCGGTGATCCACAGCGAGAAGCTGGAAAAAGCGCGCAGCCTGCTGGTCTCGACTTCGCTGTCGATCAACGAAATCTCGCAGATGTGCGGCTACCCGTCGCTGCAATACTTCTATTCTGTGTTTAAGAAAGAGTATGACACCACGCCGAAAGAGTATCGGGAGCAGCATAGCGAGGCGCTGATTCAGGCTTGATGGATTCAGGACCGGTCAACGGATAAAAAAAAGCCTTCCATAAATGGAAGGCTTTTTTATGATTCAGGATCGATTACATGTGTGCGGCAATCAGGCGCTGGTTGTCCTGGTACATCGCGAACAGATAGTCGTTGTAGCTAGAACCTTTAGTCGAATACCCTTTCAGCTTATGAATCATCGCCGTGGCGGTGACTTCCTGATCCGTCTTACGCAGCTGTGCGCGTGATTTACGGAACGAGGCATAGGCCGGATGCGTGTTCAGGTTTCTTGCATACGCCTGCACGGACTCTTTAACTGACTCAAACTTGGTGTAGCCGTTAACTGAACCCGCGCCATTTTTACAACCTTTACCGCATTTCATGCCGAACAGGTTGTTGTTGCTACGCGCCAGTTTAGAGGTACCCCAGCCGCTTTCTGCTGCAGCCATGGTTGCCACCATGCTGCCCGGGATAATATCCACGCGCTCAAGCAGAGAGTTCCACGGCACCTTACGAGTGTTGCCGTTCCAGCTAATTTTGTAGCGAGCGGCAATGTCTTTCAGACGCGCACGCTCAGACGGCGACCAACGGCCTTCGTACTGTTTGGAAACCAACCAGTTACGATCCGCCGTGATGGCAGCATTTTGACTCGTGATATAAGGCATTACCGTCCGGAGAAACGCTCTTTTCCTTGGTGTCCCGGAAGGGTATTTTCGCAAATCAGGAAGTGAACTGCTCTTTACACTATTGCGAGAATACTCTTGCTTACTGCTGGCCTTACTAAAACTTGTCTTTGTTACCGAGGCTTTCTGATGCTTTGTTACCGTGTGTGTTTTTGCGAACACCCCACCTGAAAATGTGCAGATGAGTAACATTAGTATCGCGGCCCCATATCGTCGAATGGGTGTCGATATCATTAGGTCTCCTGGTCGGATGCAATCATTCCAACGCCTTCTTATTTCATAAAATTGAGAGCTGAATCTCAAATTATAGCAAAAATAGCCCGTAAACGCACGTACAAGAAATAGTCCGATTCCGAAACGGTCTCACGGACGCGATTCAGCATATGACAATTTACACAGGTAAAATGCCGGGCAGCTCTCATTTTAGTTCATTTTTTGACCTTCATCACTCAGCCCTTTCCCTCCTCCTGATTCAGGGATGAGCCCAGCGTAGCCAGCGGCTGGCACACTACGAAAAAACACCTTCAGGCACAGGATATTGGAATGAAACTCGCCGCAATCCTACCGTTACTGTTCCCCGCCTTCGCCAGCGCCGCAAGCTGGACGATGGATGACTTCCCTGCCTTTTCCGCCGACGGGACGGGAAAATTCAGCAGCCAAAAAACACTCACGAAGGGTACTCGCCCTCTCAAACTGAATTTTGACCGCAAGTGCTGGCAGCCCACTTCCGCCATTCGGCTCAATCAGATGCTCTCTCTGGAGCCCTGCCGGGGGGATGCTCCCCAGTGGCGACTGTTCCGCGATGGCGTGTATACGCTGGAAGTGGACACCCGATCCGGTACACCAACGCTGACGATTGCGGTCAAAAGCGCCGCCGAGAGCAACGTCGAACAGGTCAACGTCCGCCAGTGCCCTCGCTGGGATGGAAAACCGCTGACGCTGGATGTCGCCAAAACATTTGCGGAGGGTAGTACCGTCCGCGATTTCTACAGCGGACAAACGGCGGTGGTGCAACAAGGAAAAATCACGCTCCAGCCTGCCGACGGCAGTAATGGCCTGTTGTTGCTTGAAAGTGCAGACGTAACTCAGAGTGCACCGTTTAGCTGGCATAACGCGACGGTTTACTTCGTACTGACCGACCGCTTTGTCAACGGCGACCCCAGCAACGACAACAGCTATGGGCGGCATAAAGACGGTATGCAGGAAATTGGCACCTTCCACGGTGGCGACCTTAAAGGGTTAACCAGCAAGCTGGATTATCTCCAGCAGCTCGGTGTCAATGCGCTGTGGATAAGCTCCCCGCTTGAGCAAATCCACGGCTGGGTCGGCGGCGGCACCAAAGGTGACTTCCCTCATTATGCCTATCATGGTTACTACACCCAGGACTGGACACGGCTTGATGCCAATATGGGCACCGAGGACGACCTGCGCGCGCTGGTCGATGGAGCCCACCAGCGTGGCATTCGCGTTCTGTTTGATGTCGTCATGAATCACACCGGTTACGCCACGCTTGCCGACATGCAGCAATATCAGTTTGGCGCGCTGTACCTTCAAGGCGATGAGATAAGAAAAACGCTAGGCCAGCACTGGACCGACTGGAAGCCCGGCCCGGGGCAAACCTGGCACAGCTTTAACGACTACATCAATTTCAGCGATAAAGCCGGATGGGAGAAATGGTGGGGCAAAGCGTGGATCCGTACCGACATTGGCGATTATGACAATCCCGGCTTTGACGATCTGACCATGTCGCTGGCGTTCTTACCCGATCTGAAAACCGAGTCCACCACGCCGGCCGGGCTACCCAATTTCTATCGTCACAAACCGGATACTCATGCCAAAGCTATCGACGGCTACACGCCGCGCGACTACCTCACCCACTGGCTCAGCCAATGGGTGCGCGATTACGGCATTGATGGTTTTCGCGTCGATACCGCCAAACATGTTGAAATGGCGGGATGGCAGCAGTTGAAAACACAGTCTATTGAAGCGCTCGCCGCATGGAAAAAAGCCAACCCGCAAAAGGCGCTGGATGACGCGCCATTCTGGATGACGGGCGAGGCCTGGGGTCATGGTGTAATGGAGAGCGAATATTACCGCCATGGCTTTGACGCCATGATTAACTTTGATTACCAGGATCATGCGACGAAAGCCGCAAGTTGTCTGGCGAATATCGATCCCACCTGGCAGCAAATGGCCGACAAACTACAGCACTTTAATGTCCTGAGCTATTTGTCATCCCACGATACCCGTCTGTTCCGCGAGAACGGCAGTCACGCCGCCGAACTGTTGTTGCTGACTCCAGGCACGGTGCAAATTTTCTACGGCGATGAGTCCAACCGTCCGTTTGGCCCAACCGGCTCTGACCCACTACAGGGCACGCGTTCGCAGATGAACTGGCAGGATATTGCAGGCAAGTCTGCCGAGACGGTTGGACACTGGCAGAAATTGGGGCAATTCCGCGCTCGTCATTCTGCCGTTGGCATGGGTAAACAGACGACGCTCTCGTTACCCCAGGGCTACGGTTTTGTCCGTGAAAATGGGCAGGACAAAGTGATGGTGGTTTGGGCCGGTAATCACTGATTTATACTTCACATAACCCTGCGCCTCAGGCGCAGGGTTATCAGAATAAAATACCGTCCAATAGTTAAAGTAACGCGTTATACGCTACACAAGCCTACGGAGGGCCATTTGCACCACATCGTGAGTGGCGTTATCGTTACCCACTTCACAGAACAAGCAATAGAAAATCAGCTATGACATTCTCACTTTTCGGCGACAAGTTTACCCGCCATACAGGCATCGCCCGCCTGATGGAAGACCTCAACGACGGTTTACGCACCCCTGGCGCTATCATGCTCGGCGGCGGTAATCCGGCGCAGATCCCAGAGATGAATTCATACTTCACGAATCTCCTGGCTGAGATGCTGGAAAGCGGCAAACTCTCTGAAGCACTTTGTAATTATGATGGCCCGCAGGGGAAGAATGATCTGCTGGTTGCCCTCGCCGATATGCTGCGTAATGAATTAGGTTGGGAGATTGGCCCACAGAATATTGCACTGACAAATGGCAGCCAAAGCGCATTTTTCTACTTGTTTAATCTGTTTGCCGGGCGTCGCGCGGATGGCACGACCCGCAAGGTGCTTTTCCCTCTGACACCAGAGTATATCGGCTACGCGGATTCGGGACTCGAAGACGACCTCTTCGTTTCCACCCGTCCTCATATTGAGTTGCTTCCTGAAGGGCAGTTTAAGTACCACGTCGATTTCGATAATTTGCCGATTGGTGAAGACACCGGGATGATTTGCGTCTCGCGCCCAACCAACCCAACGGGTAACGTCATCACCGATGACGAAGTGAAACAGCTGGATGCGTTAGCGACCCACCACGGCATACCGTTGGTTATCGACAACGCCTATGGCGTTCCCTTTCCGGGAATTATCTTCAGCGAAGCCACGCCGCTGTGGAATCCAAACACCGTACTGTGCATGAGTCTGTCCAAACTTGGCCTGCCGGGCAGTCGCTGCGGGATTATTATCGCCAACGAGGAGATTATTACCGCCATCAGCAACATGAACGGCATTATCAGCCTTGCCCCCGGCGGAGTTGGGCCTGCCATCATGTGCGAAATGATCAAGCGCAAGGAGCTGCTGCACTTATCTGAAACGGTGATCAAACCGTTTTACTACCAGCGGGTACAGGAAACGATCGCGACGATTCGCCGCTATCTGCCCGAAGAGCGCTGCCTCATCCATAAACCGGAAGGGGCTATTTTCCTGTGGCTGTGGTTTAAAGATTTGCCCATTACCACTGAAGAACTGTATCAGCGGTTGAAAAAACGCGGCGTTCTGATGGTCCCTGGCGACTTATTCTTCCCGGGCCTGGATAAACCCTGGGAGCATACTCATCAATGTATGCGTATGAACTATGTTCCGGAACCAGAAAAAATAGAAGCAGGGATTAAGATCCTTGCCGAAGAAATTGAAATAGCCTGGAACGAAAGCCTGTAATATAGGATATATCAGTCTCTAATTATAGAGGCTGATATTTTCTGTGATCCCGGTTGTTATTTAGTAAATATCAACGCTAAAGTTCAACGCCCTCCCCCACTCGGATTACTCCCAATTTATTATTCCATTTAACTTCCGCTAAACAATCACCCCCATTATTTATTCCGGCTTACTATGTTAAAAACGGAGTAACAGCATGTTTCATAACGGCATATTATTTTACATAGCAGACTTGGTTTATTCCTAAGTTAAATCGGATTTTTCAAACTTTCGTATGAAAAAAAACACCCCGTGCAAGGCTTATTTTTCTACTTACACTGACTAATACGCACTCGGCGTTTTAACTGGTGGAGAAGAATCATGACTTCTAATAACGTTAGCCACTTAAGCATTATTGCAGTGGCAGTACTGATTGCATTCTCACTCTCTGCCTGTAGCGGTAGCGGCGGAGGTTCTCATTCAACGGCTAAAAATGGCACTACCCAGGGCGGGGGTGGCGGTACAGGCGGTGGTGGTGGCGGTACAGGTGGCGGCGGTACTGGCGGTGGCGGCACCGGCGGCGGGTCAACCGCCAGCAACGCAGGAAATAACATCCTCGGCGATGCGGGTGAAGCGGTCTCTGGCGTAGGTGACACGCTGGGCGGTCTGGGTAGCCAGCTGGCAACGAGCACCGGCAACAACCCGGTGACCTCCACCATTTCAACCACCGTAAGCGGTGTGGGTAACGCCGTCGACACGCTGGGAACCGGCGTCACGAACGGCGTGGGTAATTCATCCAATGCCAACGGCGTCGGGACAACGCTTCAGGGAACGACCAGCACCGTCACCGTATTAGGCAATACCGTGTCCGGCGTGGGAAGTAACCTATCAACCAGCACATCGGGAACACCGGTCGCAGGGGTGACAGGCGTTGTAGGTAATGTCGTCAACAGCGCGGGCCAGATTGTCAGCAGTACCGGCAGCGGATTGACCAGCACGCTGCAAAGCCCTGGTGCGACAGCTGCAACAACGGGCGTCACCTCAGTGGTCAACAATACGCTGGGCGGCGTACAGGGCGTGACGCAAGGCGTCGGCTCGGCCACCGGTCTTGGTACCCCGGTTAATGGCCTGCTGACACAAGTGGGCACCTCCGTTAGCGGCGTGGGCAACCAGGTCGGAACATCATCCCCAGCCTTGGGCGGCGTAGGGCAGGTGGTCTCCAGCGTCGGCAATATCGTCACCGATGCAGGCGGTCTGGTGAAACCTACCGGCACACAAACGGGCAGCGGCGGCCTGCTGGCGAGCAACTCTCTTGGCTCAACGCTTAACACCACCGTAAGCTCACTGACCGGCAGTCTTAACGTCAGCACATCAGCCAGCGCGAGTGCCAGCGGTAGCGCAACTGGCAGCAGCACAACAACAACCAGTCCTGTTGGTGGATTATCTGGTTTGCTCGGCGGGTTAAGCGGTAAAAAATAAGCTATATATTTATTAATGCTTTCCGTGCCCCCGCAATGGGGGCACGTTTTTTAAGCAGCATAACAAGAATCATCCTTGCACAATAAAATACACAAGGAATGCGTCATGAAAACTACCCTGGTTTATGCGCTATCGGGGGTCGTTCTGCTTAATATAGCCAGAGCCGACACATTACCCGCGTTAATTGACCCGAATAACCCCGCTAAAGCGGAACGTAACAGCACTCCGCAAACGCCCCCTGCCGCCACCCCAAGTTTAACCGTCAGCGTTCCCAAAAATAAATTAACCCCTGAAACGTTGATTAAAGTTGATCATATTCAATTTATTGGCGGTACGGTTTATCCGTTAAAAGAGTTATTACAACCTTTTGCTCCTTACGCGCATAAACAGGTTCCTTTAAAAACAATCATTGGGATCGTTAACGATATTACATTGCGTTATCGAGCCGATGGCTACCCGCTCTCTTATGCCTGGCTGCCGGATAACAATTACCAGGACGGTACTATCAAGATAGTGTTGGTCGAAGGTTACGTCGCCCACAGCGATATTCAAAGTAACAATCCCAATATTGCGGAACGCTTAAAGCGATTAGCCGCCAAAATCATGGCAGAGAAGCCGCTGACCCAAGCCACCTTTGACCGCTATACCCAGCTGATGACGCGCACCCCTGGCGTCACCGTCGATGCCAACGCGCAGCTACCGCAGAATATTTATGGCGCCGCTGCTATGCAGGCCAAAAGCATCCAGCCGCATATCTGGGACATCTCATCAACGCTCGACACCCGCCGCAACCAGAATATGGCATTCGTCAACGGCTCGCTGAGTAACCTCACCAGCTATGGCGATCAGTTGGGCATTGCGACCCTTATCCCGCTGGATAGCTCGACGCGTAAATCATACCTGGGGATGAACTACCAACAGTTCCTGAGCGATGAGGGGCTGATGATGCAGCTAAAAGGCAGTTTTTATCGTGATAATCCGCGCGACTACTCGCGGTTACTGACCTTCACCGACGGTTATCTTGATTCCCGCCAGAAAACCACCCAATACAATGGTGGCGCAACCTTCAGCTATCCGGTTGTCCTCACCGGCAAACAGCAGTTCAACATTAACGGTGGGATGGATTACACCGACAGACGCAACGATAACAACATCCGCGCAATTTTGAACGATGAAACGCTGGGGGATGCGACGCAAAAAACGCATGTCCGTTACCCGGCACTTGAATTCGGTATGAATGGTTTCCAGGCATTTGAGCGGGCCAGCATTAACGGTAAATTGACGTTACGTCAGGGTATTAACGCGGGCTCGTTAGCCGACTCGGCCCCCATCCAGGGCAACAATCTATCGTTTACGTTGTGGAAAAGTAATATCGACGCGGCCTGGATGGTAACCGATACCTGGCGCCTGTCGACATCAATGGAAGGGGATTGGTCAGACAACGATCTACCGGAACCTGAACGCGTGAGCTTCGGTGCCCAACGTTTTGGTCGCGGCTACCAGGACGGTGAGGCCAGCGGCGATTATGGCTACGGCGGGCAGGTCGAAGTGCGTTATCTGCACCAGCGTAAGGAGAGTACCTGGATTGCCACCGTTCAGCCTTACGTTCTGGCCGATACCGCGCAGACCTGGTTCAACACCCAGGGGCTGCCTCATCAACGGCTGGCATCCGTGGCCACCGGTGTGATGTTTGGCGATAACAAACACTACAGCCTGACGGTCGAAGCGGCGCGCCCGGTCGGTGATTTACCGACCGATAGCCATAAGCGCGACTGGCGCTATAGCCTGACGCTAAGCTGGAACTTCAACAACCTACATTAGTTTCGGCGTAGCAGCCTGCCCAACATCGACACAGGCCAGCGCCTGCGTTGGGCAAGCTGCCACGCAGGCGGGGCCTTCTTCGCGATGGCGGCATAAATCACACTTGATAGCCTGTGGTCGCGACTGCTGCACGGCCACGGTCATCGCGCCAAACGGGCATGCCAGCATACAGCTCTTACAGCCGATACAACGCGACTGCTCAACCCGAACGTAGCCGGTTTCCCGGGTAATCGCACCGGTTGGACAGACGTTGCTACACGGCGCATCTTCACAATGATGGCAGGTTACCGCGGTTGAAAAGGTATCGCCCTTCACCACCCGTATACGCGGAAGGAAAGCATCCCGCGATACGCTGGCGCACGCTTGCTGCGCCTGATGAGCCACCACGCAGGCCACTTCACAGGTACGACAGCCAATGCACTTCATTGAATCAGCGACAATAAACGGGTTCATTCTCCACTCCGCTGTGGACGATAAACCCTAAGAGTGCCAGAGCAAGCCGCCGCGCTGCTTTGATCCGACATGGGTGAGGAGCACTTTTTGTAATATGTCAGAACTCATTCAGTCATTTGCCTCAGGCCGAGTTGATATGTTCCTTACAGTAACGCCGCTTCCACGCGGCGGGCGTCAGCCCGGCAGGTTCCTCTTGCCGGGCCAAAAAGATTCCGCCATGATGCCAACAGAGAGTTAACCATCACCATGAGGAATCAGTATGAGCAAGGATGTCCCGCCAGTCGTCAGTATTAAACGCGTCAAAGCCTCCGTCATCTACCGCCTGATGCTTATCGGCCTTGCGGTGCCGATGCTGATTTTTAGCTTATTTTGCGGCGTGATGGGGATTTTCGGTTACGACATGGTGAAGTGGAACGACGAGTCCATCCACGGCATTCTTGCCCTGCCGGTGGCGCTGTTTAGCGGCCTGATGGTTACGGTATTCTTTACGGCATTCCTGGGTTCCATCATCTGCCTCGGCCTGTGGATTTACAGCCGCTTCCGGCCGCTGCAGGTCAAAACATTTGATTAAATAACAGGCCCGGCGAGCACAGCGCAACCGGGCCTGTCACTACCTTAGAACAGTCCCAACGGTTTATCCGAATAGCTCACCAGCAGACATTTCGTCTGTTGGTAATGTTCCAGCATCATTTTGTGGGTTTCGCGCCCAATACCGGACTGCTTATAGCCGCCAAACGCCGCATGCGCGGGGTATGCGTGATAGCAGTTGGTCCACACGCGCCCGGCCTGAATGCCACGCCCCATTTTATATGCCAGATTACCATTACGACTCCACACGCCCGCCCCCAGGCCATATTGCGTATCGTTGGCCAGCGCCAGCGCTTCCTCCACGGTTTTGAAGGTCGTTACCGCCAGCACTGGGCCAAAGATTTCTTCCTGGAAAACGCGCATGTTGTTTTGACCAAACAGGATAGTCGGCTCAAGGTAATAGCCGTCCTTCAGCTCGCCTTCCAGATGCTTGCGCCGCCCGCCGGTCAACACATCCGCGCCTTCTTTTTTACCAATATCAATGTAGTTGAGGATGGTTTCCATCTGCCCTTGTGAGACCTGAGCGCCCATTTGCGTTACCGCATCCAACGGGTTCCCGCTGCGAATACGCTCGACGCGACGAATGGCTCGTTCCATAAAGCGCTCATAGATGGATTCATGTACCAGCGCCCGGCTTGGGCAGGTGCACACTTCCCCCTGGTTAAACGCAAACAGGGCAAAGCCTTCCAGCGCTTTATCAAAGAAAGTATCTTCCTCGTCCATGACGTCGGCGAAGAAAATGTTTGGCGATTTACCGCCCAGCTCCAGGGTCACCGGAATGATGTTTTGCGTGGCGTACTGCATGATTTGCTGGCCGACTTCCGTTGAGCCGGTAAAGGCGACTTTGGCGATCCGTTTGGAGGTCGCCAGATATTCACCAATTTCGCCACCCGCCCCGTTCACCACGTTAATCACGCCAGGCGGCAGCAGGTCACCAATAATCTCCATAAGCAGCAGTACGGACAGCGGCGTCAACCGCGCCGGTTTGAGCACAATGCAGTTACCCGCAGCCAGCGCAGGGGCCATTTTCCAGCTCGCCATCAGCAGCGGGAAGTTCCACGGGATAATTTGCGCCACCACGCCCAGCGGTTCATGGAAGTGATAAGCCACGGTGTCTTTGTCGACCTCGCTGATACCGCCCTCCTGCGCGCGAATACAGGACGCAAAGTAGCGGAAATGGTCGATGGCCAGCGGCACATCTGCGCCGTTGGTTTCACGGATCGGTTTGCCGTTATCCCAGGTTTCGGCCGTGGCCAACAGCTCCAGGTTTTGTTCCATGCGATCGGCAATTTTCAGCAGGACCGCTGCTCGATCCTGTACGGAAGTTTGCGCCCATTTATCCTTTGCGCGATGCGCGGCATCCAGCGCTAAGTCGATATCGCGCGTCCCTGACGAAGCCACTTCACATAAAAGCTGGCCGGTGACTGGTGTGAGGTTTTTATAGTATTCACCATCAGCCGGAGCGACCCACTCTCCGCCGATAAAGTTGTCGTAGCGTGCTTTCAATTTAAAGGGGAAACCATATTCGCCGGGCTGGATACGTGATGAAGGGGGGTTATTGGTCATGACCATCTCCTTGCTGTGGGAATACTACAAAGGTAGACTGGCCTGGCGAAATATTCGCCAGCAGGTTACAGCTTTACGACTGCGGTCACGTTATCCGCAGCGCCTTTCAAGGAGACATAATGGAACACCAGATCCCCGGCGTTGATGTGTTATTTGTGGCCGGTTTTGGCCCTATCACGCGCAGCACGGATTCCAGCACAGCGTTTTATCAGACCGCGTTAGGCCTACCGCTCAAAGCGATGGAGGGAAACGAGGAATACCTGCTGACAGACGTTGACCAACTAAAGGGCGTGAAACATTTTGCACTCTGGCCGCTGTCACAGGCAGCAACCTCGTGCTTTGGTCAGGAACAATGGCCCGCTGACCTGCCTATCCCCCAGGCGTGGATTGAGTTTGAAGTCCGTGATATTGCAGTCGCCACGCAGGCGCTGCTCACTCAGGGCTACACATTATTAATCGCTAACCGTATGGAACCGTGGGGACAATCGGTGACGCGCTTGCTAAGTCCTGAAGGTTTACTGACTGGGGTGACGATTACCCCGTGGCTGCGTGAGGGATTTGAGAATAGAGCGTGACGGAAACGTCATCTAATACGGCCTACAAAATCATACGATTCGTAGGCCGTGTCACTGTTCGCGGTTAATTACATCGCCGCGCGGAAAATGGCCATGATTTCGTCGTGCGTGGCCTGAATCGGGTTAGTAAAGCCGCAGGCATCTTTCAGCGCATTGGTCGCCAGAACAGGAATGTCCTCTTCTTTGACGTTCAGATCGCGCAGACCCGCCGGAATATTCACCTGACGCGCTAGTTTGCGAATGGCATCGATACAGGCCTGTGCGCCCTGCTCATTGCTCATTGCACTCACATCAATACCCATCGCCTGGCCGCAATCACGCAGACGCGCGGCCGCCACTTTGCTGTTGAACACCTGCACATGCGGCAGCAGAACGGCATTACATACGCCGTGCGGCAGATCGTAGAAACCACCCAGCTGGTGCGCCATCGCGTGGACATAACCCAGCGATGCGTTGTTGAACGCCATCCCCGCCAGGAACTGCGCGTAGGCCATCGCTTCGCGTGCTTCGCTGTTGCTGCCGTTTTCCACCGCCGTTGGCAGATTTTCGACAATCATGGTGATCGCTTTCAGCGCGCAGGCATCGGTAATCGGCGTCGCGGCAATAGACACATAGGCTTCAATGGCGTGGGTCAGCGCATCCATACCGGTCGCCGCGGTCAGCCCTTTCGGCATTCCTTCCATCAGGGAAGAGTCGTTGACGGACAGAACAGGCGTCACGTGCTTATCAACAATCGCCATTTTGATATGACGCGTCACGTCGGTGATGATGCAAAAACGGGTCATTTCAGACGCCGTACCCGCCGTGGTGTTGATGGCAATCATCGGCAGCTGTGGCTTGGCAGAGCGGTCAACGCCTTCATAATCGCGGATATGACCACCGTTCGCGGCAACCAGCGCGATACCTTTTGCACAGTCGTGCGGAGAACCGCCGCCTAATGAAATCACACAGTCACAGTGATGGGCGCGAAGCAGCTTCAGACCATCCTCTACGTTGACCGTGGTTGGGTTCGGGTGTGTTCCATCAAAAACGACGCTTTGAATATCATATTCCTGGAGGCGTTTTTGAATATCACCCGCAACGCCTAGCTTATTCAGAACTGCGTCGGTCACAATTAAGGCATGGCGATAGCCATATTCCTTCATTGTATTCATTGCATCATTTAATGCGCCATTACCGATAACATTCACTGATGGAATGAAGAAAGTGGATGCAGCCATGATAGTTCCTTTATTTAGTAAGCAGGCCACGAGAGTAGAGGAATAGTGGGTGTGAAAATATGATCATCATTGCATTTTCACCGTTCGGAAAAATAAAAAGCACGTCAGGTTAAGATTCCTAACGTGCTGATTATTAATTAATATGTTTTTTGTATTCAGAATGATATATTTTTCACATTAATTGTTAATTTTTATTATCCGGGAACAACAATGCATCGCGCAATAAATGATCATTTCCACGGCGACGCGTGAAACCAATACGGTTGAAATATTCCAGGATCTGAATGGCTAATTTACGGCCCACATTCAGTTTATCGCGGAAATCAGCCGCACAGGTCGAGCCTTTTTCCAGATCGAGTTCACGAATCATACTGGCAAAAGCGACAATACGGTCATTACGATAATAGCGATCTTTCACTATCGCGGTAATCATCCCCTGCTGCGCCGCCAGCCGCAGGACAACGCGCATGGTGTTCTCATCCGTTCCGGTCTGCGTCGCCAGATCTCGTACCCACCACGGTTCATCGCCAAACAGCGGCTCGGCTTTCAGCCAGATAGCCCGTTGTTCATCGGTCAAACCCGCTTTGTGATCCGGCAGATGCAGCCAGCCGTGGTGGCTGGCAATCGTACCGCTTTCGCGCATCCGCTCAATCAGCGTCAGTACCAGCGCCTCTTCTTCCATCGGCAGAGCGATACGGCGTAAGCGCTCGCGTCCTGGGCCCGGTTCGTCTTTATGCTGCTCGTGATAAACCGCCAGCGCGTCCAATAGCTTGCGCTGCCAGCGGGCCGCCAGCGGCGCATCCAGAAGGCTATCGCCGGCGAGAATAAAACCTGGCTGCGCAATCAACTGTTGCAGCCCCAAGGGGCTCAACTGGCGCGCCCAGCCAAATTCACCGAGCTTCACCGCATCACGGGAAAGATGTCCCGCCAGCGCCTGAGCATCATCCTTTGCCAGCGCCAGCGCGGCAATCCACGCCAGATATTCCGCCTTGCGTTTGCCACGCCGCGGTGAATTCAGCGTCACCACCCGAGCACCCGCCAGCGTGACTTTGGCCGAAATATCGCGCAGCACCAGGCGGTCGTTATCGGCCAGCCACAGCGGCGCATCGAGCACCAGCTCCGCCAGATTATTTTCCAGCAGCGAAACGCGTCCAGTGATATGACTCGCCGCATGGTGGATATGCAGCGGCTGCCATTGGCTAAGCGGGGTGTGGCTTTGCAGTTCGACAATCACCCGTTCGGACGGCGCTGGCGGCTCTTCCGAAAGCAACCAATCGCCCCGGCTCAGGTCGTCCTTTTCCGCCGCGCCGACGATATTGAGCGCAATACGCTGCCCGCCGTGCGCCTGTTCTACCGGCTGGTTCTGCGCATGCAGACCACGCACGCGCATTGGCGTGTTCTTACCGGTCAACCATAGCGTATCGCCGATGCGGACATCGCCCGACAGCGCCGTACCGGTCACCACTAAACCTGCTCCTTTGACGGTAAACGCGCGGTCAATCGCCAGGCGGAAACGCTGATGCGTTAGGTGTTCGCGAGCGGAAAGCTGGCGTAAATGGTCGCGCAGCGCTTCAATACCGATATTTTCCGTCGCCGCCGTTTCAAACAAGGTCGCGTCGTCGAAGCCATACTCACGCAGAACATCGGTTATCTCACGGCGAACCTCATTGATGCGTTCAGCATCCACGCGGTCGGTTTTGGTGAGCGCTACGGTGAGCGTAGGGTTCCCCGTCAGCTGCAGGATCGCCAGATGTTCGCGCGTTTGCGCCATCACACCGTCATCACATGCCACCACCAGCAGGGCATGATCGATCCCCCCCACGCCCGCCAACATATTTGAGAGAAACTTTTCATGGCCTGGCACATCGATAAAACCCAGTACGCGTCCATCCGCCTGTGGCCAGTAGGCGTACCCTAAATCGATGGTCATGCCGCGGGATTTCTCTTCCGGCAGGCGATCGGCGTTAATACCGGTAATCGCCTGCAGCAGGGTGGTTTTGCCGTGGTCAACGTGCCCGGCGGTGGCAATAATCATTTCAACAACATCTCCAGAAAACGAGGTTCATCTTCAAGGCAGCGTAAATCCAGCCACAGACGACCATCATAAATTCGCCCGATAACCGGGATAGGCAGGCTGCGCCAGCGAGTTGACAGCACTTCCAGCTGGCTGCCCCGACCGTCATGAGGCGTCAGCGCGATTGCCGCGCTAGGCAGGCTTTCTGACGGCAGCGAGCCGCTGCCAATTTGCGACGCGCACGGCATCACCTGCACGGCAAATTCATCGCCATAGCGTGCAGCCAGCGGTTCACGTAAGCGTTCGGCCTGCCGCTGAATATCTTGCGCACTGCGGCTCAACAGCCGCAGCGTTGGCAGCTCAGCCGCGAGCTTTTCAGGATGCAGGTACAGCCGCAAAGTGGCTTCCAGCGCGGCGAGGGTCATTTTGTCTGCCCGCAGCGCACGCTTAAGCGGATGCTGCTGCAGCTGGGCAATCAACGCTTTTTTCCCGACGATAATGCCGGCCTGCGGGCCGCCCAGCAGTTTGTCACCGGAGAAGCTGACCAGGCTCACGCCGGCAGCAATCATCTCCTGCGGCATCGGTTCTTTCGGCAGGCCGTAGCGGCTGAGATCGATAAGTGAACCGCTGCCCAGATCGGCAACGACAGGCACATCCAGCTCGCGACCCATTTCCGCCAGCTCCGCTTCATCCACCGATTTGGTAAAACCTTCAATACTGTAGTTGCTGGTGTGCACCTTCATTAACAGGCCGGTGTTGTCATTCACCGCCTGGCGATAATCTTTGGCGTGGGTGCGGTTGGTGGTGCCCACTTCGTGCAGTACGCAGCCCGCCTGGCGCATGACATCGGGAATACGAAACGCGCCGCCAATCTCCACCAGCTCGCCGCGAGAAACGACCACCTCTTTGCCCGCCGCCGTCGCCGCCAGCATCAGCAGCACCGCGGCAGCGTTGTTATTCACAATACAAGCGTCTTCCGCACCGGTTAAGCGGCACAGCAGATCCGCCAGCGGCCGATCGCGGTGGCCGCGCCCCGCGCCGTCCAAATCGTATTCCAGCGTCACCGGGTCGCGCATCGCCTGCGTGACGGCCTCAATTGCCGACTGCGACTGCTGCGCGCGCCCCAGATTGGTGTGCAACACGGTCCCCGTCAGGTTAATCACCGGGCGCAGCGCGCTCTGGGCATCTTGCTGTAAACGGCTCGCTGTTTCCTGCGCCCAGTCCCCGCACCATGCGGGCAGCGTTTGCTGCTCGCGAATACTCAGACGCGCTTCTTCCAGCATCTGGCGGAGCAGTTCCACCACCTGAGAATGGCCATGAGCATCGAGTAGACGGGCGAACGCAGGATCGCGAAGTAAGCGGTCGGTTGCGGGGAGCTGACTGTAGAGCGAACGGTTTTCGGTAGTCATGGATAGGCCTGACGGTTAAATGTTACCCCTCCCGGCCGAGAGGGAGTCATAGAAAAGGATTGTACAATGTACAGCGGCTTAGCGTTATAGCGTTCAATCAAGCCTTTGGCGGTTCGGTGCGCGCAAAACTTTCGCGCAGGAAGAGCGTTTCCGCCAGTTTGACCAGGTTTGGGCGATCGACACACCAGCCGGGGGCGATGCGGCGGAAGTTGAGGTAGCCAATTGCGCAGGCAATGGCGATAGTCGCGAGATTCAGGGTATCAGGCTTCAGCGTACCGTCGGCAAGATAGCCTTCCAGTGCGTCGAGGCTACGGCTAATTTTCTGCCGCTGACGCAGTACTTCCGATTCGGACTGCTGCGCTGCTGGACGCGCCAGCTCGCGCACGGAAGCGAGGCCCGCATCCATAATGCCATCAGCCAGCGATTCAAGCTGGCGCACTTTGAGCGCGGCCAGAGGGTCGTGCGGCACCATATCCGGGGCGATGCCAAGCAGCTCGATGTATTGGGCGATAATCGGTGAATCAAACCAGCACTCACCGTCGTCTGTAACCAGAGCGGGAACTTTACCCAGGGGATTAAACTGGGCAACGCCATTTTCCACGCTGTAGGGTTGCTCGTTCACAAACTCAAACGCGATCCCCTTCTCCAGCAGCAGGATTGAGATTTTACGTACAAAAGGGCTGGTGTAGCTGCCGACCAATTTCATCTTTGTCTCCTTCGCGCCAACAAAGAGATCAGTATGGCTCAGGCCGCCGCATTCGCCCTCTGGTTTTTACCGGCCTAGTGATCCAGATAGAGATAATGCATCCAGCTGGTCATGCGCAGCAGCACCTTACGCATCACCGAAACGTGGGCGAAATGATCAGAGTAAACCGCCACCTGAGCGTAGATACCGTCCGGGAGCGCATCGACATCGGCATTTGGGTCCAAATCAATCAGCGCCAGAACGCCGTCGGTCCCCGGCACCACGGTTAACGACTGCAATGCCCCCTGTGCTTGATAGGAACCACCCGGAACAACCGGCAGAATACTCGACAGCTTGCCGTGGAAAACCTGCCCCGGCAGGGCGTTAAACACCACTTCCGCGTCATCACCAGCCTCAAGACGCAACAGCGAATTCTGGCGGAACTGGGCGACTATCTGCCGTTTCTGATCGGGAATGAAGACCATCACCGGACGCAGCGGCAACGCTGCGGCATAAGTGCCCGGACGAATAAGGACCTGGGTGACGTAGCCATCGCTCGGTGCACGGATAACGGTTTGGTCGAGGTTATACTTCGCCTCCGTTAACTGCGCCCTTAGGCTGACAATCTGCGACTGCTCGCCGTTGACCATGCTGTCTAACTGGCTTTGTATCTGCGCCTGTTCAGCCACGGAGCCTTTGACCATCGCATCCTGCGCCAGATAGTTTTGCCGCGCGTTATCAATATCGCTTTCTGAGAACGGATTGACCCGTGCCTGGCTGCCTTTTAAGTATCGCTGGTAATCTTTGTACAGGCGGTCTCGCTCCGCCGACACGCGGGTGGTGTTGGCCTGCGCCTCAGATAATTGGCCTTTCAGCGTCTGCACATTGTGCGTCGCCGTGATCAAATCCGCCTGTAGGCGATCGACCCGGACCTGATAGCGCGTGGGATCAATTTTAAACAGCACATCGCCCTTTTTAATAAGCTGATTATTTTTATCCGTCACTTCGCTCACCACGCCGGTGACCTGCGGCGTAATAGGAATAGAAATAACCGCTTTTTGCGCAGTAAACGTATAAGGGTGGTTGTAGTTCATTAATAAAATAAGCCCGCTAACCAAAAATATACCGCCCAGCGCAGCGGTAGCCAGCGTCCATTGGTTAACCGGAATACGGAATATTTTAAATATCGCCCACGCCAGCGCGACATAGGTCAAAACAATCAGCAGATCCATGATTATTGCTCCGGCGTGTGCGCGTCAGTTGAGGGACGAAGTTCCGCAATCTTTTGCTCCAGTTCAGCTACCCGGAGGGAGAGCTGCGTGAGCGTGTCATCCCCGCTGGGAGCTTGATCTGGTGGCTGAATGTGCGACTGCATTCCCCAACCGCGTTCAGGCTGGTAGAGCGTGGCCCAAATCCATAAGAATGGCCAAATCACGTGCAGGGTAAAAAGACTCACCCAGCCCGCGGTATGAATAGCATCCGCGTGAGGATGATTGCGCTTTTTCGCAATCGTATAGGGAATATCGTGAATCATGATGATTCCGTAAAACAGAACCAAAAAGACGAAGATCAGCACACCCAACGCAAAATAGTTTAGAAACATACTTGCCTCAGAATTACGCTAATAAGAGTTATAGACCGGAGGCAGCCGCACGCAATCCAGGCTGATAATAGTGAAGATAATGTGCGTTGGTGATTTTCGCCATCATACCGAAGGGGAATTTTTACTTCTGGAGACTGGCCGAAATAATTGCTGGCAACGCCGGGGAGGCGTTACCAGCAGGTGACGCTTTTCAGCGCATTATCTGTGATGGCTTTCCACTGGACGATACAAGTTACGGTAGTATTCCAGCCGGGACAGAAACATCTCCGTCTTGTCCTTGGGAATCTCTGAAGGGACCCGATCAGAATGCGGCCGCTTTTTTAGATACTCCATAAACGCCTGGCTGGAGGCCATGAAATCTACCGCTTTATCGATGATTTGCGGTACGTTCTCACCCATTTTGCTCATCGTGCGTCCTCCCTTTTTTAAGACCTTCTATTAAGAATGGATAATTGAGCCAAAAGGGTTGAGGAAAATGTGCGTATTTATGTCAGTAATTTTCAAAAAAGCGATCAAGTTAACCATTTCAAATAATGTAGATATTATTCAATCTCTTATGTAAATACCTTGCTGACTATAACGCAAAGAAACCACCTCATTTTGTATAATTAACTACCAGAAATGAGCGACAACGCGCATACTAGTGGCCATTACGTCTATTTTATTAACAGATATCAGCAACATGAAAGAAATCGAAAAGAACGAAATCAAACGCCTGAGCGACCTGCTTGACGCCATCCGCCACCAGCAGGCAGCGCTGTCTCTGGTCGACAGCGCGGAGAAATACGCCGAGCTGGAAAGCGAAAAAGAAAAGCTCGAAACCGAAATCGCTCGCCTGCGTGAAGTACATACGCAAAAGCTGAGCAAAGAAGCGCAAAAGCTGGCGAAATTGCCGTTCAGCCGCGCCATCACCAAAAAAGAACAAGCCAACATGGGCGCACTGAAAAAGAGCGTTCGTGGTTTAGTCGTTGTTCACCCCATGACCGCTCTGGGTCGTGAAATGGGTCTGCAGGTCATGACTGGGTTCGCTAAAAGCGAATTCTGATTCTCCCGCCCCCTGACCTTCTCCCACTCCGGGAGAAGGTTTGGTTTTCCGGCCCCCCGGGCCCGCCAAAGTGGCGCGACCCATGTACCAACCACATC
>NZ_JAKCNS010000049.1 GCF_021440345.1 Kluyvera intermedia
GGGGGTGCGGGCGCGGTTTTACAGGGATGTTACCCCGCGCCCGACCCGGAAGCCGGAAGGCATAAGCTGAGGGAACCGCGAAGCGGCGATTCTGCCGCCAGAGCCTGGGGGTGCAGGGGGCGGCGGCGATTGGCCGCCCCTTGCGCGCTCCTTGCGCCACTCAGGTTATAGGGCATGAGATAAACAAGGAGCGCAAACGGCGACAAAGTTGAATGTAATCCCGCTGAACTACCCAACATTATGCAAATGCCGGTCTGTTAGCGGCCTAACTTAACCAATAGTCATCAGACTGGCGTTACCGCCTGCCGCCGCGGTATTCACACTCAGCGAACGCTCGTGATACAGACGCTCAAGCAGCAGGTTAGTTTCCCCGCGCGCAAAGCCCTGCACCGACACGATAGCGCCATCGCGCGCGGCTACCAGTTCACACAGTTCGCGAAGCTGATCGGAGTCGCCATGGTAGATAACCGCATCGAAGAAGGCGTTCATCAAGGCGTCAGGCTTGGCAAAATGCAGACGCTCGGTCACCGCTTTTGGCAGTGATTTCGCCAGCTCACGCTGCAATGGTGCATCGGTCCACAGCACTTCACTGCCCACCGCCAGCACGCCAGCCAGCTGCGTCAGCAGATCCATCTCGTTATCGGCAACGCACAGCACGCGCTCACGCGGTACCAGCGTCCAGGTGTTGCGCTCGCCGGTTGGCCCCGGCAGCACGCGCTGGGTACCAGCCTGCGCCAGTTCGCTGTATTGCTTGCTGAGTGCGAGCAGTTCCGGACGGTTTGCCAGCCAGCCCTGCAGCTCGGTCAGCGGTTTCTCCAGCAGCGTTTTCAGCTGAGTATCAACAACCTGACCGGCGTCCTGACGCGCCAGGGTGGTCGCCAGCGCCGTTTCCGGGCGGCTTGCCAGCAGACGGTACAGGTACATCGGGCCGCCGGCTTTCGGGCCGGTACCAGAGAGACCTTCGCCACCGAACGGCTGCACGCCAACCACGGCACCGACCATATTGCGGTTCACGTACAGGTTGCCCACTTTAGCGCTACCGGTTACATGGGCGATGGTTTCGTCGATACGGGTATGTACACCCAGCGTCAGGCCATAGCCGGAGTCATTGATCTGGCCGATCAGCGCATCGAGCTGGTTACGGCTGTAGCGCACCACGTGCAGTACCGGGCCGAAGACCTCTTTTTTCAGCTCGTCGAAGCTTTCCAGCTCGATCAGCGTTGGCGGAATAAAGGTACCACTCTGCCATTCGCGGCTATCGTCGGCGTTTTCACGCGCGGCCTGGAAGACCTTACGGCCTTTGGCGCGCATCGCCTGGATGTGATTCTCAATACCGGCTTTGGCTTCGGCGTCGATAACCGGCCCGATGTCGGTCGTCAGACGGCCCGGGTTGCCCATCCGGCATTCGGCCATCGCGCCGCGCAGCATGGTCAGCGTGTGATCGGCAATGTCATCCTGCAGACACAGAACGCGCAGCGCCGAGCAGCGCTGTCCGGCGCTATCGAAGGCGGAAGCCACCACATCTACCACCACCTGCTCGGTGAGCGCCGAGGAGTCAACGATCATGGCGTTCATCCCACCGGTTTCGGCGATAAGCGGCGTTGGGCGGCCCTGCGCATCGAGACGGGTGGCGATATTACGCTGGAGCAGGGTGGCGACATCGGTTGAACCGGTGAACATCACGCCGCGAACGCGGTTATCGGCGGTCAACTGCGCACCGACGGTTTCACCGCGGCCCGGCAGCAGCTGTACCACGCCCGGCGGTACGCCGGCTTCCTGCAGCAGCGCGATACCCTGCGCGGCGATAAGCGGTGTCTGCTCGGCCGGTTTTGCCAGCACGCTGTTGCCAGCGGCGAGAGCGGCGGCAATCTGGCCCATAAAGATCGCCAGCGGGAAGTTCCACGGGCTGATACACACGACCGGGCCCAGCGGACGGTGGGTTTCGTTATCAAAATCATCGCGGACCTGACCTGCATAGTAGTGCAGGAAATCAACGGCTTCGCGGACTTCGGCGATGGCGTTGCTGAAGGTTTTCCCGGCTTCACGCACCAGAATCCCCATGAGCGGTTGCATCTGATCTTCCATCAGAATCGCAGCGCGTTCGAGGATCGCGGCGCGTTCCTGCGGCGGCGTTGCAAACCAGATTGGCGCGTTGTTGACCGCGCTTTCCAGCGCCTGTTCTACTTCGCTTTGTGTGGCTTCACGCACATAGCCGACGACATCTTTCGGCTCTGCCGGATTAATCACCGCGTCCATATTGCCGTCGGCGACCGGATGCTCAAGCATCGGTTTCGCGGACCATTTCTGCAGTGCGCTGTTGAGCAGCGAAGAAGAGAGCGAGGCCAGGCGGTGTTCGTTGGCCAGATCCAGACCGGCGGAGTTCACGCGGCCGCTGCCGTACAGATCGCGCGGTAGCGGAATTTTCGGGTGTGGCAGACCGGCAGCACCTTCCTGCAGGGCCATTTTTTCAACCGCCAGAACCGGGTCAGCAACCAGTTCGTCCAGCGGCAGGCTGCTGTCGGCGATACGGTTAACGAACGAGGTGTTGGCACCGTTTTCCAGCAGACGACGCACCAGATAAGCCAGCAGGGTTTCGTGAGTGCCGACCGGCGCATAGATACGGCACGGACGATTCAGTTTGCCATCGGCCACTTTACCAACCACCTGCTCATACAGCGGTTCACCCATGCCGTGCAGGCACTGGAACTCGTACTGACCCGGGTAGTAGTTTTGCCCCGCCAACTGATAAATCGCCGCCAGCGTATGGGCGTTATGGGTGGCGAACTGCGGGTAGATAAGGCTTGGCACGCCCAGCAGCTTTTTGGCACAGGCCAGGTAGGAGACGTCGGTGTACACCTTACGGGTATAGACCGGGTAGCCTTCAAGGCCGTCCATCTGCGCACGTTTAATTTCGCTATCCCAGTACGCGCCTTTCACCAGACGGATCATCAGGCGGCGACGGCTGCGGGTGGCAAGATCAATCAGATAATCAATGACGAACGGGCAGCGTTTCTGGTAGGCCTGAATAACAAAGCCGATACCGTTCCAGCCCGCCAACTCCGGCTCAAAGCACAGTTTTTCCAGCAGATCGAGGGAGATCTCCAGACGATCAGCCTCTTCGGCGTCAATGTTAATGCCGATATCGTACTGGCGCGCCAGCAGGGTCAGCGACTTCAGGCGCGGGTACAACTCTTCCATCACCCGGTCATACTGCGCGCGGCTGTAGCGCGGATGCAGGGCAGACAGTTTGATAGAGATCCCCGGGCCTTCATAGATGCCGCGACCGTTAGATGCTTTACCAATGGCGTGAATCGCCTGCTGATAAGAGACCATATAGGCCTGAGCATCGGCGGCGGTCAGCGCGGCTTCGCCCAGCATGTCGTAGGAGTAGCGGAAGCCTTTATCTTCGAGCTTACGGGCGTTGGCCAGCGCTTCGGCGATGGTTTCGCCAGTGACGAACTGTTCGCCCATCAGGCGCATCGCCATGTCCACGCCTTTGCGTACCAGCGGCTCACCGCTCTTACCGATAATCCGGTTCAGTGAACGCGACAAGCTGGTTTCATTGTGGGTGGAGACCAGTTTGCCGGTAAACAGCAGGCCCCAGGTGGCGGCATTGACGAACAGCGACGGGCTGCGGCCAATGTGCGACTGCCAGTTACCGTTGCTGATTTTGTCGCGGATTAACGCATCGCGGGTGGCTTTGTCCGGAATACGCAGCAGCGCTTCCGCCAGGCACATCAGCGCCACGCCTTCCTGTGAGGAGAGGGAGAACTCTTGCAGCAGGCTCTGCACCATCCCGGCACGGCCGCTGGCGGTTTTCTGGTTACGCAGTTTTTCGGCCAGCGTCCAGGCCAGCTGGTGCGCCTGTTCAGCAATCGGCTGCGGCAGGCGTGCCTGTTCCATCATCATCGGTACGGCGTCGGTTTCGCTACGACGCCAGGCTGCTGTTATCGCGGCGCGGGTGACGGATTGCGGCAGGATCTGTTCGGCGAATTCGAGGAACGGCTGATGATTTTCTTCGGCCGCAGGGGCGGCTTCGTCGCTCTCATTGGCTGCACCGGAGAGCAGAGCAGGCAGTTCCGGCAGGGTTTCGTTGTTTTCTAACTTTTCCAGATAATTAAAAATTGCCTGCTTGATGAGCCAGTGAGGGGTGCGGTCAATTCGTGTCGCCGCGCTCTTAATGCGCTCACGGGTTGCGTCATCCAGCTTAACACCCATGGTGGTGGTGCCCATGCCATCTACTCCTGTTGCTTGGTTATCTTATTAATTGCGTAACAGGAATATCTATCATGTTGCAACTTTGTGCAACCGTGTTAAATGTGACCCCCGTTGCAGGGTTAAAAATGAATTGAATGTTAATGGCAAAACTTATGATAAGTGCGTCTGTACGCTCTCCGGAAAGCGTTATTTTATGCGCTACTTAACACTTATTCGTGGTGCAACCAGAAAAAGCGTGAGAGAGTGCAACCTATAGAAAAATGCTCTGATCGCAGTGATGCATTCGATGTAAATGCAGTGTTAAATCATTTGTGAAAAAATTCAGCTTCCGTCAGGATACGGTCGCCTCAAATTATTGCCCCGTTCCGGCAATGATAAAAACGGCAAACTGGGATATTGCCGATAAATAAGAGCCTATCGGGATAGGTTCAAATTCTGGAGACTGTAATGACTATTAGCACACCGATGTTGGTGACCTTTCTTGTTTATATTTTTGGCATGATCCTCATTGGCTTTTTCGCCTGGCGTAACACCAAAAACTTTGATGATTATATTCTTGGCGGCCGTAGTTTAGGGCCCTTCGTGACCGCGCTGTCTGCTGGTGCTTCTGATATGAGCGGCTGGCTGCTGATGGGTTTGCCGGGAGCGATTTTCATCGCCGGTATTTCAGAAAGCTGGATTGCCATCGGTCTGACCGCTGGCGCGTGGATCAACTGGAAATTGGTAGCCGGGCGTCTGCGCGTGCACACCGAAGCCAACAATAACGCCTTAACGCTGCCGGACTATTTTACCGGCCGCTTTGAAGATAATAGCCGCGTGCTGCGTATTATCTCGGCGCTGGTTATTTTGCTGTTCTTCACCATTTACTGCGCGTCCGGCATCGTAGCGGGGGCGCGTCTGTTTGAAAGCACCTTCGGCATGAGCTACGAAACGGCGCTGTGGGCCGGTGCCGCCGCGACCATTCTGTACACCTTTATCGGCGGTTTCCTCGCGGTAAGCTGGACCGACACCGTGCAGGCCAGCCTGATGATTTTCGCGCTGATCCTGACGCCGGTTATGGTTATTTTTGCCGTCGGCGGCATGGGGGATTCGCTGGAAGTCATTAAGCAAAAGAGCATCGAAAATATCGATATGCTTAAAGGGCTGAACTTCGTCGCCATTATTTCCCTGATGGGCTGGGGTCTGGGCTACTTCGGTCAGCCGCATATCCTGGCACGCTTTATGGCGGCAGATTCCCACCACAGCATCGTCCACGCGCGCCGCATCAGCATGACCTGGATGATCCTCTGCCTCGCCGGTGCGGTGGCGGTAGGCTTCTTCGGGATTGCCTATTTCCAGAACAACCCAGCGGTTGCAGGCCCGGTGAGTCAGAACGCCGAGCGCGTGTTTATCGAGCTGGCGCAGATTCTGTTTAACCCATGGATTGCCGGTATCCTGCTGTCCGCGATTCTGGCGGCGGTGATGTCGACCTTAAGCTGCCAGCTGCTGGTGTGCTCAAGCGCGATTACCGAAGATCTGTACAAAGCGTTTCTGCGTAAAAACGCCAGCCAGAAAGAGCTGGTGTGGGTAGGGCGCTTTATGGTGCTGGTGGTGGCGCTGGTCTCCATTGCGCTGGCGGCAAACCCAGAAAACCGCGTGCTGGGCCTGGTAAGCTACGCATGGGCTGGCTTCGGTGCGGCGTTTGGACCGGTGGTGCTGTTCTCGGTGATGTGGTCACGTATGACCCGCAACGGGGCGCTGGCGGGGATGATTATCGGTGCACTGACCGTGATTATCTGGAAACAGTTCGCCTGGCTGGGACTGTATGAAATCATCCCGGGCTTTATCTTCGGCAGCATCGGGATTGTGGTGTTCAGCCTGCTGGGCAAGGCGCCATCGGCCAGTATGCAGGAGCGTTTTGCTAAAGCGGATGCGCATTATCACTCGGCACCGCCGTCGCGTTTACAGGAAGAATAAGCTCAAGCCCGCTGAGGGCGTAATGCTGGTTAGTTAAGTACAAAATTCCGTTCACTTTATGTTTGCAGAAGATGAAACACCTGCACCCGTGAACGGGCTAAGGGGGGCGCCGCGCCCCCCTTTGCAATCCCCGCGGCCCCGCAGCGAAATCGGTGCTTCGCACTACGTTCGCCTGCGAACTCCAGCCTGCGGCACGGCGAAACTCGACCTCCTGTCTCGGTTCGCCTCAGTCCGCCATCCCTGGCGGTCTGACCTTGTCTTCCATTCTCCGGCTCACCGATTTCAAGCGGGGACTCATCGGTTCCAGCGACTTCGATTTTTGCTTTTAGCGAAAAGACTACAGCGGCATGGGTGGCGTCTGAATCGCCGAGGCGTTGCCTGGAGGCCGGGGCAGCCCACAGGGATGTGGGCTGAGGGCGCGGCTTTACAGGGATGTTACCTCGCGCCCGACCCGAAAGCCGGAAGGCATAAGCTGAGGGNNGGGGGGGGGGGGGGGTGGCCCCCCCCCCCCCGCGCTCCCTGCGCCATTCAGGTTATAGGGCATGAGATAAACAAGGAGCGCAACCGGCTGCAAATCTGAACGGAATGGGGTGCCTAACTGACCAGCATTACGCTGAGTGCGGGCTTTTTTAGGCTCGGCGTAATAGCCTGATATTGATAATCATCGCAACTATTTATTCGCTATCCTTTTACATCTCGTCATTATTTCCCACACATTTCACTTGTGTTTCTTTTTGGCTTAATGATAATCACTATCACTCACATTTACCTGTCTTTGCAAAAGTTGACGGCGTTTCACATTTAAGGATGTCTGCATGTTTGTTCCTTTTCTCATTATGTTGCGAGAAGGGCTGGAAGCGGCGCTGATTGTCAGCCTGATTGCCAGCTATTTGAAACGCACTCAACGCGGTCGCTGGATTGGCGTTATGTGGATTGGCGTGATCCTCGCCGCCGCGCTGTGCTTGGGTCTGGGCATCTTCATTAACGAAACCACCGGCGAATTCCCGCAAAAAGAGCAGGAGCTGTTTGAAGGCCTGGTGGCGGTTATCGCCGTGGTTATCCTCACGTGGATGGTGTTCTGGATGCGTAAGGTCTCCCGCAACGTCAAACAGCAGCTGGAGCAGGCAGTGGATAACGCGCTGCAAAAGGGCAATAACCACGGCTGGGCGCTGATAATGATGGTCTTTTTCGCCGTGGCGCGTGAAGGGCTGGAGTCGGTATTTTTCCTGCTGGCGGCATTCCAGCAGGATCTCGGTATCTGGCCGCCGCTGGGGGCGATTCTTGGCCTTGCCACGGCCATCGTGCTGGGCTTCTTGCTGTACTGGGGCGGTATCCGCTTAAACCTCGGCGTCTTCTTCCGCTGGACTAGCCTGTTTATTCTGCTGGTGGCGGCAGGTCTGGCGGCGGGGGCAATTCGCGCCTTCCACGAAGCCGGGCTGTGGAACGCTTTCCAGGATGTCGCCTTCGACCTGAGCGGCACCCTGACGACGCATTCGCTTTTCGGCACGCTGCTGGAAGGCATCTTTGGTTATCAGGAAGCGCCGAGCGTCAGCGAAGTGGCGGTCTATTTCCTGTATCTGATTCCTGCGCTGGTGCTGTTCTTCTGGCCACCGCGGGCAACGACATCAACATCACGTATCGCCCCATAAGGCTGATAACGGTTGCTTAGTGACTACAAACTTTATTGAAAGGGATGGAACATGACCAAAAACTTCCGCCGCAGCGCGTTGCAGACGGGCATTGCCGCACTCTTCTCGACCGCGTTTATGGCACAGGCTGCCGATATTCCGCAGGTTAAAGTAACGGTAAACGACAAACAGTGTGAACCGATGTCCATCACCGTTAACGCCGGTAAAACGCAGTTCATTATCCAGAACCACAGCCAGAAAGCGCTGGAGTGGGAGATCCTCAAAGGGGTGATGGTGGTGGAAGAGCGTGAAAACATCGCGCCGGGCTTCACCCAGAAGATGACCGCTAACCTGCAGCCGGGTGAATACGACATGACCTGCGGCCTGCTGACCAACCCGAAAGGCAAGCTGATTGTTAAAGGCAAAGCCACCGAAGATGCGGCAAAAGCCAATGCGCTGCTGGATCTCGGCACTGCCATTACTGCCTATAAAGCCTACGTGACCGCCGAAACCGCCGAACTGGTAAAAGGCACCAAAGCCTTTACCGACGCGGTAAAAGCCGGCGATATCGAGAAAGCCAAATCGCTGTACGCGCCAACCCGTCAACACTACGAGCGTATTGAACCGATTGCGGAACTGTTCTCTGACCTTGACGGCAGCATCGACGCCCGTGAAGACGACTACGAGCAGAAAGCGGCGGATCCGAAATTCACCGGTTTCCACCGTCTGGAAAAAGCGCTGTTTGGCGACAACAGCGTCAAAGGCATGGAGCACTATGCTGACCAGCTCAATACCGATGTGCTGGAGCTGCAAAAACGCATCAGCGAGCTGGCGTTCCCACCATCAAAAGTGGTGGGCGGCGCGGCTGGCCTGATTGAAGAAGTGGCGGCGAGCAAAATCAGCGGTGAAGAAGACCGCTACAGCCACACCGACCTGTGGGACTTCCAGGCCAACATCGATGGCGCGCAGAAGATTGTTGACCTGCTGCGTCCACAGCTGCAAAAAGAAAACAGCGCGCTGCTGGCGAAAGTCGATACCAACTTCAAGAAAGTTGACGCGATTCTGGCGAAATACCGCACCAAAGACGGGTATGAAACCTACGACAAACTGACCGACGCTGACCGCAATGCGCTGAAAGGGCCGATCACCACACTGGCGGAAGATCTGGCGCAGCTGCGTGGGATCCTGGGTCTGGACTAAGCACCATGGCAAAGCAGCATATTGACGACCTGAATGAACCTTCGCGTCGTCGGTTATTAAAAGGGATCGGCGCGCTGGGAGGCGCGCTGGCGATTTCCGGCGGGTGCCCGATGGCGCATGCGGCAAAGAGCAGCGATGCGCCTGCCGCAACCGCCAACAGCCGGATGGAAACGCAGCCATTTTACGGCGTCCATCAGGCCGGCGTGCTCACGCCCCAGCAGGCATCAATGATGCTGGTGGCGTTTGACGTGCTGGCGGGGGATAAGGCCGAACTGGAACGTCTGTTTCGCTTGTTGACCGCGCGCATTGCGTTTCTGACCACCGGAGGCCCGGCGCCGGATACGCCCAATCCGCGCCTGCCACCGATGGATTCCGGTATTCTCGGGGCCTATATCGCGCCGGATAACCTGACCATGACGCTCTCCGTCGGTCATTCGCTGTTTGATACGCGCTTTGGACTTGCCGATAAGGCACCGAAAAAGCTGCAAAAAATGACGCGTTTTCCCAACGATTCATTGGATGCCGCCCTGTGTCACGGCGATCTGATGCTGCAGATTTGCGCCAATACCCAGGATACGGTGATTCACGCCCTGCGCGATATCATCAAGCACACGCCGGATTTACTCAGCGTGCGCTGGAAACGGGAAGGGTTTATCTCCGACCACGCGGCGCGCAGCAAGGGCAAAGAGACGCCGATCAACCTGCTGGGCTTTAAAGACGGCACCGCTAACCCCGACGGCAGTAACAAAACGTTGATGGACGAGGTGGTGTGGGTCACCGGCGAGCAGGGTGAACCAGCGTGGGCGCTGGGCGGCTCGTACCAGGCGGTACGCATTATTCAGTTCCACGTCGAGTTCTGGGATCGCACCCCGCTTAAAGAGCAGCAGACCATTTTTGGTCGCGATAAGCACAGCGGTGCGCCGCTGGGGATGAAGCTTGAGCACGATGTGCCGGACTACAGTCGCGACCCGGAAGGGGACGTGATTGCATTGGATAGCCATATTCGTCTGGCTAACCCGCGCACCAAAGAGACCGAGTCCAGCCTGATGATGCGCCGTGGCTACAGCTATTCGCTTGGCGTGACCAACTCCGGTCAGCTCGACATGGGGCTGCTGTTCGTTTGCTATCAGCATGACCTTGAAAAAGGCTTCCTGACGGTGCAGAAACGGCTCAATGGTGAAGCGCTGGAGGAGTACGTGAAGCCGATTGGCGGCGGGTATTTCTTCGTGCTGCCAGGCGCGGCGTCTGAAAAGGCCTATTTGGGTAGCACGCTGTTGGAAGCGTGAGTATGTTCCCGGCGGCGCTGCGCCGCCGGGAATTGCCAACACTTAAGAATATCGCCAGAAATCAGCACTTTTTTTTCATTTCTCCCCGTATTGACATAAAACTGCCACATAAGTGTCAGATGCTATCTCTACGAACTATCGTTATATTTATGTAAATTTTATGTTGCATAATTTGCGCTCTATGGTGTAAATAATAAGTAGAGCGGTAGTTCCCGACAGTGATGTAGTTTCACTATGGAGATCGCGAATGGTAGCGTCCTTGATTGGACTAAGCAGTACCTCAACCCGCACCATCCAGCGCGGAGGCCCCATCTCCGGCAGCGATTTCGTCACCCCAATTTTTCCCCCATGCAGAATTCAACTTGTAGTAAACGATGCCATGTCTGGTGCGCGTAGCCGTGCATTGGCATCATTTCGGCAGGCAGTTGCTATGGCTTACAAGGAAGCCAAACCTCAGACGTTCGTGCGCATAATCGTGCTGCTCTTAGCGCGTGTGATGTAAACCAACAACTCAAGGTGCTATCCATGGGAAGACAGAAAGCAGTGATCAAAGCTCATCGCGAAGCAAAACGTGTGCTGAGACGTGATTCACGCAGCCACAAACAACGTGAAGAAGAATCGGTCACCTCGCTTGTGCAGATGAGTGGCGTGGAAGCGATAGGCATGGCGCGGGACAGCCGCGACCACTCGCCAATTACTCCGCGTAATGAAGCTCAGGCCCATTATCTGAATGCTATCGAAAGTAAGCAGCTGATCTTCGCGACAGGCGAAGCGGGCTGTGGCAAAACCTGGATCAGCGCAGCGAAAGCTGCGGAGGCGTTGATACACAAGGATGTTAATAAAATCATCGTTACGCGTCCCGTTCTTCAGGCTGATGAAGACCTGGGATTCCTGCCCGGAGACATTTCGGAGAAATTCGCCCCGTATTTCCGTCCCGTCTATGACGTGCTGGTGAAACGCCTGGGCTCCTCCTTTATGCAATATTGCCTACGCCCTGAAATCGGTAAGGTAGAGATCGCGCCGTTCGCCTATATGCGCGGACGTACCTTTGAAAATGCAGTGGTCATTCTTGATGAGGCGCAGAATGTCACCGCGTCGCAAATGAAGATGTTTTTAACCCGCCTCGGGGAGAACGTCACGGTCATCGTCAACGGCGATATCACCCAGTGTGATTTACCGCGCGGCGTTCAGTCTGGCCTAAGCGATGCGATGGCCCGCTTTGAAGAAGATGAGATGATAGGGATTGTGCGTTTTACCAAAGACGACTGCGTACGCTCGGCGCTCTGCCAACGCACGCTGAATGCCTATTACTAAGCGTTATCACCTCTGCAAAGCCCGGGAAACCGGGCTTTGTTGTTTCTGGCTGTTGTAAATGCAACAGCCTGCTGCCTCAGTTGTTGTATTTCATACTGGCCGTCGCTCCTCATTAACCCTAACGTATTGAAAAATAACACGCATAAAGCTGGCATAAACCTTGCTATCAACACATATAACCTAATGGGTTAAAGAAGTGATAATTCATTCCATAAATAGATATGAATAAATATCAGATGGATACCTGCAATTGATTGTACGGATAACGTGAAAAGAGACGATGCTATGCCAGTAAACCAGGACGCTCCAGATTACACACAACACGCGCCTCATGCCCACCGCATTACCAGCGATGAGGAGGCCATCAGTATTGCCCATGAGATTGCCGCGTTTCTGCAGACCGGCGCTTCTGAACGCGACCTGAGCGGTACCGTACCGCCGGAAGTGGTCAACACCTACTCCAATAGTGGTCTGTGGGGGATTACCGTACCTCGCCAGTTTGGTGGGGCAGAAGTGTCGGCGGCAACCCTCGCGGCGGTGATTGCCATTATCTCGGCTGCGGACCCGGCGCTGGGGCAAATCCCGCAAAACCACTACTGCCTGCTGGAAGATATTCGTTTGCAGGGCAGTGCGGAACAGCAGCAGTTTTTCTTTGAACTGGCGCTGGCCGGTCATCGCTTTGCCAACGCGCTGTCGGAGACCGGCGGCAAGACGGTGCAGGATATTCAAACCCGGCTAACCAAAACCGCCGATGGCCTGCGAATCAATGGCCGTAAAGGCTATTGCACCGGTTCGCTGTATGCCCACTGGCTGGGTGTGCTGGCGCTGGATGAGGATGGGCGCGCCCAGCTCGCGTTTGTCCCCCGTCATTCTCCGGGGCTGACGGTGGTCAACGATTGGGCCTGCATAGGGCAGCGCACCACCTCCAGCGGCACGGTGCTGGTGGAGAATTTGCCGGTTGAGGCGTTCAACTTGATCCCCAGCTGGAAATCGTATGACACCCCGACGCTCGCCGGACCGTTTGCGCAGCTCACCACCGCGGCTATCGACGCCGGGATTGCCCGCGCGGCCCTCAATGACACGGTCAGCTTTGTGAATCAGTTTGCCCGCCCGTGGATTGATGCCGGCGTGGAACGGGCAGGCGATGATCCGCTGACCATTTATCAGATTGGCGCGCTCGACAGCAAACTGGCCGCCGCCGATGCGCTGCTGGAGCAGGCGGGTAAAGTGTTGGACCGCTACAAGCATGATCTCAGCGAAGAGACGGTGGCGCTGGCTTCTGTCGCCGTGGCGCGCGCCAAAATCTTTACCACCGAAGCCGCTCTGGAGGCATCGACACGGCTGTTTGAATTGGGCGGCACTCGCTCAACGCATCCGCGCTACAACTTTGACCGCCACTGGCGTAATGGCCGCGTCCATACGCTGCATGATCCAGTACGCTGGAAATACCACCTGCTCGGCAACTGGGTACTGAACGGCAAACGTCCTGCGCGTCACGACTGGAATTAAGGAAAGATGATGCTCGCATTTCTTGCCGGAATTGACTGGGGCGACGTGGCGGAGGCCGGGGTGGATACCGTCACCATGCTGGGTTGGGCGCTGGGGTTTACGGTGCTCATTGGGCTACCGCTGGGAGTGATTCTGTACCTGACGGGGCAGCCGCGTCTGCTGCATGCGCCGCTGCTGCACCGGGTACTTTCGCTGCTGGTTAACGTGATGCGCTCTCTGCCATTCATCATCCTGCTGATTGTGATGATCCCGGTGACCACCCTGATTACCGGTACGTCTTTAGGCGTGCAGGGCACCATTCCGCCGCTGGTGGCGGGCTGTGCGCCGTTTTTTGCCCGTCTGGTTGAAACCTCGCTGCGCGAGGTGGATCACGGACTGGTTGAGGCCAGCTGGGCCATGGGTGGCAGTACCTGGCAGCTTATCTGGTACACCCTGCTGCCGGAGTCGCGTTCCGGGCTGATTGCGGCGGTAACGGTGACGGCCATTGTGCTGGTGGACTACACCTCGATGGCCGGGGTGATTGGCGGCGGTGGGTTAGGGGACCTGGCCATCCGTTTTGGCTATCAACGCTTCCAGACTGATGTCATGGCGGTCACGGTGGTGCTGCTGATTGCGCTGGTGCAGGTTTTACAAATGAGCGGCGACCGTCTGGTGCGCCGAATGAGCCGTAAATAAGAATATCAACAGGATAAAACGATGAAAAAAACTGTGATTGCCGGGCTGCTGGCGCTGTTTTCTCTTTCCGCCGTTGCCAATGAAACGCTGGTGGTGGGCGCGACGCCGGTTCCCCATGCCGAAATTCTTGAGTTTGTGAAACCGGTGCTGGCGAAAGAGGGGGTCGATCTCAAGGTTAAGGTCTTTAACGACTTTATCCAGCCTAACCAGCAGCTGGCGGAGAAGAATCTTGATGCTAACTACTATCAATATCGCCCGTTCCTTGATGATTATAACAAGACGCGACACACCAATCTGGTGCCGGTCGTGGGCGTGCACATTGAGCCATTTGGTGCCTATTCGACCAAATATAAAAGCATCAAAGATCTTCCGGATGGCGCGACGATTGCGATCCCCAACGATCCGGTGAATACCGGGCGCGCGTTGGTGCTGCTAGCCGAAGCCGGGCTGATTACGCTGAAGAACCCGCAAGATCCGCAGTCGGCGGAAAAGGACATTACCGGTAATCCGCATCACTTCAAGATTCGCCCGCTGGAAGGGGCGATGCTGGCACGCGCGGTGAGTCAGGTCGATCTGGCGTTTATTTTCGCCAACTACGCGCTGGAAGCAGGCATTGATACCGACAAGGCGCTGATTGTGGAAAAAGGCAAAAGTCTGTACGTCGAATATCTAGTGGCGCGCCCGGACAATATTAACGACCCTGGCATTCAGAAGCTGGCAAAGGCGCTGAATTCTGACGCGGTGCGCCAGTTTATCCTGACCCGCTATCAGGGAAAAATTGTCCCTGGTTTTTAGGAGCAAAATCGATGACCCAGCATCCTCACATTCGGCTTAACGGCATCAGTAAAGCGTATCCCAATGGTGTTCAGGCGTTGCAGGACATCAGCCTGGATATTCAGGCCGGTGAGATTTTTGGCATTATTGGCCGCAGCGGTGCGGGGAAATCGACCCTGCTGCGCCTGTTTAATCGTCTGGAGAATGCCGATTGCGGCGAGATCGCGATTAATGGCGTGACAATAGGCGGCGGAGGAAAGGGGCAACTGCGTGATTTGCGCCGCCGGGTGGCGATGATATTTCAGCATTTCAATCTGATGGCGACCAAAACGGTGGCTGAGAACGTGGAGCTGCCGCTACGGATGGCGGGTATTCCCGCCGCCGAGCGCCGTCGCCGCGTCGATGATATTTTGCGGCTGGTGGGGCTGGAGTCGTTACGCGATAGCTGGCCTTCCCGGCTTTCTGGGGGACAAAAACAGCGTACCGGCATTGCGCGGGCATTGGTGACTCAGCCGGAAATTTTGCTCTGCGATGAAGCCACTTCCGCGCTTGATCCGGAAAATACGCTGGCAGTGCTGAGCTTGCTTAAAGAGATTAACCAACGCCTGGGGCTGACGATTATCCTGATTACCCATGAAATGGATGTGATCCGCACGCTGTGCGATAAGGTGGCGGTGCTGGAAAAAGGCCAGATCGTTGAGCAGGGTGCAGTGTGGCAGGTGTTTGGCGATCCTCAGCATGAAGTCACCCACGGGATGCTGGGCACGTTACATCACGGGCGAGCGGAGAATGCGGAACTGCTGAGCGAAGGGCAGCAACTGGTAACGCTGCATTTTAACGGCGCAAATGGTCTTGAGCCGAATCTGCGGGATATTGCTGGCGTGCTGGGCGGGCGGAGCAGGCTTGTTTATAGCAGCTGTGAGCCTATTCAAGGACGCGTAGTCGGGCAGTTAAAAATCCGCATTGATGCGCCGCTGACGGCGGAACGACTGCGGCTGGCCGAACAGGTGGCAGATAGGATTGCGGTGCAGGGCGTAGCGTGACTACGTCAGTTCAAAGACAGAGCAATAGGTTTTTGTGGGGTAGTTAAGTGGTAGGACGTTTAGTTTTCCAGCCGGCAGCGCTCCTTGTCCATCACATATCCTTTAACCTGAGCGGCGCAAGGAGTGCGCAGGGGGCGGCAGAATCGCCGCTACGCGGTTTCCCTCAGCTTATGACTTCCGGACTCCAGGCAACGCTTCGGCGATTCAGATGCCACCCATGCCGCTGTAACGTTTCAGTTAAAAACAAACGCGAATGCCGCTGAAACCGATGAGTCCCCGCTTGAAATTGGTGAGCCGGAGAAAGGAAGACAAGGTCAGGCCGCCAGGGATGGCGGACTGAGGCGAACCGAGACAGGAGGTCGAGTTTCGCCGTGCCGCAGGCTGGAGTTCGGAGGCGAACGCAGTGCGAAGCACCGATTTCACCGCGGGGCCGCGGGGATTGCAAAGGGGGGCGCGGCGCCCCCCTT
>NZ_JAKCNS010000050.1 GCF_021440345.1 Kluyvera intermedia
AATACATCAAACCAGCAGTACATTCCACAAATATATTTATAACATTCTGAGCAATATGAACACCTAATGTTAATTTAAATACAATTTATGACACGGAGATGACAGTATTATTACAAAGTAATGAAGTTTAATTGAATAGCCGCAAAACGCAGATGCAAATAACCACATTTATATTGTGGAAATGGCATGTTCAGGAAGGTTGAAAAATCAGGAAGGTACAAATGGGTGGGGGCCCTGCCAGCTACATCCCGGCACACGCGTCATCTGCCTTGGCTGCTTCCTTCCGGACCTGACCTGGTAAACAGAGTAGCGTTGCGGGAGAACCAACAGGGCCCCCATTGAGAGCGTTGTTCCCAACGCGCTGGCGCATTATCACTGCTGAGCCTGGCAATTGCAAGCTATCCGCTTTTACCTGCTGGATTCTTGCACAATCCCCTCTTCACAGCGACCATCAGTCTGATTATGCTGAGAGTTCTGTCTCCAGGAATAGACTATGGACGAACAAGACTCTTTCCCGCATCGGGTATGGCAAATCGTTGCCGCGATCCCAGAAGGTTATGTCACCACCTACGGCGACGTCGCCAGACTGGCGGGTTCACCACGCGCCGCAAGACAGGTTGGCGGCGTGCTCAGACGTTTGCCGGAAGGTTCTACGCTCCCCTGGCACCGGGTGGTAAATCGCCATGGTGCGATTTCGCTAACCGGCCCCGACCTGCAGCGACAACGACAGGCACTATTGGCCGATGGAGTGCAGGTTTCCGGGAGTGGGCAAATTGATATGCAGAAATACCGCTGGCAATACTGACGCTTGGTTTTACTCCTGACCGGCTCAGGCCAAAAAAATGCCCTCACATAGAGGGCATCTGTCTTTTATCTCACCTGAACTTACGGAATCTGGACGGGCGCAGGGTCCTGAACCGGAACCGGCGTTTGCTGCACAGGGACCATGATCAGGTCAGCTTTGGTTCCGCCGTGGTTAATCACTTCCTGAATGGTATCGGTGATAAACAGCAGTTTGCCGTTGAGAGTCACCGCCGCGCTTAACAGGATACGGGCGTTCGGCTGGATATCAGCCGGGTTGTACGGCAGCACGAAGCTAAATGGCGCCTGTTTACCTTCCGTACGGGTCACTTTCTGCGCCAGCACCTTCGATGGTGCATCGGCCAGCGACGCGTCGGACAACGTCACCGTTAATACCGCATCAGGCGGCAGCGCCACTTTCTGGCGGATGAGGACATTACCGGAGACGTTCGGCCCGGATACCGCTTGCTGCGCGGCCGCTGCTTCTGGTGCTGGTGTCTGATTCTGACTTTGCTGGTGCGTCTGCGCACAGCCTGCTACGGCCAGTGCAATCGCCAGACCGCTTAAGATCGGCACAAGTTTCATTAGCATTCTCCTTTTTGCTCACTCGAATTAAGCCATTTTTCTCAATTGAGTGACAACGCTTTAACAAACTTAACCGCTTCAGTGTGGCACATATTTCACATGAATGCCTGCAAACACCTCATTATTCAGATAATTGAACCCATCGGACCACTCGCGAAATTACGTTATAATGAAAGCATTCACCTGCCGTAATAGCCTGAATAATTCACGTTGCATGAAGGCGGCAAAGGAGTGAATCTCAGGAGCTTACTCGGGTAAGTGACCGGGGTGAACGAACGCAGCCAACGCGTATGCAACGTGAAGTATGACGGGTATATGAGAGTAAAATTATAGAGGGTACCAATGAGCCAGGCGCTATCGAATCTGCTGACGTTATTAAATCTGGAAAAAATTGAAGAAGGTCTGTTCCGCGGCCAGAGTGAAGATCTCGGTCTGCGCCAGGTCTTTGGCGGACAGGTCGTTGGCCAGGCATTGTATGCCGCGAAAGAGACCGTTCCAGCTGACCGGTTAGTCCACTCGTTCCACAGCTATTTTCTGCGTCCAGGCGACAGCCAGAAGCCGATTATTTACGATGTAGAAGTCCTGCGCGATGGCAACAGCTTTAGCGCGCGCCGCGTGGCCGCGATTCAAAACGGCAAACCTATCTTCTACATGACCGCCTCCTTCCAGGCACCAGAGTCGGGTTACGAGCACCAAAAAACCATGCCGGCCGCCCCTTCTCCGGACGGTCTGCCATCTGAGACCGATATCGCCCGCTCGCTGGCACACCTGCTGCCGCCGCAGGTTGCCGAGAAGTTTCTGTGCGATAAACCGATTGAGATCCGCCCGGTAGAATTCCACAACCCGCTGAAAGGCCACACCGCTGAGCCGCGCCGCCAGGTATGGATGCGCGCCAACGGTGCCGTGCCGGACGATCTGCATATTCATCAGTATCTGCTGGGCTATGCATCAGACTTCAACTTCCTGCCGGTCGCGCTGCAGCCACACGGCGTAGGCTTCCTTGAGCCGGGCATGCAGGTAGCGACGATTGACCATTCAATGTGGTTCCACCGTCCGTTCAACATGAACGAATGGCTGCTGTATAGCGTGGAGAGCACCTCAGCTTCCAGCGCCCGCGGCTTTGTGCGCGGTGAATTCTATACCCAGGACGGCATACTGGTTGCCTCCACGGTGCAGGAAGGGGTGATGCGTAATCGCGGATAACCCGCCCCCGCATGCACAAAAAAGCCTCCCAATGGGAGGCTTTTTTGGCTTTGGAGATAACTTCAGGTCTTTCGGGCGAGGCGCAAACGTCGCGGTTGAAAAACCCAGGGTCGGCGTCATCGCCTCCCCCGGTTATGATTATCAAGCGTTGTAGGCGTTTTCGCCGTGGCTGTTGACGTCCAGACCTTCACGTTCCTGATCTTCTGGAACACGCAGACCGACGGTCAAATCTGCCACTTTGTAGCCGATGAAAGCGACTACACCGGACCAGACGATGGTGATGCCGATACTTTCCAGCTGTACCAGAACCTGATGGCCCATGGTCACGCCTTCTGCGTAGCCCACGCCGCCAAGCGCCGTTGAAGCGAAGATGCCGGTCAGGATACAGCCGATGATGCCGCACACGCCGTGTACACCGAACACATCGCAAGGGTCATCGACGCGCAGCAGACGTTTCAGTGAAGTCACGCCCCACAGCCCCGCCAGACCGACAACAACACCCAGAATCAGCGCACCGCCCACTCCGATATAACCACAAGCTGGGGTGATCCCCACAAGACCAGCAATCGCACCGGAACACGCACCCAGCAGAGATGGTTTTCCGCGCAGAGCCCACTCGCCGAAGACCCAGCCGAGAATCGCGGCCGCGGTGGCAACCACGGTATTGACGAAGGCCAGACCGGCAATTTCATTCGCGGCGCTAGCGGAACCGGCGTTGAAGCCGAACCAACCGAAATAGAGGATCGCGGTACCGATGAACACCATCGGCAGGTTGTGCGGTTTGAAGGCTTCTTTGCCAAAGCCCACGCGTTTACCAATCAGGTACGCACCGACCAGGCCCGCAACCGCGGCGTTGATGTGTACGACAGTACCACCAGCGAAGTCGAGCGCGCCGTGGCTGGCTAGCAGACCGCCGCCCCATACCATGTGTGCAATCGGCACGTAGGAGAGCGTCAGCCAGATGACCACGAAGATCAGCACCGCAGAGAAGCGGATACGCTCCGCCAGCGCACCAACAATCAGGCCTACGGTGATACAGGCGAAGGAGCCCTGGAACGCCACGTGAATGTACTGATAGAAGGAGCCCATCAGGTCAGTAATCTTAATATTTTTCAGCATGATCCAGTCGAAGCTGCCGAAGAAGCTGCCGCCAGTGCCGAAGGCCAGTGAGTAGCCGTAAACCACCCACAGCACGCAGACCAGCGCGAAAGTCACCGCGACCTGCGTCAGCATAGAGAGTACGTTTTTGCCGCGAATCAGGCCGCCGTAGAACAGCGCAATGCCCGGAATGGTCATAAACAGCACCAGCGCGGTACACAGCATCATAAAGGCGTTATCGGCCTTATCTACGACCGCAGGGGCGGCCATCGCCAGACCCGGCAACAGCGCCAGTGCGCTCAACCCCGTTTTTACCATTGTTTTTTTCATCATCTCGATCCCTATCACTGTGCTGGCTGGGAATTACAGCGCCGCTTCGTCGGCTTCGCCGGTACGAATACGGATAACGCGCTGCAGTTCGGCGACAAAAATCTTACCGTCGCCAATTTTTCCGGTGTAAGCGGCTTTGCTGATCACATCGACGACTTCATCGAGCTGATCGTCGGCGATAGCCACATCAATCTTTACTTTCGGCAGGAAGTTGACGCTGTATTCCGCGCCGCGATATAGCTCAGCATGACCCTTCTGACGACCGAAGCCTTTCACTTCTGTCACCGTTAAGCCCTGAATGCCAATTGAAGACAGCGCTTCGCGAACGTCTTCAAGTTTGAATGGTTTGATTACCACGGTAACCAGCTTCATAGATCCCCTCCAGTCAGAATTCGGTAATGGCTGCGAACACGAATTAGGTAAAGCAAGGGGCGTGCCAAAAATTAAAATCACCATGCCAGGCGGTAAAATCAGGGGTGAAGGCGGTGCAATGGCGGGATAAAAAAGAAAAACGCACCATGCGGGTGCATGATGCGTGTCACAAAGGCATTCTGTTAGAAAAATGCCTGACGCTGGTGCATCAGGCGGTCAATGCATCGTCCTGGGCGCTGGCGGCCAATTCCTCACCGGCCAGCTGTAGTTGATACATTTGCCAGTATCGCCCTTTAGCTTCAAGCAGTTGCTGGTGAGAACCCTGCTCGACCGCTTGCCCGCGGTGAAGCACCATAATGGTATCCGCATCCACAATCGTCGATAGACGGTGGGCAATCACCACCAGCGTAGTGTGCTGGCGAACGGCAGCCAGCGCTTGCTGAATAGCGCGCTCTGTGCCGGAGTCAATATTGGCCGTGGCCTCGTCCAGAATCAGCACCTGCGGGGTATCCACCAGCACGCGGGCCAGCGCCAGCAGCTGTTTTTGCCCCACGGAAAGATTATTCCCCTGCTCGCCAAGATGGGTGTAAAGGCCATCGCTCATGCCGCGAACCATCTCCGCCAGCTGCACCGTTTCCAGCACCTGCCAGACCTGCTGTTCACTAATCTCACGCCCCAGCGTAACGTTGGCGAAGAAGGAGTCTGCCAGCACCACCGGATCCTGTTGCACCACCGCGATGCCCTCACGTAGCACCTGGTGACTAAGACTCGGTAATGGACGACCACCGAGGCGGATCTCGCCCGAGTTTGGCGGGTAGTAGCCCATCAGCAGGCTGGCAAGGGTACTTTTTCCGCTGCCGGTATGACCGACCAGCGCCACAAAACTGCGCGCCGGAATCGACAGCGAGATATTTTGCAGCACCATTTTGTCATCGCGGTAGGCAAACGACACGTTGTCGATATCAATATCCCCGCTCGTCAGCGGGGCAATATCCTGCCCGTACTGCTGGCGCGGCCGGTCCATCAGCTCAAACACGCGCTCCCCGGCCACCACCGCCTGTTGCAGCATCGACTGCTGAGTGGTCAGTTCGATCAGTGGTTCATTAAGCCGGCCAAGATAGCTGATAAATGCGTACAGCACGCCGACCTCGATAGAGCCCGTCGCGCTAAAGCCAAACAGCATCAACAGGCCGCACAGCACCAGCGAGGAGAACAGGCTGAGCAGCGGACGCAGCAGGAAGCCATCCAGCCGCAGCGTCTGCATACGCGCCAGATAGTGTGAACGGCTCACTTCACCAATCCGCTCGCCAAAACGCACCTGCTGACGAAACTGCTGGATAACGCTCATGCCGTTGATGACTTCATTAAAACCGTCGTTGATATCCGCGAGATAGGCACGAACGCGGCGCACAATCGGCGTGCTGTAACGTTGATAGATGATCATCACCGTCATCACCGCCGGGAAGATGGCCAGCGCCACCAGCGCCATGCGCCAATCGAGACTGAACATCGCCACCAGCATCGCGCCGATAAGCGCGGCGCTGCGCAGCACCGTCGCCACCACCGTGACGTACAGGTCGCGAATCACTTCGGTATCGTTGGTGACGCGGGAGATAAGCTGCCCCACCGGCTGGGTATCGAATTCGCTCAGCGGCTGGCGCAGCGCGGCATCCATCACATCGATGCGCAGCTGCTGTACCACGCCGACCGCCGCCCGGTTAAACAGCAGCGACTGGCTGTAGTGCAGCCCTGCCGCCAAAAGCTGTAAGCCGACATAGGCGGCCGCCAGCCCGATGACTTTGCCCCACGGCAGCAGATCTTTTGCCACCATATTGTCGATAAAATAGCTTATCAGCAGCGGCCCGCTAACCTCTGCCGCCGCGGCAATCCACAGCATGAGTACCGCAATCGACAGCGGTTTACGCCACGGCGAGCCGTAGGCCAGCAGGCGTTTTAAGGTTGGCCACAGTTGCCCAAAACTACGCATCGGCCACCTCCGTTTTATCTTCTTCCGGCGCATCGTTCAGCGCCGCTTCTAGCTGTTGGTAGCGATACATATCGCGATACCAACCTGACTGCGCCGCCAGCTGTTCGTGCTGACCGCGCTGGGCGATGTGTCCGTGCTGCATCACAATAATTTCGCTGGCATCGAGCAGCGCCGACAAGCGGTGGGCGCTGATGATAAGCGTCCGCCCTTCTCCCCACTGCCGCAGATTATGGAGAATTTGGTGTTCAGTACGGCCATCGACTGCCGATAACGCATCGTCGAGGATCAAGATTTCCGCATCCAGCAGCAATGCGCGCGCAATCGAAATACGCTGTTTTTGTCCACCGGAGAGCATCACGCCGCGCTCGCCAACTTCCGTCTCGTAACCCTGCGGCAGGCGCAGGATATCGTCATGAACGCAGGCCAACCGCGCCGCTTGTTCAATTTCTTCCTGCGTCGCGCTCGGGCAGCCCAGCGCGATATTACTGGCGACCGTGTCAGAAAACAGGAACGGCGTCTGGCTCACTACGGCCAGACGGCTACGCCACGCGTCCAGCTGTAGCTGGTGCAGCAGGATGTTGTGGAAGCGAATATCACCTTCATCGACGTCAAAATGGCGCTGAATCAGCGACAGAATGGTCGATTTCCCCGAACCGGTTGGCCCACAAATGCCAAGCATATTGCCCGGTTTAAGGGTGACGTCGACGTCGGTCAACATCGGTTTTTCCGTTTTGGGGTAGCTAAAGCGACGAATAGCCAACTCAAGCGTGCCACGCCCTTCAGGTACTGTCTGGGTGCCATCATTGACCACCGGCGCTTCCGCCAGCAGCGTGCGGATACGGCTATAGGCAGCGCTGCCGCGCTCAACGATGTTAAACATCCACGCCAGCGCCAGCATTGGCCAAATCATCAGCCCCAAATACATCATAAAGCTGGTTAACTGGCCGAGGGTTAACTCATCCTGCATCACCATCCAGCTTCCGCCGGCAATCGCCAGCAGGTTCGCCATCGCAACGGCTATGTAGATAGTCGGGTCGAAGCGGGCATCAATGCGCGCCACGCGCATGTTTTTAATCCCGGTGTCCGCCGCATCGGCAGCAAACTGCGCGGACTGGCGGTCTTCGAGGCCAAACGCTTTGATCATGCGAATGCTGGTCAGGCTCTCCTGAGTACGGTCGTTCAGGCTGGAGAATGCCGCCTGCGCCAGCTTGAAGCGCTCGTGCAGCAGATTGCCGTAACGATGGATGACCAGCGCCATAATTGGCATCGGCACCAGCGCCAGCAGCGTAAGCTGCCAGCTGATCTGAGTGGACATCACAATCAGCACCGCGCAGCCCATTACCAGCGAGTCCACCAGCGTCAGCACCCCTTCACCGGCGGCAAACACCACGCGATCGACATCGTTTGTCGCGCGAGCCATCAGGTCGCCGGTACGGTGGCGCAGATAGAATTCGGGATGCTGGCGGCTGAGCTGGCGGTAGAAATCCTCACGCAGTTCAACGGCGAGCTGATAGGAGGCACCAAACAGCAACACGCGCCAGACATAGCGCAGCAGGTAAACCACGATGGCAATAAGAACCATGGTGCCAAGCCACATCAGCAGCGTTGCGGCCGAGAAGTGGTGCTGCGTGACGCCATCGACCACAATGCCTACCACCTTCGGGGGGATAAGCTGCAGGACGGCAATGATAATGAGCAGGGAAACTGCGCCGAGATAGCGACGCCATTCCCGACGGAAGTACCAGCTTAATTGAGCAAATAATCGCACGCGGTAAAATTCCAGAGATAAAGTGTTATCCGATGGGGAGAGCGGTGGTGGATTTAATCTGTTCCATCGCAAAGCTCGAAGTGACGTCCGACAGTCCAGGGACGCGGTTCACCAGGCTTTTATAAAAATCATCGTAGCGTTTCATGTCAGCCACCTGAACGCGCATCAGGTAGTCATATTCCCCAGCCATGCGCCAGAAACCGAGGACTTCAGGCATTTGCGTCACTTCGCTGACAAACAGGCTGTACCACTCGCTGCTGTGGTGCTGGGTCTTAATCAGCACGAAGGCCGTGAGCCCCAGCCCCAGCTTTTCCGCATCAAGCAGCGCGACGCGCCCAATCAAAACGCCATCGTCTTCGAGACGTTTGAGCCGTTTCCAGCACGGTGTGGTGGTCAGATTAACGGCATCAGCGAGCGCCTGCAAAGAGAGCGTGCAGTCATTCTGCAAAAGCGAGAGCAGCTTTCGGTCAATTTTATCTAACATAAGGGCCACCGGGAGAAAATATTTCTCCCTTCATTCTATTTTAAAGGCCAGATGGCAACAATTTTTTCTGTGCTTTTCGCTATGCTGGGCACAAAATGACAAACGGATAAACACGATGAATAGCACCTGGGTCAAAAACGCCATTAGCGAAATTAACGCCGATTATCAACGCAGCGCCGATACGCATTTGATTCGTCTGGCGCTACCGGCTTTTCCCGGCATTCAGCTGTATCTCAAAGATGAAAGCACCCACCCGACCGGCAGCCTGAAGCACCGTCTGGCGCGCTCGCTGTTCCTGTACGGCCTGTGCAACGGCTGGATTAAAGGAGGCACCACCATTATTGAATCGTCATCCGGTTCAACGGCGGTTTCCGAAGCTTATTTCGCTCGCCTGCTGGGGCTGCCATTCATCGCCGTTATGCCTTCCTGTACCGCGAAACGCAAAATCGAACAGATTGAGTTTTACGGCGGCCGCTGCCATTTCGTGGAGAGCGCCTGTGAAATTTATGCCGCGTCGGAAAAGCTGGCCCGTGAACTCAACGGCCACTATATGGATCAGTTCACCTACGCCGAGCGCGCCACCGACTGGCGTGGTAACAACAACATCGCCGACAGTATCTTCCGCCAGATGTCCCATGAGCCGAACCCGGTTCCGGCCTGGGTGGTGATGAGCGCCGGCACCGGCGGCACTTCGGCCACCATTGGCCGCTATATCCGCTGCCAGGGCTACGAAACCCAACTGATGGTGGTCGACCCGGAAAACTCGGTGTTTATGGATTACTGGCAGCACCGCGACGCCGGCCTGCGCGGCACCGTCGGCAGCAAAATTGAAGGCATCGGTCGCCCGCGCGTCGAACCGTCATTCATTCCGGACGTAGTCGATAGCATGATGCGCGTACCGGATGCGGCAAGCGTTGCTACCGCCCAGTGGCTGGAGACCCAGTTGGGTCGTAAGGTCGGTGCCTCGACCGGTACCAACATGTGGGGCGCGCTGCAGCTTGCCGCGCAGATGCGCGATGAAGGTAAAACCGGGTCGATTGTGACGCTGCTGTGCGACAGCGGCGAGCGCTATCTCGATACCTATTACAATCCGCAGTGGGTGGCGGCGAACATTGGCGACGTAACGCCGTGGCACCAGCAGATTCAACAGCTTATTGGGCAATAAAAAAAGCCAGGCATCATCTGAGCCTGGCTTGCTGGAAATTTTCTCTATTCGGGGGAATAAGGAAGATTCGGTGTATCCAGCCAATGCATTAAATAGTGGGAAACCGCCTGAGTATTGCAGTTTCCAATAACCGGTAGATGGGGCAATGCCGCTTTAAGTTGCCCCATCGCGTTGCCCATAATCACGCCGCGCCCCACCAGCCCCAGCATTTCACGGTCGTTCATCGCATCACCAAAGGCCATGCATTCATCCATTCCAACGCCGATATGGTTGCTCAGCACCGTCAGCGCTGCGCCTTTGTTGCTTTCCGGCGGCAGCACTTCAAGACAGTCAACAGCCGAAAAACAGATGTTGGCCCGCTTATCCAATGCTTCCACCAGCTGAATTCGCAGGCGGCAGAGATCGTCGTGATCGCCGCAGAAGCAGACCTTAGTCACCTGATGCGCGGGGATCCGTCGCAGATCGCGCAGCTGGTAGCGAAAACCGCTGTAGACATGCGCCTGCAGCATTTCGGGGATCTCACGCCCGGTAAACCAGCCGTTGTCATTGAATACGTGAACGCTGGCCTGAGTATCCCAGTGGCTGTGCAGCACCTGTTCGGCCACATCGGGGGAAAGATCGCTGCGGTGCATAACTTCGCCCTGCTGCGAATGCAGGCGCGTGCCGTTGCCGGTAATGAGATAGGCATTCAGCGACAGCGATTCAATCAGCGGACGCATCTCCAGGACGTGACGCCCGGTGGCAAAAGTCAGCGTAATATCGCGTTCGCGCAGCCGTTTAAGCGCCGCAATGGTTCTCTCACCCAAACGATGGTTAGGCATCAAAAGGGTGCCATCCATATCAAACGCTGCCAGTCTTGCCATTATTTATCCCGCCTGTGATCGCTCTCTCTTGCCACTCAGTATCCGCTGGGATATACGGAAGTAATACTGAATACTTCACATTTATTGTTCCGGGTTTCTATGCGTCTGTTAAATCGTTTAAATCAGTTTCAGCGTCTGTGGCAGCCATCGCAGGGAGAAACGCAGCAGGTCACCATTGCCGAGCTGGCGGCCCTCTGTTTTTGTAGCGAACGGCATGTTCGTACGCTGTTGCGCCAGGCGCAGGAAGCGGGTTGGCTCAGCTGGCAGGCGCAGTCCGGGCGCGGCAAACGTGGAAGCCTGGCGTTTCATACCACGCCGGAAGCGCTGCGCAACGAAATGATGGAAACCGCGCTGGAACGTGGACAGCAGCATAACGCGCTGGAGCTGGCGCAGATTGCGCCGGTAGAGCTGCGGGCGCTGCTGCATCCGTTTCTCGGCGGTCAGTGGCAAAACAATACGCCGACGCTGCGTATCCCCTACTATCGCCCTCTCGAACCCTTGCATCCGGGCTTTCTCGCCGGTCGCGCCGAACAGCATTTGGCCGGGCAGATTTACTCTGGCCTGACCCGTTTTAATCATGATGCCTCACAGCCACGTGGCGACCTGGCGCACCATTGGTCGGTCTCGCCGGACGGCCTGTGCTGGCAATTTTATATTCGTTCCACGCTGCATTGGCACAACGGAGACGCGGTGGAGACCGAGCAGCTGCGTCGCCGCCTGCTGATGCTGCTGACGCTCCCTGAGCTGGCAAGGCTATTCTCCAGCGTCAAAGACATCAGCCAGACGCATCCGCAGTGCCTGACCTTTACTCTGCACCGTCCGGACTACTGGCTTGCGCACCGACTGGCGAGCTATTGCAGCGTGCTGGCGCATCCGGATGAGCCAGATCAGGGTACCGGCCCGTTCATGTACAAAATCTTCGAGCCGGAGCTGGTACGCATTGAAAGCCATCATCGCTATCATCTTGCCCACCCGCTGCTGCAGGCAATTGAATACTGGATCACGCCCCAGCTATTTGAGCAGGGTTTAGGCACCAGCTGCCAGCATCCGGTGCAAATCGCGATTGGTAAACCTGAAGAACTGGGGAAATTGCGTCTGGTGAGCCACAGTATCAGCCTGGGCTTTTGTTATCTGGCGCTGCGCCAGAGCCCGCGGCTTAGCATGGCGCAGGCGCAGCGGGTAATGGCGCTTATCCACCGTTCCGGGCTGCTGCAAAGCCTGCCGCTGGGCGAGAATCTGATTACTCCCAGCGAGGAGATGCTGCCGGGCTGGGCGATTCCACTGGCACAAGATGACCCTGATGTTGCGTTGCCGTCCCGACTTACGCTCATCTACCATCTTCCCGTCGAACTGCACACCATGGCCGAGCAGTTAAAAACCGCCTTAGCCGGGCTTGGCTGCGAACTGACGGTCATTTTTTACGATGCTAAAAGCTGGAATGGTTGCGAAGACCTGCCGCAGGCCGATCTGTTTATGGGCGACCGACTGATTGGTGAAATGCCCGAGTATGCGTTAGAGCAGTGGTTACGCTGCGATGCCCTGTGGCCTGCGCTGTTTACCGATGAACAGGCGCGCCGGGTCCAGGGCTCGCTGGATGAAGCCCAGGCACAGCCGGACGATTCGCTGCGTATTGCCGCGCTCAAACGCATTTTTACCCGCCTGATGCGCGATGCCATTCTGACGCCGCTGTTTAACTATCAATATCAGGTTAGCGCGCCGCCGGGGGTTAACGGCATTCGCCTGAATGCCCGCGGCTGGTTTGACTTCTCCGAAGCCTGGCTGCCGCCGGATACGCGGTGAAGAAGCTGGTCGCCGTGGCGCACAGGCGTTACCATAGCGGCTTTGAGAACCACAGACAGGAAATGCAATGAAACGTGCCGTTGTCGTTTTTAGCGGTGGACAAGACTCCACTACATGCCTGGTGCAGGCGTTGCATCAATACGATGAAGTTCACTGCGTCACGTTTGATTATGGCCAGCGCCATCGCGCCGAAATTGACGTTGCTCGCGAACTAGCGCTGACTCTTGGCGCTCGTGCTCACAAGGTGCTGGACGTTACCCTGCTAAACGAACTGGCGGTCAGCAGCCTGACCCGCGATAGCATTCCGGTGCCCGATTACGAGCCCGATGCCGACGGCATCCCGAATACCTTTGTGCCAGGACGTAATATTCTGTTCCTGACACTTGCGGCCATCTACGCCTATCAGGTGAAGGCCGAAGCGGTGATAACCGGCGTATGCGAAACCGACTTCTCCGGCTACCCGGACTGCCGAGATGAGTTCGTCAAAGCACTAAACCATGCGGTAAGCCTGGGCATGGCAAAAGATATTCGCTTTGAAACTCCGTTGATGTGGCTGGATAAAGCGCAGACCTGGGCGCTGGCGGACTACTGGGACAAGCTGGAACTGGTGCGTACCGAAACGCTGACCTGCTATAACGGCATTAAAGGCGACGGCTGTGGTCACTGCGCGGCCTGTAGCCTACGTGCCAACGGCCTCAACCATTATCTGGCAGATAAACCCGGCGTAATGGCTGCCATGAAGCAGAAAACCGGGCTGAAATAAGTCTGAAGATGTTCCGGGCCGGCGTCAGCGCCGCGCCCGCAAGATATACCGCAAAGTTGTGCAACTGAAAGCCCGGACGAATGTGAGTAGCCCGGGCTGACAAATCACTCTACCATCGCCTCCAGATGCTCACGCAACTCCCCTTCCAGCGCCAGCGCTTTCTGCGTCTTCAGATCGATGCAGACGAACGTGATCAGCGCATCCGCCACCACCTGCCCTTCAGGCTCCAGCGTCACCACCTGGCTTAATACGCCGCTTTTACCGTTGAGTTGTTCCACCTTGCTGGTAACTGTCAGTAAATCGCCCAACACCGCCGGACGGCGATAGTTAATATTGATATTCACCACCACAAAGGCGATGTGGTTCGCACTCATCCACTGGAAACCCGCACTGCTCTCCAGCCCATCCCAGCGGGCTTCTTCGAGAAACTCCAGATAGCGAGCGTTGTTGACGTGTTGATAGACGTCCAGGTGATAACCGCGAACTTTGATTTGTGTCTGCATAGCGCCATAGCCTTATTATTTTATACACGTTATCCCTCAAGCTGCCTCCGCATTGGCTTCGTTCGTTCACCCGAATCGCTTACTTGGGTAAGCTCATCGGGATTCACTCTCTTGCCGCTTGATGCAACTTGAATGATTTTGTGTAGATATTTTAAATAGAGTCAGAGGTCACACCACTGGTATGACCTCTTTAGTCTGGCAAATTTTCAGACGAGTGCAAACACCCTGGATAAATTAAAGCGTGATGTGGGTAAGGTTTCGCTCAACCAGTGAATTGCCCATTCCAGGCACCTGCTTGAGGTCGTCCAGCGTTTTGAACGGGCCATACTCTTCCCGATAGCTAACAATCGCCTGCGCTTTTTTAAGCCCAACCCCGTTCATTGCCTGCGCTAACGCCTCTGCCGGTGCCGTGTTGATACTCACTCGGGTGCCTTCGTCATCGCTGGCTTTGCTGCTGGCAGATACCTTAGCCTGCTCACCCGATGCGTCACCGGACTGAGTTTTTGTTATCTGAGTTTTGGCCGCAGCAGGTTGAGCCGCCAGAGTGCTAAAACTCATCCCTGCACAGGCCACGACAGCGGCCATAACACACATTTTGATTCCATATTTCATTTTGATTGCTCCTTGTTGGTTGATAGCAAGGGAACCATAACGGCAGATGAGTTAACGTTCAAAAGGCAGATTTTAAATGTGGAAAAGGCCGCGAAAGCGGCCTTTGAGGTGTACATCGCATTACAATTTAATGCGAGGCGAGTTCAGATTATTGCTGCTGGTCGATGATATCGCCGAGCTTAATCTTCGCTGATTTACGCAGGTTGTTCATCATCGCTTCGAAAGCAATCTGGGCGTTGTTCTGGGTAATCCCCTGAACCATCGCTTTCTTCTGCGCTTCTGGCATCTCACCGGCTTTCACTTCGTCCAGCGCCAGCAGAACCACGTTGCCCTGCATATCGTTGCCGATACCGTAGCTTGGTTTATCTTTCTGCGGCAACGGCAGTGAAAACGCGGCCTGGCTCAGCGGGTCCTGACCAGTACGGCTCAGCGTTTTGCTTGCGCTAAAGCCCAGACCTGCGGCTTTCATCGCTTCATCGCCTTTACCCTCTTTCAACGCCACCAGCAGTTTTTCCGCATCCAGTTTAGCCTGCTGCTCTGCTTTACTGTGCTTCACGATATCGGTCACTTGCGCTTTGACTTCAGCCAGCGGTTTCACCGCTTCGACTTTATGCTCGCTCACGCGCAGGACGAAGGCACGATCGCCATCCACGGTAATGATGTCGGAGTTACTGCCCGGCATACCGTTCTCGCCTACCAGACCGCCGTTAAAGATAGCGTCGGATACCGGTTTGAAGTTCAGTTCAGCCGGCAGGTTGCTGTGATCGAACCAACCGGTTTCAACCGCTTTCACGCCTGCTGCTTGCTCAGCGCCCGCCAGTGAGTCGTTGTCGTTGCTCGCCGCATCGCTAACTTTCTGCTGCAGCGCGTAATACGCGTCGAGAGATTTTTCCTGTTTCACTTTGTTGGCGATATCGTTACGCACTTCTGCCAGTGGTTTCACTTTTGCAGCCTGAACATCATCCAGACGCGCAACCAGGAAACCGACAGAAGATTTAATCACGCCAGACAGCTGACCTTTTTCTTTCAGACCCGCATTTTTCAGTTCATCAGGGGTTGTGGCATCTTCCAGCCAGCCCATATCGCCGCCGTTACGCGCGGAGATAATGTCAGCCGATTTCTCTTTCGCCAGGACAGCAAAGTCACCGCCTTTGTTCAGCTCATCGAGAACCGCTTTGGCATCGGCTTCGGTTTTAGTCTGGATAACGCTGTAGCGATTACGCTGCGCCTGGGTGTACTGGTCCTGATGCTGATCGTAGTAGGCCTGAACCTCTTCATCTGAGACGTTTTGCGCCATAGATGCCGCATCCAGCTTGATGTAGCTCACGCGGAACTGTTCCGGCGCGACGAACTGACTTTTGTTCTGCTCGTAGTAGCTGCTGATTTCAGCGTCGCTAACCTGCTGTTTTGCCGCCAGCGCATTAACGTCGATAGTCGCTTCGCGCACCAGACGCTGCTGGGAAACCAATTCCGCCAGCTGATCGGTTTCGCCCGGCAGCATGAAGTCGGTACCGGCAACGGCGTTAATCAGCTGTTGAGTGGTCAGTTGGTTGCGCAGGGCCGCCGCGTACTGGTCTGCCGTCATGCCCATCTGATTCACCAGCGCGTTGTAGCGGGTGTTATTGAATTTGCCGTCAACCTGGAAAGCAGGGGTGGCGAAAATGGCTTTACGCACCTGCTCATCGCTGATGCCAAGACCCAGGTCTTTCGCATACTGATCAAGCAGCGCTTCGTCGATAAGACGATTGAGCACCTGCTGACGCATGGTTTTGATGTAGTTTTCATTGGCCGCCAGCTCAGAGAACTGGTCGCCAAGCTGCTGCTGCATGCGGTTACGTTCGCTTGCAACGGCATTCTCAAACTGGCCGCGGCCGATTTCCTGGCCATTCACTTTCGCGGCAAAATTATTGTTACCGCCAATCAGGTAGCCACTCACGCCGGTCAAAATGAACGACACGATAATGATACCGAAAATTACTTTGAGCACGACGCTGTTAGCTGCCGTACGTAAATTGTCCATCATGGTGTAACAACACTCCGCTGTAGGTGACAAATACCTCGAGCAGCATAGCACGTGATGACTGCTGCGCGTGAGGCCGTATTTTGACAAGAAACCAGGGCGGTTGTCAGCAAACACCGCATATAAACTGTTAAAACGTCACATTAAGGCATAAAAAAAGGCACATCAGTCGATGCGCCCTTGTACTTTGCCACATTCCCGTAACGGGAAAGGGATCAGTTTACCGCGTCTTTCAGTGCTTTACCTGCACGGAATGCCGGTACTTTAGCCGCAGCGATAGTGATCTCTTTACCTGTCTGAGGGTTGCGGCCAGTACGGGCAGCACGATCTTTGACAGCAAAGGTACCGAAACCTACCAGTGCAACGTCATCCCCAGCTTGCAGAGATTCAGTAACAGAAGCAATTAAAGCATCTAACGCACGTCCAGCTGCAGCTTTGGAGATATCCGCACCAGCAGCAATTTTGTCAATCAGTTGAGATTTGTTCACTGTTCTCTTCCTCTCTTTATTATTTATATCGCACCGGAATCCTTCACGATGCAATCGCGGAGCAGTTATATCAGGACTACCATGCCCTTACAACACCCGTTGTCGACGACACACCTGCCAGCCGTCTAAATTAGCGATACAAAAAAAGGCTGGCAAGTCAGTTTATGCTTGCCAGCCTTGTTTTTATTAACGCTCTTTGCGCGAGGTCACTATTTTGCGCTTACAATCTGCATTCCAGACGGTTCATTTTGCAGCGCCAGAGCCAGAACTTCCTCAATACGCTTCACCGGATGGATATCAAGATCGGCCAGAACGTTGTCCGGAATCTCTTCCAGATCGCGTTTGTTCTCGTCAGGAATCAGAACTGTCTTAATGCCGCCACGGTGTGCCGCCAACAGTTTTTCCTTCAGACCACCGATAGGCAGAACCAGGCCACGCAGAGTAATTTCCCCTGTCATCGCCACATCTGCGCGAACCGGGTTACCGGTCAGACAGGAGACCAGCGCGGTACACATCGCAATACCGGCGCTTGGACCGTCTTTCGGCGTCGCCCCTTCCGGTACGTGAACGTGGATGTCGCGCTTTTCGTAAAAGTCCGGATTAATACCCAGTTTTTCCGCACGCGCACGCACCACGGTCAATGCAGCCTGAATGGATTCCTGCATGACTTCACCCAGAGAACCGGTATAAGTCAGTTTACCTTTACCCGGTACGCAGGCGGTTTCGATGGTCAGCAGATCGCCGCCCACTTCCGTCCACGCAAGGCCGGTCACTTGACCCACGCGGTTTTCTTCATCAGCGCGACCGTAGTCAAAGCGCTGAATGCCGAGGTAATCGTGCAGGTTGTCGCCGTTAATATCGATGTGCTTGAGCTCTTTATCGAGCAGCAGCTGTTTCACCGCCTTACGACACAGTTTCGAGATTTCACGCTCCAGGCTACGTACGCCTGCTTCACGAGTGTAGTAGCGGATAATGCCGACAATCGCACTGTCATCTACCGTCAACTCGCCTTTTTTCAGGGCGTTACGCTCAATCTGCTTCGGCAGCAGGTGACGCTTGGCAATGTTCAGTTTTTCATCTTCGGTATAACCCGACAGACGAATCACTTCCATACGGTCCAATAACGGCGCTGGAATGTTCATGGAGTTCGAGGTCGCAACGAACATCACGTCGCTGAGATCGTAATCCACTTCCAGATAGTGATCGCTGAACGCTACGTTCTGTTCTGGATCAAGAACTTCCAGCAGAGCCGATGCCGGGTCACCGCGCATGTCCGAGGACATTTTGTCGATTTCATCCAACAGGAACAGCGGGTTTTTAACGCCCACTTTCGCCATTTTCTGGATCAGTTTACCCGGCATAGAACCGATGTAAGTACGGCGGTGACCGCGGATTTCCGCTTCGTCACGCACGCCGCCCAACGCCATACGGACATATTTACGTCCGGTCGCCTGAGCAATGGACTGCCCCAGAGAGGTTTTACCCACACCCGGAGGCCCTACCAGGCACAGAATCGGGCCTTTAAGCTTGTTCACACGGCTTTGAACCGCTAAATACTCAAGAATACGGTCTTTGACGCGCTCGAGGCCGTAATGGTCGGTATCAAGGATTTCCTGCGCCTGACGAAGGTCTTTTTTAACCTTGCTGCGCGTGTTCCATGGCACCTGAACCATCCAGTCGATATAACCGCGAACTACGGTGGCTTCCGCTGACATCGGCGACATCATTTTCAGCTTCTGCAGTTCGGCTTCGGTTTTCTCTTTTGCCTCTTTTGGCATTTTCGCCGCGTCGATCTTACGCTTCAGCGCTTCGTTTTCGTCAGGAACTTCGTCCATTTCGCCGAGTTCTTTCTGAATCGCCTTCATCTGCTCATTCAGATAGTACTCACGCTGGGATTTCTCCATCTGCTTTTTAACGCGGTTGCGAATACGCTTCTCAACCTGCAGCAGATCGATTTCCGACTCCATCATCGCCATCAGATATTCCAGGCGCTCGTTGATGTCGGACATCTCAAGCACGGACTGTTTATCTGCCAGCTTCAGCGGCATGTGCGCTGCGATGGTATCCGCCAGGCGTGCAGGATCGTCGATGCTGTTGAGCGACGTCAGCACTTCTGGTGGGATTTTCTTGTTCAGTTTGATATAGCCTTCAAACTGACCGATTGCCGTGCGCACCAGAACTTCCTGCTCGCGCTCTTCAATCGCCGGCGACTCCAGATACTCCGCTTTCGCCGAGAAATGCTCACCGTTATCGGAAAGCGTGGAGATGCGCGCACGCTGCAACCCTTCAACCAGTACTTTTACCGTACCGTCGGGAAGTTTCAGCATTTGTAAAATAGAGGCCACGGTCCCGACGGTGAAAAGATCGTTTACACCCGGCTCATCCGTTGAAGCATCTTTCTGCGCGACCAGCATGATTTTTTTATCATGATCCATGGCCGCTTCCAGACAACGGATAGATTTTTCCCGCCCTACAAATAAGGGAATGACCATGTGCGGATAAACCACCACATCGCGCAGCGGCAATACGGGGATTTCAATGCGTTCAGAACGCTCAGGATTCATAGAGCTCTCTCTTAGTTTAGTGTCCGCCAGGTAAGCTGGTCATGCGACTGTGCTTCACACAACCATTAACATGTAACCAGTATATGGGGATGTATTCCACACATTCAACGCTATGAATCAGGAAAAATAAAAGGGGAGATAAAATCCCCCCTTTTTGATTAACTGATTGTATGAACTGGTGAATTATTCGCCAGATGCCTGCTGCGCTTCCGGCTTGCCATAAATCAGCAGCGGTTCGCTTTGGCCAGCAATCACCGACTCGTCGATAACCACTTTTTCAACGTCTTCCATTGAAGGCAGATCGTACATGGTTTCGAGCAGCGCGGCTTCCACGATAGAACGCAGACCACGAGCACCGGTTTTACGGCTCATCGCTTTCTTAGCAATAGCGTCCAGCGCTTCATCACGGAATTCCAGATCCACGCCTTCGAGATTAAACAGCGCCTGATACTGCTTAGTCAGGGCGTTTTTCGGCTCTTTGAGGATCTGAATCAGCGCTTCTTCGCTCAACTCAGTCAGCGTTGCAACCACCGGCAGACGACCGATGAACTCAGGGATCAAACCAAATTTGATCAGATCTTCTGGCTCGACCTGGCTCAGCAGTTCGCCTTCGCTGGCTTTATCCGTTTTCGATTTCACGGTTGCACCGAAGCCAATACCTGAACCGGTTTCAACGCGGTTGCCGATAACTTTATCCAGACCCGCAAATGCGCCGCCACAGATAAAGAGGATCTTAGAGGTATCAACCTGCAGGAACTCCTGCTGCGGATGCTTACGTCCACCCTGCGGTGGAACGGCAGCCACGGTGCCTTCGATAAGTTTCAGCAGAGCCTGCTGTACACCTTCGCCGGACACATCGCGCGTAATCGACGGGTTGTCAGATTTACGGGAAATTTTGTCGATTTCATCGATGTAAACAATACCGCGCTGTGCTTTCTGTACGTCGTAGTCGCACTTCTGCAGCAGTTTCTGAATAATGTTTTCAACGTCTTCACCCACATAACCCGCTTCGGTCAGCGTGGTGGCGTCCGCCATGGTGAACGGAACGTCCAGCAGGCGTGCCAGCGTTTCGGCCAGCAGCGTTTTACCGGAACCGGTCGGGCCAATCAGCAGAATGTTACTTTTGCCGAGCTCAATGCCGTTGCTGGTATCGCCATTACGCAGACGTTTGTAGTGGTTATAAACTGCAACAGCAAGCACCTTTTTCGCCTGTTCCTGACCGATGACGTAATCATCAAGATGGTGACGAATTTCGTGTGGTGTTGGCAGCGCGCTGCGTTCACGATGCGGTGCTACTTCTTTAATCTCTTCGCGAATGATGTCGTTACATAAGTCGACACATTCGTCGCAGATATACACGGATGGGCCGGCGATGAGCTTACGCACTTCGTGCTGGCTTTTGCCGCAAAAAGAGCAGTACAACAGTTTGCCCGATCCATCTTTGCGTTTATCTGTCATGAGTCAAAACCTCTTTTTAAGTTCTTTGTGCCGCATATGACGACGCAAATGCCATTCTTAAGCGCAAGCTGCTACGCAAGCGTTGTGCCGCCTCTAGTAGTATATACCCTGCGGCGACACGTGCCGTCATGACATTAGTTACGCTGACTCAGGATAGAGTCAACCAAACCATACTCCACAGCTTCAGCGGCAGACAGGAAGCGGTCACGTTCAGTGTCGCTTTCAATCTGTTCTAAAGATTTGCCGGTATGGTGCGCCATAAGCTCATTCATGCGTCCTTTCACTTTCAGGATCTCACGAGCATGGATTTCAATATCCGTCGCCTGACCCTGATAACCACCCAAAGGCTGGTGAATCATTACGCGGGAGTTCGGCAAGCAGAAACGCTTACCTTTTGCGCCTGCCGTCAGCAGGAACGCGCCCATGGACGCCGCTTGCCCCATACAAATGGTGCTGACGTCCGGCTTAATGAACTGCATGGTGTCATAAATAGACATCCCAGCGGTAATCACGCCACCTGGGGAGTTGATGTACAGGTAAATATCTTTTTCCGGGTTTTCCGCTTCCAGAAACAGCATTTGCGCCACAATCAGGTTCGCCATGTGGTCTTCCACCTGGCCGGTCAGAAAGATAACGCGCTCTTTAAGCAGACGGGAGTAGATATCAAAAGAACGTTCGCCACGGGAGGTCTGTTCAATGACCATCGGCACCAGGGCCATGTGGGGTGCTAAGTTATCTCGTTCGCCACTGTATGACATGTCCGTCTCCTGGATAAAAAATAATATAGCCACAGCATTCTGATTATAGAGATGTGGCGAGTGATTCGTTCCCCCAGTAATGGGTACGATCTTACCCTATTTCAAGCATAACAATATTTTGTTGATACGCTAATACCGAAAAGTCCTTTTATCACGCTCGCGTTGGCTATCGCTGCAATAAAAAAAAACCCGTCACCAAAAGGCAACGGGCTTTTCTCAAACCGTAAACCGGAAAGCGAAATTACGCCTGCTGGTTCATCAGTTCGTTGAAGGAAGTTGCTTTTTCAGTCACTTTCGCTTTTTCCAGAACCGCTTCAACAGCCTGTTCTTCCAGAGCGACGCTGCGCATGTTTTCCATCAGCTCTTTGTTTTTGCTGTAGAATTCAATAACTTCTTTCGGATCTTCGTAGGCAGAAGCCATTTCTTCGATCAGGGTAGCAACGCGTGCTTCGTCAGCTTTCAGCTCGTGGGTACGAATCACTTCGCCCAGCAGCAGGCCAACAACAACGCGGCGTTTCGCCTGCTCTTCGAACAGTTCGCGAGGCAGTTCCATCGCTTGCTGCTGGTTGCCACCGAAACGCTGTGCAGCCTGACGGCGCAGAACGTCGATTTCGCTGTCGATCAGGGCAGCAGGCACGTCGATTTCGTTAGCCTGTACCAGACCTTCGATTGCCTGAGTTTTAACACGGTTACGTACCGCGCCTTTCAGCTCGCGATCCATGTTTTTACGCACTTCAGCGCGCAGACCTTCTACGGAACCATCTTCAACGCCGAAACGTTTGATGAATTCTGCGGTCAGTTCTGGCAGTTCACGTTCTTCAACTTTTTTCAGGTTGATAACGAATTTAGCCGCTTTACCTTTCAGGTTTTCAGCGTGGTATTCTTCCGGGAAGGTCACGTCGATAGTGAATTCTTCGCCAGCTTTGTGGCCTTTGATACCGTCTTCAAAGCCTGGGATCATACGACCCTGGCCCATTGCCAGTACGAAGTCAGTCGCTTTGCCGCCTTCGAACTCTTCGCCGTCTACGGAACCGGAGAAGTCAACGGTCACACGGTCTTCAGCGTCAACTGCGCCGTCTTTGTCTTTCCAGGTTGCCTGCTGCTTACGCAGGGTGTCCAGCATGCCGTCAACGTCAGCTTCGGTCACTTCAACAACTGGTTTTTCAACTTCGATAGCATCCAGACCTTTCAGTTCAACTTCTGGATAAACTTCGAACTCTACTGCGTAAGTGAAGTCTTCACCCAGTTTGTATTCGCCCGGAACGTAGTTCGGTGCGCCAGCTGGATTGATCTTCTCTTTGATGATCGCATCAACAAAGTTGCGGCTCATCAGGTCACCCAGCACGTCCTGACGCACGGAAGCGCCATAACGCTGAGCAACAACATTCATCGGTACTTTACCTTTACGGAAACCGTCAATGCGTACTTTTTTCGCTACGTTGACCAGCTCGCTTTTTACAGCGTTTTCGATGCTGTCAGCAGCGATAGTAATCGTTACACGGCGGCCAAGGCCCTGAGTGGTTTCAACTGAAACTTGCATCTTGTTACCTCAAAAAAATCACAGTGCTCGGTCAACTCTGAATCATGCCTTGCAGTACTGGGACGTTATCTTTAAATCAGAAACACATTCCCTGTAGCCAGAATCATCCCGAAGACATTCCGAAAAATAAGACGCAGCATTATAGCGGCATCACTTTTATGAGTCGAGAACGGTTATCACGCGTTGCTGCGGCATTTTTCACAATTCCCGGCTAATTTTTGTCTGAATACTGTCTTTGGCGCTCAAAATTCAGACAAAACAAAACGGCCCGCAGGCCGTTTTCTCATAATCTGTACGCAACATACTGGAAAAGTTCCGCGTTGAAAATGCCTTTTCTACGCGATAGTACCCGCTCCACGACATGGCGGCGAAGCAATAACGGTATCTTGTAAACCTTCCCACTCTTTGCGTGTGTAAGTGTGCAGTGCCAGCGCATGTACGGTAGAAGCAAACTCCTCTGTGAGGGTGCCATAGATCATCCGGTGGCGATTGAGGAAACGCTCCCCGGTAAATCTGTCGCTAACCAGCACAACTTTAAAGTGGCTCTCTGAGCCTGCCGGTACGTTGTGGCGGTAGCTTTCATCTACAACCTCCAGGAACACAGGATCAAACGCTGTCCTTAATTTTTCTTCGATTTGTTCACGCATCATCATGATATTACTCCTCCGACAACGTTAAGATGCCGCCTATCCCTTTAAATGTTAGCCGCTTTTACTGACTACATTACACAAAGGCAACAAAAAATTAGCGTTCGCGTCATTTTATTTGTCAAGTAGATGAAGTTAACGCCTTTTACAATCCGTTTTCATCTGAAATACCCCTGCTTTTTGTATGTGCGAGCAGAAAAACATCAACACGATGAATTTACATGCATTGCCTACTTCCCCTCGCCGTTGGCGATGTTATGATGACGGGGATTATCAGTAAACAATGCGTTTTGAGACCCCTAACATGTTAAAAAAAATCCTCTTCCCTTTGGTTGCACTGTTTATGTTGTCAGGATGCGTAACGCCCCCGACTACCGTTGACGTGTCGCCTAAAATTGCTCTGCCACAGCAGGATCCAAGCCTGATGGGCGTCACCGTCAGCATCAATGGCGCTGACCAGCGTCAGGATCAGGCGCTGGCAAAAGTGACCCGCAACAACCAGCTGGTGACTCTCACCGCCTCTCGCGATCTGCGCTTCCTGATGCAAGAAGTGCTCGAAAAACAGATGGCTGCACGCGGCTATATGATTGGCCCTAACGGTGCGGCTAATCTGCAGATTATCGTAAACCAGCTGTATGCGGACGTTTCCCAGGGCAACGTGCGTTACAACATCAATACCAAAGCGGATATCGCTATCATCGCGACCGCGGCAAACGGTAACAAGATGACCAAAAACTACCGTTCGAACTATTCCGTTGAGGGCGCATTCCAGGCCTCTAACAAGAATATCTCCGACACGGTTGATAGCGTACTCAGTGATACCATCGCGGATATGTCCCAGGACACTACCATCCACGACTTTATCAAGCAAAACGCACGCTAATCTCGTCACAGGCCCGGCTTATGCCGGGTCTGAACGTTAAAGCCCATGTCTAATCACTATCTGCGAATTTTTCAGCAACCAAAATCAGCCATTCTGCTGATTCTTGGCTTTGCCTCCGGTTTGCCGCTTGCCCTGACCTCCGGGACGCTGCAGGCGTGGATGACGGTCGAGAATATCGATCTGAAAACCATCGGTTTCTTTTCGCTGGTCGGACAGGCCTACGTTTTTAAGTTTCTTTGGTCACCGGTGATGGACCGCTACACGCCGCCGTTTTTAGGGCGTCGTCGCGGCTGGCTGTTGGCCACTCAATGTTTATTGCTCATTGCTATAGCGGCGATGGGCTTTCTTGAACCTTCGTCACAGCTGCGCTGGATGGCCGCGCTGGCGGTGGTTATCGCCTTTTGCTCCGCGTCCCAGGATATTGTCTTTGACGCCTGGAAAACCGACGTATTACCGACGGAAGAACGCGGTGCCGGTGCCGCCATCAGCGTGCTGGGCTACCGCCTGGGGATGCTGGTCTCCGGTGGTTTAGCGCTGTGGCTGGCGGATAAATGGCTCGGCTGGCAGGGCATGTACTGGCTGATGGCCGCGCTGCTGGTCCCTTGTATTATCGCCACCCTACTCGCCCCTGAACCCAGCGATGTTATTCCGGTTCCCAAAAGTCTGGAACAGGCGGTCGTCGCGCCGCTGAAAGATTTCTTCGGTCGTAACAACGCCTGGCTTATCCTGCTGCTGATTGTGATGTACAAGCTCGGCGATGCTTTTGCCATGAGCCTGACCACCACCTTTTTGATTCGCGGCGTAGGCTTTGATGCCGGCCAGGTCGGCATGGTCAATAAAACCCTCGGCCTATTCGCCACCATTCTCGGTGCGCTGTACGGCGGGGTACTGATGCAGCGCCTGACGCTCTTTCGCGCGCTGCTGATCTTCGGCATTTTACAGGGTGTCTCCAACGCCGGTTATTGGATGCTGTCGATCACTGACAAACATATCTACTCCATGGCGGCGGCGGTGTTCTTTGAAAACCTGTGCGGCGGCATGGGGACAGCGGCGTTTGTCGCGCTGCTGATGACCTTATGTAACAAATCCTTCTCCGCCACCCAGTTCGCCCTGCTGTCGGCGCTGTCCGCCGTCGGGCGCGTTTACGTCGGGCCCATTGCCGGCTGGTTCGTTGAAGCCCACGGCTGGCCGACGTTTTATCTGTTCTCCGTCATTGCCGCCATACCGGGCATTTTACTGCTGCTGGTTTGTCGCCGGACGCTGGAATACACCCAGCAAACCGAACAGTTTATGCCGCGAAATAGCTACAGCGGCGGCTATCGTTTTGCCCTGCGTTTACTGCTGGTTGGCGTTGCCTTATTGGGCATCTGGCTGCTGATGATCGTCAGCGATGCGCTGAATTTCACCGCGTTGACCTGGTCAGGATTTATGCTTGAGGCAGGAGTTCTGGTGGCCTTTGCCGGGATCGTATTTGGCTGCCTGTTGGATTATCTGGCATTACGCAAAACGCAGTTTCGATGAATACGTAAAAAATACGACTAATACGCTGTAGTTACGATACGTAATAATAACGACTGCAGCGTAAATAAAAAAAATATTTGTGCTTTTGTGCGCTTTAGAATTCTGGAAATTATTGGAACGTCTTAACTGTGCTTTATTTCATTAACCGATTCAGCACGATGGCAATTAATTTTTCGTTTTCTAATTGTCTATTATTTGATGATTAATTGTTAATTATTTGTATATTTTTGGCAATGGTTATACCAATTGCCCTGTTTGCCTCCACCTCAATCCCCATTTCGTTATAACACCCGCCGCATGGGCTTCCCGCCTGAAAAATAGACATATTTGGCAACATCTGTGACAGGTACGGCAGAACCCGGTAACACATAACTGACAGAGCACCAATGATGTTTACAGTAATGTAACCTTCCCGTAAAATGCCCCCACACTTTAAACGCCACCAACACCCCGTGGAATTGAGGTCGTTACATGAGACTCAGGAAATACAATAAAAACTTGGGATGGTTGTCATTAATCGCCAGCACTGTATTACTCAGTGGTTGTGATTCTGCGCTACTTGACCCCAAAGGACAGATTGGACTGGAGCAGCGTTCGCTGATACTGACGGCTTTTGGCCTGATGATGATCGTCGTGATTCCGGCCGTCTTAATGGCCGTTGGTTTCGCCTGGAAGTACCGTGCGAGCAATAAAGATGCGAAGTATAGCCCTAACTGGTCACACTCCAACAAAGTTGAAGCTGTGGTCTGGACAGTGCCAATTCTTATCATCGTCTTCCTCGCCGTACTGACCTGGAAAACCACACACTCTTTAGAACCGAGCAAACCGCTGGTTCATGACGAGAAACCTATCACTATCGAAGTAGTTTCCATGGACTGGAAATGGTTCTTCATCTACCCGGAGCAGGGCATTGCTACCGTTAACGAAATCGCTTTCCCAGCGAACGTTCCGGTGCAGTTCAAAGTGACCTCCAACTCCGTGATGAACTCCTTCTTTATCCCGCGTCTGGGCAGCCAGATTTACGCCATGGCCGGTATGCAGACCAACCTGCATCTTATCGCTAACGAAGCGGGTACCTACGACGGTATCTCCGCAAGTTATAGCGGCCCGGGCTTCTCTGGTATGAAGTTCAAAGCCATTGCTACGCCGGATCGTGCCACATTCGATCAGTGGGTCGCTAAAGCGAAACAATCTTCGAACACCATGGATGACATGGCGGCATTCGAGAAAGTGGCTGCACCGAGCGAATACAACAAGGTGGAGTACTTCTCCAGCGTGAAACCAGATTTGTTTAAAGCAGTAACAAGCAAATTTATGGATCACGGCAAGGGCATGGACATGTCCAAATCTGAAGGCGAACACGCATCGCACGAAGGTATGGAAGGCATGGACATGAACCACGCGGAATCCGCTCACTAAGGGGCCGAGGAAGAAAACGATGTTCGGAAAATTGACACTGGATGCAGTGCCGTTCCATGAACCTATTGTCATGGTTACGGTCGCTGCCATTATCATCGGTGGTCTGGCGTTACTCGCCTTGATCACTTACTTCGGTAAGTGGTCCTACCTATGGAATGAGTGGCTGACTTCGGTTGACCACAAAAGACTCGGCATCATGTATGTCATCGTCGCTATCGTCATGCTGCTGCGTGGCTTTGCCGATGCCGTCATGATGCGTAGCCAGCAGGTGCTGGCCTCCGCCGGGGAAGCAGGGTTCCTGCCGCCTCATCACTACGACCAGATCTTTACCGCCCATGGCGTTATCATGATCTTCTTCGTAGCGATGCCGTTCGTTATCGGTCTGATGAACCTTGTGGTTCCTCTGCAGATCGGTGCGCGCGACGTGGCATTCCCGTTCCTGAACAACCTGAGCTTCTGGTTCACCGTTGTCGGCGTTATTCTGGTTAACCTGTCTCTGGGCGTGGGTGAGTTTGCTCAGACCGGTTGGCTGGCGTATCCACCGCTCTCGGGAATTGAATACAGTCCGGGCGTCGGCGTTGATTACTGGATTTGGGCGCTTCAGCTCTCCGGTATCGGTACCACCCTGACCGGTATTAACTTCTTCGTGACCATCATCAAGATGCGTGCACCAGGTATGACGATGTTCAAGATGCCGGTATTTACCTGGGCATCTCTGTGCGCCAACATCCTGATTATCGCCTCCTTCCCAATTCTGACGGTTACCGTCGCGCTGCTGACCCTGGATCGCTATCTGGGCACCCATTTCTTTACCAACGATATGGGCGGCAACATGATGATGTACATCAACCTGATTTGGGCCTGGGGTCACCCGGAAGTGTACATTCTGGTACTGCCAGTCTTCGGCGTGTTCTCCGAAGTCGCAGCAACCTTCTCGCGTAAACGCCTGTTTGGCTACACCTCACTGGTGTGGGCAACCGTGTGTATTACCATCCTGTCGTTCATCGTTTGGCTGCACCACTTCTTCACCATGGGTGCTGGCGCGAACGTAAACGCCTTCTTCGGTATTACCACGATGATTATCGCCATCCCTACCGGGGTGAAGATCTTCAACTGGCTGTTCACCATGTATCAGGGCCGCATCGTCTTTAACTCTGCGATGCTGTGGACCATCGGCTTTATCGTGACCTTCTCGGTTGGCGGTATGACCGGCGTTCTGCTGGCGGTTCCTGGCGCTGACTTCGTGCTGCACAACAGTCTGTTCCTGATTGCCCACTTCCATAACGTCATCATCGGCGGCGTGGTCTTCGGTTGCTTCGCAGGTCTGACCTACTGGTGGCCAAAAGCCTTCGGCTTCACCCTGAACGAAACCTGGGGTAAACGCGCGTTCTGGCTGTGGATCATCGGCTTCTTCGTGGCATTTATGCCGCTGTACGTGCTGGGCTTCATGGGGATGACCCGTCGTCTGAGCCAGCAGATTGATCCGCAGTTCCACCCAATGCTGGTTGTTGCAGCATGCGGTGCAGCGCTGATTGCCTGCGGTATCCTCTGCCAGCTGATTCAGTTCTACGTGTCTATCCGTGACCGCGAGCAAAACCGCGATCTGACCGGTGACCCGTGGGGCGGCCGTACGCTGGAGTGGGCAACCTCTTCCCCGCCTCCGTTCTATAACTTTGCCATTGTGCCGCAGATCCACGAACGCGATGCATTCTGGGAAATGAAAGAAAAAGGCGAAGCGTACAAACAGCCAACTCAGTATGAAGAAATTCATATGCCGAAAAACAGCGGCGCCGGCATCGTGATTGCCGCCTTCGCAACGGTATTTGGTTTCGCCATGATCTGGCATATCTGGTGGCTGGCGATTGCAAGCTTTGCTGGCATCGTTATCACCTGGATTATCAAGAGCTTTGACGAGGACGTGGATTACTACGTGCCGGTTGCAGAAGTCGAAAAACTGGAAAATCAGCATTTCGATGAGATTCATAAGGCAGGGCTGAAAAATGGCAACTGATACTCTGGCGCATAACGCCCACGCGCACGAACATGGGCATCACGATACAGGGCCGATGAAGATCTTCGGCTTCTGGATCTACCTGATGAGCGACTGCATTATCTTCGCCAGTCTGTTCGCAACCTATGCCGTTCTGGTGAACGGCACAGCGGGCGGCCCGACCGGTAAAGATATCTTTGAACTGCCGTTCGTTCTGGTTGAAACCGCACTGCTGCTGTTCAGCTCCATCACCTACGGCATGGCGGCTATCGCCATGTACAAAAACAACAAGAGCCAGGTTGTTTCCTGGCTGGCGCTGACCTTCCTCTTCGGGGCAGGGTTTATCGCGATGGAAATCTATGAATTCCATCACCTGATTGTTGAAGGTATGGGTCCGGATCGCAGCGGCTTCCTGTCAGCGTTCTTCGCCCTGGTAGGTACCCACGGTCTGCACGTGACTTCCGGTCTTATCTGGATGGCAGTGCTGATGGTGCAGGTATCCCGTCGCGGCCTGACCAGCACTAACCGTACCCGTATCCTGTGCCTGAGCCTGTTCTGGCACTTCCTGGACGTGGTATGGATCTGTGTGTTCTCCGTTGTTTACCTGATGGGGGCAATGTAATGAGTCATTCTAACGATCACAGCGGCGCTTCCCACGGCAGCGTGAAGTCCTACATGACAGGATTTATCCTGTCTATCATCCTGACGGTCATTCCGTTCTGGATGGTGATGACAGGCAGCGCGTCGCATGCGGTAATTCTGGGGACCATTCTGGTCACCGCTGTGGTGCAGATCCTGGTACACCTGGTGTACTTCCTGCACATGAACAGCAAGTCTGACGAAGGCTGGAACCTGACCGCGTTTGTCTTTACCGTGATAATCATTGCCATCGTGGTGGTAGGTTCAATCTGGATTATGTGGAACCTGAACTACAACATGATGGTTCACTAAGAGCGGCGAGTATGTTTAAGCGATACCTGCAAGTTACGAAGCCTGGCATCATTTTTGGCAACCTGATCTCCGTGATCGGCGGTTTCCTGCTGGCCTCCAAAGGCCACATCGATTACCCGCTGTTCGCCTGGACGCTCATCGGTGTGTCTCTGGTGGTCGCCTCGGGTTGTGTTTTCAACAACTACATCGATCGTGACATCGACCGTAAGATGGAACGTACGAAGAACCGAGTGCTGGTTAAGGGATTAATTGCGCCAAAAACGTCGCTGGTCTACGCCACCTTGCTGGGTCTCGCTGGCTTCATGCTGCTGTGGTTCGGCGCCAATCCCCTCGCCTGCTGGCTGGGGGTGATGGGGTTTGTGGTTTATGTCGGCGTTTACAGCCTGTACATGAAGCGCCACTCCGTCTACGGCACCCTGATTGGGTCTCTCTCCGGCGCTGCGCCGCCGGTGATTGGCTACTGTGCCGTAACCGGTGACTTCGACAGCGGCGCGTTGATTCTGCTGGCTATTTTCAGCCTGTGGCAGATGCCTCACTCCTACGCTATCGCGATTTTCCGCTTCAAGGATTATCAGGCAGCGAATATTCCGGTTCTGCCGGTGGTGAAAGGCATCTCGGTGGCGAAAAACCACATCACGCTGTACATCGTGGCCTTTGCTGTCGCTACGCTGATGCTAACTCTGGGCGGCTACGCAGGTTATAAATACCTGATTGTTGCGGCTGCGGTCAGCGTCTGGTGGTTAGGCATGGCGCTGCGCGGTTACAAAGTGGAAGATGATAAGGTCTGGGCGCGCAAGCTGTTCGGTTTCTCTATCATCGCCATTACCGCGCTTTCCGTGATGATGTCCGTCGATTTCATGGTGCCGAATTCGCAGAACCTGCTGACTTACGTCTGGTAAGGTTTGCTCGGTGTAAAAAAACCCGCTTCGGCGGGTTTTTTATTATCTGAATTACGCCACCAGCATCGCCTGCGCGCTATAGAGCAGATCCAGATGATTGCGGCACATCGCCTCCAGCGAAGTCCGCGACTGATGGCTGGTCAGGCTCAGCGCCCCCCAATATAGCCCTTCCCTGTCCGCCAGCGGCACTGCCACCACCAGCATGCCAATTTCAAACTCCTGCTCAATGGTGGCATATCCCTGTTGACGAACCAGCGCAATCCGTTCCATTAAGGTGGCAATATCGATAACCGTGTACGGTGTTCTCTGTTCGCGAGTGACCCGCTGGAGCACCGCTTCGCACTCCGACTCCGGTAGCGATGCCAGCCACAGTCGCCCCCCGGCGGTGCAGTGTATCGGCACGCGCTCGCCCAGACGTACCGAGGTCGAGTTGAACGGCGTGTGCTTACTGCGGGCAATGTAGACCAGTTCGTTATCATCAATCACGCCAACGGACGCATGCTCCTCCGCCCGGCTGGCGACGTACTCCACGATCGGCCGCACCATCCGCGGAAACTGCGCCGAATCCACATAGGCCTGCCCCAGGCGCAAATTTTTAGCCGTCAGCCAGTAGTAGCGCCCGTCGGTATCCAGATACCCGTCGTGTACCAACGTGAGGAAAAAACGGCGGGCGGCGCTTTGCGTCAGGCCGCTCATTTTTGCCGCCTGCGGTACCGTTAAGCGGGGATTCGCCTTCGAGAAAAGCTGGATCAGCGCCAGCCCTTTTTGCAGCCCGACGATCAGATCGCGCTGATGAATCTCGTTTTGCATAGTTGTTCACACTTTTGCAACATGAAAGGTCGATTACTGCGATTATCGCACTGTCGGTGCGATTAACAACCAACCCGTCCGAATTCTGCGTTGTCGCTCACCGCTTCCATTGAAATACTCAAGCAACAGTTAGTTAACAATTGAGGTGAGAAATGGTCAGCGGATTTACTCAGGTCGTCGCCGTTATCGGGCACCCTATTACTCAGGTGAAATCACCGGATAACTTTAACCACTACTTCGCCAGCCAGAACATGGACAAGGTCATGATCCCGGTGGATATCGCCCCGGAAGCGGTCGCTGACTATCTGAACACCCTGCGCGGCTGGCATAACATGAGCGGCATTTTGGTTACCGTTCCGCATAAACAGCGGGTTGCCGGACTCCTCGACCTTCTGACGCCGCGCGCCCGCCATCTGAATGCGGTCAACTGCGTGCGCAAGCTGCCTGACGGGCGTTTAGAGGGCGACATGCTGGACGGCGTTGGGTTCCAGCGCGCGGCGCAGGCCCATGGCTTCGAAGCCGCAGGTAAGCGCGCCCTGCTCTCCGGCTGCGGCGGCGTCGGGAGCGCCATCGCCTGGGGTCTGTGCGAAGCGGGCATTGACACGCTGGCGCTGTACGACCGCGACGACGCTAGCCGTCAGCGCCTGGAAAACCGTCTGGCGACCCACTTTCCGACCGTACACCTGACGACGTTGCCCGCCTCACTGGCTGAGTTCGATCTGCTGGTCAATGGCTCCCCGGCGGGTATGGCGGGCTTTGATGAACTCCCGTTGACGCCGGATCTACTGGCAACGCTCACGACGAAAACCCACGTCGCCGATGTCGTGACTGCACCGGTGATCACGCCGCTACTGGCGTTTGCCCGCGAACGTGGATGCCGTACGCAGACCGGCCCTGAAATGGCGCTGGCACAAATGCATCTGATGGGTGAATTCATTGGCGCTCTCCCACAACCGCAAGAGGCTACCGCATGAAAAGCTGGGATGTCATCGTCATCGGCAGCGGGGCTGCGGGCTTTGCCGCTGCCGTCACCGCCTGCTGCAAAGGATTGTCTGTGCTGATGCTGGAGAAAGCCCCGCACTTTGGCGGCACCTCAGCGATTTCCGGCGGTGCAGTTTGGATTAACGATACCGATCAGGCGCGTAAGTTGGGTAAAAGCGGCAGCCCCGAAGAGATAAAAACCTATCTGCGCACCATCATCGGTGAAGCCAACTATCGCCCGGAGCTGGTGGAGGCGTTTGTGAACGCCGGGCGCGATGCGCTGGCGTTTCTGGAGCAAGAAGGTGCGGTGAAGTACAGCCTGCGCCCGCTGTCGCCGGACTATTACCCGGATGAACCCGGCGCGGTGGATGTTGGCCGCGCGCTGGAGGTTGTCGAGTACGACGGCCGCGAGCTGGGCGAGCATTTCCAGACTCTGCGCTCCCCGCCGCCGGGCATGCTGCTGTTTGGCGGCATGATGGTTAACCGCGTCGATATTCAACATTTCCTCGATATGCGTCGCTCATGGGCCTCTTTCCGCCACTGCGGCAAACTGCTGCTGCGCTACGGACGCGATCGTCTGCGCCATCACCGCGGTACCCGGCTGGCCATGGGCAATGCGCTGATCGCCCGTATGGCAACACTGGCGCTGCGCAAAGGCCTGGAATTACGTTTAAACGTGACGGTAAAGTCGCTCATCGAACATAACGGCCGGGTGACCGGCGTTGAGATTGAGCAAAACGGCGAGTCTGCCACGTTGCACGCTCGCCACGGCGTAGTGCTGGCGGCGGGCGGTTTCGCCGCTGGGCGCATCGCCCCGCAGTTCCGCCCGGCAACGCAACAGCATTACACCATGTCACCCGCGACCAACGACGGCGCGGCGTTCCAGCTCGGTCTGAGCGTGGATGCCAAACAGGGCGCTGACCTGCCCTCCAACTTTTTCTGGGCGCCCGTTTCCGTGCTGCGCCGCCCGGACGGCAGCGAAGAGCGCTTCCCGCATCTGGTGACCGACCGCGCCAAACCGGGCGTCATCGCCGTCAATCAGCGCGGCGTGCGCTTCGTCAACGAGTCAAACTCTTATCACCATTTTGTCAGCGCCATGCAGCAGCAGGCTGAAAACGCGCCGTGCTTTTTACTCTGCGATGCGCAGGCGCTGAAAAGCTACGGCCTGGGTCTGGCGCGTCCGGCGCCGGTCAACAACGATGCGCTGGTGAACGCGGGCTATTTGTATAAGGCACAGAGTTTGGGCGAACTCGCCCAGCAGCTAGGCGTTGATCCACAGTCGCTCGAGCAGACCGTCGCACGCTACAACCGGGACGCACAAAACGGCCACGATACGCAATTCAATAAAGGCGGCAACAGCTACAACCGCGCGATGGGTGATGCCGCCCACCAACCCAATGCCTGCAACGCACCGCTGGTCAATGCACCGTTTTACGCTATTAAAATTTTCACTGGCGATTTAGGCACTTCCCGCGGGCTGGTCACCACCGCCGACGCGCAGGTGGTGAATCAGCAGAGCGCACCTATCGGCGGGCTGTACGCCGTCGGCAACGATATGGACTCGATCATGGCGGGGACCTATCCCGGCCCCGGCATCACCCTCGGCCCGGCGCTGACCTTTGGCTACCTGGCCGCCGTTCACATGGCTCAACAATCCCCACTCACTTTCGGAGAAACCGCATGATTTACGAAAAACGCACCTACACCATCAATCCACTGAAAATGGCCGACTGGCTGGCGCTGTACAAAAGCGATGCCTACGCAGTACAGACCGAGCACCTGGGCAAACTGATTGGCTTCTTCTTTACCGAAATTGGGGTGGTCAATCAGGTGGTGCACATCTGGGCGTATGAAAGCCTTGATGACCGACTGGTTCGCCGTGGCCGTATGGCGCAGGACGAGCGCTGGTTGACGTTCTCACGTAAAAACCGCGAGCTGGCGGCGGTAGAGCGCCTGGAGTCGGTGCTGATGCGTCCGACCGACTTCTCGCCGCTGCAATAAGGAGTTCAACAATGAGCAGGCATGTTGAGGTGGATCTGCTGGTGGTTGGCTCCGGGGCGGCGGGGCTCGCCACTGCCGTCACCGCCGCGCTGCACGGCGCGCGCGTCCTGGTGGCGGAAAAAGAGTCGGTTATCGGCGGCACCAGCGCCTGGTCCGGCGGCTGGCTGTGGATCCCGCAAAATCCCCTTGCCCGTGAGGAAGGGATTATTGAAGACGACGCCGCACCGCTGGCCTATCTGCAAGCGGAAATGGGCGGTCTGGCCGCCGACGCACGCCTGCGCACCTTTTTACGCTACGGCCCGGAAATGGTGGAGTTTTTCCGCCAGAACACGGCGGTACAGTTCCTCTCCGGCACTAAAATGCCGGACTTTCACAACAGCCACGGTTTTGCCACCGGCGGGCGCTCCGTCACGGCGCAACCCTATGATGCCAGCGGATTAGGTGATTGGCTTCATCGCCTGCGCCCGCCTCTGGAGACTATCAGCCTGGCGGGAATGGGCATTGCCGGAGGCGCGGATATGGCGCACTTCTTTAACGCCACCCGTTCACCGCGTTCAGCGCTGTACGCCAGCCGCCGTTTGATACGCCACGGTTGGCAGCGCTTGCGCTATGGGCGCGGCCGTCATCTGGTTAACGGCAATGCGCTCATGGCACGCCTGCTGCGTTCTGCGCTAGACGCCGATGTCCGTTTTCAACTCAACGCCCCGGTCTCTCGGCTACTTGAAGACGAAAATGGCGTGGCCGGCGCGATCCTCGCTGGCGATGAGGGCGATATTCAGGTCAACGCCCGCGCGGTTGTGCTGGCCTGCGGCGGTTTCCCGCACGACAAACAGCGTCTGGCGGAGAACGTGGCTCACGCGCGTCAGGGCTATGGCCACTTTTCTGCCGCTCCACCGGGCAATCAGGGCGATGGCATTCGGCTGGGTGAAACCGTCGGCGGGCAGTTCGATACCACGTTGAAAAACGCCATGGCCTGGGCGCCCGTTTCGCGCGTGCTGTCCGCCAGCGGGCTACAGCTGGCGTTTCCTCATCTGGTCGAGCGCGCCAAGCCGGGCTTTCTTGCCGTACGCCCAAACGGCAAGCGTTTCGTCAACGAAGCCGACTCCTACCATGACTTTATCGCGGCGCTGATTGATGCCACGCCGGAGGGCGAACAGCCGCAGGCCTGGCTTATCGCCGACAGCCGCGCGCTGCATCGCTACGGTCTGGGGCATGCGCGCCCGACGCCGTTCCCGGTCGAAGCCTGGCTGCGTACCGGCTATCTGCAAAGCGCGACAACGCTCGAAGCGCTGGCAGAAAAATGCGGCATTGACCGCGCAGAACTCAGCGCTACCGTCGCACGCTTCAACGGTTTCGCCCATCAGGGACGCGATGATGATTTCCAGCGCGGGGCCTCAGCCTACAACTGCGCACAGGGCGACGCCCGGCATCAGCCCAACCCGACGCTGGGCGCGCTGGAAGATGCGCCGTACTACGCCGTGCGCATTCTCCCCGGTTCACTCGGCTCCTTTAGCGGCCTGAAAACCGATGAACAGGCGCGTGTGCTCAATGCCGAACAACGGCCCATTCCCGGCCTCTTCGCCGTGGGGAACGATATGTCGAGCGTGATGCAGGGGTACTACCCCAGCGGCGGCATCACGCTGGGCCCTGCCATGACCTTTGGTTATCTGGTAGGGAAAAACCTGTCCGCATCGCTGAATAACTAAAAAAACACCTACGCATTTTTGCCAACGGAAGGCGCCAAACATAACAAAAAAACCTTACCTGCAACCGTACTGGAGTCTTTATGAATATGCGTTCTCTGTCCCTTGCCGCACTCACGGTGCTCGACGTATCACCGCCCGAGCAGGTGCGTATCGCAGCCCTCACCGGCTACAGCCACGTTGGCCTTCGGCTACTGCCCGCGACCCCTGACGATCCCAATTACGACATGCTGGGCGATACTGCGACGGTACGCGAAACGCTCGCTGCCCTGCGCGATACCGGCATCCGCGTCTCCGACGTTGAGATTGTGCGTTTGACGCCGGACTTCAGCCTTGATGCGCTACAGCCCTTCCTTGAAACCGCCGCCCGGCTGGAAGCCCAGCAGGTGCTGGTGGCCGGAAATGATGGCGATATACGACGTAGTGCGGATAACCTGGCTCGACTGGCGCAGGCCGGTGCAGCCTACGGCCTGACCATGAATCTGGAACCGATGCCCTGGACGCAGATTCGTACCCTCGCCGATGCCCAGAAGCTGATTAACGCCAGCGGCCAAAGCAACGTTGGCATTCTGGTCGATGCCATTCACTTCTGGCGCGCAGGGGAATCGCTGGACTCCCTGAAGGCTCTTACCCCACAACAGCTCAACTATATGCAGCTGTGCGATGCCCCGGCGTTAATTCCTACCGATACGCAAGAGCTTATCTACCAGGCCCGCTGTGCGCGTCAGGTACTGGGTGAAGGCGGGTTGGATCTACGCGGCCTGATGGCGGCGCTGCCCGCCACGCTACCGGTATCGGTGGAAGTCCCGCTGGCCGGTACTCAAGGGGCGCTGCCAGCCCAACAACGCGCCCAGCTGCTGTTTAACGCTGCACAATCCTTCCTGTAAACAGGAGCTCGCTATGTCACAGACTCAACGCCTGGATGTCAGAGAACTCATTAACACCAACCCGCTCAGCCGTTACCAGAAACTGGTGATTTTCCTGGGTTTCTGCGTGATTGCGCTCGACGGATTCGATATCGCCATCATGGGCTTTATCGCCCCCACGCTGAAGCAGGAATGGGGCGTCAGCAACCATGAACTCGGCTTTGTGATCAGCACGGCGCTGATTGGCCTCGCCCTCGGCGCGCTTTTTTCCGGGCCGCTTGCCGACTGGCTGGGGCGCAAAAAAATCATCATTAACAGCGTCTTTTTCTTTGGCTTCTGGACCATTGCCACCGCCTTTTCGCAAAACATTGAGCAGATGATTTTCTTCCGCTTTATGACCGGGCTGGGGCTGGGGGCCGCGATGCCGAATATGAGCACGCTGGTGTCGGAGTATGCGCCGGAGCGCCAGCGCTCGTTTATTATCACCGTGATTTTCTGCGGCTTTACCTTTGGCGCCGCCGTTGGTGGATTTGCCGCCTCGTGGCTGATCCCCCAGTTCGGCTGGCATTCACTGATGGCGCTGGGCGGGATTTTGCCGCTGCTGTTTGCGCCTCTCCTTATCTGGAAACTACCGGAGTCGGCGCGTTTTCTGGTGATCAAACAGGCCCCAGTCGCCCGCATTCACGCCATTTTGCAGCGTTGTTACCCCGGACAAGTGAGCGAAAACGTCAGCTTTATCCTGCCCCAGCAGCCAATTAAAAGCAGCGCCATGCGCATCGTGTTGTCGCGCGACTATTTGTTCGGCTCGCTGATGCTGTGGCTGATCTATTTTATGGGGCTGTTTCTGGTCTATATCCTCGGCAGCTGGCTGCCGACGCTGGTGAAAGAGATTGGCCTGACGGTTAGCCAGGCCGCCATCATGACCGCGCTGTATCAGGCCGGGGGCACCGTCGGTTCGCTGTTTGCCGGCTGGCTGATGGATAAAATCAACCCACACCGGGCGCTGGGGATTATTTATGCCGTCGGCGGTCTGTTCACCATGGCCATCGGCTACGCCGGGATTAACTTCCCGCTCCTGTGCTCTCTGGCCTTTGTCAGCGGCGCCTGTCTGAACGGGGCCAACACTGGAATGAACGCCCTGTCGGCGCGGTTTTACCCCACTCAGGCGCGAGCCACCGGCTCCAGTTGGATGCACGGCGTTGGTCGTATCGGGGCGATTCTGAGCGCCTTTGCGGGTGCCGAAATGCTGGCGATGGGGTTCGATTTCAGGTCGGTCTTCCTGATTCTGGGGATCCCGGCTGCGCTAACCATCCTCGGCCTCGCCGCCAAAAGCTATTGGGCCGCTGGTCCCGTCGAGACTAAACCCACCATCAGCGCATCGCTGAGGAGCCCATCATGAGCCGTATTCGTCTTGCCGTTATTGGTGCCGGCGCCATCGGGCGCAAACATATCGATGTGATCAATCAGGTTTCGCAGGCAGAGCTGGTCGCCATTGCCGACCCGTCACCGCAGGCCGAAGCGCTGGCGCAATCATTAGGCGTGGCGTGGTATGCCGACGTGGAAACCATGCTGGAGCAAGCGAAACCGCAGGGAGTGATTAATGCCACGCCAAACACCCTGCATGTCCCTTGCGCCATCGCCTGTATCGAGCGGGGGATTCCGGTGCTGGTGGAAAAGCCGGTCGCCGAGTCCCCGGAACGCGCGCAGGAACTGGTGTTGGCGGCACAAAAGCACGGCGTGCCGGTGCTGGTCGGCCATCATCGTCGGCATAATGCGCTAACCGCCGCGGCCAAGGCGCTGATTGATAGCGGTGAGCTGGGCAAAATTGTCGCGGTCTCCGCGCACTGGATTTTGCAAAAGCCCGACGACTATTTTGATGTCGCCTGGCGACGCGAGCCGGGTGCCGGGCCGCTGCTGGTCAACCTGGTCCACGATATTGACCTCCTGCGCTACCTGCTCGGCGAGATTGAAGAGGTGCAGGCGATGACCTCCAGCGCCACGCGCGGTTTTGCCAACGAAGACAGCGCGGTGGTGAACCTGCGTTTTGCCTGCGGTGCCTTGGGCAGCGCGGTGCTGAGCGATTGCGGCGTCAGCCCGTGGAGCTGGGAGATGAACTCGGCGGAAAACGCCATCTACGCCCATACGCCGGAGAACTGCTATCTGATTTCCGGCAGCAAGGGGGCGCTGGCGATTCCCCAAATGCGATGGTGGCGCTACGGCGAGCAAAGCGGCTGGCATGCGCCGCTGTTGCAGGAAACGCTCAACGTTGAGCCGATCGACCCGTTTATTTTGCAACTGCGCCATTTCCTGCAGGTTATACGCGGTGAGGCAGCCCCAATTATTGACGCCGCCGATGCGTTGCGTTCACTGGAAGTGATTGACGCAATTCGCCATATAGCCCCTAAAGCCGCGTAAATGCGCCCCTCCTCCGGCAGCAGCATTGCCGCCGGAGGAGGTTTTTTGTCTCTATTCCGCACAAATGATTCAATAATGTAATATTTGTTAATTAAGCGTCTGTTTACCCTGCCCGCTCCCCGCACTACACTACCCCCGGCTTTTATCTTGAGGTGGGAATGAACGATTACAAAATGACGCCCGGTGAGTTGCGCGCCACCTGGGGTTTAGGAACCGTATTTTCTTTGCGTATGCTCGGCATGTTTATGGTTCTGCCGGTTCTGACCACATACGGCATGGCATTACAGGGCGCTAGCGAAGCGCTAATTGGCCTGGCCATCGGTATTTACGGCCTGGCGCAGGCGGTATTCCAAATTCCCTTTGGGCTGATCTCTGACCGCATTGGCCGCAAACCGTTAATTATCGGCGGGCTGGCGATATTCGTTTTAGGTAGCGTGATTGCCGCCATGTCCGAATCTATCTGGGGCATTATTCTTGGCCGCGCACTGCAAGGCTCCGGAGCCATTGCCGCCGCGGTCATGGCGCTGCTATCCGATTTAACTCGCGAGCAAAACCGCACCAAAGCGATGGCGTTTATCGGCGTCAGCTTCGGCGTGACCTTTGCCATCGCCATGGTGCTGGGCCCAATCATCACCCATAAGCTGGGGCTGCACGCGCTGTTCTGGATGATTGCCGGGCTGGCCACGCTGGGGATTTTGCTGACCATTCTGGTGGTGCCGGACAGCAAAAATCACGTCCTCAACCGCGAATCAGGGATGGTGAAAGGCTGCTTTAGCAAAGTGCTGATGGAGCCTCGGCTGCTGAAGCTCAACTTCGGCATTATGTGCCTGCATATTCTGCTGATGTCGACCTTCGTCGCGCTGCCGGGCCAGCTGGAAGCCGCCGGTTTCCCGGCCGCCGAGCACTGGAAGATTTATCTGGTGACGATGCTGGTGTCGTTCATCTCCGTGGTGCCGTTTATCATTTACGCCGAAGTAAAACGCCGCATGAAGCGCGTTTTCGTGATGTGTATTTCTCTGCTGCTGATTGCTGAAATCGTGCTGTGGGGTTCCGGCAACGCCTTCTGGGAGCTGGTTATCGGCGTGCAGATTTTCTTCCTCGCGTTCAACCTGATGGAAGCGCTGCTGCCTTCACTTATCAGCAAAGAGTCACCGGCGGGATACAAAGGAACGGCGATGGGCATTTACTCCACCAGCCAGTTCCTGGGCGTGGCAATTGGCGGCTCGTTGGGTGGCTGGGTCGATGGTCTGTTTGATTCGCAAACGGTGTTTCTCGCCGGGGCGCTGCTGGCCACCGTCTGGCTGCTGGTCTCAATGACGATGCAGGAACCGCAGTACGTCAGTAGCCTGCGCGTAGAAATCCCAAAAGATATCACCGCCGACGATGCGCTACGTGAACGCCTGCTGGCAACCGAGGGTGTCAAAGAAGTGTTAGTGGTGGCGGAAGAGCACTCGGCTTACGTAAAAATCGACAGCAAAGTGACCAATCGCTTTGAGGTTGAGCAGGCGATCGCCGCTCGGTAAACAGAACTGCCCGCATGATCCTGCGGGCAGTGCTTACGCAATCAGTCGCGGAAGTTTTTGAACTGGAACGGCTGCCCCAGATCGCCGCCGCGTACCAGCGCCATCGCGGCCTGCAGATCGTCGCGTGCCTTACCGGTTACACGAAGTTCTTCGCCCTGAATCTGCGTCTGGACTTTCAGCTTGCTGTCTTTAATCAGCTTAACGATTTTCTTCTGAACCGCGCTCTCGATCCCCTGCTTCAACTTGGCTTCAACGAACCAGGTTTTCCCGCTGTGGACGAAATCTTCTGGCACGTCCAGCGACGTCCCTTCAATGCCGCGTTTGAGCAGCTTAGCGCGCAGGATATCCAGCAGCTGATTGACCTGGAAGTCAGACTCGCTCAGCACCTTAATCGTCTTATTCGCTTCGTTTAATTCAAAAGTGGCTTCAACACCACGAAAGTCAAAGCGTGATTCTACTTCACGGCTCGCGTTATCAACCGCGTTGCGTGCTTCCTGAAGATCGACTTCAGAGACAATATCGAAAGATGGCATCTTTTCCCCTCCCATAGTTTCGTTTGCGTTGCATAATACCTGCAACGCGGCATAACTCAACTTGTTATCCCCGACAGCAGAGTTGATAGCGCTATACTCACACTATGGCATGATAGCCAGCGTGAAGTATGACATACCCGCTACATCTGGTGTGGTAAGAAGACGGTCAGGAGGATGTTTGAAAATTACGGTATTGGGATGTGGCGCGCTAGGCCAGCTATGGATGACGGCGCTCCACAAAAAAGGATTTGAAGTACAAGGCTGGTTACGCGTACCTCAGCCCTACTGTAGCGTCAATTTGTTAGAGCTGGACGGCACCATTTTTAATCAGTCTCTTATCGCCAACGATCCCGATTTTCTGGCGCAAAGCGATCTCCTGCTGGTGACTCTTAAAGCTTGGCAGGTTTCCGACGCGGTCAGAAGCCTGGCGGCCCGCCTCCCGGCGACTACGCCGATCCTGCTGATTCATAACGGCATGGGTACGCTGAATGAACTGAATGACCTTCAGCAACCGATTCTGCTCGGGGCAACCACTCAGGCCGCGCGTCGCGACGGTAACGTGATTGTTCATGTCGCCAACGGGACAACCCACATCGGCCCAGGAAAACGCTATGACGAAGACTACAGCCAGCTTGCGGAAACGCTGCAAGAGGTGCTGCCGGACGTCGCCTGGCACGACAGCATTCATTCCGCCATGTGGCGCAAGCTTGCCGTTAACTGCGTTATCAACCCACTCACCGCGCTGATGGACTGTAAGAACGGCGATTTACGCGATCATCAGGAAGAGATAGCCCACATCTGCGAAGAGGTGGCGATGACCATGACGCGGGAAGGATTTCATACCTCGCCGGAAAGTCTGTTATTTTATGTTAACCAGGTGATTGACCTGACAGCGGAAAATATCTCTTCCATGCTGCAGGACATCCGCGCACTTCGGCATACGGAAATCGACTATATCACCGGTTTTCTGCTCAAACGCGCGCGGGCGCACGGCATTCCGGTGCCGGAAAATACCCGCCTGTATGAACTGGTTAAACGTAAGGAGAGTGAATATGAGCGCGTCGGCACTGATTTGCCTCGCTCCTGGTAGTGAAGAGATGGAAGCGGTCACCACTATCGATTTGTTAGTGCGTGGCGGAATCCAGGTCACTACCGCCAGCGTCGCAAGCGATGGCAATTTGACGATTACCTGTTCGCGCGGCGTTAAGCTGCTGGCCGATGCCCCGTTGGTTGAAGTCGCCGACGGTGATTTCGATATCATCATCCTGCCGGGCGGAATTAAGGGAGCGGAATGCTTCCGCGACAGCCCGCTGCTGGTCGAGACGGTGAGACAGTTTCACCTCTCCGGACGCATTGTCGCCGCTATTTGTGCGGCCGCCGCCACCGTATTGGTCCCGCACGACCTCTTCCCGATTGGCAACATGACCGGCTTCCCGGCGCTGAAAGATCAGATTCCAGAAGGCCAGTGGCAGGATAAGCGCGTGGTCTGGGACCCGCGCGTTAACCTGCTGACCAGCCAGGGGCCAGGCACCGCTATCGATTTCGGTCTGAAGATTGTCGACCTGCTGGTCGGGCGTGAAAAAGCCTATGAAATCTCTACACAGCTGGTGATGGCGGCGGGGATTTATAACCACTACGAAGCGTAGTTCTGCGCTCGCAGGCAATAAAAAACCCGGCAATGCCGGGTTTTTTAGTATGCAGATTCACGCCTACGGACGGTAAACCTTTACGTTGGCAAAGCCCTGCTCACGCAGATACAGCGCCTGCAGACGGCTCATCACGCCGCGCTCACACCACAGCAGATAGGTTTTGCTCTGGTCGAGATCGCCAAACTTGGTGCTCAGCTTGTAGAACGGCAGTGACGCCACTTCCACGCCTTCCACTTTCAGCGGCTTGTCGTCCTGCTCGTCAATCGAGCGGATATCCAGAATCACGTCGTTTTCAGCGAAACCGCTCACGGTTTCCACTTCCACCACTTCCTGCTGGGTCTGCTGGGCGATATCGCGAATGTCGACGTTGTTCGCTTCGGCAACCACTTTATCCAGAATGCTGAAATCAAAGTTGGCTTCTTCGGCTTCGATCTTCGCCTTCACCGCTTTGATGGTTGGGCTTTTCGAGATAACGCCGCAGTATTCCGGCATGGTACGGGCAAAATCTTCGGTGCCAATTTCACGCGCCAGATCGATGATGTGCTCTTTGTCGTGCGAGATCAGCGGACGCAGAATCAGGGTGTCAGAGACGTTGTCGATAAGACGCAGGTTGGTCAGCGTCTGGCTGGACACCTGGCCCAGCGCTTCGCCGGTCACCAGCGCCTGCACGCCGTAGCGTTCAGCCACCTGGGATGCCGCGCGGACCATCATGCGCTTAAGCACCACGCCCATCTGGCCGTCTTCCACTTTCTCGAGGATTTCGCCAACCACAGGTTCGAAGTTGATCGCCACGAAGCGTACGCGGTGAGAACTGCCAAAGCGGTTCCACAGATAGTGAGCGACCTGGCGAACGCCGATTTCATGGGCCGCACCGCCGAGGTTGAAGAAGCAGTAGTGCACGCGGCAGCCGCGACGCATCAGCATATAGCTGGAGACGCCGGAGTCGAACCCGCCGGAGATCAGCGACAGAACGTCTTCCTGAGTCCCGATAGGGAAACCGCCGATGCCCTCATAACGCCCTTTCACCAGCAGCAGGCGATCGTTTTCGATTTCGAGGTTAACCGTCACATCCGGGTTGGTCAGCTTCACGCGCGCCGTTTCGATGTGCTGGTTCAGACCGCCGCCAACGTAACGTTCTACTTCGATAGAAGTGAACTCATGCTTACCGCGACGTTTAACGCGTACGCAGAAGGATTTGCCTTCCAGCGCTTCGCGCCACAGCGGCAGCGTCTGCTCAAAGATATTGTGCAGCGAGGTAAACGGAACGTCTTCCACTTCCAGAATATGGTGAATACCGGGGATACGCGTCAACGCGTCGCGGAGGATCTCTCGTTTGTCTTCATCTTTGGAACGCACTTCGATGTGGTCCCAGTGGCGAACGACAGCGAGCGTTTCATCGTGATTTTTAAGAACGTTACGAATGTTACCGGTTAAAATTTTAATAAAGCGCAAACGCACAGTTTGGCTTTTGATGGTGATTTCCGGGAACAATTTAATGATAAACTTCATGGCGGCAATGGTTCGTTGGCAAGCCCGACGGGGCTTTAGGCAAAAAGATGTATCGCAGTGCACCATTCTTACCGAGGGAGCCTGCGTCCAGGTCGCGAAGTATACCATCATCCCGCTTACCATTGCGTGTTATTTGCTTCACGCCCAGACTCCGTTACCATAGACGCAGTCGCGACATAACAAGAGCCAAAAATTCACTATGCCAAAGAAAAATGAAGCCCCGGCCAGTTTTGAAACCGCATTAACCGAGCTGGAGCAGATTGTTAACCGTCTCGAGAGCGGCTCCCTGCCGCTGGAAGAGGCGTTAAACGAATTTGAACGTGGCGTGCAGCTGGCACGTCAGGGGCAGACGAAACTGCAGCAAGCGGAACAGCGCGTGCAGATCCTGCTGGCCGATAACGAAGACGCACCTTTAACGCCTTTCACCCCGGACGCCGAATAAAATGGATTTCTCGCAACAGCTCAATGCCTGCGTAGAACAGGCAAACGACGCGCTGCGCCGTTTTATCGCTCCGCTGCCGTTTCAGAACACTCCACTGGTTAACGCCATGCAGTATGGCGCACTATTAGGCGGTAAACGCCTGCGCCCGTTCCTGGTGTACGCCACTGGGAAAATGTTCGGCGTCAGCACCACGACGCTGGATGCCCCAGCCGCTGCGGTGGAGTGTATTCACGCCTATTCGCTGATGCATGACGATCTGCCGGCAATGGACGATGACGATCTGCGCCGCGGCCAGCCAACCTGCCACATCAAATTTGGCGAGGCGAGCGCAATTTTGGCCGGTGACGCGCTGCAAACGCTGGCGTTCTCTATACTCAGTGATGCACCGATGACCGAAGTCTCCGACCGCGATCGCCTGGCGATGCTGTCAGAGCTGGCTACCGCCAGCGGCGTAGCGGGAATGTGCGGCGGCCAGGCGCTGGATCTGGAAGCCGAAGGGCAACAGGTTAATCTGGAAATGCTGGAGCGCATTCACCGCCATAAAACCGGTGCGCTAATTCGTGCTGCCGTTCGTCTGGGTGCGCTGAGCGCCGGGGAACAGGGGCGCGCAGCGCGGCCATTTCTGGATAANNGGGGGGGCGCGGCGCGCGGGTCACCGGGGGCGCCCCGCGCTGCCATTGCTGGATAAGTACGCCGAAAGCATCGGCCTGGCCTTCCAGGTTCAGGATGACATTCTGGATGTGGTGGGCGATACTGCGACCCTCGGAAAACGCCAGGGCGCCGACCAGCAGCTCGGCAAGAGTACCTATCCTGCATTACTGGGCCTTGAGCAAGCCCGGACAAAAGCCAGTGACCTTATTGCAGAAGCCCGCCAGTCGTTAACCGAACTGGCCGCGCAGTCACTGGATACCACAGCACTGGAAGCGCTAGCGAACTACATCATCCTGCGCGACAAATAAACAATAAATGAGTCTCCGATGAGTTTTGATATTGCCAAATACCCGACCCTGGCACTGGTCGATTCCACCCAGGAATTGCGCCTGTTGCCAAAAGAGAGCCTGCCGAAGCTATGTGACGAGCTACGTCGTTACCTGCTCGACAGCGTGAGCCGTTCCAGCGGACACTTTGCCTCCGGGCTTGGCACGGTGGAACTCACCGTGGCGCTGCATTATGTCTATAACACGCCGTTCGACCAGCTTATCTGGGACGTTGGTCACCAGGCCTATCCGCACAAGATTCTGACCGGCCGTCGCGACAAAATCGGCACCATCCGTCAGAAAGGTGGCCTGCACCCGTTCCCGTGGCGCGGTGAAAGCGAGTACGACGTGCTGAGCGTCGGCCACTCCTCGACTTCAATTTCAGCAGGTATCGGCATTGCCGTGGCGGCTGAAAAAGAGAACAAGCAGCGTCGTACCGTCTGCGTGATTGGCGACGGCGCGATCACCGCCGGTATGGCATTTGAAGCGATGAACCACGCGGGCGATATCAAGCCCGATATGCTGGTGGTGCTCAACGACAACGAAATGTCTATCTCGGAAAACGTCGGCGCGCTTAATAACCATCTGGCGCAGCTGCTTTCCGGCAAGCTCTACTCCTCTCTGCGTGAAGGCGGCAAGAAAGTCTTCTCCGGCGTTCCGCCAATTAAAGAGCTGCTCAAACGCACGGAAGAACACATCAAAGGCATGGTGGTGCCGGGGACGCTGTTTGAAGAACTCGGCTTCAACTACATCGGGCCGGTTGACGGTCACGACGTGGTTGGGCTGGTCAATACGCTCAAGAACATGCGCGACCTGAAAGGCCCGCAGTTCCTGCACATTATGACCAAAAAAGGCCGTGGCTATGAGCCCGCCGAGAAAGATCCCATCACCTTCCACGCGGTGCCTAAATTCGACCACACCAGCGGTAAACTGCCGAAAAGCAGCGGTGGCCTGCCGTCGTATTCAAAAATCTTCGGCGACTGGCTGTGCGAAACCGCGGCCAAAGATGCCAAACTGATGGCGGTCACCCCCGCCATGCGTGAAGGCTCCGGCATGGTGGAGTTCTCCAAAAAATATCCCGATCAGTATTTCGATGTCGCCATTGCCGAACAGCACGCGGTGACTTTTGCCGCCGGTCTGGCGATTGGCGGTTATAAACCGATTGTGGCGATTTACTCAACCTTCCTACAGCGCGCCTACGACCAGGTCATTCACGACGTTGCCATCCAGAAGCTGCCGGTGCTGTTCGCCATTGACCGCGCCGGTATCGTCGGCGCCGACGGGCAGACGCATCAGGGGGCGTTCGATATCTCCTATCTGCGCTGCATCCCGGAAATGGTCATCATGACCCCAAGCGACGAGAACGAGTGTCGCCAGATGCTGTACACCGGCTACCATTACGGCGATGGCCCAAGCGCGGTGCGCTATCCACGCGGTAGCGGTACAGGTGCAACGCTTGAACCATTAGCTAAACTGCCGCTGGGCAAAGGCGTGGTGAAACGTGAAGGCGAGAAACTGGCGATTCTCAACTTTGGTACCCTGCTGGCGGAAGCCGAGATCGTAGCCGAAAAACTTAACGCTACGCTGGTTGATATGCGCTTTGTGAAGCCGCTCGATGAGACGTTGATCCTTGAGATGGCTGCGCGCCATGAATCGCTGGTAACGCTGGAAGAAAACGCCATTATCGGCGGCGCGGGCAGCGGCGTGAACGACGTGCTGATGGCGCATCGTAAACCGGTGCCGGTGCTTAATCTTGGCCTGCCTGATTTCTTCGTCCCACAGGGGACGCAGGAAGAGGCCCGCGCCGACCTCGGTCTCGACGCGGCGGGCATTGAGGCGAAGATCGCGGCCTGGTTGGCATAATCCCTCCTATCGCTCCTGCTATGCTTAAAGGTAAATCCCTTACCCGCTAGCAGGAGCTGAATCATGCAATACCATCTCTTAGGACAAACCGACCTTCGGGTTTCCCGCCTTTGCCTGGGCTGTATGACCTTCGGCGAACCGGATCGAGGTAAGCACGCCTGGACTCTGCCGGAAGACAGCAGCCGCCCAATCATTCAACGCGCCCTCGAAGGCGGTATCAACTTTTTCGACACCGCTAACAGCTATTCCGACGGCAGCAGCGAGGAGATTGTCGGCCGAGCGCTGCGCGACTTCGCCCGGCGTGAAGACGTGGTGGTAGCCACCAAGGTCTACCACCAGGTGGGCGATTTAGAAGAAGGCCTTTCACGGGCGCAGATTTTACGCTCCATCGACGACAGCCTGCGTCGCCTTGGGATGGACTATGTCGATCTGCTACAAATTCATCGCTGGGACTACCGCACGCCGATTGAAGAGACGCTGGAAACGCTCGACGAAGTCGTAAAATCGGGCAAAGCCCGCTTTATCGGCGCCTCTTCAATGCATGCCCGTCAGTTCGCCCACGCGCTGGCGCTGCAAAAAACCAACGGTTGGGCGCCGTTCGTCACCATGCAGGATCACTACAATTTGATTTATCGCGAAGAAGAGCGCGATATGCTGCCGCTGTGCGTGGAAGAAGGCGTGGCGGTGATCCCGTGGAGCCCGCTGGCGCGTGGCCGTCTTACCCGCCCTTGGGGGGAAACCACCGCGCGACTGGTATCCGATGAATTCGGCCAGACGCTCTACAGCACCACGGAAGAGAACGATGAGCAAATTGCCGGGGAGCTGGAGCGGGTAGCCGAAGAAGTGGAAGCCAGCCGCGCGCAAACAGCGCTGGCATGGTTGTTGAGTAAACCTGGGGTGGCGGCACCGATTATCGGCGCATCGCGTGAGGAACAGTTAGAGGAGCTGTTAAACGCGGTTGATCTGACGCTGACGCGAGAACAGATTTCGGCGATGGAAGCACCGTATCAGGTACATCCGGTGGTGGGGTTTAAGTAACAGAATACCCCCCTCACCCTAGCCCTCTCCCCGATGGGGAGAGGGCACCGTTCGGCATCATCTGTTAGTGATGTGCATCATCACACCACCAATTTTTTCCCCTCTCCCTTTCGGGGTGAGGGTCAACGCATCACAAAACGTGATGCCCAGCGACGTACAGAATCCCCGCCGAGATGACCCCGGCGACGATGTCATCAACCATGATCCCCATACCACCGTGAATGTTGCGGTCAAACCAGCGGATCGGCCACGGTTTCCACATATCCAGAATGCGGAATACCACAAACCCGGCCAGCACCCACTGCCAGCTGATGACCGGGATCGCCATTAAGGTTATCCACATGCCGATAAACTCATCCCACACGATGCTGCCGTGGTCATGAGTCTGCATATCACGCGCCGTGCGGCGACAGATATAAACGCCGATGCAAATGCCAAACATCACCACCAGCGAATAGATCTGCAGCGGTAAAAAGGTCAGCAAATACCAGAACGGGATAGAGGCCAGCGATCCCATCGTTCCCGGAACGATTGGGCTTAAACCGCTACCAAACCCGGTCGCCAGCAGGTGCCAAGGATTGCGCATATTCAGGCGGCTTTTTGCGATATCATGCTTAGCCAAAGTGATCGTACCCCTTCCAGTCCAGCGTGACCGCCTTTCCATCTTGTGTAAAATTCAGCCCTTCCACATCGGCGCTAATTTGCCCAATGCAGGTAAATGCCGTGCCGAGCTGCCCCAGCGCCACTTCCAGCGCCCCGCGGTTCAGTTCAGGAACGGTGAAGCACAGCTCATAATCCTCGCCGCCGGACAGCGCATAGCGGCACGCCTGCTCCGGGGTAACGTGGCGCATCATGGCCCCGGAGTACGGCAACATATCGAGTTCAATCCGCGCGCCTACGCCGCTGGCCTTCAGAATATGGCCCAGATCGGAAATCAGCCCGTCGGACAAATCAATGGCCGAGCTGGCGAGATCGCGCAGCGCCTGCCCTTGCAGCACGCGCGGCGTCGGGCGTAAATGGCGTTGCCGCAGATAGGCGGCATCTTCCGGCGCATCAATTTTCAATTGATTCAGCAGCAGAGCCAGCCCGGCAGCGCTATCGCCCGGCGTCCCGGTGACGTAAATCCAGTCGCCCGGTTTCGCCCCTGAACGCTTCAACGCGCGCCCCACGGGCACGTAGCCGTGGATGCTGAGCGTCATCGCCAGCGGCCCTTTGGTGGTATCGCCGCCAATGAGCTGCATATCGTAATAGTTTAGCTGTTCAAACAGGCTGTCGCTGAACGCCGCCAGCCACTCTTCATCGACCGAAGGCAGGGTCAAAGCCAGCGTTAACCACGCCGGATCGGCACCCATCGCAGCCAGATCGCTAACGTTAACCGCCAGCGCTTTGTAGGCTAAATCAGCCGGGTCGATATCAGGAAGGAAATGATTCCCTACTACCAGCGTATCGGTGCTGATTGCCAGGGTTTGTTTTTCGGGGATGTTGAGTAGCGCGCAGTCGTCACCGATACCGGTTTCTACATCAAGACGGGCGTTTCGTACTCGGTCAAAATAACGGGCAATCAGGGAAAATTCGCCGCATGCCATACGTTATGCCTCAGCAGAAGGATAAAACAAGGCCGGGGAAAGCGATAATTATCGCTCTCTCACCGGCCTACGGGTTACTTTTTGCGGGGACGAATGGCTGGAGCGGCTTTATCCAGCACGCCGTTGACGAACTTGTGGCTGTCTTCAGCGCCAAAGGTTTTTGCCAGCTCGATTGCTTCGTTGATAGCCACTTTATACGGCACATCATCACGCTTAGAGAGCTCGAACAGCGCGATGCGCAGCACGGCTTTCTCTACCTGGCCCAGCTCTTCGAGCAGACGGGACAGGTATGGCTTCATCAATCCATCGAGGTACGCGCTGTTAGTCGCCACCCCGGACAGCAGTTCACGGAAGTACGCGACGTCAACATCTTTAACGTCTTGTTCCGCCAGGAACTGGTATTCAACATCAGAGATGTCGTTCTGGGACAACTGCCAGGAATAGAGCGCCTGGACGGCACACTCACGGGCGCGGCGACGAGCAGCAGGTTTCACGGATTTCCCCTTACAAAAATCAGGCCTTGATGGCTTTCAATACATTAATCATTTCAAGCGCGGTCAGTGCAGCTTCTGCACCTTTGTTACCGGCTTTTGTGCCAGCGCGTTCGATGGCTTGTTCAATACTTTCGGTGGTCAGAACACCGAAGGCTACTGGGATTTCGCTGTCCTGAGCGACGTGCGCCAGGCCATTGCTTGCCCCACCAGCAACATATTCGAAGTGGGCAGTACCGCCACGGATAACTGTACCCAGTGCAATCACCGCATCGTATTTACCGGTTTTTGCCAGTGCGCCCGCTGCCAGCGGCAGTTCATAAGCGCCAGGAACCCAAACAACGGTGATATTTTCATCTTTAACCTGACCAATGCGTTTCAGGGCGTCGATAGCACCTTCCAGCAGGCTGTCATTGATAAAGTTGTTGAAACGCGCGATGGTGATGGCGACGCGAGCGTCCGGGGTAGCAACGTTAGCTTCAATAATGTTCATACTCTTCCTTTGGGTTCATTTGCCCCGCAGGGGGGCGGATTTTATCATAATATTCTGGGCGCTGCTTCCTCTAATTCGGAATGCCTCACGCAGTCGTTAAATGCAGGCAGACATCCGGGCCAACCTGACGTATCTCATTGAATTTGAAATGGGGGGCCTGGCTGAGTTTCTCAAGGCCTGGCAGCACACATAATCCGCGCGCATCGCTTCCTAACAGTTTAGGCGCCATGTAGACGATAAGCTCATCCACCAGCCCGGCTTCAATCAGCGCCCCGGCAAGGGTCGGACCTGCTTCAACCCAGATGCTGTTCACCTGCTGTTTTCCCAGCTGCATCATCAGCAACACCAGATCGAGATGGCCGTTATGCTCCGGCACCATCAGCGTTTGCACACCCTGCGGCCAGGTACGAGTATCTGCTTTTGTGCGCGCAAACAGCGTTTCTCCCGGCTGCTGTACAATGCGATGATCCGGCGTTACGCGGTTGCCGCTGTCGATAATAATTCGCAGCGGCTGGCGCAGATTTTCCTGCGGATAGAGGCTTTGCGTATCGGCGCTCAGTTCATCCCAACGTACGGTTAATGCTGGATCGTCGGCTAAGACGGTGGCACTGCTGGTTAAAATAGCATGGCTTTCTGCACGTAAACGCTGCACATCGCGACGTGCCTGCGGCGAGGTGATCCACTGGCTTTCACCGCTGGCCATCGCCGTGCGTCCGTCGAGCGACGCCCCAAGCTTAAGCTGAATATACGGAAAACCGGTGCGCATCCGCTTGAGGAAACCTTTATTCAGCGCTTCGGCCTCGCTCATCATCAACCCATGGCTGACTTCAATTCCCGCCTGCTGTAGACGGTACAAACCGCGCCCGGCGACCTGCGGGTTTGGATCCTGCATCGCGGCAACCACGCGCGCGACGCCCGCAGCAATGAGCGCATCGCAGCACGGCGGCGTGCGGCCATGGTGGCTGCATGGTTCAAGGGTCACGTAGGCGGTTGCGCCTTTGGCCTTATCACCCGCCATGCGTAGCGCGTGCACTTCCGCATGCGGTTCACCGGCGCGATAGTGGAAACCTTCACCGACGATTTCGCCCTGATTAACAATCACACAGCCGACGCGTGGGTTCGGATGGGTGGTAAATCGTCCGCGCTGCGCCAGCTTCAGGGCGCGCGCCATATACATCTCGTCGCTCATGGCTTAATCCTGTAAGCGGGCGATTTCTTCGCCAAATTCTTTGATGTCTTCAAAGCTGCGATAAACCGAAGCAAAGCGGATATAGGCCACTTTATCGAGCTTTTTCAGCTGTTCCATCACCAGATTACCCAACAGTTTGCTCGGCACTTCGCGCTCACCGGTGGCGCGCAGATGTGATTTGATGTGGTTAATCGCCATTTCGACGTCATCAGAGCTCACTGGACGTTTTTCCAGCGCCCTCAGCATGCCGCTGCGTAGCTTGTCTTCGTTAAACGGCTCACGCACATCATTGCTTTTCACCACGCGTGGCATCACTAGCTCAGCCACCTCAAAGGTAGTGAAACGCTCGTTGCACACCAGGCATTGCCGACGGCGGCGAACGGAGGATCCTTCTCCCACAAGGCGGGAGTCAATGACTTTAGTGTCTACGGCGAAACAGAATGGGCAGTGCATACGACGTCCTGACGATGAAGGCTAATAGAATCTATTTTACCCTGAACTGACGAGACAACAAAGGAACAGCGCTTTTTGAGACAATGGATCGATGCCAAATGCCTCGTTGCGCGCTAACATTGCGTTATCCCGAGAAGAAGGAAACAGACAGAATGACAAGACGTTACCTAAGAATTGCCCTGCTGGGAAGCCTCGTCAGCCTGACCGCCTGCGCCCAGCAGTCAGAAGTGAAGCAGATGCACCAGAGCATCAGCACGCTGAGCGCAGAAATGACGCAGCTAAATAAAGAAACCGTGAAGATCACCCAGCAAAATGCGCTGAATGCGAAATCGACACGTGGCGTCTATTTGCTGCCGGGGGCGAACACCCCTGCTCGCTTGAATAGCCAGGTCGGCACTCTGCGCATGTCACTGCGTAACATTGCCGCCAACGCGCAGGGAACAGCGCTGACTCTGCGCATCCAGGGTGAGTCCAACGATCCGCTTCCGGCATTCACCGGCACGGTAGAATGGGGACAAATCCAGGGCACCACCGAGCAGTATCAGGAAGTGAACGTGAGCAATAAGCTCTTCTCCGCACCGGCGAGCGTGCTGGCACCCAGCGATGTCGACATACCGCTGCAGCTTAACGGCGTGACGCCGGATCAGCTGGGCTTTGTCCGCATCCACGACGTTCAGCCCGCCAACGCGCAGTAATCGTATTATCGGCGTCGCGAGCGATAACAACGCACCGACGCCCATCCCGCCCAACTCTCCGCCCTACATTTTCTGTATGTAAAAATTTGCAATAATTCACTCCATCAGTACAATCGCCGCGTCCAATCTACGCAAACGTGAACGCAATCGATTACGCACTTGAAAAATGTGTGAAGCGTGACTGATTTTCGTGAGCAAGGATTCATATAATAGGCACGCAGAAACACGAAACATTTAGAAAAACTTCGGTGATAAAAATCACTCTCTTTCGAATTATTTTATTAGTGGCATAAAATATGAAAAAAACATTACTTGCAGCCGGTGCGGCGCTGGCGCTCTCCGCCTCTTTCACTGCTAACGCAGCCGGTGACTCTCAGCCGGAGTACGTTTCCGACTGGTGGCATCAGAGCGTCAACGTGGTAGGTAGCTACCACACCCGTTTCTCTCCAAAACTGAATAACGACGTTTACCTGGAGTACGAAGCATTCGCTAAAAAAGATTGGTTAGATTTCTACGGCTACATCGATATTCCAAAAACCTTCGATTGGGGTAACGGTAACGATAAAGGCGTGTGGTCCGACGGTTCCCCAATGTTTATGGAAATTGAACCGCGCTTCTCTATCGATAAGCTGACCGGCGCTGACCTGAGCTTTGGCCCATTCAAAGAGTGGTATATCGCCAACAACTACATCTACGATATGGGTGACAACAAAGGCAGCCGTCAGAGCACCTGGTACATGGGTCTGGGTACCGATATCGATACCGGCCTGCCAATGAGCCTGTCCATGAACGTGTATGCTAAATACCAGTGGCAGAACTATGGCGCAGCCAACGAAAACGAGTGGGACGGCTACCGCTTCAAAGTGAAATACTTTGTTCCGATCTCCGATCTGTGGGGCGGCAAGCTGAGCTACATCGGCTTCACCAACTTCGACTGGGGCTCCGATCTGGGCGACGAACCAAACCGTACCAGCAACTCCATCGCTTCCAGCCACATCCTGGCGCTGAACTACGATCACTGGCACTACTCGGTAGTGGCTCGTTACTTCCATGACGGCGGCCAGTGGAAAGGCGGGAATACCCTGAACTGGGGTGAAGGCGACTTCAGCGCGAAGTCTACCGGCTGGGGTGGTTACCTGGTTGTCGGTTACAACTTCTAAGTTCGCCCGCGCAAAAAAGGCCAGAGGAAATCCTCTGGCCCGTTTCGAGCGCATGCTGCCACGCGGCGGCCAACGCGCCCACCTCGCATTATCTCCTGCTATGCCACCAGCCTAAAAACAGACCGGCCGCAATACTGGCCAGCGTAGGCGCTGCCAGATCGTGCCAGACAATAATGCACACTTCAGTAAGCGACATATAACCGCCTTGGTTGCAATGGCAACGGTTCGCGGCTATCCTCAACTTGTCTAGAGATAGGATTGCCCCCGTTAGGTTGCCGGTGAATACCGAACAATTTGCGGGGGTTTTCTCTTTCCAGCGACAAGGCCACCGGGGATCAAGCCCCCGCAACACTTCGCCTCACCGGGTTACCCGGCTTGCCGCTGATTCTACTCCGCCTGTCGATATCCACACTTATTCCATACCCAACAGGTAAAAAAAACCCCAATCTTACGATCGGGATTCCAAAGATGATGTATGCGTTACACCGCTGCGATTATTTCTTTTTATTCATCATCGCTTGCAGGTTGGCAAACGGGTTATAGGTCGCCTCCCCGACATCTTTCTGCGCGTCCTCCCCGGCAACTACAGTTGAACCGTATTGATCCGCCTCGGTGTACTTTGAGTGCTCGTGGTCATGGCAGTACAGGCACAACAACTCCCAGTTACTGCCGTCTTCCGGGTTATTGGTATGGTCGTGATCCATATGGTGAACCGTGAGCTCACGCAGATTCGAGTAAACAAACTCACGCGAACAGCGCCCACAGACCCACGGGAACAGCTTCAGTGCTTTTTCGCGGTAGCCGCTTTCCAGCCGGACGTAGTTTTTCGGGATGATAGCCATGATGACTCCTCACAAAGCAATATTCGGGCTTAATTAGAATAATAAGATGCAATAAAAAAGCCGCAACACGGGTTGGGTGTTACGGCTTTTTTCAATCACTTAACAGCGCTCGCTTACGGCAGAATAGACGGCTGATCCGCCCCTTCCTTCTCAACTTTCTGCTGCAGCATGTGCTCGCGTTTCATACCCAGCTTCAGCGCCAGCGCCGAGGCTACGTAGATAGACGAGGCCGTACCGATGGAAACACCGATAAGCATAGTCAGCGAGAAGCCTTCCAGAACTGGACCACCGAAGAGGTACAGCATCAGAATCACCACTAATGTGGTACCGGACGTAATCAACGTACGGTGCAGCGTTTGGGTCAGCGACACGTTAAAGATTTCGTATGGCGTACCGCGACGGATTTTGCGGAAGTTCTCACGAATACGGTCAGATACCACGATGCTATCGTTCAACGAGTAACCGATAACCGACATCAAGGATGCCACGATCGTCAGGTCAATCTCGATATGGAACAACGACAGGATCCCTATGGTAATGATCACGTCGTGCGCTAGCGAAATTACCACACCCGCAGCCAGTCGCCACTCAAAGCGGAAACCAACGTACACAAGGATAGATAACAACGCCACCATCAGCGCCATCGCACCGGTTTGCGCCAGATCGGCACCCACGCTTGGTCCAACGAATTCGATACGCTTCACGGCAGCATTCTGGTTGGTGGCTTCGTTAATCACACTCAGCACCTTGCTCCCCAGCACCTGACCGCCGTCTGCGCCTTCGGTTGGCGGCATACGTACCATGATGTCATGGCTGCTGCCGAAGTTCTGCAGCAGCGGCTCAACGAAGCCCGCTTTCTCCAGCGCATCACGCATCACGTCCATATCCGCCGGTTTTTCCAGCGTGATTTCAATCACCGTACCACCGGTGAAATCGAGACCCCAGTTAAACCCGCGTACGCCCATCACCACGATGGCCGCGATCAGCAGGAAACCTGAGATGCCGAAAGCCCAGTAGTCCCAGCGCATAAAGTCATAGACTTTACGGCCGTGGTTCAATTGTTCAACAGTATATTCCTGTGCCACTTCGCACTCCTCAGATTGACAGCTTTTTGACGCGCTTGCCGCCATACAGCAGGTTTACGATGGCACGCGTACCGACAATCGCGGTAAACATCGACGTCGCCACACCGATACCGGTAGTAATCGCGAACCCTTTAATTGCCCCGGTACCGACCGCATACAGGATCAGGACTTTAATCAGCGTCGTAATGTTCGCATCGAAGATGGAACTGAACGCGCCGGCATAGCCCTCGTTGATAGCCTGCTGAATCGAACGACCGTTACTCAGCTCTTCTTTAATACGTTCGTTGATCAGTACGTTGGCGTCGACGGCAACGGCAAGGGTTAACACAATCCCCGCAATCCCCGGCATACTCAGCGTAGCGCCCGGCAGCAGCGACATGATACCGACAATCAGTACCAGGTTCGCAATCAGCGCGCTGGTCGCAATCAGACCAAATTTCTTATAGAAGAAGATCATGAACAGGATAGAGACCACCAGACCGGCCAGACACGCTTCCAGACCCTGCTTGATGTTCTGCATACCCAGCGTTGGGCCGATGGTACGTTCTTCAACAATCTGGATTGGCGCAATCAACGCACCCGCACGCAGCAGCAGCGACAGCTGACGCGCTTCGTTAGGGTTGCCGATACCGGTGATACGGAAGCTGTTACCCAGTCGGGACTGGATATTGGCGATGTTAATCACCTCTTCTTGTTTCACCAGCACTGCACGGCCGTTGGCGTCTTTCTTACCGCTGTCCTTATACTCCACAAACAGGGTCGCCATCGGTTTACCGATGTTGTCCTTAGTGAAGTTAGACATGATGTTACCACCCGCGCTATCGAGCGAGATGTTAACCTGCGGTTGGTTGTATTCATCCTGGCTGGAAGTGGAGTCGGTGATATGGTCACCGGTCAGAATCACACGTTTGAACAGCACAACCGGCTGCCCTTCACGGGTGTTTTTCACTTCAGAGTCGCCCGGAACGCGGCCAGATGCAGCAGCAGCCTGATCGACGTTGCTGTTAACCAGACGGAACTCCAGAGTCGCGGTCGCGCCCAGAATTTCTTTCGCACGCGCGGTGTCCTGAATACCCGGCAGCTCGACCACAATACGGTCTGCGCCCTGGCGTTGAACAACCGGCTCAGCCACGCCCAGCTGGTTTACACGGTTACGCAGAATGTTGATGTTCTGCTGTACCGCATATTCACGAGCTTCACTCAGACGCGCATCGGTCATTACTGCACGCATCGCGGTGCTACCCTGGCTTGAAATCACCAGATCCTGGTGACGCTTGCTCAGGTAAGAGATCGCCTGATCGCGGGCGTTGCTATCACGGAAAGTGATGCTCAGACCGTAGTTGTCTTCTTTACGAACGGTAGTATAAGGAATGCCTTTTTCACGCAGGTCACTGCGCAGGCTATCGATATTTTGTTCCTGGAGCTTGCCCAGTGCGGTATCCATATCCACTTCCATCAGGAAGTGAACGCCGCCGCGGAGGTCAAGACCGAGCTTCATTGGCTCTGCGTGAATCGCAGCCAACCAGCGCGGAGTTGCCGGAGCAAGGTTAAGCGCCACGACATATTTGTCACCCAGTACGCTCATGAGCGCTTCACGCGCGCGCAGCTGGATGTCGGTGGTGTCGAAGCGCGCAAGAATAGCGCCCTCTTCCAGTGCCACAGACTTAGCGGTAATTTTTTCTTCTTGTAACGTTTTCTGGACCTGGATCAGCGTTTGCTCACTGGCGGCGACGCCGCGCACGCCAGTGATTTGAACAGCCGGATCCTCACCATACAGGTTGGGAAGTGCGTAAAGCAGGCCGACGACAATGACGACGACCAGCATGATGTACTTCCACAAAGGATAACGGTTTAACACGGCAGTTCCCTTTGGGAAAACGGAATATTACAGCGCCTTCATGGTGCCTTTCGGCAGAACGGCAGCTACGAAGTCACGTTTGATAACCACTTCAGTGGTGTCGTTCAGTGCGATAGAGATGTAGCCAGTTTCTGCTACTTTAGTCACACGACCAACCAGGCCACCGTTCGTCAGGACTTCATCGCCTTTGGCAATGGAGCTCATCAGGTTTTTATGTTCTTTGGTACGTTTCTGCTGTGGACGCAGGATCATGAAATAGAAAATCAGACCAAAGACCACCAGCATCAGAATCAGAGACATCGGGCTACCCTGCGCCGGAGCACCTGTTGCCGCTACCGCATCAGAAATAAAAAAGCTCATTCAAATTCCCTCATTATTAAAATTAATCAACGTTCAAAGGTGGAACCGTACGCCCCTGGCGTTGGTAAAAATCGGTCACGAAGCTCTCTAATTTACCCTCTTCGATAGCCTTGCGTAAACCAGCCATTAAGCGCTGGTAGTAGCGAAGGTTATGAATGGTATTGAGGCGCGCGCCCAATATTTCGTTGCAACGGTCAAGATGATGCAAGTATGCACGTGAATAATTGCGACAAGTGTAGCAATCACACTCAGCGTCGAGCGTGCTGGTATCGCTTTTGTGCTTCGCATTGCGGATTTTTACCACACCGTCAGTCACAAACAGATGACCGTTACGGGCGTTGCGCGTCGGCATGACGCAGTCAAACATATCGATACCGCGACGAACGCCTTCAACCAGATCCTCTGGTTTGCCCACGCCCATCAGGTAACGCGGCTTATCAGCCGGGATTTGCGGGCAGACATGTTCCAGAATGCGGTGCATATCTTCCTTCGGCTCACCCACAGCCAAACCGCCGACAGCGTAGCCATCAAAGCCAATATCCACCAGACCTTTCACGGAGATATCACGTAAATCTTCGTAAACGCTACCCTGAATGATGCCAAACAGCGCATTTTTGTTGCCCAGACCGTCAAAACGGTCGCGGCTACGCTTGGCCCAACGCAGAGACATCTCCATGGAGCGCTTAGCGTAATCCCAGTCCGCCGGGTATGGCGTACATTCATCGAAGATCATCACGATGTCGGAGCCGAGATCGTACTGAATCTCCATCGATTTTTCTGGATCGAGGAAAATAGGATCGCCGTTGATCGGGTTACGGAAGTGTACGCCCTGCTCGGTGATCTTACGGATATCACCCAGGCTGAAGACCTGGAAACCCCCGGAATCGGTGAGGATTGGCCCTTTCCACTGCATGAAATCGTGCAGATCGCCGTGCAGCTTCATGATTTCCTGGCCCGGGCGCAGCCACAGGTGGAAGGTGTTGCCGAGAATAATTTGTGCGCCGGTGGCTTCAACTTCTTCCGGCGTCATGCCTTTCACGGTGCCATAGGTGCCCACCGGCATAAAAGCGGGGGTTTCTACTACGCCACGGTCAAAAACCAGGCGGCCGCGGCGGGCGCGACCGTCTGTGGTGTCCAGTTCAAATTTCATCATAACTCCTGCGTCAGAAAAACAGTCCGACGTTAAACACTCATGCCGGAAACTTATTCCCCGACACGCTCAGAAATAGCCTGCGGATTGTACGTGATAAACATGGCATCACCGTAACTAAAAAAGCGATATTCCGCTTTTACGGCTTCATGATAGGCGTTCATGGTGTTTTTATAACCAGCAAACGCCGATACCAGCATGATCAGCGTCGATTCCGGCAGATGGAAGTTGGTCACCAGCGCATCAATCACCTGATACTGGTAGCCTGGGAAAATAAAGATTTGCGTGTCACCGAAGAATGGCGCAATCAGTTCATCTTTTGCGGCCTGTGCGGCGCTTTCCAGCGAACGCACGGAGGTCGTACCTACCGCGATCACGCGATTGCCGCGCGCTTTAGCGGCCAGTACGGCATCGACCACGTCCTGCGGCACTTCCGCATATTCGGAGTGCATGATGTGGTCTTCAATGCTGTCCACGCGCACCGGCTGGAAAGTCCCCGCGCCGACGTGCAGCGTGACGAAGGCCATTTCGATGCCTTTTTCACGCAGCTTCGCCAGCAGCGGTTCGTCGAAGTGCAGGCCGGCCGTTGGTGCCGCGACGGCACCCGGCTTCTCGCTGTACACCGTCTGGTAAAGCTCGCGGTCGGCGTCTTCGTCCGGACGGTCAATGTACGGCGGCAGCGGCATATGGCCGATGGCGTTGAGGATATCCAGCACGCTGCGTTCATCGTCGAACTCGACTTCAAACAGTGCATCGTGACGTGCGACCATCGTCGCTTTGATGCTTTCATCGTCGCCCAACAGCAGCTCGGCGCCCGGCTTCGGCGCTTTAGAAGCGCGAATATGTGCCAGAATACGTTTATCATCCAGCATACGCTCGACCAGCACTTCAATCTTGCCGCCGCTGGCTTTACGGCCAAACAGGCGCGCTGGGATCACCCGGGTATTGTTAAAGACCAGAAGGTCGCCAGGGTTGAGCTTATCGAGCAAATCGGTGAAAGTACCGTGCGTCAGCGCGCCCGTCGGCCCGTCCAAAGACAGCAAGCGACAGCTACTGCGCTCGGCTTGCGGATAGTGGGCAATCAGGGATTCAGGTAGTTCAAAGGAGAAATCGGCAACGCGCATGACTGTGACTCTGGGCTTAATAATGAGGCGGGTAGTCTAGTGCCGGGGCGTCGTCCCTGCAACCCTTACCCCTCTGGATAAATAGCAAACAATGAATTTTCTCGCTCATCTGCATCTCGCTCACCTGGCCGACAGCTCCCTGTCGGGGAATCTGCTGGCGGATTTTGTCCGCGGTAATCCCGAGCAGGATTACCCACCGGCGGTGGTTGACGGCATTCATATGCATCGCCGCATCGACGTCATGACCGATAATCTGCCGCAGGTTAAAGAGGCCCGCGAGTGGTTTCGCCCCGAGACGCGCCGGGTCGCACCGATTACGCTGGATGTGATGTGGGATCATTTTTTATCGCGCCATTGGACGCAAATTTCTCCGGATATCGCGCTGGAGGAATTCGTTCGCTATGCCCATACGCAGGTCACGACCATCCTGCCGCAGGCGCCCGAGCGCTTTATCGTGCTCAACGAGCATCTGTGGTCCGAGCGCTGGCTTGAGCGCTATCGCGAAATGGATTTTATCCAGCGCGTGTTAAGCGGCATGGCCAGCCGCCGTCCGAAGCTGGATGCCCTGCGCGACTCCTGGCATGACCTGGATACGCACTATGACGAGTTAGAGACGCGCTTCTGGCAGTTTTATCCGCAGATGATGATGCAGGCGAAAAACAAAGCGCTGTAGGGCTTGCATCGCGCGGCGGAATGGCTATGCTTGATCCTTTGGTAAAAATAAATTATCAATAGCCAAAACCTATCTAATTAATCGTCACAGTCTTTTTGTGTTAGCCGCGGTCTGTGCCTATACTTGCCCGCGTTGCGTTACATTAACCCTATAAATTCAAAGGAGAACCCCATGGTTCTGGTTACTCGTCAAGCGCCTGACTTCACCGCAGCTGCGGTACTGGGCAACGGTGAAATCGTTGAGAAATTCAATTTCAAACAGCACACCCAGGGTAAAGCCACGGTTCTGTTCTTCTGGCCGATGGACTTCACCTTCGTCTGCCCATCCGAACTGATTGCCTTCGACAAACGTTACGAAGAGTTCCAGAAGCGCGGTGTTGAAGTGGTTGGCGTTTCTTTTGACTCCGAATTCGTCCACAACGCATGGCGTAACACCCCTGTCGACAAAGGCGGCATCGGTGCAGTGAAATACGCAATGGTTGCTGACGTTAAGCGTGAAATTCAGCAGGCTTACGGCATCGAACACCCGGACGAAGGCGTTGCGCTGCGCGGCTCCTTCCTGATCGACGCTAACGGCGTTGTTCGTCACCAGGTGGTTAACGACCTGCCGCTGGGCCGTAACATCGACGAAATGCTGCGTATGGTTGATGCGCTGCAGTTCCACGAGCAGCACGGCGAAGTCTGCCCGGCGCAGTGGGAAAAAGGTAAAGAAGGCATGAACGCGTCTCCAGACGGCGTTGCTAAATACCTGAGCGAGAACGTTTCTAGCCTGTAATTGGCTGACGTTTTGCAAAAAAAGGCTCGCATTGCGCGAGCCTTTTTTATTGTCTTTAGGTCAGATTAACCCGATCTAAAGTCGGTACTTAGAACGAGAAGCAAGAGCAGCCTAGGGCGCCTCAGAAGGCACGATCATCCGAAACCGGAATGCCGGATTGACGGGCGAGATCGTGCTGATGGCCGTGCACCCCGCAGCTACCGCAGCACTGATGCATCTGTACCACGGCGCCGATGCGCTCGCTTCCCGGAGGGGCTGATCGGTAATGTCCCGGCACTTTCACCACCGGCGACCAGTCAGGCACAACCGGAATCGCTGGCGGTGCCAGCGGCGTGAAGTGACCCGCCGCGTACACCACCTTGCCGTCAACAATAGTCATCACCGACTCAATGCCTTTGATCTCTTCTTCCGGTACGTTGAAGTAGTCTTTCGACAGCACGACCAGATCGGCCAACTGATCTTTCTCAATGCGCCCTTTCTTACCCTGTTCACTGGAGAACCAGGCACTACCGGCGGTCCACAGCTCCAGGGCCACGTCACGCGGCAGGCGATTTTCATCATCGTACATCGCCATGCCACCGACGGTACGGCCAGAAACCAGCCAGTACAGCGCGGTCCATGGGTTGTAGCTCGCCACGCGGGTGGCATCGGTGCCCAGGCCAACCGGTACATCCAGCTCCAGCATTTTCGCCACCGGCGGCGTATGTTTCACCGCATCTTTACCGTAGCGGTCAACAAAGTACTCTCCCTGGAACGCCATACGGTGCTGTACCGCAATACCGCCACCCAGCGCCTTTACGCGTTCAATATTACGCTCGGTGATGGTTTCCGCATGGTCAAAGAACCAGTGCAGGCCGTTGAACGGGATATCGCGGTTAACCTTCTCAAAGACATCCAGCATGCGACTGATAGACTCATCATAGGTGGCGTGCAGGCGGAACGGCCAGCGGTGCTCAACCAGATGGCGCACCACGCGCTCCAGCTCATCTTCCATGCCCGGCGGCAGGTCGGGACGCGGCTGGAGGAAATCTTCAAAATCGGCCGCCGAGAAGACCAGCATTTCACCCGCGCCGTTGGCCCGGTAGAAATCAGTCCCCTGCCCTGGTTTGAGCATATCGGTCCAGCGTTCGAAATCCTCGATCTCCTGTTTCGGACGCTGGGTAAACAGGTTGTAGGCGATGCGAATAGTCATCTGCTTATTGGCATGCAGCTGCTCAATAATTTCGTAGTCTTCCGGGTAGTTCTGGAAGCCACCGCCGGCATCAATGGCGCTGGTCAGCCCCAATCGGTTTAGCTCACGCATAAACTGGCGGGTCGAGTTGACCTGCATCTCCAGCGGCAGTTTTGGACCTTTGGCCAGCGTGGCGTAAAGGATCATGGCGTTCGGTTTGGCGATCAGCATCCCGGTCGGGTTACCGTTGTTATCGCGAACAATTTCGCCCCCCGCCGGTGCCGGCGTCTCTTTGGTATAGCCCACCGCTTTCAGCGCCGCGCGGTTCAGCAGCGCGCGATCGTAGAGGTGCAGCACGAATACCGGGGTATCTGGCGCCGCTTCATTAAGCTCTTCCAGTGTCGGCATGCGGCGCTCAGCGAACTGGAACTCGCTCCAGCCGCCGACCACGCGCACCCACTGCGGCGACGGCGTGCGATCGGCCTGATCTTTGAGCATTCGCAGCGCATCCGCCAGCGACGGAACCCCTTCCCAGCGCAGTTCGAGGTTGTAGTTCAACCCGCCGCGGATCAGGTGCAGGTGCGAGTCGTTAAGTCCCGGGATCACCGTGTGGCCGTGCAGGTCGATAATTTGTGTACCTTCACCGGCGTAGGACATCATCTGCGCATCGCTGCCGACCGCTAAAATCTTGCCGTTGGCAATGGCCACCGCGTCGGCGCGCGGTTGCTTAGCGTCCAGAGTGTGGATCTGCCCCTGGGTTAAAATCAGTGTGGCTGTTTGTGGCATTACGTTCTCCTTATGCCGGTTCAGGCTTTTTTCAGCCAACCGGCAAACAGGCGGGTCACGATGGGCATCCAGAGCCAGACCACCAGCGCGACCACACAAGCATCATTAATTAAATGCAGCGACAGGGTTCCCTTCATCGACGGCAGCAGCGCGCCGGTAATGGCAGGAACCAGATTGGTGCTGGGGAAAATCACCAGCAGGGTTATCAGGAACTGTTTCCAGCGCTTCGGCTGGTGCACATTGGCGGCGGGTGGGGTGAACCAAAACGCGGCTTCAGTGCGCACTTCGGTATGATCGCCTTCACCCAGCAGCGGCGTTATCTCATCCACCAGCTTTTGCCGTACATCGGACTGAGTCCAGGCGTAGAGGTGCTCGAGGGTGTCGAAACGGATAATAATATTCCACGCCGTCTGCCCATCGACCGGGCGGATAACGTTCGCCCCAAGATGGCCGGGATAGCTGGCGGCAATAGGCATAATCTCGCCAAGCCAGGCTTCATAAAGCGCAACGTGTTCGGGTTGGATGGCGTGAGTAATGACCAGCGTGACATGCTTTTGCGTCATGGCGGAGGGTTCCTTGCTGTCGCAAGCTGGCGGGCAAACCCGCCAGCATCCTGACCTTAGGCTTTACGTTCTGGTGCGCCGTGCACCATGGTGTAGGCGTAATCCACGCCCATACCGTAGGCACCGCTGTGTTCGCGAACCAGGTCCATGACCGCATCGTAGGTTTCTTTGCGTGACCAGTCGCGCTGATACTCAAGCAGCACCTGCTGCCAGGTCACGGGTACCGCACCGGCCTGCACCATACGGTCAATCGAGCGTTCGTGAGCATCCACGGAAGTACCGCCGGAAGTGTCGGTAACCACGTACACTTCAAAGCCCTCTTCCAGCGCCATCAGCGCCGGGAAGGTCAGGCACACTTCCGTCCACAGGGCGGAAATAATCAGTTTTTTACGCCCGGTCGCCTTCACCGCTTTAACAAAAGCCGCGTCTTCCCAGGAGTTCATGGAGGTACGTTCAATCGGTTTCACGTCAGGGTGAACCGCTAATAATTCGGGCCAAATATAGCCACTAAAACTTTTGGTTTCGACGGAGGTATAAATAACCGGAACATTAAATATTTTCCCGGCTTTAGCTAACGCCACGGTATTATTTTTGAGAGTCTGGCGGTCAATATTCGCCACACCGAATGACATTTGCGGCTGATGGTCAATAAAAATTAGCGCGGAGTTTTGCGGATCAATCAGTTCCCGAATAGACATAACACACCTTCTCAATCAATAAGTTAAAAGAAAACGGTTTAAGCTGCCGTCAGTAGCAGGATCCTGAATCAGAAAGCTTGTTGAGTATAGCGGGAAATTTCTAACGAGTTATTAAAGAAAACTTACCATCCTGTGACAATAATAATTTCCTCATGCGATATATCTCATACAACATCAAAAAAATGCGCCAGTTATATCTAATTTATTCACTGGCTTTGTTTTTAAGCATTCGGTACAACGTAGGGGTTAATTTCTCTGGATATTTTAAGCCTATGCGCATCAACCTGGACGTTTTGCTCATCCTCGACGCTCTCGACAAACACGGCTCCTTCGCCGCTGCGGCCGAATCGCTATTTAAAACGCCTGCGGCGCTAAGCTATATGATTCAGAAACTGGAAAACGACCTCAGTATCGAACTACTCGACCGTTCAGGACATCGGGCAAAATTCACCGATACCGGGCGAATGATGCTGGAGAAGGGACGTTTACTGCTCAATGCGGCAAAAGATCTGGAAAAACAGGCGGTGCAGCTTAGCTCAGGTTGGGAAAAAGAGCTGGCGATTGCTCTCGATGATTCTTTCCCTTTTTCTGCGCTGCTGCCGAGTATTGAGGCGTTTTACGCGCTGAATAAGCAAACTCGCCTTAATTTCACCCATCATACGTTAGCCGGTTCATGGGAAGAACTGACCCACAACGGAGCTGACATTATTCTCGGCGCTATCAACGAGCCACCAACTTCTGCTGCCTGGTCTTACAAAATGTTGGGGACTATGGATAACGTGTTTGTCGTCGCGCCAAACCACCCGCTAGCCAGCGCGCCGGAGGGCTTGACCAACGAACAGCTGTGCCTGCACCGGGCAATTGTGATAAGCGATAGCGCCAAATTTTGCCATCCGTTGCAAACCAATCTGATGGATGAGCAGCCGCAAATGCGCGTCGATGATTTCCACAGTAAGGTCATGCTGCTGCGCGCCGGGATCGGCTGCGGTTTTCTCCCCCGCCATATTGCCAGCCCGTGGCTTGCCACGGGCGAACTGGTGGAGAAAGCCGTTATCTCATTTCGGCAAAAAGATGTCGCCTATATGGCCTGGCGCAACGGTCGGGATGGGCTGGCACAGCGCTGGTGGCGCGAAACGCTGCTCGCCAGCGCGGAAATAGCCCACCTCTATCAGTGACCCACCCATACCGTGGCGGAGATAGCGGGCAGGGACAGCACACCATCCGCCACCAGCCCCGCACCTTCTTTACGCTGCCATTTAACGTTCAACAGCGACGAGTCTGGCAGCACCACTTCACAGGCTTCGCGGCGGTTAATGGCAACCATCACGCGTTCTGCACCCAGCACGCGCAGGAACACTACCACATCGCCTTCGGCATACAGCACTTCACAACCACCGTGGCGCAGCGCGGGCGTAGCCTTGCGCAGAGCCGCCAGACGTTGATAAAGCGCCAGCAGTTCGCGGTCCTGCTGTTTCTCATCCCACGGGAACGGCTTACGGCAGAAGGGATCGTTATCACCGTCCAGACCCACTTCATCACCGTAGTAAATACACGGCACGCCGGGCCAGCTGAACAGCCAGACCACCGCCAGCGGTAGCCGTGCGACATCACGCCCGAGCAGCGATTTAAAGCGCGCGGTATCGTGGCTATCAAGCTGGTTAAACATCCGCAGCTGCTGTTGATGCGATAACCCAGCGCGGTAATCTTCCATCCAGGCCACACAGGTTTGAGCATCGATTTTTTGCGGATCGTAAGAGATATCGGTGTTGGCCAGAAAGCCCCACAACGGGAAGGTAAAGCCGCGGTAGTTCATCGCTGCATCTTCCACATCCTGCTGAAGCCACTGCCGCGCATCGCCAAAGTGTTCGCCGAGCACGTAGGCATCCGGTCGCGTAGCTTTTGCCGCCTGGGTAATACCGGCAACGTGCTTGAGGTTATTCTTCACACCGCCGGCTTCCCCCAGCATATGCACCACGTCCAGCCGCCAGCCGTCCATGTTCCACGGCGCTTTTAGCCAGTGGCGAACAATGCTGTCCTCTCCGGCATAGATTTCATTCACCAGCCCGTTCGAGCGATAGTCGAGCTTCGGCAAGCTGGAATATCCCAGCCAGTCCAGCGCTTTTCCGTCGTCAGAGAAACTGTAGCTGTCGCGCCACGGTGACTCCGGATGATGGCAAGCACCTTCGCTACCGCGGTTGTGCCTGTCAAACCAGGCATGGGTATCGCCGCTGTGGTTAAAGACGCCGTCGAGCACCATGCGCATCCCTTCGCGCTGGGTGTTATGGCGCAGACGCAGCAGCGCCTCGTTGCCGCCAAACTGCGGGTCGACCTGGCGATAATCTTCAGTATCGTATTTGTGTACGCTGGGGGCGGTGAAGACCGGATTCAGGTATAGCGCGGTAACGCCCAATTTTTTCAAATAGGGTAGCTTCGCGCTGATGCCGTCGAGATCGCCGCCGTAGAAGGTGGAACCACCCGCTTCAGCAGTCAGTGGTTCATCCCAGTCACGCAGAACAATATCGTGCCCAGCGGCGTGGTGATGATAGACCTTGTCCTGCTGTTCGCTGCGCGACGGGCTGCGGGCAAAGCGGTCAGGGAAAATTTGATAGAAGACCTGATCGGCCACCCACTGCGGGCCAGCGTCCGGGCTGTCATAGGCAAAGAGCTCCAGTTTGGCCGGCGGAATTTCGCTGAATCCCTTTGGCGCAAACCACAGCTGCCGGTCATCCCACAGCAGCTTAAAGCCGTAGCGGCGGCGCGGCTGCCCTTCATATAGCGCTATCTCCCCACGCCACTGCACGACGTCTGGCGCGGGTGATTTACTGCTACGGCGCATCGGCAGCGCCAGCTCTTCGTTATCCACTTCCGCGCGCATCGTGACCCGCTTCGGCAGGTCATCGCCGCGCAGCCAAAGGGTGATTATCAGTTTGTCCTGCTGCTGTTTTATAAAGGGAGCAACAGGCAGGTGCCAGGCGTTCAACATCATCTATCCCCTAATCATCAAAATGTGCCCACCTTGCCATACGCCCAATTTACCCTACTCATCTTTTGGACTTTTTTGTAGGGAGGAGGATGGGGGCGCAGATTTTGGACATACAAAAAACCGGCAGCAAGGCTAATGTTTGTCAGTTTGTTTGTCAGTTTGTTTGTCAGTTAAGTACAAAATTCCGTTCACTCCATGTTTGCAGAACATGCAATAACTGCACCCGTGAACGGGCTAAGGGGGGCGCCGCGCCCCCCTTTGCAATCCCCGCGGCCCCGCGGTGAAATCGGTGCTTCGCACTGCGTTCGCCTGCGAACTCCAGCCTGTGGCACGGCGAAACTCGACGTCCTGTCTCGGTTCGCCTCAGTCCGCCGTCCTGGCGGACTGACCTTGTCTTCCCTTCTCCGGCTCACCGATTTCAAGCGGGGACTCATCGGTTCCAGCGACACTGACGTTTGTTTTTAGCTAAAAAACGGAAGCGGCATAAGTGGCGTCTGAATCGCCGAGGCGTTGCCTGAAGGCCGGGGCAGCCCACAGGGATGTGGGCTGAGGGCGCGGTTTTACAGGGATGTTACCTCGCGCCCGACCCGGAAGCCGGAAGGCATAAGCTGAGGG
>NZ_JAKCNS010000051.1 GCF_021440345.1 Kluyvera intermedia
ATTAAAATATTTGCAAAAGGTAAATATAAAATTATTTATTTAATAATACGAATGGGAATAAAACTCATTGGCATAAATATAACGATAAATTAATACCCGCAATAAATAACGCCGGAACTAACCGGCGGGGGAAATTAATAATAGGCAGCAGACACCGGTACGTTGGCGATGCCCCGGCACTGATACTGCAACGTCACATGCTCGTTAAGACACAGCGCACCGCTGGTGGTCGTGCAGGTGGTAATCGGTTGACCATAGGCAAACGCGGTGGCGTAGCCCATTTGCTGGCAGGCTTTGTTAGCTTCAGAACGGGCAATATAGTCGTCGGTTTTGGCATTTTGCAAAATGGCCTGGCCGTATGTCAGGCGGACGATACCGCTATTGGCATCGACTTCACTCACGCTTGCCGCACGGGGAATCGAACATGCGGAAAGTGCCAGCAGGAAGGGGATAAGAATGAGGCTTTTCATCAATTCGCTCTGCGCAATCTGTCGTAACCTCATTCTAGCCTCCCTTCTTGTAGGCAATCCTTTGAATAGTCGCTATATCCGTGGGTTAATCCATTTGTGAGTCATAAATCGCCTGGAACTGTAGCTGCAGCTGGGAAAAGAGTTTGACCAGCGTTGGATCAAAATGGCTGCCTGAATTGCGGATGATGAATTCATAGGCGCCTTCATGTGTGAAGCCGGGTTTATAGACTCGTTTTTGGCGTAGGGCATCGTAGACGTCAGCAATCGCCAGAATGCGAGCCTCCAGCGGAATATTCTCACCGGCCAGCCCCTCTGGATAACCTGAACCATCCCATTTTTCATGATGGTAATGGATTATATTTTCGGCGATCGACCCCAGCGCCAGGCCTTGAATAATGCGCCAGCCTTTTACGGTATGCTGCTGAATCTGCTTAAATTCATCATCGGTGAGTTTGCCATTTTTACGCAGAATATGCTCGGGCACGGCAATCTTGCCAATATCGTGGAGCGAGGCATAGGTTTCGATGGCGCGCACGGTTTTCGGCGGTAATTTGAGATGGCGTGCCAGCAGGCCGCAGTAGGCCGACACCCGACGGATATGACAGCCGGTTTCATCGTCGTGCACATGATTAATCGTCTCCATCGCCTCGACGATGCTGCGGTTAATCGCACGATTTTTATTCATATGCCGCCACATCATTAACATCATACTGAGAATGAAAACCAGCAATGCCAAAAGCCCGGCGCTGATTATCTGCAATGCATTTTTACTCAGTGAAGTCGTCGCGGCGGTGTTTGCAGGCGGGATGAGTTGATGGTGATAGCTGGATATGAGATGCACCTGCGTCAGTAGCGCATGCAGGGGATGGTCGGTGCTCACCCAGGTACCAATCTGGTAGCTGGAATGGGTCATCCCGGCAACCTTCAGCGCCCCGCGAAACAGATCGCTCCCGCGTAGCGCTTGCTCAAGCGACGATAAATCACCGAGGATATAGTCGATGGCATTGTTATCAATGGCGTCCAGCAGCTCATCAATGGACGCGCGGGATATCAGCGTGACGTCGGTACCAAACCGTTGGCGCAGATAAGAGGCGGCGAATGAGCCGCTGATGACCCCAATACGCTGGTGGCGCACCTGTTCTTCATCAACAATAAAAGGTTGCCCGACTTTGTTGTAATACGCGTTATACCAATTTGCCAGCGGCCCAACTAACCCTTCCATTTGCGCGCCGTTGCGCACATCAAAAATATCAGCAAGATGGATTGGCCAGTTTTCATTCTGCATTCGTATCATATAGTTATCGACGAACTGCACGTCGACGTTGATATTCAGCAATTCACGCAGGTCGTTCACCAAACTGATGGCGCTGCCATGATAGCCCTGATCGTCCTTCCAGATAATTGGGGCGAAACTCTCATTCCTGGGCAGCCAGAGGGTCAGGTGATTTTCCTGTAGCCAGGCGCGCTCTTCGTTGGTGATAGTCAAATGATGACGGAGGAACTCTATCTGGCATTGTTGCTCCAGCGCCTTGAGCTTGCCGCTTTGCTGCCACTCGTTAACCAACTGATTGATATTGTTGCGCATATAGAGAAGCTCGGGGCTCAGGCCAAAGGCGGCGTTGCTGCGCAGGGTGCTGAATGGGCGAGAGAGGGTGTAATAATACTGTGGGTTACCAATTTCCCGGTCTTCATTGATATAGAAATCCGCGCCGCCGCTGCGCAGAATCTGCAGCGCCTCTTTGCTGCTATCGACTTCGATAATTTTCAGAAATTTCAGCGCCGGATAAGCCTGCTGGATAAATTCTCGCGTATGGTCGCTGCGGCGGAAGATAACCCGCGTGTTCTCAAGATCATGGATGGATTCTGCCTGGCGCGTAATGCTGGCAGCGACGAGGGTATTTTCAAACAGCCGCGCCGATAAAATAGCGTTGTGCAGGTGATCTTTGGTTTGTAACACGCTGGCGTAGAGGCCGTAATCATGGTGATGAAAACGTTGCGCGAAGGTCGTGCTGCCAATAGGGCGCAGCGTCAGATTATAGCCGTAGCGTGAATTAATGGCGTGCAGAAGCTCAGTATAAAAACCGTGATATTGCCCGCGGCTATCGCGCCAGAATTCAAAACTGTCGGCATCAAGCACCCAAACCGGGATGGCGGCGGCAGACGTGACTTTCTGTGGAGGTGCGGCAAGAGAGCGGGTCGTGCAAACGAGTAACAGGGTCAGTAGAACAAGGAGACCCAGCCCGTGTCGAAAAAATCGGCAGTCCTGTGTCACAAGTCAGTTCCTTTGCGATGACTATTCTATCCATTTAATAGCGTATAAAAAGCAGGGACTCTTCTATCCCGGCCTTAGTCTAATCGACCATTTGGCCAGTAGACAGTAAATAATTACGCGTTTATGTAATGATTTATCAATTGGGCGAATGGCAAAAGTGTGACCGCATTGGTAAAAATCAAAACGTTTTTTCATAAAAATTGAAAGTGCGTTTGCCAGGTAGTAAGGTTAGCGTAATGTAATCGAACGACTGCGGGCGAGCCCGCGTAGCTTTCAGGAGAGGAAAGAATGAAAATTGCACTGATGATGGAAAATAGCCAGGCCAGCAAAAACGCGACTATTCATCATGAGTTAAAAGCCGTGGCCGATGAAAAAGGCTTCCCGGTCTATAACGTGGGTATGTCTGATGAAAACGATCATCATCTGACCTACATCCACCTGGGCATCATGGCCAGCATCCTGCTGAACTCGAAAGCGGTAGACTTCGTTGTGACCGGCTGCGGTACCGGCCAGGGCGCGCTAATGTCTCTGAACATCCACCCAGGCGTGGTTTGTGGTTACTGCCTGGATCCAGCGGATGCTTTCCTGTTCGCACAGATTAACAACGGTAACGCGCTGTCTCTGGCCTTCGCGAAAGGCTTCGGCTGGGGTGCTGAACTGAACGTCCGTTACATGTTCGAAAAAGCCTTCACCGGCCGTAACGGCGAAGGTTATCCGCCAGAGCGTAAAGAACCTCAGGTCCGTAACGCGGGCATCCTGAACCAGGTGAAAGCCGCTGTTGTAAAAGAAAACTATCTGGATACCCTGCGTGCGATTGACCCGGAACTGGTGAAAACCGCCGTTTCCGGCCAGCGCTTCCAGCAGTGTTTCTTCGAGAACTGCCAGAACAAAGAAATTGAAGCTTTTGTTCGCGAGATTCTGGCATAAGCCAGATAGCCAATGGCGCAATAAAGAAAAACGCGATGCGTTCAATGCCGAACCGTTAAGGGGAGGTTGAACGCACCATAACGGCTCCCATAATAGGGAGCCGTTTTTTTATGTTTGTAACATAGGCTCCATTCCCGGCGGAGCTTCGCCTGGACGGGCTACACCAGGCAGACATAACCTGTAGCCGGGGCAAGGCGTGAATATGCAGCGCCCGGGGAATACGGTATCAGGCGCACAAAAAAGGAGCCCGTAGACTCCTTTGGTGAAATTGCGGCCTAAATCAGAACTGATAGCTCGCGGTCACGCTGACGTTACGCGGCTCGCCGTAGACAATCGACCCGTCGATATTGGTATCGTAGGTTTTGTCGAACAGGTTATTGAGGTTACCCTGCACGGAGAAGTTTTTGGTGAACTGGTAGCGGGTGAACAAATCGACCAGCGCGTAGCTGCCCTGTTCGGCGCGGAAGGTACCAAATGAGGTCACGGTATCTTTGTAGACGCGGTTCTGCCAGTTAACGCCGCCGCCAACGGTCAACTCAGGCATTGCTGGCAGACGATAGCGGGTAAACAGCTTCACGGTGGTGCGCGGCAGGTTCGGGTTAATCGCGTTGCCTTCGTTATCTTCAGCCACATAGCGGGTGGCACCAAAGGTCATCTGCCAGTTATCGGTCAGTGCGCCGTTAATCTCAAACTCGACGCCTTTACTGACGGTACCGTCCGCGGTGGTATAGGCGGTTTCGCCATTGCTGCCTGAAATCGGCACGCCGGTAGACTGCGCCAGGTTGTCCTGCTCGATGCGGAATACCGCAAGGCTGGTGGTCAGGCGGCTGTCCATCCAATCGGATTTCAGACCCACTTCATAGTTGTTACCGGTAATCGGCTTCAGGTATTGCCCCGAACTACTACGCTCATTCTGTGGCTGGAAGATAGAGGTATAGCTGGCATAGGTTGACCAGTTATCGTTGATATCCAACACCAGGCCCGCATACGGCGTAGTGTGGTTCTGCTCCATATTGTAGGTCAGCGTGCCGACGCTCCAGTTGGTGTAGCGTGCGCCAACAATCAGATGCAGCGGATCGGCCAGCGTGATCCGCGTTGCGGCGTACAGCGACTTCATCCGCGTCGTGTCGTCTTGTGCCAGGCTCTGCGGGTTCCAGTTGGTTTCCGGGAAGCTGGCGCTGTTGAAGTTGTTAAAGTTGCCGATGGCATCCGGGAAGACGTTATCCCACGAGCTGAAGTAGCGGTTGTTCTGCTTGCTGTAGCTGCCACCGAGCATCAGGTTATGCTGGCGACCGAACAAGTCATAGCTACCGTCGGCGTACAGATCCAGAGCATCCACTTTCCGCTTACCGCTGTTCCAGCCGGTTCCGCCGACGTATTCATAGTCAGGGCCGTAGCTGCCGTACGGGCCCACCAAAGAACCATCGGCCTTGTTCACGTAGGCATCGATGTACATCATTTTACTGTCGAACTTCACCTCGGAGTGGGTGGCGTTCAGCGTGGCCTGCCAGGTATCGGCAAAGCGCTGGGTCAGAGACATGAAGACTTTATTGATGTCTTTATCGTTGTAGGCCCAATCCGGCGAAGTGCTGTGCGCACGATCGTAATGGTTGGTGCTGCCATCGGTATTCCAGCGCGGCAGGCCGCCCCAGGTCGGGCTGTTGATGTCGATACGCTGATACTCATAGCCCACGGAAAGGCTGGTGGTATCGCCCAAGTCCGCATCAAGAATACCGGAGAAGAAGGTTTTGTCGTTGTTGTAACGGTCAAGCCAGGAGTCATTATTTTGATAGCCGGCCACAATACGCGCGCGCACTTTTCCGTCTTCGGTCAGCGGGCTTTGCAGGTCGGCGACGTAACGTTGTTTATTCCATGAGCCATATTCGGCGGACAGGTTGCCTTTAAATTCCTGACTGGTGGCATGTTTGCGGACCATGTTGATAGAGGCGGAAGGGTTCCCGGTTCCGGTCATCAATCCGTTTGCGCCGCGTACCACTTCCACACGTTCAAACAGCGCGGTATCAGAGAGCGCATCGCCCAGATTCCAGCGAGATTCAAAATAGGTCGGAATACCATCGACCATATAGTTATCAATCTGGAAACCGCGAGAGTAGTAGCTGGTACGGTCGGAGTCGGCCTGGCTGCTGGTGATGCCGATGGTATTGTTCATCACATCGCCCAGGGTTTGCAGCTGCTGATCCTGCATGCGCTGCTCGCTGATGATACTCACGGACTGCGGAATATCGCGCTGGATCATCTGCATTTTGGTGCCCGCAGTGGTGGCTTTAACGCTGTAGTCCTGCTGCTGCGTGTCGCTGCTGGAGCCTGAGGATCCTTCGACAACGATAGTCTCTTCGGTGTTATCAGCGGCCTGGCCGAGCTGAGGGTAGAGTGCCAGGGCGATACCCATAGCAATCAGCGACGGCGCGAGGCGACCATCCCGGGTGGTGGAAGTGAAAGACATGGTAAGTCCTTATCAGTGATAGTTATTTTTCTCCGGAACTCTGCGGCTCCGGTCGAAATTTGCCACGTGCAAATGCAGTGTTGTGAATGCAAATGAGAAATATACGCATTTTTATTAAAATGTAAACAGAGGTAAGCGACGGATTTCATGGGAATGAAATAGCTTTTCAGTTCATAAACACAAGGGGCGACCGATACGCGATTAAAAATCGGGTCATTTAATTAATCAGCACACCGTCAAAGTGGAGAGAGGCAAAGAAAAAGACCCTATGGAAGAGAGAGGAATACGGATACGGACTGAGATTTTGCCGTTAGTGGCTCTTTGTCTACGACCTGGGGGAAGGCTTTGGGGCTCTGAACAACTGATACAGGATCGACTTTGGCGGCATCTTTATCTAAATATCAATAATACTCTGCTTTATATCATTAGAGTAAACATATTAAAAACAAGATAATCATTGCATTAATATATTGCATTTTTTATTGGTTTGCTTTTATTTCACAATGAGATTTTGAAATCAATAATTGTTTTCTTATTTATACAGGGCGGATTGTTTTAATGAGTCTCATTTTGGATGTTTACACCACGATAATTCTCTTTGTGGACATTATTAATGTAATTGATGAAATAACATTATTTATTGATTGATCGTCGTAAACGATCGATAACCGTATCGTCGATCGTTATTAACAATTGGACGCGTTTTAATACTGAGTCTACTTTTATGCCGCTGAAGATTGTTTAATTTGAGCAATTAACTTTATTAATCAATCTAGTTAATTGATGTCTTATTCCGGCAAGCTTCACAGAACGCGTTTGGTTTGTTTTTTAATAGCGAACGTTTTCAGATGGAATTATTTTTTATTAACAGGAGTTATTAGAAATGAAGAAAGTATTATTTGGGATGTCTATGCTTGCGGCTTTAGTTGCTTCCGGTTCTGCACTGGCGGAAGAAGCCGTAACCTACGGCCAGGACCTGAGCACAATTACCGTGCGTGGTACTGTGACTTCTGGAACCTGTCAGATTGCTGTCAATAGTGGTGCAGCGGTTGTTCTGGATACAATCGAGACGGCAAAATTTGTCGCAAATAGCACTCCATATTATGCCACCCCTTTCGCTATCGAATTTACGGGATGCCCGGTTGCAGTAAAAACAGGCACCATTAAATTTGTATCACAGGGCACCGATATTGATGCAATGACTGGCTATCTGAACAACTCAACGAAACCGGAAAACCAAGGCGCGCCAGGCGTGCAGGTTGCTCTGGAATCAGCTGATTCTACCGTGCTGAAGCTGGATGCGGATTCACTGGACGTCACTCTTACTGACGGTGCGGGTAAGCTGGCTATGAATGCAGCGTACGTGGCGACTGATACCACCAAAGTCGGTCCTGGCGTGGTTAACAGTATGGTGACCTTCACCGTAGATTACATCTAATAAACACGACGCTCTGCCATCTGCTACCGCAGATGGCAGAGTTTAAACGATCGCAACGTTTGAGTTCAGCAAGGAAGTGCTTATGTCGTTGTTTACCGGTAAAACCCTTATTGCCGCGGGTTTCTGCGGGTTATTTCTTCTCTCTTTCTCCGCGCAATCCGGCGTGGTGCTGTCAGCCACTCGCGTGATTTACGCCCAGTCAGCGCATGAAAAAACGATCAAAGCGACCAACCGTGGCACTGGACCAGTCCTTGTCCAGACCTGGATTGACGACGGGCGCGAATCTCAGTCGCCGGATAAACTCAATTTACCATTTATGGTTACGCCGCCCGTTGGGCGTCTCGATCCAGGGCGTGAGCAGACCATCAAAATTACTGCGTTGAATAACCATTTCCCGCAGGATCGTGAATCCGTGTATTGGCTCAGCATGCTGGAAATACCCGCGAAATCAAAAACAGCGGCCAATGCCAGTACGCTGCAGGTGGCGCTGCGTACCCGAATTAAGCTGTTCTGGCGGCCGGATAATTTAGCCGGTTCGGCGAGTGAAGCTGCCGAGAAACTCCAGTGGCAATGGGGCAGTGAAAATGGCAAACCCGCATTAATTGTCAATAATGCATCGCCTTATTACGTTTCGCTCACTCGGGCGGAAGTTAAATCAGGGGCCACGCAGTGGACCGTTACGCCAAAAATGATCCCGCCGCTTGCGAAAGAGACCCTGACTATTAATTCGCTGAAGTCTGTACCTGGGTCAGCGGAAATACACTATGTCGCCATCGGTGACCTGGGAAATACGCTGGATAACAATCAGAAAATTAAATAATTCATCGTTGTTCATCTGGCTCATGGGAAATAGAACATGGATTGCACGACGTCCCGCTGGCGGCTTCTGCTTATTACACTCGCCTGTTATCCGATTCTGTCCTCGGCGCAGGAAGAGGTGGAATTTAACAGCAACTTTCTAATGGGCAGCAATAAAATTGATACTTCCCGTTATGCGAAAGGCAATCCTGTCGCGCCGGGTGATTATCAGGTCCAAGTTTATCTTAATAATAAGCCGTTCCTCAATGAACAGAATCTTCACTTTCAGGATAACGGTACGGTACAGGCTGAGCCGTGCCTGATGCCTTCGCTGCTTGAGCGCCTCGAAATAGACAGCAGCAAAGCGGTTACGCCCATTCCCCCAGAAGAGAGGTGTCTCGATGACTTAGCCCGCTATTTCCCGGGTTCTTCGGTTAACTACGATCCACTTAACCTTCGGCTGGATATTGTTGTTCCGCAGATTTTCTTACAGCACATTCCGAACGGTACGGTCCCCCCATCGCGTTGGGATAACGGTATGCCGGCATTGTTGCTCGCCTACGACACCAACTACTACCATCGGATCAGCAGCAGCAATGACTCCGACACGGCTTACGCCGGGCTTTCCTATGGTGCCAACCTTGGCCCATGGCGGTTACGCGCGCGCGGTTCGCTCAACTGGGATAGCGATAGCGGCAAAACGGAATACGATAGCCAGGATATCTATCTGCAGCGCGATATTGCGGCGCTGCGTGCGCAGATGATCCTGGGGGATTCCAGCACCAAGGGCGATGCCTTTGATACCTTGAAAATTCGCGGCCTGCGAATGTACACCGACACACGGATGTACTCCTCCAGCGTGAATAACTACGCGCCGCTTATCCACGGGGTGGCAAACAGCAACGCCAAAGTCACGGTGAAACAAAACGGCTCGACGATCTACCAGACGACGGTACCGCCAGGTCCCTTTACCCTGACGGATGTGGTCCCCAGCGGCTACGGTAACGATCTGGACGTTACGGTCGAAGAGGCCGATGGCAGCAAAACGACCTTTGTCGTGGCTTACTCCTCGGTGCCGCAGTTGATGCGTCGTGGTCATGGTCGCTGGGAAGTCGCTGCCGGGGAGCTTCATGATAACTCTCTGAACCACAAGCCAAAGGTCGCACAGCTCAACGGCTACTACGGCATGAGCGATATCATCACTGGCTATGGCGGGCTGCAGGCCAGCGACCAAAACTATCTCGCGGCCCTCGGCGGGCTGGCATTTAACACGCCTTTCGGCGCGCTGGCGGCGGATATTACTCATTCACGCGCTGAGTTTGATGATGATGGACACAATAGCGAATCCGGAGAGAGCTACCGTCTCACCTACAGCAGTCTGCTGTCGGCGACGCAAACGTCATTTAGCCTCGCGGCCTATCGCTTCTCGACGCGGGGATATCTGACCCTAAAAGACGCGGCATCGCTCAACGACGATCTGCGCGATGGTACGATTGAGGACCTGAGCCACTACCAGCGCCTGCGCGATCAGCTCCAGCTGAACATCAGTCAGCCGCTGCGTTGGGATGGCGAGGATCATGGCTCATTCTATTTGTCGGGTACCTGGCAAACCTACTGGGGCGGCTACGCCGATACCCAACAGTATTCGGCCGGTTACAGCAACAGCTGGAAAGCGGTCAGCTACAGCGTCTCAGCTCAGCGCAGCTATGACAACGAAGGCCAAAAAGACGACAGCGTCTATCTCAACTTTTCCGTGCCGTTCAGCGCCTTTACCCACGATAACCACAACCCCGCAGGCTTCAACATGCTCAGCGGCGGTATCAGCAATAGCGGCCACGGTAGCACTCAGCTTAATACCAACGCCAGCGGCGCGACGGAAGACAACAAGTTTAGCTACAGCGTCAACGCGGCCACAGGATTCGGCGGCGGTGACAGTTCAAGCACGTCGTCGGTGGGCACTTATCTGACATGGAATGGCCCTTACGGCCCACTCAATGCGTCGGCATCGGTGACTGACGGCGAGGGGAGCCAGTATTCGTTGAGTAACAGCGGTGGGGTGATTGTGCACTCCGGCGGCGTTACCTTCGCACCCGACAGTATCGGCAGCGATAGCGCTATTGCGCTGGTGCATGCCGAGGGTGCAGAAGGGGCGAAGCTGACGATGGGTGATGGCGAGATTGGCCGTTCCGGTTATGGCATGTCGACCTATCTGTCACCGTACCGGGAAAACCAGATTGGTCTGAATATCGAAGGGCTGGAGAACGACGTGGAGATAAAAAGCACCAGCACCACCGTTGTCCCGACCAGTGGTGCAGTGGTTGGCGTTAACTTCGAAACCGAACAAGGGCAGTCGGTGCTGCTGATGTTGGCGCGCGACGATGGCGGCGATATCCCGCTCGGCGCATCGGTGCGCAATGAGAAGGGCGACGAGGTTGGTAACGTCGGCCAGTCCGGCTACGCCTATGTTCGCGGTATCGCCGATACCGGCACGCTGCAGGTGGTTTGGGGGGCCAGTTCTTCTGACATGTGCGCTGTGAGGTACAGCATTCCTGCCGATCCGCAAAAGGCGGCGAAGACTATCGTTCTTTCCGGTCAGCGCTGCCAGATGCATGCCGTGGCGAAGCCACAAGCTGGGAGCGTCAAATGAAGCATTTCGCATTATCGATAATCAGCCTGCTCCTGACCTGCGGCCTGTGTTCATCACCCGTTGAGGCTGAGCCGGTGGTTGGCGGCAATATTGATGTGACCTTCACCGCCACCGTGGCTGACACCACCTGCGTGGTTAACGTGGTCGGCGGCAGCGGAGACGGTAAAAACCAGACGGTGGTGATTGGCGACAGCGCCGGAGAGGTCTCAATGGATGCGATCGTCAGCGGCGACAGCGCGGCGACAGCCGGTTTTAGTCTGCAGGCGACCGAATGCCCGGCAGCAGGCACGCCGAATTTTTTCACCACCATTGAGGCCGATGTCGATCCTCAGGCGGGCAATATGCTGCTCAACAAGGCAGAAGGTCTACAGGCCGCACAGGGGCTGGGTATTTCGCTCAGCCGGGCCGACAGCCCGGATACGCCGCTGACCCTTAATCAAAAAATCGACTATGGCACCTTTGGCTGGCAGGAACTTGTTAAAGACAATTTTACCCAGTCCGTACAGGTTCCGCTGATCGCCAGGATTACCGCCACCGTTGATCCCGCCCTTGCCAAAGCGGGCAACGTGCAGGCGACGGCCGTTTTTCACTTCGATTACAACTAGCGGACGATGCAGCCCATGAACCGAAATTTGGCAGTACTTTCTCGTACTTTATCGCTGACGCTCTCCGCTGCCTTACTGACGACGCTTTATGCCCCAGCCAGCTGGGCGATTGATGATGTCCAGGTCAACTTTACCTCTACCGTGGTGGCAGGGACCTGTCAGGCAGAGCTGAAAACCAGCGGCGGCGCACTTCTTACCGGCGGCACGCTGGCCTTTGGCGACGTCTATAAAAGCCAGGTGCAGCAGGGAAATGCCTGGCAAAACTTCTCGGTAAGCTTCAGCCATTGCCAGGGAGTAAGCAGCGCCACGGTGCAGGCATCCGCCGGTGCCAATGGGCTTTGCAACGGCGTCACCTTCGGCGGGGCTGGGGATGCGACCGGCGCCGCCGCTGAAATTTACCGCGATGCTGACGGCAGCGGGATGCTGCTGAACTGTAGCGACACGCTCTCTTCCGCGCAAACCTTTGACCCCAACGCCAGCGCCGATATGCCGTTTTCCACCCGTCTGGTGGTCGCGCCAGGAAAAACCAGCGCCGACCTGCACAGCGGTAGTTTCACCGCGCCGGTCACGTTTACCGTCAATTACCAATAACGGGAGCCTTAAGATGATTGCCGCTGCCAGAAAAACGAGCGCGATATCGCTCATCGGCATGCTGTTGCTGGCTGTCTGCCGCCCTGCGGCGGCGAGCCAGGCGCTGGATATGACCATTACGGCCAATTTGCTTGATGACCACTGCGCCATTCAGGTTGAGCCCGCCACGGTAGTGTTACCCACCGTTGAGGTGCGCACCCTCGAAGATGATCCCCAAACCCCAACGGATTTCGGCTCGCAGGCCTCCTTTAACGTGGCGGTCAACGAGTGCGACAACGTCGATAAACTCTCCGCACTGCACTTTTCAATCCAGCCCGTTAGCGGCGTGAGTCCTGCGGATTTTAAGCAGGTATTTGCCAACGATCTGCCTGCGCAGAGCAATGGAGCGCAGGGCGTAGGGGTGGTGGTGTTCTGGCACGACGGTCAGCAAAACGTGCTGAAAAGCGATGGCACCTCCGATGTGGTGGTACCCACCACCGAGAGCGACTATCGCCAAAGCTACGCCTTTGACGTGCGCTATCAAAAAATCGGCAGCGTCAGCGCCGGGCTGGTGTCGGCGGTGTTGATGGTCGACGTGGAGTATCAGTGATGCAAAGGAGAAATGCCGTGAGTTGTTTAAACAGGATGGGGTTAATCCGCCGAATGCTGATGGCCGTGCTGGGCGTTGGGCTGTTTGTATTTCACCTCGCAGGCGCGCAGGCGAAGGTGAATGACTGCTATATGAGTAACAGTTTTATCAATAAATATGCCGGGGGGAAGGACATCAATATGGGGGATGTTACGGGGATGTTCGATAGTATCACCGGCGCTCCCGCAAGCGATGTGCTCCTGGGAATGAAAACCGTGAATTTGTTTGATCGTGATGATGATCTGGCTTGTTCAAAGGATACTGGCTCCAACAGCGTTAGTGTCATTGGAACGTCTAATGTTCCCTCTGATGGCATTGCTGGCGTCGATCCAGTGGGTCGCACGCTGTTTCTGCTGAACGGCGCACAGATGCCGGGGATCGCTTACTCTATGGAGATTATCTGCAACGGGGGCGATACGGAGGGAGAGTGCAAGGGGCATTCTGGCGACACAATTCCGATCGTGGTGAACACAAACAATGGCTGGTCCGATCAGGATGGGCATCCGTGGGATAATATGAAAACGATGGGTTCTAAAGCTTCCGGGATGAACTTTAAGCTCAACGTCTATTTTTGGCAGCTCCCCTCCTGGCAACCCTTTCCCTATGACGCTGATATTGCTGGCAGTAACTATCTCCTCTTTGGTATGCGATTTGGTAAGTCGGAAACTGTTTCTTATTCCTTCAGAGTTTATCTGCAACCGAAAACGCCGACCTGCGATACCCATATCAGCGTTGAGGGCAACCCTTCTGCGGTCATCAATCTCGGCGACGGTATCACCCCGCAGCAGCTCTCAGGCGACAGCACCGACAAGGTGCCCTTTACTCTGGTGGTCGATAACTGTAGCGCCACCCTGAACAACGTCTACGTCAAGATGACCTCCACCAGAGTGGATAGCAACAACGCCACGCTGCTGGGCCAGCAGAGCGGCAGCGCCGCGGGCGTCGGGGTCAAAATTACCGATACCCAGGACAATCCGCTGCCGCCGGACGGCGCCAGCGTGCTGACGTTCCCCTACACCGGCACGGTTAACCACCGCGAGATGCCTATGCAGGCACAGTTGGTTAGCGACGGTACACCGGTGCAGCCGGGGGATTTCCAGGCCTCGGCGACCTTCAATATTAGCTATGACTAAGCAAAACTTACCCCTCATCTATAAGGAACAGCGATGAAAACGTTAAAAGCAGGAAAGACCCTTTTTAAACTGAGTGCCATGTCCCTTGCCGTGGGGCTGGGGCTTGGTGCGATCGCCCAGGCGAGCGCCGCCGTGGTGGTGGATGGCCGTAAATCGCCTGACACCAAAGTCACGATTGCGGACACCGGGGCGACGGTGGTGAATATTAGCGGCGCCAGTTCAGGAGGCGTTTCCCATAACACCTTTACCCAGTTCGACGTTGACCCGACCGGCGTGATTCTTAACAACAGTTCCACCGGCAGCAGCACCACGCTTGGCGGCGATATTGCGGGTAACAGCAATATGTCGGGCGGCAGCGCCACGGTGATTCTTAACGAAGTAAACTCCCGCGACCCGAGTCAGCTAAACGGCATGGTCGAAGTGGCCGGGCAGCAGGCGGCGGTGGTCATTGCCAACCCGTCAGGCATTTCCTGCGACGGCTGCGGGTTTATTAACGCCAGCCGCTCCACGCTGGTGACAGGGACCGCCGAAATGAGCAACGGCGAGCTGACCGGCTTTAATGTTAACGACGGCCAGGTGGTGATCACCGGTAAGGGAATGGATGACCGCAGCACCGGCTATACCGACATTATCTCCCGTTCGGTGAAGGTCAACGCCCAGCTGCAGGCGCAGGATCTGCGCATCGTCACCGGCAGTAATCACGTCGATTACGCGACCCTGGCGACCCGCGGTATTTCGTCTTCTGTGTTCAGCAAACCGTCTCTGGCGGTGGACGTCTCCAGCCTTGGCGGCATGTACGCCAATAAAATTCAGCTTATCGGCACTGAAGACGGCGTGGGCGTGCGCAATAACGGCACTATCTCTGCCAGCGATACCCTTTCGCTGAGCACTAAGGGCAAGCTGGAGAATAACGGCCTGATTGCCGGTGGTGAAGTGGCGATTGATACCCACAAAAATACCCTCGATAACGACCACGGCACACTGCAGGCCGAGCGTGCGCTGACCATTAACAGCGGGAATATCGATAACAACGTCGACGGTGCCATCGTCTCCAACGGCACCCTCACTATCGATACCCACGGCCAGTCGCTGGATAACGCCGGGCAGGGGATCTCCGGTAACGGCGCGGTAAGCATAACTGCCGATGAAATCGATAACAGCAGCTGGATTGCCAGCAACAGCACCCTGACGCTGAATACTGACTCACTGAATAACAGCGGTAGCATCTATGGCCAGGATATCTCCGCGACGGCGAAAAAAGTCAGCAATGGCGGCTCCGTTCAGGCCAATAATAGTCTGCAGGTGGATGCGGACGACATCGACAATCACGGCAAAATCGCCGCCGCGGATGCCAGCATTTATGCCGGACACGCTTTTGATAACGAGGGCGGTGAAGTCGCCACCACCCACTCGCTGTTGGTCAATACCAAGACGCTGACCAATACCGACGGTAAGCTTAGCAGCGACGGTTCCCTGCAATTGGTCGTCAACAAGCTGGATAACACGGCAAATTGTTACGATAAGAATAGCGGCGGAGTCATTAACGGCGCGGAGGTTACGATCAAGGCCGATAACCTTGATAACGACCGCGGTACTATCTCCGGCAATAGTATCAATATCACCGGCAATGACATTGATATTGCCAATGGGAGCCTGACCGCCACCGGGGATATCAATATTAATGCGGCCGATGACTTTTATACTGATAATAATGGAGTCGTCCAGTCATCTGCTGGCAATATCACCATTAACGCCGCCGATGAGTTGTCCAATGATGGTATAATTACGACCACTAAAAATATTTCCCTAAGCGGCAAAGATATCTCTAATGACGGTGTTATCTCGGCTGATGGCGGTCTTAATATGTACGCTTCATCAACCATCGAGAACAATAAAGGAGGGTATATCTATGGTGGTAGTGGTTATACTGTTGAAGCAGTAAAACGCATTGATAATGCAGGTGAATTTTATACTGGAAATAATGGTGTAATGAAATCTGATGTTATCAATATAAAATCTACTGGTATTGTATTTGGTAATAGTACTAATTTTTACACCAATAAAATAACTGTTAATGGTGCGATCTATGGTGCATATACCAAACATCCCTATTGATCCTTTTAATCGTTAATACACATCTCACTGGCCACCGGGAAGGTGGCCAGTTTTTATTCTGACTTTATAAGAGCAAGGGATCTCCCCACTATGCGACGTCAGCTTGTGGCTTTTGTCTGCTGTTCCATTTTTATTCCGTTTTGCCCCCACGTCATGGCTGACAGCGGCCCGGTCATCCATCCCTCGACAAGCCAAACCGACAATCAGAAAGCCCGTCAAACGCAGCTTACGCCGCAGGGCACCGAAGTGATGGCGAGCAAAAGCACGCTGCGCCCCGGCGAGCTGGATTTTCCGCAGGAAACGCCCTGTTTTACCCTCAACCGGGTGGTGATTGATAATCGCCCGGCGCTGCCGCAGTGGCTGCCGTTGAAATCGTTGCTTAAGCAGGCACAGGGCCGCTGCCTGGGGGCGAAAGGGGTTAATCTGCTGGCGCGTGCGGTGCAAAACCAGATTATTGCCGGCGGCTACATTACCAGCCGCGTCGCTATTCCCAACCAGGATCTACGCACCGGCGAACTGCATTTACGGCTCCAGCCCGGCAAGGTCGGAGAAATTCAGTGGCGCGATGGCGGCCAGCAGAACGTGCATTTTGGCAATACGCTGCCGCTCTCCTCGGGCGATTTGATGTCACTTCGCGCGCTGGAGCAGGGGCTGGAAAACCTCCAGCGGGTGCCGGGAACAACCGCCAGTATTAAGCTGAAACCGGGTGCGCACGACGGCGAAAGCGATATTGAAATTTCGCGCCAGCAGGCGAAACGCTGGCGCCTCGGCGCGTGGGTGGATGATGCGGGGAGCAAATACACCGGGCGCTATCAGGGCGGCGGCACGCTGTATCTGGATAATATCACTACCCTCGACGACCTGATTTATCTCTCGGCGGGCGGCGGACTGCAAAACCAGGGGGATAAAAATTCAAAGTACGGTACCGCCTATTATTCGGTGCCGTTCGGCTGGTGGTCGCTGGATCTCTACGCCAGCCGCGACAAGTACACCCAGCGGGTGGTGGATGGCAGCAATACCTATGAATACAGCGGCGATGAACGAAATCTTAGCGCCACGCTTAACCGCATGCTGTTTCGCAGCGGCTATCAGAAATTACAGGCCAGCCTCCAGGTGCTGAAGCGCGACGACGAATATGACCTTAACGATACGGAAATTCTCGTCCAGGCCCACGACATGGCTTCGTGGCGCGCTACCCTTGAGCATACGGCTTATCCGGGTAAGGCGGTCATTGATACCAAAGTCTCGTTCCAGCGCAACACCAGCTGGCTGGGGGCGGAACAGTCGGTGGAAGAGCAAACTGGCAATGCCGACGAGGGCTCGCGGCTTATCAATATCGACGTTGAGGCCAACGTGCCGTTCTCGCTGTTCAATCGTTCATTGAGCTGGCATCCGCACTACAGCCAGCAGATAACGCCGGATAAGCTCAATCTTCCCGACCAGCTTTCCATCGGCAATCGCTGGACGGTGCGCGGTTTTGACGGTGATACCACGTTGCAGGCTGACAGCGGCTGGTTCCTGCGCAACGATCTCAACCTGAATCTCCCTTCACTGGCGACGCAGTTTTATCTGGGGATGGATATCGGCCGGGTCAGCGGACAGGGCAGCGAGGTGTATTCCACCACCTATCTGGCGGGCGGCGTGGCCGGGCTGCGCGGGGTGCTGTGGAAAACCAACTACGATTTCTTTGCCGGTACACCGTTTGTGCATCCGGATGAGCTTGACGCCAGCCCGCTGGTGTTGGGCATGACGCTGCGCTGGGAGTACTAAGATAAACGGCGGATGGGGAAAATCCCGGCAGCGGGTGCTGCCGGGAACGGGGTCAGGCGAGGGCATTCTCTTCGAGCTGGCGCATAAACTGACGAACCCAGTCCATGCGGGTTTTGCGTTCGCTCAGATCCTGGAAGAACTTCAGCCGCGTCGGGCCATCAAGGCGATAGTGCTGCGGCTGTTTTTGCAGCAGGCCAATCAGCCATGACGGGTTCACGTGATTCTTCTCGGCAAACTCAACCACGCCGCCTTTCTCATTGCCTTCCAGCTTGCGGATCCCCAACTTTTGCGCCTGTTGACGCAGACGGGCGATATCCAGCAGATTACGCGCCGCATCAGGCAGCAGGCCAAAGCGGTCAATCAGCTCAACCTTGATTTCATCAAGCTCATTCTCGCCCTTGGCGCTGGCGATACGTTTATAGAACGACAGACGGGTATTCACGTCCGGAATATAATCATCCGGCAGCAGCGACGGCATACGGAGCTCGACTTCCGTCTGCTGGCTGGTGAGATCTTCCAGCGACGGCTCGCGGCCTTCTTTGAGCGCATCGACGGCGTTTTCCAGCATCTCCATATACAGCGAGAAGCCGACGGACTCCATCTGCCCGCTCTGGCCTTCGCCCAGCAGCTCGCCCGCGCCGCGAATCTCCAGATCGTGAGTCGCCAGCGCAAAGCCCGCGCCTAAATCTTCCAGCGAGGCGATGGCTTCCAGACGTTTTTGCGCGTCGGTAGTCATCGCTTTAGGATGCGGCGTCAGCAGCCAGGCGTAGGCCTGGTGGTGCGAACGGCCCACGCGGCCGCGTAGCTGGTGCAGCTGTGCCAGACCGAAGTGGTCGGCGCGCTCGATGATAATGGTGTTGGCGGTTGGAATATCGATCCCGGTTTCGATGATGGTGGTACACACCAGTACGTTGAAACGCTGGTGGTGGAAATCATTCATCACCCGTTCCAGCTCGCGCTCGCGCATCTGACCGTGGCCGATAGCGATTCGCGCTTCCGGCACCAGCTCCGCCAGCTTATCGGCGGTTTTCTGAATGTTTTCGACGTCGTTGAACAGGTAGTATACCTGCCCGCCGCGCAGGGTTTCACGCAGAATAGCTTCGCGTACCACCAGGCTGTCGTATTCGCGGACGAAGGTTTTCACCGCCAGACGACGCGCTGGAGGAGTGGCAATAATCGACAGATCGCGCATCCCGCTCATCGCCATATTCAGCGTACGTGGAATCGGAGTGGCGGTGAGGGTCAGAATATCGACATCGGCGCGCATCGCTTTGATGCGTTCCTTATGACGCACGCCGAAGCGGTGCTCCTCATCGACAATCAGCAGGCCCAGATCGCGCAGCTTCACATCGCTTTGCAGCAGCTTGTGGGTGCCAATCAGAATGTCGATTTTACCCTCGGCGGCTTCCTGCAGAATTTGCGTCTGCTCTTTGGCGCTGCGAAAACGCGACAGCATCTCGATGCGCACCGGCCAGTTGGCGAAGCGGTCGCGGAAGTTATCGTAGTGCTGCTGCGCCAGCAGGGTGGTGGGCACCAGCACCGCCACCTGTTTGTGGTTTTCCACCGCAAGGAAGGCGGCGCGCATCGCTACTTCGGTTTTACCAAAGCCGACGTCACCACACACCAGACGGTCCATCGCCAGCGGCTGGCACATATCGCTCAGCACGGCGTTAATCGCCTGCGCCTGATCCGGCGTGGTTTCAAACGGGAAGCTGTCGCAGAACAGTTGATACTGCTCGCGATCGTGCTTGAAGGCAAAGCCGGACTTCGCCGCGCGCTGGGCGTAGATATCCAGCAGCTCTGCCGCCACATCGCGCACTTTTTCGGCGGCTTTCTGCCGCGCCCGCGACCAGGCGTCGCCGCCCAGTTTATGCAGCGGGGCGCTTTCATCCGCGCCGCCAGCGTAGCGGCTGATCAAATGCAGCGACGACACCGGCACGTACAGCTTGGCGTCGTTGGCATACATCAGCATCAAATATTCCGCGGTAATGCCGCCCGCTTCGAGCGTGGTCATTCCCGCATAGCGGCCGACGCCGTGCTCAAGATGCACCACCGGCTGGCCGATGTGTAGCTCAGCCAGGTTGCGGATTAAGGTATCCGGGTTGATGGTCCGCCGGGCGTCCTGGCGGCGGCGAGCCACGCGCTCCCCGAGCAGATCGCTTTCGCAAATCAGCGCCCGGTTATGCTGGGTATCGATAAAACCGTGTTCCGCCGCGCCAAGCATCAGATAGCGCTGGTTATCAACGGCTTCATCGAGGCGCTGAATGCGCTTTGGCGCCAGTTTAATACGCGCCAGCAGTTCACCCAGCGCTTCGCGACGACCCTCACTTTCGACCGAGAAAATCACCGGGCCGCTGAAGCCCTCAATGAATTTACGCAGATTCTCCAGCGGCGATTTGTTCTGCGCCTGCACCGAGAGATCCGGCAGCGGCTGAAAGCCGAGGTTAACGTGGGCCGCTTTTTTCGCCAGGTGCTCGGTTTTGAGCTGCACGCGCGGCCATTTTTTCAGTTCGCCGTTGAGCTCGTCAACGCGTAGCCACAAGCGTTCTGGCGCCAGCAGCGGACGCATCGGGTCAACGCCGCGATTCTCAAAACGCGCCTGCGCGTCGGTCTGGAAGCGGTTGGCGCTGGCTTCGATATCACCGGTATTCACCAGCAACGTGTTCGCTGGGAAGTAGCTGAACAGCGGCGGCAGCGGTTCGCTAAAGAACAGCGGCTGCCAGTATTCGATGCCGGCTGGCAGCGTGCCTTTGCTCACCTGCTGATAAACATGTTCGGCGTCGCGCTTAACGTCAAATTGATCGCGCCACTGGCTGCGGAACAGTTCAATGGCCGTTTTGTCGGTCGGAAACTCATGCGCTGGCAGCAGGTTGATGGCGGTAACTTCTTCGAGCGTGCGCTGGCTGTCGACGTCAAAGACGCGCAGGCTGTCTATTTCATCATCGAAAAAGTCCAGACGGTACGGCTGCTCGCTACCCATCGGATAAAGATCAAGCAGCGCGCCGCGGGTGGCGTATTCGCCGTGCTCCATAACCTGATCAACGTGACGATACCCGGCGCTGTCGAGCTGCATGCGCAGTGCGTCACGTGAAAGTTGCTGGCCTTTTTTCATCACCAGCGCATGGCCGTGCAGGAAACTGTGCGGACAGACGCGCTGCATTAAGGTACTGACCGGGACGATCAGCACGCCACGCTTCATGGATGGCAGCTGATAGAGGGTGGACAGGCGCGAGGAGATGATGTCCTGATGCGGAGAGAAGCTGTCGTACGGCAGCGTTTCCCAGTCGGCAAGATTCATCACCAGGTTGTCGGTGAACTGGCCGATTTCGTCGTGTAAACGCAGGGCGTTTTGCATATCCGGGGCGATTAAAATCACCGGGCCGGAATGTTGCTCTGCGATCTCTGCCACCAGCGTCGCGCAGGCGGCGCCGGTCAGTTCGCCAAGCAGGCGCTGTTCGCCGGGTTTGGTCGGTAGGGCATAACGGACATGTTCAGGCATGATCGGCGCACGTTCTCCAGAAAAAACCGTGTGTGTTCGTTCGCTTGCCGCCTGGAGGCGGCATGAATGAGAGGGTATATACACGGTAATGATATCAATTTTATGATCTTATTATCCGTGATGACGGCGGGAGTGCAACCGCTGAAAATTGCGATGTGCTCTCAGATTAACTGTCTGCGCTGCTGGCTCAGCTTGCGGTATTGCTGTGGCGACATGCCGACCAGCTTGCTGAATGTACTGTAAAAACGGCTGCTGGAGCGGAACCCGGCGGTCATGGCAACGTCGAGAATAGTTTTATCGGTATCGCTTAACAGGGCGCGCACGTGGTTAATCCGCATCGCCGTAATGTACTGCTTTAAGGTGAGCTGCATTACCCGCTGGAAAATGCCCATTGCGTAGTTGGCGTTGAGTTTGACGTGCTCGGCGACGTCGTTGATGGTCAGCGCCTGATCGTAGTTATCGGCAATAAACCCCAGCATCTGGCTGACGTAAAACTGTGCGTGACGCGAGACGCTGTTTTTATGGGTGCGTGAGGTTTTGTTGAGCAGAATCGGTTGCCAGCCTGACAGACTAAAGCGCTTGAGCATCAGGCCGATTTCATCGATCGCCAACTGGCGAATTTGCTCATTCGGGCTGTTCATCTCCTGCTGCCAGCGCAGGACTTCAAAAGTGCTGAGCTGCTGTGTTGCTAACGATTTAATTACCATCCCGTGGGTGACATGGTTAATCAACTCCCGGTCCAGCGGCCAGGAGAGAAACAGGTGCATCGGCAGGTTGAAAATCGCCATCTGCTGGCAATGACCGATACGCGTGAGCTGATGCGGGGTACAGGCCCAGAAGAGGGTGATATGTCCTTGCTTAATCTGCACGACCTCATTGTTTATCAGGTACTCCACGTCGCCGTCGAACGGCACGTTGACCTCTACCTGACCGTGCCAGTGGCTGGTGGGCATCACATGCGGTCGGCGTAACTCAATATCCATGCGCTGATATTCGGAATAGAGCGACAGCGGGCTGCGGGTCTGCTTTTCATCGCCATTGCACATATGCGGGTCGGGCGGCAGAAAGGTTATCGGCTCGGTACTCATAGTGACTCCATTTCCTGAATTGTCAGAATCATGCCAGCTTTGGCGGCGGCAGACCGCGAATACGGACACATATCCAACGGCTGTTATTCATCATAGAGCGAAAGTGAGGCCGGATACTCTGCTTTTCAGGTGATTTTATCCCAAAAGCTCAGATCGGAATGAGGTCAACATAGGATCTGAGTTTATGGGAATGCTCCTCAGGGAAGCTGGAGGTTTTTCGCCGTTTCGCGTGCCACCATGAACGTGTTCACTACTGTTCTGGAGAGTCATGATGACAGCACCAAAGATTACCTTTATCGGCGCGGGTTCGACTATTTTCGTCAAAAATATTCTCGGCGATGTTTTTCATCGCGAGGCGTTAAAGTCGGCGCATATTGCGCTGATGGATATTGATGAAAAGCGGCTGGAAGAGTCGCACATTGTGGTACGTAAACTGATGGACTCCGCCGGCGCATCGGGCCACATCACCTGCCATACCAACCAGAAAGCGGCGCTGCAGGATGCAGATTTTGTCGTCGTCGCTTTCCAGATTGGCGGCTATGAGCCGTGCACCGTCACCGATTTTGACGTTTGTAAACGCCACGGGCTGGAACAGACTATCGCCGATACCCTTGGCCCTGGCGGCATTATGCGTGCGCTGCGTACCATTCCGCATCTTTGGCAAATCTGTGACGACATGACGGAAGTCTGCCCGGATGCCACGATGCTGAACTACGTTAACCCGATGGCGATGAATACCTGGGCCATGTATGCCCGTTACCCGCATATCAAACAGGTGGGGCTGTGTCACTCGGTACAGGGGACCGCGGAGGAGCTGGCGCGTGACCTGGATATCGATCCTGCCACGCTACGTTACCGCAGCGCGGGAATTAACCACATGGCTTTTTACCTTGAGCTGGAACGTAAAACGGCCGATGGCAGCTATGTGAATCTGTATCCGGAACTGCTGGCGGCCTATGAATCAGGGCAGGCGCCGAAGCCAAATGTCCATGGCAACGATCGCTGCGAGAATATCGTACGCTACGAGATGTTCAAAAAACTGGGCTACTTTGTTACCGAGTCCTCTGAACATTTTGCCGAATACACCCCGTGGTTTATCAAGCCGGGTCGTGAAGACCTGATTGCGCGCTATAAAGTGCCGCTGGATGAATATCCGAAACGCTGCGTTGAACAGCTGGCGAACTGGAATAAAGAGCTGGAAGAGTACAAAACCGCCGAGCGAATCGATATCAAACCGTCGCGCGAATACGCCAGCACCATCATGAACGCCATCTGGACCGGTGAGCCGAGCGTGATTTACGGTAACGTACGTAACGACGGGCTTATCGATAACCTGCCGCAGGGCAGCTGTGTGGAAGTGGCCTGTCTGGTGGATGCCAACGGCATTCAGCCAACCAAAGTGGGGACAATTCCATCGCATCTGGCGGCGATGATGCAGACCAATATCAACGTCCAGACGCTGCTGACGGAGGCCATTTTGACCGAAAACCGTAGTCGGGTGTATCACGCGACGATGATGGATCCGCATACTGCCGCAGTCCTTGGTATTGAGGAGATTTATGCGCTGGTGGATGACCTGATTGCCGCTCACGGCGATTGGCTACCGGCCTGGCTGCACCGTTAATACCTGACGACGCCGGGCGGTGTATCCGGCGTTTTACCTCGCACATAACAGCAGGCGGGCGTTGGTAACAGCGACCCGGTACCCTATGAGCATCTCTCTGAAAACAAAATTAAGTTACGGGTTCGGTGCATTTGGTAAGGATTTCGCGATCGGCATCGTTTACATGTATCTGATGTATTACTACACCGACGTGGTTGGCCTCTCGGTTGGCGTGGTCGGGACGCTGTTTCTGGTCGCTAAGATCTGGAACGCGTTCAACGATCCGGTGATGGGATGGATCGTGAATGCGACCCGCTCGCGGTGGGGGAAATTTAAACCGTGGATCCTGCTCGGCACGCTGGCTAACTCGCTGGTGCTGTTTTTGCTGTTCAGCGCCCATCTTTTCGAGGGGACGGCGCAGATTGTCTTCGTTTGCGTGACCTATATTCTGTGGGGCATGACCTACACCATTATGGATATTCCATTTTGGTCGCTGGTGCCGACAATCACCCTCGACAAACAAGAGCGTGAGCAACTGGTGCCATTCCCGCGCTTTTTTGCCAGCCTCGCCGGATTTGTGACCGCCGGGGTGACGCTACCGTTTGTCAGCTACGTTGGCGGCGGGGATCGGGGCTTCGGTTTTCAGATGTTTACGCTGGTACTGATTGCATTCTTTATCGCGTCAACGATCGTCACCTTGAGAAACGTGCATGAAGTGTTCTCGTCAGACAGCGATGCGACGGCAGACAGCTCGCGGCTTTCGCTCAAATCGATTCTTGCCCTGATCTACAAAAACGATCAGCTCTCGTGTTTACTGGGCATGGCGCTGGCGTATAACGTTGCGTCGAACATCATTACCGGCTTTGCCATTTACTACTTCACCTACGTGGTGGGCGATGCTGCGCTCTTCCCGTACTACCTTTCCTATGCGGGCGCGGCCAATCTGCTGACGCTCATACTCTTCCCACGGCTGGCGAAATCACTTTCGCGGCGGATTTTGTGGACGGGAGCCTCGGTGATGCCGATCTTGAGCGCCGGTGTGCTGCTGCTGATGGTGCTCGCCGGTTCCCATAGCCTCATTCTGATCTGCGTGGCCGGGGTGTTCCTTAACGTCGGTACGGCACTGTTTTGGGTGCTACAGGTCATTATGGTGGCCGACACGGTGGATTACGGCGAGTACAAGTTTAACGTGCGCTGCGAGAGTATTGCCTACGCGGTGCAAACCATGGTGGTGAAGGGGGGCTCGGCATTTGCGGCGTTCTTTATTGCGGTGGTGCTGGGGGTGATTGGCTACGAGCCTAACGGCGTACAGTCGGCAGAAACCATCTTTGGTATGCAGTTTATTATGATTGCGCTGCCAACGCTGTTCTTCGCTATCACGCTGGCGCTCTACTTCCGCTATTACCGCTTGAATGGCGATATGCTGCGTAAAATCCACATCCATTTGCTGGATAAATATCGCAAAGTACCGCAGCCGACGTCGATACCTGATGCGCCAATGGCGCCCGTTGCCGCCGTGAGCGAAGCGAAGGTGTGATCATGGAGTGGATCTCGCTGATTGGCTATCTGGCGGCAAGCCTGACAACGCTCTCTTTTTTGCCACAGGCGTTTAAGGTTATCACCACCCGCAACACTCAGGGAATATCCGGACTGATGTACGTCATGTTTGTCTGTGGTCTGGTGCTGTGGCTGGTATACGGGGTGATGATTGAAGATACGGCGGTCAGCATGGCAAATCTGCTGACCCTGCTGTTTGCTCTGCCGATTTTGATTATCAAGCTACGTCGGGGGTAGCGAGGAAGAGGTTATCTCTCCGGCCAACACGGACAGCGTGTCGGCCGGAGAAAACAGTCAGGCGCTTATCAGGGCATAACGCTTTAACTGCCGACAATGCACGCCCGCCAGAAAAATGACCGTTGTCAACGCGCCGAGCAGGGCGCAAAACATATCCGATTGGGTGTCCCACGGATCCCCCTGGGTACCGAGGAAATCGTCCGCGCCTTGTCCCATCGCCAGTGCGGCCCACCATTCGATAAGTTCATAGGTGGCGCTGATGGCCAATGCCACGCAGCATACCAGGAACGCCAGCATCTTACGGCCGCGAACAAATTGCCCACGGGCGAGAATTTCCCGCGCCGCCAGCGCCGGAACCAGCCCCTGGAAGAAGTGGCCCAATTTATCGTACGGGTTACGGCTGAGATCCAGCCACGCCTGTACATCAAAACCCACCGGCACTTTGGCGTAGGTGTACTGCCCGCCGACCATCAGAATAATGGCGTGAAAGAAAATCAGCGCGTAGAGCAGGGGAGTCAGCGGGTAGCGTTTGGCCGTCAGCAGCAGCAATGGCACGATGATAATCACCGGCGTGACTTCCATAATCCACGTCACCTTCTCGGTGGCGCTGACGCCGGTATAGATCAGAAACAGCGCCAGCAACAGGGCGCCTGCGGGTAACAACAGAGGATTTAAGCTGCGGATCATCATGAATTCGCGATTAAAGGGAAAACAACACTATTGACCGTTGCGGTGGAAAATTCAATGTTCGGTGTTGTTCCGTCAGCGGAATGTCAGGCTTGGCTTACGGTTCAGTCATTTACCCATCCCGCTTTCGCTTATATACTCGTGCTTCTGCTATCAGCAACCAGACGGATTACATGTACCAACCTGTCGCACTATTTATTGGCCTGCGCTATATGCGCGGGCGGGCAGCGGACCGCTTCGGTCGCTTTGTTTCCTGGCTGTCGACCATCGGCATTACGCTTGGCGTGATGGCGCTAGTCACCGTTCTTTCGGTGATGAACGGCTTTGAACGCGAGCTGCAAAACAACATCCTGGGGCTGATGCCGCAGGCCATTCTGAGCGCTGAACAAGGCTCGTTGAACCCGCAAAAATATCCTGAAGCGAGTATCAAACTGCAGGGCGTGACCCGTGTGGCACCGCTAACCACCGGCGATGTGGTGCTGCAAAGCGCGCGCAGCGTCTCGGTTGGCGTGATGCTGGGCATCGATCCGGCGCAAAAAGATCCGCTGACCCCGTATCTGGTGAACGTCAAACAGACCGACCTTGTGGCCGGGAAGTACAACGTGATAATCGGTGAACAGCTTGCCGGGCAACTGGGCGTAAACCGTGGCGATCAAATTCGCGTCATGGTGCCGTCTGCTAGCCAGTTTACGCCGATGGGGCGTCTGCCAAGCCAGCGTCTGTTTACGATAATCGGTACCTTCGCGGCCAATAGTGAGGTTGACGGCTACCAGATGCTGGTCAACATTCAGGATGCGTCGCGTTTGATGCTGTACCCGCTGGGTAATATCACCGGCTGGCGTCTGTGGCTGGATAAACCGCTCCAGGTTGACACCTTAAGTCAGCAAACTCTGCCGGAAGGCACCAAATGGCAGGACTGGCGCGAGCGTAAAGGCGAGCTGTTCCAGGCCGTGCGCATGGAAAAGAACATGATGGGCCTGCTGCTGAGCCTGATCGTCGCCGTGGCGGCGTTTAACATCATCACCTCTCTGGGGCTGATGGTGATGGAGAAGCAGGGAGAAGTGGCGATTCTGCAAACGCAGGGGCTGACGCCAAGACAGATCCTCACCGTCTTTATGGTGCAAGGCGCTAGCGCCGGGATAATCGGCGCGCTGCTGGGCGCGGTGCTTGGCGTGCTGCTCGCCAGCCAGCTGAATAATTTAATGCCGATTATCGGCGCGTTCCTCGACGGCGCGGCGCTGCCGGTCGCCATCGAGCCGCTGCAGGTTATCGTGATTGCGCTGGTGGCGATGGCCCTGGCGCTGCTGTCTACGCTGTACCCTTCCTGGCGCGCTGCCGCCACTCAACCCGCTGAGGCTTTACGTTATGAATAAGATCCTGTTGCAATGCGACAACCTGTGCAAACGCTATCAGGAAGGCACCGTGCAAACTGATGTTCTGCACGATGTCAGCTTCAGTATTGCCGAAGGCGAGATGATGGCTATCGTCGGTACCTCCGGTTCGGGGAAAAGTACGCTTCTGCATCTGCTGGGTGGCCTGGATACGCCAACCTCTGGCGACGTGATTTTCAGCGGCCAGCCGATGAGCTCGCTCTCTTCAGCGGCGAAAGCCGAGCTGCGTAATCAGAAGCTCGGCTTTATCTACCAGTTCCACCATTTGCTGCCGGATTTCACCGCGTTGGAAAACGTGGCGATGCCGCTGTTAATTGGCAAAAAGAAACCGGCCGAGATCAACAGCCGCGCGTTGGAAATGCTCAAAGCGGTAGGGCTCGACCATCGTGCTAGCCACCGTCCATCTGAGCTGTCCGGCGGCGAGCGTCAACGTGTGGCTATCGCCCGTGCGCTGGTGAATAACCCGCGTCTGGTGCTGGCGGATGAACCGACCGGCAACCTCGATGCCAAAAATGCCGACAGCATCTTCAAGCTGCTCGGAGAGCTGAATCAATCGCAGGGCACCGCCTTTTTAGTGGTGACACACGATTTGCAGCTTGCCAAACGGATGGGCCGCCAGCTGGAGATGCGTGACGGTCGCTTAAGCGATCAACTAACCCTGATGGGAGCACAGTAATGGCTCCGTCGCTATCGTTACTGATTGGCCTGCGGTTTAGCCGCGGGCGTCGGCGCGGCGGAATGGTGTCGCTGATTTCCGTTATTTCTACTGTTGGTATTGCGCTGGGGGTGGCGGTGCTGATCCTCGGCCTGAGCGCGATGAATGGCTTCGAGCGCGAGCTGAACAACCGTATTCTGGCGGTGGTGCCGCACGGTGAAATCGAAGCGGTGAATCAACCGTGGAATAACTGGCGCACGGTGCTGCCAAAAGTCGAAGCGGTGAAGGGGATTGAAGCCGCCGCGCCGTACATCAACTTTACCGGCCTTGTGGAAAGCGGCAGCAATCTACGCGCCATTCAGGTGAAGGGCGTTGATCCGCAGCAGGAAAGCAAGCTGAGTGCGCTGCCGAGCTTTGTGCAGGCCAATGCGTGGGCCAATTTCAAGGCCGGTGAGCAGCAGGTTATCCTCGGCAAAGGGGTTGCGGATGCGCTGAAAGTGAAGGCCGGAGATTGGGTTTCTATCATGATCCCCAACTCCAACCCGGAGCATAAGCTGTTGCAGCCTAAACGTGTACGTCTGCACGTGACCGGAATTTTGCAGCTAAGCGGCCAGCTTGATCATAGTTTTGCCATGATCCCGATGCAGGATGCCCAACAGTATCTCGATATGGGGGACAGTATCTCCGGTATCGCCATCAAGGTGCAGGACGTGTTTAACGCCAATAAGCTGGTGCGCGACGCGGGTGAAGTTACCAATAACTACGTCTACATCAAAAGCTGGATTGGCACCTACGGCTATATGTACCGCGACATTCAGATGATTCGCGCCATCATGTATCTGGCGATGGTGCTGGTTATCGGCGTGGCCTGTTTTAACATCGTCTCCACGCTGGTGATGGCGGTGAAAGACAAAAGTAGCGATATTGCGGTGCTGCGCACATTGGGCGCAAAAGACGGGCTGATCCGCGCGATTTTCGTGTGGTATGGTTTATTAGCTGGCCTATTGGGCAGCGTATGCGGGGTGGTTATCGGGGTGCTTGGCTCCCTGTATCTGACCGGCATTATTAACGTGATTGAAAAACTTATTGGTCATCAGTTTTTATCTGGTGACATTTATTTTATCGACTTCCTGCCGTCTGAATTGCACTGGCTGGATGTCGTTTATGTGCTGGTCACGGCACTATTGCTGAGTCTGCTGGCAAGCTGGTATCCCGCCCGCCGCGCCAGCCGTATTGACCCTGCGAGGGTGCTAAGTGGCCAGTAATTTGACGTCCTGACCGTGCGGCTTTGCTGCTGCGCGCGTCAGATTACTCTATGAATTTCGAGTTGCAGGAAGATGGCAGACAAGTGAAGCCATCTTCCTGCAGCTTGAAAGACGACGAGTATGAGAGGAATTGACAATGATGCATTATGGATTTGACATTGGCGGCAGCAAAATCGCACTTGGTGTATTTGATTCATCGCGCCAGCTTCAGTGGGAAAAACGGATACCTACGCCGAAAGAGAGCTATGAACGTTTTCTTGAGGCCGTGATCGGACTGGTAGTTGAGGCCGATGAGCGCTTTAATTGTCGGGGTAGCGTCGGCATTGGTATCCCCGGCATGCCGGAAACTGAAGGTGGCCTGCTGTATGCCGCCAACGTCCCGGCAGCCAGCGGTCAGCCGCTGCGTGCCGATCTGAGCCGTTTGCTGGAGCGCGATGTCCGCCTCGATAATGACGCCAACTGTTTTGCCATCTCAGAAGCCTGGGATGACGAGTTTACCCAATACCCGCTAGTCATGGGGCTGATTCTGGGTACCGGCGTGGGTGGCGGTATTGTGCAAAACGGTAAATCGATTACCGGTCACAGCTATATTACCGGCGAGTTTGGCCATATTCGCCTGCCGGTTGATGCACTCGAAGTGGTGGGGCGTGATTTTCCGCTAACCCGCTGCGGATGCGGTCAGCTCGGTTGTATTGAAAACTATTTATCCGGTCGCGGTTTTGCCTGGTTGTATAACCACTTTTACCAGCAATCGCTCACCTCGCCGGAAATTGTTGCCCTTTGGGAGCAGGGAGATCATAACGCCCGTGAACACGTCGAGCGTTACCTGGATCTGCTGGCCGTGTGCCTCGGCAACATACTGACCATCGTCGACCCGGATTTGCTGGTGCTTGGCGGAGGATTGTCTAATTTTTCAGCGATCGCCGATGGACTTGCGCACCGCTTACCGCGCCATTTGTTGCCTGTAGCCCGTCCGCCGCGTATTGAACGCGCGCGTCATGGTGATGCAGGAGGGATGCGCGGCGCTGCGTTCCTTCATCTTACTAACTAACATGGAGTAGATATGCAGTCGCGCCGCTTACATCGATTGAGCCGTTTTCGTCGGAATAAACGTCAGTTGCGCCAACGTCTGCGCCAGCGAACCTTTTTCGCGGATAGGGCTATGTCAGAGCAAATGGATAAACCAAGAGTGCTTGTGTTAACGGGCGCCGGGATTTCGGCGGAGTCAGGGATTCGCACCTTCCGTGCGGCTGATGGGTTATGGGAAGAGCATAAAGTTGAGGACGTCGCGACGCCGGAAGGCTACGCGCGCGATCCCGCGCTGGTGCAGAAATTCTATAATGAACGTCGCCGTCAGCTACAGCAGCCGGAAATTGCTCCCAACGCTGCTCACCTGGCGCTGGCGCGTCTGGAAAAGGCGCTCGGCGATAATTTTATGCTGGTGACGCAAAATATCGATAATCTACACGAACGTGCGGGTAACAGTGACGTGCTGCATATGCACGGCGAGTTGCTGAAAGTGCGCTGTACGCACAGCGGCCAGGTCTTTGACTGGACGGGCGACATGCCGGTTGATGAACGTTGTCACTGCTGTCAGTTCCCGGCACCTCTGCGACCGCATATCGTCTGGTTTGGCGAGATGCCGTTTGAGATGGACCACATCTATCTGGCGCTGTCGATGGCGGATATTTTCATCGCCATCGGGACTTCCGGCCACGTCTATCCGGCGGCCGGTTTTGTCCATGAGGCGAAGCTACACGGTGCGCATACCGTTGAGCTGAACCTTGAACCAAGCCAGGTAGGCAGCGAGTTTGAAGAGAAGCATTATGGTCCGGCAAGCGAAGTGGTGCCTGCATACGTTGAGAAGTTGCTCAAAGAGCTGTGAGTTAGCGCGTTGGTAAAGTAAAGGGCAGGGCTTATGTGCCCTTTACTTGTCAGTTAAGTGCGATATTCCGTTCACTTGATGTTTGTCAGAACATGAGACATTGATACCCGTGAACGGGCTAAGGGGGGCGCCGCGCCCCCCTTAGCAATCCCCGCGGCCCCGCGGTGAAATCGGTGCTTCGCACTGNNGGCACGGCGAAACTCGACGTCCTGTCTCGGTTCGCCTCAGTCCGCCATCCTGGCAGACTGACCTTGTCTTCCTTTCTCCGGCTCACCGATTTCAAGCGGGGACTCATCGGTTCCAGCGACACTGGCGTTTGTTTTTAGCTAAAAAACGGAAGCGGCATAGGTGGCGTCTG
>NZ_JAKCNS010000052.1 GCF_021440345.1 Kluyvera intermedia
TAAGTTGGCAGCATCACCTATTCCACGAATTCAATATGTTTAATCTCAGGCTGTAAAAAAGATTAGAGCTAATTAAAAAGCATGACTCAATAATTCCTGAGTACCAGGGAGTAATATTGTTAACAATTTATTCAATAGGTTAATAAAACTATCGCTGAGTTTATTTATGCGTTTTTTTGGGCAATGTTGAAAGCGCTTCGATAATCATTGCTTCAGCCTTGAGTTTGGCAAATTTGATAAGCTCAACTTTACTGAAAGCCTTGCCACAGGCTTGGCACGCCATCGGATAAGCATCCTGTGAATTTTTGATTTCTTCAATATTAGATATTTCGGTAATTCCGTTGCATGTAGGGCATAAATACTTAATTGAAATCACAGGCAGGCCTCCTTTATTTTGTTATAAAATAGCCTGACCGCATTAATTGTTAAAGTAGTTGTGATCGGAAAATAACAGGTCATTATAACTTGGTTGACCTGGTGGTTGATTTTTGACCGCAAAAGGGTAAATGGAAGAGGACGAACGGCGATGGATAAGCAACTCGCACAGAGGAATAGAGGCGATTCAGAGAGGTTGGCGGAACTTTTACATCACAATACCGATTGGGTGTGGGAAGTTGATGCCGCTGGCCGTTATGTCTGGGTGTCAGATGTGATTAAGAACCAGCTCGGATATAGGCCTGAAGAGGTGTTGGGCCGTACACCATTTGATTTTATGGTACCGGGCGAGGCGAAACGGCTGAAGAAAGCCTTCTACGATGTGGTGGCCGCGCAAAAGCCTTTATCAGGCATGATTAACCGTAACCGGCGTGCCGATGGCAGCGTGGTGGTCATTGAAACCAGCGCGATTCCGCTGTTTGATGAAAATGGCGTGCTCTGTGGCTATCGTGGCATCGACCGGGATATCACCCAGCTCAGTGAGCGGGTGCTGCAGTTGGAATCGATCTACCAGGATACGCCGCTAGCGCTGTGCGTTATCAACCGTAGCGGCCAGCTGACCAAAGCCAATAAGGCGATGGGGGAAATGCTGGGAGAATCCAAAGAGACGCTGGTGGGGAAACACCTCAAAGAGATAATACCCGACTGGCATCTGCTGTTTGAGCAAGATTTCATGCGCATTGATAGCGGTGAAGAGCTTGCCAGCAAAGAGGTGTTTCTTTACGGGCGCTACTTTTATATTCAGTCGCAGCCGGTATATGACGCCGGTGGAAAGGCCGTGGGGATATCCGCCGCGTGGATGGACATCACCGATCGTAAGCTAGCCGAGCAGCAGCTTGCCAGCGCCAACCAAACCTTGCTGCAGTACGCCGAGCGGGATCATCTGACGGACCTGTTTAACCGACGCTACATGGACGAACGGCTGAACTATGAAATTGCCAGAGCTCAGCGCGAAGGAACCTCATTTGCGATATGTATGGTGGATATCGATTTCTTTAAGCGCTACAACGACACCTACGGCCATCTGGCGGGCGACCGCGTACTGCGTGCGGTGGCGGATGCGCTGAAGGGCGCGTTGCGTCCGGGTGATTGCGTTAGCCGCTACGGCGGCGAAGAGTTCTTGATTATGCTGCCAAATACCGGAGCCAGAAGTGCGCGGATGGTGGCTGAGCGCCTGCGCGAGCGGGTGATGGCGCTGGATATTGAGAATAAAACCAGCCCCATCGGCGGCGCGCTGACCATCAGTCTCGGCGTCATGACCTGGGATTCACCGCTGTTTGTCTGCAGCATTCAGAGCATCGCCGACATTGGCGCCGAGCTTATCAGTAATAGTGATGCGGCGCTGTATCAGGCCAAACAGCAGGGAAGAAACCGCGTAGTCGTGGTGTGATTACGCCGCCGCCCTGGCGCGTGCCGTCAGGGCAATGGCGGTGCTGGCGCAGGTAAATAGCGCTATCACCCATGCCATCGTCCACGGCGTGCCGTCGCTGAGCATCGCCAGCATCAGCGAGGAGATAATCCCGCTGCCGTACTGCAACGCACCAATCAACGCCGAGGCTGAACCCGCAACGTTTGGCGCCGCATCCAGCGCGGCGGCCGTGGAAGTTGCGGCGATGATGCCGTTCATCGAAAACAGAATAAATATCGCCACAACAATCAACGCAAGCCCGCCGACGTGGAACCATGCACCTGCCGCCAGCACCAGCGCGGCAATGCCTGCCACGGCTGTCGCCACTTTCAGTAATGTTTCCAACGCATAGTGTTGCACGATGCGGCGATTCACCACGCTCATCACCATCACGCCGACGATGTTGAGCGCAAATAGCCAGCCATAGTACTGCGCCTCGACGCCAAAGTAGCTGATATAGACAAACGGCGAACCGGTAATAAAGGCGTAGATCGCCACGTAATAAAAGGTCAGGCACAGGGTATAGCGCATAAAAGCGACGTTGTTTAGCAGCAAACCATAGTTCCTGAACACGCCACCCAAAGAGGCTTTCTCGCGCTTTTCGACGGGCAGAGTTTCCGGCAACCAGAACAGCATGATAAACATCGCGAGGCCAATAACCGCCAGCAGCCAGAAAATCAGGTGCCAGCTGGCAAAAAGGATCATCTGCCCGCCGATCAGCGGCCCGGCAATGGGAGCGATAGCCATCATCAGTATCAGCGTAGAAAGCATCTGCGCGGCGCGGGTACGGCTGAACAGATCGCGGATCATTGCTCGCGCCAGCATGGGGCCGGTACAGGCCCCCAGCGCCTGAAATACGCGCCAGAACACAATCTGGCTGATGCTGGTGGACAGCGCGCAGCCGACCGAGCCGATAATAAACAGTCCCATGCCAATAAAGAGCGGCAGCCGACGGCCTAGGCGATCGCTGAGTGGCCCCCAGATCAGCTGTGCGACGCAAAAGCCGATTAAGAAACCGGTGATGGTGAGTTCGACGTTGCCGTTTAAATCGTGTGCCATGGCGGGCATGGCGGGAAGATAAATGTCGGTTGAGAGTGAAGTAAAGGCCATTAAGGCGCTGAGTATGACGACAAAAAGCAAACCGTGAGGATTGCCGTGGGCGGGCGTCGCGCGCGCCGGTGAGTGAATCATAATTTTCCGTCGGGACAGTGTTGATGACCTATAGGATAGCCTGATTATTTGGCGTGAATAATCCGGCGAAACCGGATGCCGCTATGAATGCGATTCATAAGTCCGCATCGGCAATTGATTCATCACAAGGCGCGGTGCAGGGAGGCCTCTTTATAATCAAGCCTACTTCTCCACTCACGGTATGAATCATGGCTTATCAACTGAACCTTAACTGGCCAGAATTTTTAGAAAAATACTGGCAAAAGCAGCCGGTGGTATTAAAGAACGCATTCCCGAACTTTATCGACCCGATTACGCCGGATGAGCTGGCCGGTCTGGCGATGGAGATGGAAGTCGACAGCCGCCTGGTGAGCCATGTCGATGGCGTCTGGTCCGCCAGCAACGGGCCGTTTGAAAGCTTTGACCATCTGGGCGAGAACAACTGGTCGCTGCTGGCGCAGGCGGTGAACCATTGGCATGAACCCTCCGCTGAGCTGGTCCGTCCGTTCCGCGTTCTGCCGGACTGGCGTCTGGACGATCTGATGATCTCCTTCTCCGTACCGGGCGGTGGCGTGGGCCCGCATATCGACCCGTACGATGTGTTTATTATCCAGGGGATGGGCCGCCGCCGCTGGCGCGTAGGCGATGCGCTGCCGTTAAAACAGCACTGCCCGCATCCGGCGCTGCTGCACGTTGAGCCGTTCACGCCAATTATCGAGGTGGAAATGGAGCCGGGCGATATCCTGTATATTCCGCCTGGATTCCCACACGACGGTTTCACCTATGAAGCGACGCTCAACTACTCCGTGGGCTTCCGTGGGCCGAACGGCCGCGAACTTATCAGCAGTTTTGCTGACTATGTGCTGGAAAACGATCTCGGTGAGAAGTACTACACCGATCCGGATTTGACCTGTCGTGAACACACGGGAAAAGTTGAGGATCATGAGCTGGAACGTCTGCGCACTCTGATGATCGACATGATCCGTCAGCCTAACGATTTCAAGCAGTGGTTCGGCAGCTTCGCTTCTACCCCGCGCCATGAGCTGGACGTTGCGCCAGCGGAGCCACCGTTTGAGCCTGAAGAAGTGGCTGCGGCGCTGGAAGACGGTGAGATTCTGCGTCGACTGAACGGTCTGCGAGTGCTGAACGTGGGCGGCAGCTTCTTTATCAACAGCGAGCGTCTGGAATCCTGCGCGCCGCAGGCCGCGGATGCGCTGTGCCGCTATACCGAGCTGGATAAAACCCACTTTGGCGAGGCGCTGAAAAACCCAGCGTTTGTGGCTGAACTGACCGAGCTGATTAACCAGGGATACTGGTTCTTCGACGAGTAGTCTGCACTTCGCTGAGAAATCATCGCTCGCAACGGCCCTCCGCCTATTCAGGTTGAGGGCCGTTTTGCTTTGCTATTCCCCATTTTTAGTACCGCCTCCGTTTTGCATATTGTTAACGATCGTTGTATAACTGCTTTCTTATTTGGATGTTTAGATGTCCATACGTTTAGAAGGTAATAATGCAAAGCACAGACACAACACAACAACAAGGTGGGCAATTAAAGCGCACCATGAAGACTCGCCACCTGATCATGCTGTCGCTGGGTGGCGTTATTGGCACAGGGCTATTTTTTAATACCGGCTATATCATCTCGACCACCGGCGCGGCGGGTACGCTGCTGGCCTATCTCATCGGCGCGCTGGTGGTCTGGCTGGTGATGCAGTGTCTTGGCGAGCTGTCGGTGGCGATGCCGGAAACCGGCGCTTTCCACGTTTACGCCGCCCGTTATCTCGGCCCGGCAACCGGCTACACCGTGGCCTGGCTCTACTGGCTGACCTGGACGGTAGCGCTTGGTTCCAGCTTTACCGCCGCCGGATTTTGTATGCAGTACTGGTTCCCGCAGGTTCCGGTGTGGATCTGGTGTCTGCTGTTTTGCGTGCTGATTTTCGGCCTCAACGTCATCTCCACCCGCTTCTTTGCCGAAGGGGAATTCTGGTTCTCGCTGGTGAAGGTGATTACCATCATCGCCTTTATCATCCTTGGCGGCGCGGCTGTCTTTGGTTTTATCCCGATGCAGGATGGTTCACCGGCGCCGGGGCTCAGTAATATCACCGCCGAAGGCTGGTTCCCGCACGGCGGCCTGCCGATTCTGATGACCATGGTGGCGGTGAACTTTGCCTTCTCCGGTACTGAGCTTATCGGCATTGCCGCCGGTGAGACGGAAAACCCGCACAAGGTGATTCCAGTGGCTATCCGCACCACCATTGCGCGGCTGATTATTTTCTTTATTGGCACCGTGTTCGTGCTGGCGGCGCTGATCCCGATGCAGCAGGCGGGGGTTGAGAAAAGCCCGTTCGTGCTGGTGTTTGAGAAAGTCGGGATTCCGTATGCGGCCGATGTCTTTAACTTCGTTATCCTGACGGCGATTCTGTCCGCGGCTAACTCCGGGCTGTATGCCTCCGGGCGCATGCTGTGGTCGCTCTCCAACGAGCGCACGCTGCCGCGCTGCTTCTCGCAGCTCAACAAAAACGGCGTGCCGCTGGTAGCGCTGTCGGTCAGTATGCTTGGCGGCCTGCTGGCGCTGTTTTCCAGCATCGTTGCGCCGGACACGGTGTTCGTGGCGCTGTCGGCGATTTCCGGCTTCGCGGTGGTGGCGGTGTGGATAAGCATTTGTGCTTCCCACTTTGTCTTCCGTCGCCGCCATCTGCAGCAGGGCAAAGCTCTCAGCGAACTGCACTACCGCGCGCCGTGGTATCCGCTGGTGCCGGTGCTGGGCTTTGTTCTGTGCCTGGTCGCCTGCGTGGGGCTGGCCTTTGACCCGTCGCAGCGGATTGCGCTATGGTGCGGCCTGCCGTTCGTGGCGCTGTGCTACGGTGCCTACTATTTAACGCGTTCACGCCAATCTCAACAGGAGCCGCAGCATGCCGCAGAATAACCCGTTAACCGCCATTCTTGCCGAAAACCCGTTTGTGGTGCTTGATGGGGCGATGGCCACGGAGCTGGAGGCGCGGGGCTGTGACCTGGCGGACAGTCTGTGGTCGGCGAAAGTGCTGATGGAAAACCCGCAGCTGATTTACGACGTGCATCTGGACTACTTCCGCGCCGGTGCCCAGGTGGCGATTACCGCCAGCTATCAGGCGACGCCGGAGGGTTTTGCCGCGCGTGGGGTTGATGAGACGCAGTCGCGGGCGCTGATTGCCCGCAGCGTAGAGCTGGCGCGTCAGGCTCGCGATGCTTATCGGGCGGAAAATCCGGCGGCGAAAGGGCTGCTGATTGCCGGTTCGGTGGGGCCTTACGGCGCCTATCTGGCAGATGGTTCAGAGTATCGCGGTGATTATCAGCGCAGCGCGCAGGTGTTCCAGGGATTCCACCGTCCGCGCATTGAAGCATTGCTGGAGGCGGGGGCCGATCTGCTGGCCTGTGAAACGCTGCCGTCGTTTGATGAAATTCGCGCGCTGGCGCAACTGCTGGTCGAGTATCCGGTGGCGCAAGCGTGGTTCTCGTTTACTCTGCGCGACTCACAGCATCTCAGCGACGGCACGCCGCTGCGCGATGTGCTAGCGTTTCTCGCCGACTATCCGCAGATTCTGGCAGTAGGGATTAACTGTATCGCGCTGGAAAATACCGTGGACGCGCTGAGCTATCTGCACAGCCAGACGCCGCTGCCGCTGGTGGTTTATCCGAATTCCGGTGAGCACTACGATGCGGTGACCAAGACCTGGCATCATCACGGTGAGGCTTGCGCGACGCTGGAAGGGTATTTGCCCGAGTGGCTGGCGGCGGGGGCAAAGCTGATTGGCGGCTGCTGTCGCACGACGCCGAAAGATATTGCGGCGCTGAAGGCGCACTGTTGATGAGGAGTGAGGCCGGGTAAATTTGTCTTTGTCTGATGCTGGTGAGAGTGGTGAAAGATTCCGTTCACTTGATGTTTTGTAGAACATGAAACCCACTGCACCCGTGAACGGGCTAAGGGGGGCGCCGCGCCCCCCTTTGCAATCCCCGCGGCCCCGCGGTGAAATCGGTGCTTCGCACTGCGTTCGCCTGCGAACTCCAGCCTGCGGCACGGCGAAACTCGACCTCCTGTCTCGGTTCGCCTCAGTCCGCCATCCCTGGCGGCCTGACCTTGTCTTCCTTTCTCCGGCTCACCGATTTCAAGCGGGGACTCATCGGTTTCAGCGACACTGACGTTTGTTTTTAGCTAAAAA
>NZ_JAKCNS010000053.1 GCF_021440345.1 Kluyvera intermedia
TTTGATGCCTGGCAGTTCCCTACTCTCGCATGGGGAGACCCCACACTACCATCGGCGCTACGGCGTTTCACTTCTGAGTTCGGCATGGGGTCAGGTGGGACCACCGCGCTACTGCCGCCAGGCAAATTCTGTTATTAACCCGCTGTTTAGCCGGTCAATGTTATCTGTATCAAGCTGATTATCGATGTCTCTTTTCACCAAAACATCTTTGGCGTTGTAAGGTTAAGCCTCACGGTTCATTAGTACTGGTTAGCTCAATGTATCGCTACACTTACACACCCAGCCTATCAACGTCGTAGTCTTCAACGTTCCTTCAGGACTCTCAAGGAGTCAGGGAGAACTCATCTCGGGGCAAGTTTCGTGCTTAGATGCTTTCAGCACTTATCTTTTCCGCATTTAGCTACCGGGCAATGCCATTGGCATGACAACCCGAACACCAGTGATGCGTCCACTCCGGTCCTCTCGTACTAGGAGCAGCCCCCCTCAATTCTCCAGCGCCCACGGCAGATAGGGACCGAACTGTCTCACGACGTTCTAAACCCAGCTCGCGTACCACTTTAAATGGCGAACAGCCATACCCTTGGGACCTACTTCAGCCCCAGGATGTGATGAGCCGACATCGAGGTGCCAAACACCGCCGTCGATATGAACTCTTGGGCGGTATCAGCCTGTTATCCCCGGAGTACCTTTTATCCGTTGAGCGATGGCCCTTCCATTCAGAACCACCGGATCACTATGACCTGCTTTCGCACCTGCTCGAGCCGTCACTCTCGCAGTCAAGCTAGCTTATGCCATTGCACTAACCTCCTGATGTCCGACCAGGATTAGCTAACCTTCGTGCTCCTCCGTTACTCTTTAGGAGGAGACCGCCCCAGTCAAACTACCCACCAGACACTGTCCGCAACCCGGATCACGGGTCTACGTTAGAACACCAGCCATTAAAGGGTGGTATTTCAAGGTTGGCTCCACGCAGACTGGCGTCCACGCTTCAAAGCCTCCCACCTATCCTACACATCAAGGACCAGTGTTCAGTGTCAAGCTATAGTAAAGGTTCACGGGGTCTTTCCGTCTTGCCGCGGGTACACTGCATCTTCACAGCGAGTTCAATTTCACTGAGTCTCGGGTGGAGACAGCCTGGCCATCATTACGCCATTCGTGCAGGTCGGAACTTACCCGACAAGGAATTTCGCTACCTTAGGACCGTTATAGTTACGGCCGCCGTTTACCGGGGCTTCGATCAAGAGCTTCGCGTTGCCGCTAACCCCATCAATTAACCTTCCGGCACCGGGCAGGCGTCACACCGTATACGTCCACTTTCGTGTTTGCACAGTGCTGTGTTTTTAATAAACAGTTGCAGCCAGCTGGTATCTTCGACTGATTTCAGCTCCATGGGTAAACCACTTCACCTACATATCAGCGTGCCTTCTCCCGAAGTTACGGCACCATTTTGCCTAGTTCCTTCACCCGAGTTCTCTCAAGCGCCTTGGTATTCTCTACCTGACCACCTGTGTCGGTTTGGGGTACGATTTGATGTTACCTGATGCTTAGAGGCTTTTCCTGGAAGCAGGGCATTTGTTACTTCAGCACCGTAGTGCCTCGTCATCACACCTCAGCGTTAAAAAAAGTCCGGATTTACCTAAACTCTCCGCCTACATGCTTAAACCGGGACAACCGTCGCCCGGCTAACATAGCCTTCTCCGTCCCCCCTTCGCAGTAACACCAAGTACAGGAATATTAACCTGTTTCCCATCGACTACGCCTTTCGGCCTCGCCTTAGGGGTCGACTCACCCTGCCCCGATTAACGTTGGACAGGAACCCTTGGTCTTCCGGCGTGCGGGTTTTTCACCCGCATTATCGTTACTTATGTCAGCATTCGCACTTCTGATACCTCCAGCAACCCTCACAGGCCACCTTCAACGGCTTACAGAACGCTCCCCTACCCAACAACACATAGTGTCGCTGCCGCAGCTTCGGTGCACAGTTTAGCCCCGTTACATCTTCCGCGCAGGCCGACTCGACCAGTGAGCTATTACGCTTTCTTTAAATGATGGCTGCTTCTAAGCCAACATCCTGGCTGTCTGAGCCTTCCCACATCGTTTCCCACTTAACTGTGACTTTGGGACCTTAGCTGGCGGTCTGGGTTGTTTCCCTCTTCACGACGGACGTTAGCACCCGCCGTGTGTCTCCCGTGATAACATTCTTCGGTATTCGTAGTTTGCATCGGGTTGGTAAGTCGGGATGACCCCCTAGCCGAAACAGTGCTCTACCCCCGAAGATGAGTTCACGAGGCGCTACCTAAATAGCTTTCGGGGAGAACCAGCTATCTCCCGGTTTGATTGGCCTTTCACCCCCAGCCACAAGTCATCCGCTAATTTTTCAACATTAGTCGGTTCGGTCCTCCAGTTAGTGTTACCCAACCTTCAACCTGCCCATGGCTAGATCACCGGGTTTCGGGTCTATACCCTGCAACTTAACGCCCAGTTAAGACTCGGTTTCCCTTCGGCTCCCCTATTCGGTTAACCTTGCTACAGAATATAAGTCGCTGACCCATTATACAAAAGGTACGCAGTCACACCATAAAGGTGCTCCCACTGCTTGTACGTACACGGTTTCAGGTTCTTTTTCACTCCCCTCGCCGGGGTTCTTTTCGCCTTTCCCTCACGGTACTGGTTCACTATCGGTCAGTCAGGAGTATTTAGCCTTGGAGGATGGTCCCCCCATATTCAGACAGGATACCACGTGTCCCGCCCTACTCTTCGAGTTCACAACACATGCATTTTTGTGTACGGGGCTATCACCCTGTATCGCCGGACTTTCCAGACCGTTCCACTAACACACATGCTGATTCAGACTCTGGGCTGCTCCCCGTTCGCTCGCCGCTACTAGGGGAATCTCGGTTGATTTCTTTTCCTCGGGGTACTTAGATGTTTCAGTTCCCCCGGTTCGCTTCGTTAAGCTATGTATTCACTTAACGATAGTGTGTCGAAACACACTGGGTTTCCCCATTCGGAAATCGTCGGTTATAACGGTTCATATCACCTTACCGACGCTTATCGCAGATTAGCACGTCCTTCATCGCCTCTGACTGCCAGGGCATCCACCGTGTACGCTTAGTCGCTTAACCTCACAACCCGAAGATGTTTCGTAAAACATTCCGCGTTGCGAAAATTTGAGAGACTCGAACACACCGCTTATCTGTTCTTATTACGGAGAACAGACACAGTGTGTCGTTTCAATTTTCAGCTTGATCCAGATTTTTAAAGAGCAAA
>NZ_JAKCNS010000054.1 GCF_021440345.1 Kluyvera intermedia
TCAGGTGGGACCACCGCGCTGTTGCCGCCAGACAAATTCTTTTACTAGCGCCGAACTTTAACCTAAAAACTGGTGCTGATACCCAGAGTCGAACTGGGGACCTCACCCTTACCAAGGGTGCGCTCTACCAACTGAGCCATATCAGCACACTTTATTCTTCGAACCGTCTACAACTTTGTTGTAGGCACGTTCTTAATTTGATGCCTGGCAGTTC
>NZ_JAKCNS010000055.1 GCF_021440345.1 Kluyvera intermedia
TATCAGGCCGGGAATACCCGGCCTGTGTTCTGATATTTATCGTTTAGTGTTATTATTAAAAACAACCAGCGTTTTATTTAATTAAAAATACAAGTTCTCCATAATATCTCCACATTTGGTTAATCTGACATATAGTCAATTAATTTGACACGAATAGCTAAATATTTTGACTAGCCAAAAGTGTGATCTGGATCTAGACTATGTTCAAGGGCAATATGATGCCTTAGCGTTTCAAAGTCTTAATCAAGTCAGAGAATAAACATTATGAAAAATATCAAAATCGCATCTGCAGCTATTCTGCTGTCAGCACTTTCTTTCGGCGTAATCGCTGCTGAACCTGCAACACAGCCTGCCAGTTCTACCGCTACTGTAACGACTGCACAGCACGTTGGTATTTCCAGCGCCTATGACGTCGAAGCAGGCTCTAACATCGCCCCAGGCTCTCAGTCTACCGGTCAATCTATGGATGATGCGTTTAACGTACACACCCTGGTTGCTGGCGGCTGGTCCTAATAATTCTGTGCTGTAATAATTTGATTTTCTATTGATTATTAATACCGGCAGAGAAAACCGGGTAGAGTGGTACCGGTTTTTCTTGCTGCTATTATTCTTTTTTTAAATAAAAAGCTTCAGTTTTTGTAATTAAATTGTCATTCCAAATAAGCTTTCTTCGCACGTATTGTCAATGAACATATTTAAAAAGCATTTTTTGTCTGTGTTTTAATATTCAGGCAATATCGTTAGCTGTCTTCAATTTCCGGCGTTCAGCCACGGTAGGATTTACCGTTTATTCACCCCATATCATCGCCGCCCACCTGAGCAACAACATCGCTCCACATATAGCTATCAGCACCAGCACCATTTTCCAGTGCTTTTTGGCAAATCGGTCTGTTGGCATTGTCGGCTCCTTTTCGTTCACGCGTTGTTTTAGTGTACCAGAATCGCTGGCAAAAATAGCCACGCACGCAGGGAAGGGCATTGAGGCCTTTGTCGGGGAAACTCATACGGCAGTCCTTCCGTCGGTGGCGCTGCTATCGTGGCATTTAGTATTCTGCACGCCCTCTACAGCATTATGGGGGCCAGTAATCAGGTTAACTGCCGCAGCAAGTCAAACGAAGAAAATGGGGGACGCGGCGACCAGCTGAGGCGTTGGTGTATGCGAATGTGGTCAATCAGGAAAGGTAAACATTTGCGGCGGTAGGGCCTTTAAGACCATTGATGCGGCAAAACTCTACACGAACTCCTGGCTGGAGTGATTCTGATTCACTATTGTAGAAGGCTGAGATGTGGAGTAGAACGTCTTTTCGACCATCTGATGGGGTGATAAAACCTTTGCCACTAATTACGTCAAAACTTCTGACAATTCCTGTCATTTTATGGGACAAGTAAATTCCTTTTTAAAAACACGCAACGAATATACGCTTGAAAAAATTTAAAAGCTATTTTTATATGGTTATTTTTTAGAAAGGCTTCTGGACGGCCAAAATAAAATTTGCTAATCAGGGCCAGTCGTGCATTAATAAAGTGGTTAGTTCGTTATACCAACGACGTAAAACATTTTACTGAGCAGTTCTCATAGCCAGGCGCTATCGCTGATACCCCCTCCCTTGAGCCTATACGTTCAATACGATATGTTTTTATAAAAATCAAAAATGCTCAACAGGAGTCAGTATGTCCTCAAGAATTCAAGGCTTGGTTAAGTGGTTTAATGAAGACAAAGGTTTTGGCCTTATCTCTCCGCTTGATGGCAGTAAAGATGTATTGATCCGTCTTTCTGCTCGCCATAGCGGTAATTTAGAAACGTTATTTGAAGGGCAAAAAGTTGAATTTGCAATTCATAGCGGCGATAAAGGCCCCGCAGCTACGAATTTAATTCTATGTGACAAATAAAAATTATAGGTCTGCGATAACGATGACGGATTATTCCTGAGTAGACAGGCCTAACAATTGAATGGTAAAAATAAATTTGCTTAGCAATAGTCTGCTTTTTTTAGTTCACTTGTTATCTGAGAATGTGCAGGTTGCGGTGTGAGAAAAACTGCATTTTTTAAGATAACTGCTTGAAAGATAGTGAGTTGATAGTTTTTTTGGCCATCAAAAAACATCACGTCCCAAACAAAAAACTCTGTGCTAGCCAAACTATATTGCCAAATGAGTAGGTCCAACATTATTCACCCGCATCATTTGGCAAGGCCGTGATTTTTAGAAGCGTTGTGCCGATTTGAATAAAGTACTGCAGTACGGGCAGACAAGTTGGGAACCTTTCTGAACTCGACTAAAACTATGTTCAGAATCTTTTGAACAGTTCGGGCATGAACATTTGACTAAGTGATTGCGACGGGATTGTGTGTTTTTACGTCCGGACATAGGCATTTCCTGATTTAAGGGACTGCCACCATACACGTTTAATCGGATAGTTGCTTGTGTTTATTCTCGATAATTTGCCTGAATTGATAATGTTAAACAGTGCAGTACGTTGGGATGATGGCGGCAGGTGATTGTCATCAATGAGGTATATATTATTAATCTAAATATTCATTTCAGATGCCCATGTTGTCATGGCTCTCAGTACCGAACTTCAATCTTTGATGTTTCAGAGAAAAACCCATTCGGTGCAAAGTGTATTTTCTGCAAAACAAACATGATGTTTAATGAGGCCGTAGTCACCAGAGTTCAGTCCTCAGGACTACCTTCATAAAAATGATACGGCCGGTGAAAACGAACGATGGAGTCATGGCAATAGATGAAAAAGGTCATTGTTTTTTTTAATGCGGAACCCTGTAGAGTTATCACTGTGCGTAAAGATATTACGTCTATACGACAAGAGTATCCAAACGGTGAGGAGATAGACCTGCAAATCATGTCAGCAGGTTTTCCTTCTCTAACGGGAGATCATGGGGTTGTGTATGTGGCCACAGACAGAGATCTAGCAACCCAGGAAATATTGGATGCAGTAAAAAAACACCTATAATTTTGCTTATGCCATTTTCCCTATGAGCATGTTCGTTGTCCCAGATTTTCTCAGCTTTCATTCCTGAACGATGATTCTTCTTCGTCAAGACCCGACGGTTTGTGAGCCCCTTAAACAGTCTGGTGCTTTTCAAATCGTTGCCAGAACAGGGGTATTCCAGGTGCTCCAACTAAGTAAATCACGCCCTTTCAGGGGAACTCATTCTCCGGGTTGGTCCAGCGCTGCCTTTATAGCGGTCAACTGAGCCTATCTATATGTCGTTGGAAGAGCAGGGCACATCACGTTGAATCGCGTTATTTATAGCCGATAAGAAAAAGTGCGAACTCTCCGACTGAATTCAAGCTTTTCTGACATGTCCTCGACGTGTAAACTAATGGCTCGGTATCAGATAGTTAGTGCGAGTACATTTTGGATTTTGTTCATCCTTTGTACACACTTAGCAGAGTGAAGCTCAGAAACGTACTTAACCGTCTGGTATTTCTAAATAATTTAATTTTGTATGTGCTCTTTCGTGTGGGGCACCACTGCAAATAAGGACATTAAATGCCTGTAATTACTCTTCCTGATGGCAGCCAACGCCATTACGATCAAGCCGTTAGCCCAATGGATGTTGCTCTGGACATCGGTCCTGGCCTGGCAAAAGCCACCATCGCTGGGCGCGTAAACGGTGAACTGGTTGATGCTTCCGATCTGATTGAAAATGATGCCACTCTTGCCCTCATCACCGTAAAAGATGAAGCGGGTCTGGAAATCATTCGTCACTCGTGTGCGCACTTGCTGGGTCATGCTATCAAACAGCTGTGGCCAAACACCAAAATGGCGATCGGCCCGGTTATCGACAACGGTTTCTATTACGACGTTGATCTTGACCATACGCTGACCCAGGAAGACATCGACGCGCTCGAAAAACGTATGCACGAGCTCGCCGAGAAAAACTATGATGTCATCAAGAAGAAAGTGAGCTGGCATGAAGCCCGTGATGCTTTCGTCTCTCGTGGTGAAACCTATAAAGTTGCCATTCTTGATGAAAACATTTCGCATGATGACAAGCCTGGCTTGTACCATCACGAAGAATATGTCGACATGTGCCGTGGCCCGCACGTGCCGAATATGCGTTTTTGCCACAACTTTAAGCTGATGAAAACAGCTGGTGCCTACTGGCGCGGCGACAGCGACAACAAGATGCTGCAGCGTATCTATGGTACCGCATGGACGGACAAAAAAGCCCTCAATGCCTATCTGCTGCGTCTTGAAGAAGCGGCGAAGCGCGACCACCGTAAAATCGGTAAGCAGCTCGACCTGTATCATATGCAGGAAGAAGCGCCGGGTATGGTGTTCTGGCATAACGACGGCTGGACTATCTTCCGTGAACTGGAAACCTTCGTGCGCTCTAAGCTCAAAGAGTACCAGTATCAGGAAGTAAAAGGTCCATTCATGATGGACCGTGTGCTGTGGGAAAAAACCGGCCACTGGGATAACTATAAAGATGCAATGTTCACCACCTCTTCAGAGAACCGTGAATACTGTATCAAACCGATGAACTGCCCAGGGCACGTTCAGATCTTCAACCAGGGTCTGAAATCCTACCGCGATCTGCCGCTGCGTATGGCAGAGTTCGGTAGCTGCCACCGTAACGAACCGTCAGGTGCGCTGCATGGCTTAATGCGTGTACGTGGATTTACTCAGGATGACGCCCATATCTTCTGTACCGAAGAGCAGGTGCGTGATGAAGTGAACGCGTGCATTCGTTTAGTCTATGATATGTACAGCACTTTCGGTTTTGATAAAATCGTGGTCAAACTTTCAACGCGTCCGGAAAAACGTATCGGTAGCGATGAAACCTGGGACCGCGCAGAAGCCGACCTGGCTGTTGCGCTGGAAGAAAACAACATCCCGTTTGAGTATCAACTGGGTGAAGGTGCCTTCTATGGTCCGAAAATTGAATTTACCCTTTATGACTGCCTCGATCGTGCATGGCAGTGCGGTACTGTTCAGTTAGACTTCTCCCTGCCGTCTCGTCTGAGCGCCTCTTATATTGGCGAAAGCAACGAACGTCAGGTACCGGTGATGATTCACCGTGCAATTCTTGGTTCACTGGAGCGTTTCATTGGCATCCTGACCGAAGAATTCGCCGGTTTCTTCCCAACCTGGATTGCTCCTGTACAGGTTGTGGTAATGAATATTACCGATTCTCAGTCTGAATATGTCAACGAATTGACCCGTAAACTGCAAAATGCGGGCATTCGTGTAAAAGCAGACTTGAGAAATGAGAAGATTGGCTTTAAAATCCGCGAGCACACTTTACGTCGTGTCCCTTACATGTTGGTCTGTGGCGACAAAGAGGTAGAAGCAGGCAAAGTTGCCGTGCGTACCCGTCGTGGCAAAGACTTGGGCAGCCTGGACGTAAATGAAGTTATCGAGAAGCTGCAACAAGAGATTCGCAGCCGCAGTCTAAAACAACTGGAGGAATAAGGTATTAAAGGCGGAAAACGAGTTCAAACGGCACGTCCGAATCGTATCAATGGCGAGATTCGCGCCCTGGAAGTTCGCTTAACAGGTCTGGAAGGCGAAGCTTTGGGTATTGTGAGTCTGAGAGAAGCTATCGAAAAAGCTGAAGAAGCTGGAGTAGATTTAGTTGAAATCAGCCCTAACGCCGAACCGCCAGTTTGTCGTATCATGGACTACGGCAAGTTCCTTTATGAAAAAAGTAAGTCTTCTAAGGAACAGAAGAAAAAGCAAAAAGTTATCCAGGTTAAGGAAATTAAATTCCGTCCTGGTACCGATGATGGCGACTACCAGGTAAAACTCCGCAGCCTGGTACGCTTTCTCGAAGAGGGCGATAAGGCTAAGATCACACTGCGTTTCCGCGGTCGTGAAATGGCCCACCAACAGATTGGTATGGAAGTGCTTACGCGCGTCCGTGACGATCTGAGTGAACTGGCAGTAGTCGAATCCTTCCCTACGAAGATCGAAGGCCGCCAGATGATCATGGTGCTCGCTCCTAAGAAGAAACAGTAAGGCCTTCAAGTAGCAATGTCTGTGGAGCCTTCGGGCTTCACAGGTACTGTTCGCCTACGTTTCGTTTATTAACAATGCGAAGTGGAAGTTATTAAAATGCCAAAAATTAAGACCGTACGCGGTGCTGCTAAGCGCTTCAAAAAAACCGGTAAAGGTGGTTTTAAGCACAAGCGCGCTAACCTGCGTCACATTCTGACCAAAAAAGCTACCAAGCGTAAACGTCACCTGCGTCCAAAAGCCATGGTTTCTAAAGGCGATCTGGGCCTGGTAATCGCGTGCCTGCCGTACGCATAAGTCGTTAACCCTTTTAACTTTTTAATTAGAATAGATACAGGAGAGCACATATGGCTCGCGTAAAACGTGGTGTAGTTGCCCGTGCACGTCACAAGAAAATTTTGAAACAAGCTAAAGGTTACTACGGTGCGCGTTCTCGCGTATACCGCGTTGCCTTCCAGGCTGTTATCAAAGCAGGTCAGTACGCTTATCGTGACCGTCGTCAGAAAAAGCGTCAGTTCCGTCAACTGTGGATTGCGCGTATCAACGCAGCAGCACGTCAGAACGGTATTTCTTACAGCAAATTCATCAACGGCCTGAAAAAAGCCTCTGTTGAAATCGACCGTAAGATCCTGGCTGACATCGCCGTATTCGACAAAATCGCGTTCACCGCGTTAGTTGAAAAAGCGAAAGCAGCACTGGCGTAAGCCGGTTGGAAGAGGGAGCTAGTCTCCCTCTTTTCATTTTAACTGTATCAATACGTTGACATTTATTCCCGTAGCCCTTTCAATAAAGGTTCTACGTTTCTTACCACACAAGGTAACGCAAGCATGAATGCTGCTATTTTCCGCTTCTTTTTTTACTTTAGCACCTGAATCCAGGAGGCTTGCGCGTGAAAGAAGAAACGGAAAACAGCGCCTAAAAGCCTCCCTGGTGGAGGCTTTTTTTATACGCGTCACCCTTCAAGTTTTCTCTGTGTTGGCTGCGTTTGCTCATCCCAGTTACGTACTAATGTACGCTCCTGAGGATTCGCTCTTTTGCCATCTTGATACAACTTGAATGATTTTGCGTATATACGAGCGACTAGTGAATATCGCCACATAACGAGGAAAACCATGTCACATCTCGCAGAGCTGGTTGCCAGTGCAACGGCCGCCATTAACCAGGCTTCAGATGTTGCCGCGTTAGACAATGTCCGCGTCGAATATTTGGGCAAGAAAGGGCACCTGACCCTTCAGATGACTACCCTGCGCGAGCTGCCGCCGGAAGAGCGTCCAGCAGCGGGCGCGGTGATTAACGAAGCGAAAGAACAGGTGCAGCAGGCGCTTAACGCGCGTAAAGCAGCTCTGGAAAATGCTGCGCTAAATGCTCGTCTGGCCGCGGAGACTATTGATATCTCCCTGCCGGGTCGTCGTATTGAAAATGGTGGCTTGCACCCGGTTACGCGTACCATCGACCGTATTGAAAGTTTCTTCGGTGAGCTCGGTTTTACCGTTGCAACGGGGCCGGAAATCGAAGATGACTACCATAACTTCGATGCGCTGAATATCCCTAAGCATCACCCAGCACGTGCTGACCACGACACTTTCTGGTTTGATGCGACGCGTCTGCTGCGCACTCAGACCTCTGGCGTTCAGATCCGTACCATGAAAGGGCAAGAGCCGCCAATCCGTATTATTGCGCCGGGCCGCGTGTATCGTAACGACTACGACCAGACGCACACCCCGATGTTCCATCAGATGGAAGGTTTGATTGTTGATAAAAACATCAGCTTTACCAACCTGAAAGGCACGCTGCACGATTTCCTGCGCAACTTCTTTGAGGAAGATCTGCAGATTCGTTTCCGTCCGTCCTACTTCCCGTTCACCGAACCATCCGCTGAAGTAGATGTTATGGGTAAAAACGGCAAATGGCTGGAAGTTCTGGGCTGCGGCATGGTGCACCCGAACGTTCTGCGTAACGTCGGTATCGACCCGGAAGTCTATTCCGGCTTCGCGTTCGGTATGGGTATGGAGCGTTTGACCATGCTGCGTTACGGCGTCACCGATTTACGTGCGTTCTTCGAAAACGATCTGCGTTTCCTCAAACAGTTTAAATAAGGGCAGGACAAAACAATGAAATTCAGTGAACTGTGGTTACGCGAATGGGTAAATCCAGCCATTGATAGCGAAGCGCTGTCAGGGCAAATCACCATGGCTGGTCTGGAAGTTGACGGCGTTGAAGCGGTTGCCGGTAGCTTCAATGGGGTTGTGGTTGGTGAAGTCGTCGAGTGCGGTCAGCACCCGAATGCGGACAAACTGCGTGTGACGAAAGTCAACGTCGGTGGTGAACGCCTTCTGGACATCGTCTGCGGTGCGCCAAACTGCCGTCAGGGCCTGAAAGTTGCGGTAGCGACTATCGGCGCTGTTCTGCCTGGCGACTTCAAAATTAAAGCCGCCAAACTGCGCGGTGAGCCGTCTGAAGGGATGCTGTGCTCGTTCTCCGAGCTGGGTATTTCTGACGACCATGACGGTATTATTGAACTGCCGGCCGATGCGCCGCTGGGTACCGATATCCGTGAATACCTGAAACTTGATGACAACACCATCGAAATTAGCGTGACGCCAAACCGCGCCGACTGCCTGGGTATCATCGGCGTGGCACGCGACGTCGCCGTGCTGAACAAGCTGCCGCTGAACGCGCCGGAAATCGCGCCGGTTGCGGCAACGATTGCTGATGTTCTGCCGATTGACGTTGAAGCCGCTGATGCCTGCCCACGCTACCTAGGGCGCGCCGTGAAAGGTATTAACGTTAAAGCGCCAACCCCGCTGTGGATGAAAGAGAAGCTGCGTCGTTGTGGCATTCGTTCTATCGACGCAGTTGTTGACATCACCAACTACGTGCTGCTGGAACTGGGTCAGCCAATGCATGCGTTCGATAAAGATCGCATCGAAGGTGGGATCAAAGTGCGTATGGCAAAAGAGGGTGAAACCCTGGTTCTGCTGGACGGCACCGAAGCAAAACTCAGCGCTGATACGCTGGTCATTGCTGATCACAACAAAGCGCTGGCGATGGCCGGTATCTTTGGTGGTGAACACTCTGGCGTGAACGATGAAACACAGAACGTACTGCTGGAATCCGCTTTCTTCAGCCCGCTGTCTATCACCGGCCGCGCGCGTCGTTATGGTCTGCACACCGATGCCTCTCACCGCTATGAACGCGGCGTAGATCCGGTTCTGCAGTACAAAGCGATGGAGCGTGCCACCCGTCTGCTGCTCGACCTGTGTGGTGGTGAAGCCGGTCCAATCATTGATGTAACCAGCGAAGCGACCTTGCCGAAGCGTGCCTCTATCACGCTGCGCCGTAGCAAACTCGATCGCCTGATTGGCCATCATATTGCTGATGACCTGGTGACGGACATCCTGACCCGTCTGGGTTGTGAAGTGACCGTAGGCCAGGACCAATGGCAGGCCATTGCGCCGACCTGGCGCTTCGATATGGAAATCGAAGAAGACCTGGTTGAAGAAGTGGCACGTGTTTACGGCTATAACAGCATCCCGAACGAGCCCGTACAGGCGGGTCTGGTGATGGGTAGCCATAAAGAAGCCAATCTGTCGCTCAAGCGTGTGAAAACAATGCTGAACGATAAAGGCTACCAGGAAGTGATCACCTACAGCTTCGTTGACCCGAAAGTTCAGCAATGGGTTCATCCGGGTGAAGAAGCGCTGATCCTGCCAAGCCCTATCTCCAGCGAAATGTCCGCGATGCGTCTGTCTCTGCTGACCGGCCTGCTGTCGACTGCGGTATACAACCAGAACCGCCAGCAGAACCGTGTGCGTATTTTCGAAACCGGTCTGCGTTTCGTTCCGGATACTCAAGCGCCGCTGGGCATTCGTCAGGACGTGATGCTGGGTGGAGTTATCTGCGGCAACCGCTATGAAGAGCACTGGAACCTAGCAAAAGAGACCGTTGATTTCTATGATATGAAGGGCGATCTAGAATCCGTTCTCGACCTGACCGGTAAATTGTCTGAAATTGAGTTTAAAGCGGAAGCAAACCCGGCGCTGCATCCGGGGCAGTCTGCGGCGATTTATCTGAAAGGTGAACGCATTGGTTTCATTGGTGTTATTCACCCTGAGCTTGAGCGTAAACTGGATCTGAATGGTCGTACGCTGGCATTCGAACTGGAGTGGAACAAGCTTGCAGACCGCGTGGTTCCTGAGGCGAAGGACATTTCTCGCTTCCCAGCGAACCGTCGCGATATCGCCGTTGTGGTTGCTGAAAATGTGCCTGCTGCTGATATTTTAAACGAATGTAAGAAAGTTGGCGTAAATCAGATAGTTGGCGTAAACTTATTTGACGTGTACCGTGGTAAGGGTGTTGCGGAGGGCTACAAGAGCCTTGCTATCAGCCTGATTTTACAAGATACCAGCCGTACACTCGAAGAAGAGGAGATTGCCGCTACCGTCGCCAAATGTGTAGAGGCATTAAAAGAGCGATTCCAGGCATCATTGAGGGATTGAACCTATGGCGCTTACAAAAGCTGAAATGTCAGAATATCTGTTTGATAAGCTTGGGCTTAGCAAGCGGGATGCCAAAGAACTGGTAGAACTGTTTTTTGAGGAGATCCGTCGCGCTCTGGAAAACGGCGAGCAGGTAAAGCTATCCGGTTTTGGTAACTTTGATTTGCGTGATAAAAATCAACGCCCGGGACGTAACCCGAAAACGGGTGAGGATATTCCCATTACAGCCCGGCGTGTGGTGACCTTCAGACCAGGACAGAAGTTAAAAAGCCGGGTCGAAAACGCAACACCCAAAGAAGAGTAATCTGAACTAACTAAAAAGGCCGCATTCGCGGCCTTTTTCTTTTCTTAGGTGGCACATCCACCGTAAAATCAAATGCTTCTCTACGTGCTTACGGGTAATTATGCAGGTCTACGTACATCAACAGCAGCGGAGAAACCGCCGCTGGCTTACCGCCCTGACGCTGGTGCTCCTGTTTATGCTGGTCATCGGTCTGTGCGCCGGCGATCAATGGATTGCGCCCGGCGAATGGTTTAGCGCAAAAGGGCAGCTTTTTATCTGGCAGATTCGCCTGCCGCGCACGCTTGCCGTGATGTTGGTCGGTGCGTCGCTTGCGCTTTGCGGTGCCGTTATGCAGGCTCTATTTGAAAACCCGCTTGCCGAACCCGGTTTGCTCGGCGTGTCAAACGGCGCGGGCGTGGGATTGATTGCGGTCATTATGCTAGGCCAGGGCGTTTTACCCGAATGGGTTCCAGGGCTTGCGGCCATTGCGGGGGCGCTGTTTATCACCGCTATTTTGATGCGTTTTGCGCGCAGGCACCTGTCTACCAGTCGATTGCTGCTGGCCGGGGTCGCCCTGGGGATTATCTGCAGCGCGTTGATGACCTGGGCGGTTTACTTCTCAACATCGTTTGATCTGCGCCAGTTGATGTACTGGATGATGGGTGGGTTTGGTGGCGTTGACTGGCAACAGCTGTGGCTGATGGTGGCGCTATTGCCCGTCATGGTGTGGGTCTGCCTGCAATCACAGCCGCTCAATCTGCTGGCGCTGGGTGAAACCTCAGCGCGTCAGCTCGGTGTACCCATTGCGCTGTGGCGCAAGCTGTTGGTTATGGCTACCGGTTGGCTGGTGGGGGTGAGCGTGGCGTTAGCGGGTGCTATCGGCTTTATTGGGCTGGTGGTACCGCATATGCTGCGTCTGTGTGGCCTGACTGACCATCGCGTGCTGCTGCCCGCCAGCGCGCTAGCAGGGGCCAGTACGCTCCTGTTTGCCGATATTGTCGCCCGGCTGGCGCTGTCTGCCGCAGAACTGCCAATAGGTGTTGTGACGGCGACGCTAGGCGCGCCGGTATTTATCTGGTTACTATTAAAGTCCGGGCGTTAGACCCGGCTTAACCTGAAAAGAGGATGCTATGCAAACCACGATTTTGAACACCCCAGTCACCACGATTGACGGTGAAAGCACGACACTCGAAAGCTATAAAGGCAAAGTGCTGCTGATTGTGAACGTCGCCTCTAAATGCGGCCTGACGCCGCAGTATGAGCAGCTGGAAGCCTTGCAGACTTCGCTACAGAGCGAAGGTTTTACCGTTCTGGGGTTCCCTTGCAACCAGTTCCTTGGACAGGAACCGGGCAGCGAAGAAGAAATTAAGACCTTCTGCAGCACGACCTATGGCGTAACGTTCCCGCTGTTTAGCAAGATTGACGTCAATGGCGAAGGGCGTCATCCGCTGTACGCTCAGTTAACCCGTATCGCGCCGGATGCCATCGCACCAGAAGGCAGTGGTTTCTATGAGCGTATGGCCAGTAAAGGACGTGCACCGGCACAACCGGGCGATATCCTGTGGAATTTCGAGAAGTTCTTGATTGGCCGCAATGGTGAAGTGATCAACCGTTTCTCTCCTGATATGACGCCGGATGATCCGACTCTGGTGGCCGCCATCAAGCAGGCACTCGCGCAGTCATGATGCCTCTGATGCAGCTTCAGGACGTCAGCGAAAACGTTCGGCTACAAAACGTTAGCGTTGACGCCGGTCGCGGCGAGATTATTCATCTCGTTGGGCCTAACGGGGCGGGAAAGAGTACGTTGCTGGCGAGAATGGCTGGTTTGAGCCGGGGTAAAGGGGTGGTGACGCTCAACGGGCAGCCGTTGGATGCGTGGTCTGCTTCTGCGCTGGCGCGCCACCGGGCCTATCTGTCCCAACACCAGACGCCTCCGTTTGCCATGCCCGTCTGGCAGTTTCTGATGCTGCATCAACACGACAGTGAAAAATCATCATTTGCCGAAAGTGTCATTCAGACCCTAGGGCTAAGTAATAAACTGGGGCGTAACGTCAGCCAGCTTTCAGGCGGTGAGTGGCAGCGCGTCAGGCTTGCGGCGGTGATATTACAGATTTCCCCATGGGATAATGCGCAGGGGCAACTTCTGTTACTGGATGAGCCGATGAACAGCCTGGATGTCGCCCAGCAGGCCGCGCTGGATAAGCTGTTAGTTGAGCTGTGCGCCGCAGGCGTGACAATCATCATGAGCAGCCACGATCTTAACTACACTTTGCGGCATGCCCACCGGGTGTGGTTATTATGCGCCGGACAATTGATTGCCAGCGGTCGAACTGACGCCGTATTACAGCCGGAAAATTTAGCGACGGCCTATAATATGACTTTCCAGAAGCTGGAAATAGCGGGGCATCAATGGCTCGTTTATGCTGATAGCGGTGAAAAATAATCCATACTCAGCCGCGCGCGGCGGTCATTGCTTGCCAGCCGATCGCTTATCGATATAATTTGTTGGCTGATTATAAAAATAGAGGATGCGCTGGATATGCGTTTCTGGACACTTTTTCTCGTGGCATTCATTTTAGTTGGCTGTAGCAGTCATCGCCCGCCACCGCCGAATCCGCGACTTGCGGATTCTATTACCGTTATTGCGAGCTTAAACGATCAGTTACAACACTGGCACGGTACGCCTTATCGCTACGGTGGCATGAATCGTCGAGGGGTAGATTGCTCGGCCTTCGTGCTGGTCACTTTCCGCGATAAATTTGAAATGCGTCTTCCAAGGGAAACCCGGCAGCAGGCCAAAATAGGTACCGAGATAGATAAAGACGATCTCCTGCCAGGCGATCTGGTGTTCTTCAAGACGGGGGCAGGTGAAAGCGGCCTACACGTCGGTATCTACGACACGGACAATCAGTTTATCCATGCCTCAACCAGCCAGGGTGTCACGCGTTCCTCCCTCGACAATGTCTACTGGCGAAAGAATTTTTGGCAGGCCAGGCGAATTTAAGTAAAAGAGAAGGAGGCGAAATGCCTCCTTTTTTACATAGTCGATTTAATTTAAATTAAATCACCAACGATATTCTCATTTTGTTGGTCGAGATCATGGAACTTAAGGTTGATTGTGTTAATCCAGTAGTTTCGATTACAATCATTACGATCCAGTGACGGACAAATGAAATAACAAGGAACCGATGAAAGGAATAAACACAGTATCCATTACCGTAGGTTTTCGCTTTGTGACTTCAGGAACCCGGACATGACTTTTAGTGAAGGGCAGTCGCAATGATTGTATCGCTGGATAATACGTATTGTTCTCAATTGTTTTTTCTACCCGCCAGGAATAATGGGGGACAGCTTGTTGGCCTGAAAGTTGTCAGCCAGTTTAGCGGTGTTAATAACCACGTTCGTATTCCGACTAGCCTCGTTCTGCCACGACTTACCGCGCAAGAAGAAATCGCCTTATTCCTTGAGAAACTGGATCTTTTGACTACCTGCCAACTGTTTTTTCTCCAGCATGGCCTGAAAGCGTGGGTCACTATTCCTCCCGGTGTTGTTGACGCGCTGCTCACTGATGATGAGCTGGCGGCCAACGTCGAACGTTTCTCCTTTCTGGAACTGGCCGTGAGCGAAGGTTTCCCAGGGCTCAATCAGGTTGATGACAATCACCCGCTCGCCAGATTATGCCAGCGCTTCCCGCTGGTACTCAGCGACTTTGGCTCCGGTGATGCATCGACTAAAGCCGTCTTCGCTGGGCTATTTAGTCGCGTGGTGCTCGACAGAAACTTTGTCCAGCGTCAGGCGAGGTCGGGCTCCTTTGAGCCGTTTATGCGTGCCATCGTAAGTCAGATACAACCCTATTGTCGGGCGATTATGATTTCCGGCATTGATGACGAAATTCTTCGCCAGCGCGTGGAGTCTTTCGGCTTTAGTGGAATGCTGGGGAGTTTGTGGCCCGTGGTGCCTGAATCGTCATTAATAACATTAGCGCAACAATAACCCTGCACTTCCTCGGGTGTTTAACGTACAGTAACCCAATACACTACGGGCAGGAGGAACCATGAACCTGTCATTTAACACCCGCTGGCGCGACGAGCTGCCAGAATTTTACAGCGCTCTACAGCCCACGCCGCTACACAATGCTCGCGTGGTCTGGCATAACGCGCCGCTTGCCAATGAACTGGCCATTCCTGCCGCGCTCTTTACCCCAGAACAAGGGGCCGGAGTCTGGGGCGGTGAACAACTGCTGCCGGGCATGTCACCGCTGGCGCAGGTCTATAGCGGCCACCAGTTCGGCGTCTGGGCCGGGCAATTAGGCGATGGTCGCGGTATTTTACTGGGTGAGCAACAACTCGAAAACGGCAAAACGGTTGACTGGCACCTTAAAGGTGCAGGGTTGACGCCGTACTCGCGGATGGGCGATGGTCGTGCGGTGCTGCGTTCCACGCTGCGCGAAAGCCTGGCCTCTGAAGCAATGCATTATCTGGGGATTCCTGGGACTCGTGCGCTGGCGATTGTTGCCAGCGATACGCCAATCCAACGAGAAACCGTCGAGTCCGGTGCTATGCTGATGCGTATTGCCGAGAGCCATATCCGTTTCGGTCATTTTGAACATTTCTATTATCGTCGTGATATGGACAACGTTCGTAAGCTGGCGGACTACACCATCCGCCATCACTGGCCGCATTTGCAGGATCAACCGGAACGCTACGCGCTGTGGTTCCATGATGTGGTCACGCGTACGGCGCAGATGATTGCCCACTGGCAAACGGTCGGTTTCGCGCATGGCGTGATGAATACCGATAACATGTCGATTCTCGGGCTGACGCTCGATTACGGCCCGTTTGGCTTCCTGGATGACTATCAGCCTGAGTTTATTTGTAACCACTCCGACTATCAGGGGCGCTACCGCTTTGATAATCAACCGGCTATCGGGCTGTGGAATTTACAATGCCTGGCACAGTCGCTGTCGGCGCTGATTGATGTGGGTGCGCTCAATGCGGCGCTGGATACCTATCAGCAAACGCTGTTCCGCGAATATGGCCAGCGGATGCGTAAAAAGCTGGGACTCTTTAGCGAAGAGCAGGGAGATAACGACTTGCTCAATGGCCTGTATGCGTTGATGAAACGTGAGGGCAGCGATTATACCCTGACATTCCGCCTGCTGAGCGCCACTGAACAACACAGTGCGGCATCACCGCTGCGCGATGAGTTTATCGACCGGGCGGCTTTTGATAGCTGGTTCACGCAGTATCGAACGCGCCTGCTGCAAGAGCAGATTGATGATTCTCAGCGTCAATGCGCGATGAAACAGGCTAACCCGTCCATTGTGTTACGTAACTGGTTGGCCCAGCGGGCGATTGAACAGGCAGAGCAAGGCGACTATCAGGAATTACACCGTTTGCATGAAGCGTTGCGCTCCCCATGGTGCGATCGCCAGGATGATTACAGCCGCCGTCCGCCGGATTGGGGTAAACATCTCGAGGTCAGCTGTTCGAGCTAATCCGTTATTAGCTGCACTGCCATCTGGGTGGTGCAGCTACTTCGTTAAAATGAGTTTTCCTGCCTGAGTTTGACGCAATAAATATTGGTGTTCACCGTGTTCGATGATCACGCGGCCTTCCTGACCTAACAGTATCTGGCTGTCGATCCGGCGATCGCTGGAGAGTGGGCGAGGCGTATTATCCTTTTGCGGTTCTAATTCTGCGCAGGTATCCATTAGCGACATTTTTATAATGAAAATCAATGTAACAATGATAACCATTATCAATATTCGCGAGTTAACCGCAAGTTTTATTTAGTATTAAAGATGGTAAGCGTAAAGCGCCCGCCGCGGTGCGGCGGGCCGGGGATATTACAGGCGGGTGGCGACGGCGGCAGCCAGTTTTTCCAGCAGCAGTTCGGTATCTTCCCAGCTCAGGCAAGGATCGGTTATCGATTGACCGTAGGTGAGCGGTTGGTCGGCGACGATTTTCTGCGTACCTTCACGCAGGAAACTTTCCGCCATAATACCGGCAATCGCCGAAGAACCATTGCGGATCTGCTGGCAAATATCGTCACACACTTCCAGCTGGCGGCGGTGCTGCTTCTGGCAGTTGCCGTGGCTGAAATCGACCACCAGATGCTCCGGCAAATCGAATTCATGTAGCGTATCGCAGGCAGCGGCAATATCGTCGGCATGGTAGTTAGGTTTCTTACCCCCACGCATGATGATATGACCGTAAGGATTACCACTGGTCTGGTAAATGGTCATCTGGCCATTTTTATCCGGCGACAGGAACATATGGCTGGCGCGAGAGGCGCGAATGGCGTCAACCGCAATACGCGTATTACCATCGGTACCGTTTTTAAAACCCACCGGACAAGAGAGCGCGGAAGCCATTTCGCGGTGAATCTGGCTCTCCGTGGTTCGCGCGCCAATTGCGCCCCAGCTAATGAGATCGGCGATAAACTGACCGGTCACCATATCGAGAAACTCGGTAGCGGTTGGGACGCCAAGCGTGTTGACCTGCAGCAGCAGTTTACGCGCTTGCTCAATACCGTGATTGACGCGATAGCTACCGTTGAGATCCGGATCGGAGATTAATCCTTTCCAGCCGACAACCGTACGCGGTTTTTCGAAATAGGTGCGCATGACGATTTCCAGCTCGCCCTGGTGCTTTTCACGCAGCACCTGCAAACGGCGGGCATAATCGATGGCAGCATCAAGATCGTGGATAGAGCAGGGGCCAACAATCGCCAGCAGGCGGCGATCTTCACCGTTGAGGATCTTCTCAATCCGTCGGCGTGAAGCGGTCACGTGTGCCGCAACGTCCGCTGATACCGGGTGGCGCTCGGCAAGTTCAGTAGGCGTAATCAGGCTCTCAATTCGAGCCGTACGCAATTCATCGGTCTTATTCATGGGGATCTCAGAAATTTGTTGCCTCACCAGCCAATTTGCTGGGAAGTGATGCACATCACGATAAACCAATCTCCGCTGAATTCAAGCGCGGAGCGTAATGTGCTCTCAATCACACTGCTATGATAAACAAATTCGATGCATTGTACTAGTGTGTTAGTACATTCTGCGGCTTAATCCCATGATGTCCATGATTTTAGTAGCAATTTCCTCAACGGAATAATTGGTGCTATTGATCCACGGTATTTGATTGCGGCGGTACAGCGCTTCAACTTCCGCGACCTCCATCCGGCATTGGCGCATTGAGGCGTAGCGGCTATTTTCGCGTCGCTCCTCGCGAATGGCCGCCAGACGCTCGGCGTTGATGGTCAAGCCAAACAGCTTATGCTGTAGCGGTTTTAGCGATGCGGGCAGCACGAGGTTATCCATATCGTCGGCAATAAACGGATAGTTGGCGGCGCGAATACCAAACTGCATCGCCAGATAAAGGCTGGTGGGCGTTTTTCCGCAGCGCGAGACACCAAGCAGGATCACCTGCGCTTGATCGAGGTTACGCAGAGAAATACCGTCATCATGCGCCAGGGTGTAATCAATCGCCGCGATACGCGCATCGTATTTGGTAAGATTACCGGGCGTTAAGCCGTGAGTTCGATGGGCGATAGGGGTGGGATCAAGTTTTAGCTCTTCCTGTAGCGGTGCGACCAGGGCCTGCACGATATCCTGACAAAACCCTTCGCATTGCAGAATAATGTCGCGAATTTCGGGAATAACGATGGAATAGAAAACTAACGGACGCACGCCCGTTTGCTGGTAAATCGCGTCGATTTGCTCCTTCACCGCCTTCGCCCGGCTTTCGCTTTCAATAAACGGCAGAGTAATGCTGTTTATCGCCACCGGGAATTGCGACATCACCGCGTGGCCGAGAACCTCCGCCGTAATAGCGGTGCCATCGGAAATATAAAATACCTGACGATCGACTGCGTTTTCCATTTTGCCTTTCCCCGTTAATTGCCTGAAAGCGTAAATTAAATTTAAACACAACCTGACGATGCTTGTCCTTAAATTAAAAATGAAATGGTATTTTTATTTTTAATGAAATGCCCATTTCATTTTCATGAGCTGGTCAATATACCGTCGGTTACTGTGGCTTTTTAGC
>NZ_JAKCNS010000056.1 GCF_021440345.1 Kluyvera intermedia
ACCTACCGTAACACCGACTTCTTTGGCGAAGTCGAAGGCTGGAACTTCGCGCTGCAGTACCAGGGCAATAACGAAGATGGCTCAAATCATCAGGAAGGGACTAAAAACGGCCATAATGACGTTCGTTTCCAGAACGGTGATGGCTACAGTATGTCTACCACCTATGAATTCGGCGAAGCTTTCCCTGTGCTGCAGGGCCTGAGCGTCGGTGCAGCTTACGGTGCTTCTGATCGTACCAACGACCAGGTTAATTCCCGCGGGACATACAATAACTACGGTAATGGCAAAAACGGCAGCGTTCGCGCTGGCGGCGATACGGCTGAAGTTTGGACTCTGGGCGCGAAATACGATATCAACAACATTTATCTGGCGATGATGTATGCTGAAACCCGCAACATGACACCGTTTGGTGACGATGGTATCGCTAACAAAACGCAAAACTTTGAAGTCACAGCACAGTACCAATTCGACTTTGGCCTGCGCCCATCTCTGGCCTGGGTCTATTCCCGTGGTTATGATGTCGGTGTCCACCACAATGACAGCGGTTCCTATCTGACCGACCAGGATCTGGTAAACTACGTTGATGTAGCTGCGTCCTACTACTTCAACAAAAACATGTCCACTTATGTTGATTTCAAGGTTAACCTGCTGGATAGCTCATCCAACTTCTACCATGCTAACGGTATCTCTACCGACAACGTCCTCGGCATGGGTCTGAACTACCAGTTCTAATCTGGCGATAAAACAAAGCCCGCATCTGCGGGCTTTGTTATTTTAGTCGCCGCTACGGTGCTTCTTGCAGAGCCATACGCACAAATCCGTTGTTTTGCGCCAGCAGTTCATGTGCTTTCCACGCATCCAAACCGGTCAAAACCATCAGAACCGCCGTTTTACAATTATGATCGCAGCTTTCCAGCGCCGCTTTTGCCGCCGCTCGCGTGCAGCTCCCTGCGGCCATCACGATAGCAATTTGCCGTTCTATCATATGCATATTGGTCCCACGGATATCCACGCGCATATTGCTATATACACGCCCACTGCGAATAGCCAGCGCGGTCGTCAGCATCGACAACACCATTTTCTGCGCGGCAATCGCCTTCGGATTACCATAACCGGCAACGGCTTCGGGTCCGGTTTGTGGCGCAATAACGATATCGGCGAGTTCCGTCGCTTCGCTCACAGCATACCGAGTAATCACCGCACGCGGTGCGCCCAATGACCAGGCGTGACGCAGTGCGCCCCACAGCCACGGAGTTTTCCCTCCCACCGTCAGCGCCACCAGCATATCTTTTTGTGTGAACCCTATGGCCTGGAGATCGAGAATTCCACGGTCATAATCCTGAGCAGCCTCATTCATACTGTGCAGCATTGCCAACGCCCCGCCGGCAATCAGCCCCATCAGCGGATGTTTTTCATCCGGCGCATACTCATTCGCGGTAATGATAGCGTTTCGCCCGGAAGCACCCGCCCCGGCAAGCACGACGCGACCGCCGCTGCTTAAGGTCGCCACCGCACAATCAACCAGGCGAGTGATATCATCAAGACAAGAGGAAATTGCTTCAGATATGCATTTATCTTCTTGATTGATAACGCTTAACATATCGCGGGTGGATAATCGGTCAATCTCAGCCGTCGTCGAGCTACGTCGTTCCATGACTGAACCTGCAAGCTTAGTGCTCATAAACGGACTCCTTATTATGGGTTCTTCGGTAATACTAAAGTGTTTTGTATGGATATCTCTGCGAGTGAGGTCACAAAGAGGCGTTAGTTTTTGTAAGGGAGCGACCGCTTTATGTATTGAGTGACATCGGCGATAATGTGTTTTTGCTATTGATAAGTGAAGGTTTTAATGCGCAACAAGCAACAACCTCAGCCCCATCCGAAGCGCCCAATGAAGCTGAGTACGCTGGTCACGCTGATGGTTTGTAGCGTCATTTTCTCCGTATTACTGGTGGTCTACGCCTTCTACTTTATTCAAATAACCAAAGCCACCCGCGCGGGCGTGGAAGATACGGCCTTTGCTATCGCGCGCACCCTGGCCGACTCTCTTGAAATCAAAAGAGGGCTAAGTTTCCCGCCAGAGCAGAATATTATTGAGCCAATCGCCACCGCCGTGCAGCAGCGCAACGGCCTGCTTTACGCCGTCGTGACCAATATGGACGCAGTACGATACTCTCACCCAAATACCCGACTTATCGGCCAGCACTTTATCGGTGCCGATCTACAGCCGGCATTAAAAGGTCAGGAAAATCTGTCGATTAACCACGGCGTATTGGCCGAAGCGCTCCGCGTCTTCACCCCTATCTATAACGACCGCAGCCAGCAAATCGGTGTGGTTATCGTGGGGATTTCTCTGCAAAAGGTGGATGAACAGCTAAGTCGCGCCCGCTGGAACGCCATCTGGTTCGTGTTGTTTAGCGCAATCGTCGGGACGCTAGGCATCTGGGGGCTGGTACGAGTGCTGAAAAACATTCTCTTTGGCCTGGAGCCGCATGAAATCTCCAGCCTGTTTGAACAACGCCAGGCCATGTTGCAATCGCTGCGTGAAGGGGTAATTGCCGTTGATGATAAGGGCCGGGTGACGTTGATTAACCAGGCCGCACGGGAGTTTCTTTTTTCGGCCGACGACGCCGCGCTGGGTGCCGCTCAACGCGCCCCGCTGCTGGAAAACCTCAAAGAAGTGCTGACCAGCGGCAGCGCCATTGAGGATCGCGAGATTGGCTGCAACGGTCGCCTGTTGCTGTGCAACACCGTCCCAGTGCTGAATAACAAACGGGTAATTGGCGCTATCAGCACCTTCCGTGATAAAACCGAAATCAGCCAGTTGATGCAACGAATGGACGGCCTGGTAAACTATGTCGATGCCCTGCGCAGCCATTCCCATGAGTTTATGAATAAGCTGCACGTAATCCTCGGATTACTGCATATGAAGCGCTATGACAAACTCGAAGAGTACATTCTGCAAACCGCCCAGAACTATCAGGCGGACATTGGCGCACTTCAGCATAAGATTAAATCGCCGATTATCGCCGGGTTTCTGCTGGGAAAAATCAACCGCGCGGGCTCTCTCGGCGTTAACCTGACGCTGTCTGAAGAGAGTCTTATCCCCGACAATCCGAATGAAGCGCAGGTCGCGGTGCTGGTCACTGTGCTCGGTAATTTGATTGAGAATGCGCTGGATGCCATGGCGGCCCAGGGAGAAGGTGAAATTAGTCTGTTGCTGCATTATCAAAATGGCTGGTTAAGCGGCGAAGTCAGCGATGACGGCCCCGGTATCGAAGCGCAGCAAATAGACGCTATCTTTAATAAAGGCTTTTCAACCAAAGGCGAAAACCGAGGCGTGGGCCTATTCCTGGCCCGCCAACAAACGGAGAACCTTGGCGGCACCCTGTCCGTCGAGTCAGAGCCTGGCGTTTTTACACAATTTTTTGTTCATATTCCCTGGGATTCGAGAGGAACAACGCGTGATTAATGTTTTGATTGTCGATGATGATGCCATGGTGGCCGACCTGAACCGTTGCTATATCGAGCGAGTTGACGGTTTCGCCTGCATCGGAATTGCCTCGACGCTGCAACAGGCTAAAGACAACGTCCAGGATCGCGCCCAACCTATCGATCTGATTTTGTTAGATGTCTACATGCAGCAGGACAGCGGTCTGGATCTGCTTCCGGTCGTGCGAAATTCCGGACGGGCTATCGACGTTATCATGATCTCGTCGGCTTCCGATGCAGCTACCGTGCAGACCTCAATGCGCTATGGTGTCGTTGACTACTTGATAAAGCCGTTCCAGTTCCCCCGGTTTGAAGAGGCGCTGCTGAGCTGGCGTGAGAAGAAACAACTGATGGGCAGTCACTCTTACTACGAGCAGGCTGATGTTGACCGGTTGATACACGGTGGAACCCCGGAACTGGCCGATACCAAGCGCCTGCCAAAGGGGTTGACACCGCAAACGCTACGCACGCTATGCCAGTGGATAGACGCCCATCCGGATACAGAATTCTCCACCGACGATCTGGCGCAGGCGGTGAATATCTCCCGCGTATCATGCCGCAAATATCTGATCTGGCTGGCGCAGGTGAATATTCTGTTCACCAGTATTCACTACGGTGCTACCGGCCGACCGGTCTATCGCTACCGCCTGCTGCCTGAACAGTACGGCCTGCTTAAACAGTACTGCCAGTAAGGCGATAGTCATTATCCAGCAGGGTAAAGCGATAGTGGTGGCTCGATGACAACACCACCTCTTTCGCTTTGGTGACGAAAATGGCCTCAATATCCGGGCGAGCTCGCAGCGCAGCGCAGCCCTTTTCCACCCCCATGCCGTACATCAGCGTGGTCCAGATATCGCCATCAATCGAGTCTTCGCTGATGATCGTCACACTATCCAGTTCATTATTCAGCGGGTAGCCGGTGCGAGGATCGAGGATATGGTGATAAATCTGACCATTGTGCTCAAAAAAGCGCTCATATATGCCAGAAGTCACCACCGATTTATTGGCGATATCCAGCGTACCGATCATCGCTCCGGAGGTTGAAAATGGTTTTTTCAGGCCAATAGACCAACCGCCTTCCGGTGTTCCCAGCGTCTGCACGTTTCCCCCGAGGTTAATCAGCCCCTGCACGACGCCTTCTTTGCGCAGAAAATCCCGCACCCGGTCGGCGATATAGCCTTTGGCTATTGCGCCAAGGTCAATCTCCATTCCAGGCTGAGTCAGGTATACGCTCTGTTCAGCGTCATTAAGCAAAACCTGTTCTGGGTTAGTCAACGCCAGTAGACGAACAATATCCTCCATGGGAGGCACGGTATCGCCGCGAAAGCCAATACGCCAGCGCTTGACCAATGGGCCGATAGCCAGGTTAAAAGCGCTATCGGGTAGCATACTCGCCGCTTTTGCACATTTGATTAAGGCATAAACCGGGCCGCTGACGCTGATCGGATGTTGGCCTGCGGCATGGTTGATATCCATAACCTGCGACTGGGCGCGGTTAACGGTGAGCAGGTCTTCATACTGTTTGATAAGGCGGAAAACGCGAGCTGCGAGCGCTTCGTCGTGGGAAAAAAGCTTGAGCAGGATGGGTGAGCCCATCAGGACGGCGGAATAACTGTAAACCCTGGTAGTGTCTGACATTCAATTCCCCCTTCGATTGATGGTAATAACCCGGCATCGCGAACGAAGCCGGGTTACGGGGCTTAATTATGCTGATTCAAGCATGGCCCAGGGTGTCTGCTGCGCACGCTGTGCAGCCTGATGACCGGCAAGCGTACCAAAGATAATGATATCTGCCACGGCATTCCCGCCAATGCGGTTTCCACCGTGGATCCCCCCAACGACTTCACCCGCCGCGTAGACTCCAGGGATCGCCTGTTTCTGCGCATTGAGAACACAAGTTTCAGTATTGATCGTCACGCCACCCATCGTATGGTGAACGCCCGGCGCAATCTGAATGGCGTGGTACGGGCCTTCATTCAGCGGTGCGCGCAGCGCGGTTTTACGACCAAATTCTGCATCGTCCTGTTTTTCCACTGCCTCATTGTAACGGGCAAGCGTCGCCAGGAAGGCTGATTCATCCAGGCCCAACTTCGCGGCCAGCTCACTCGGCGTGCTGGCGCTAGTCACCAGACCTTTTGCGATGTATTCATCTGCCGCTTTGTTTTTAGTGCGTACATGTTCATCAAACACGATGTAAGCATAGTGCTCTGGCAGAGCAATGATCGCCGCCGACACTTTGTCACGGGTATCCATTTCATTGAAGAAGCGTTTCCCGCTCTGGCTCACCAGAATCGCCCCGCCGCCGCGAATAGATTCGGACACCAGATAAGATGTTTTCTGCTCTACCGTCGGGTGAATCTGAATTTCGCCCATATCCACCGTGCCCGCACCGATACGCTCCAACAGTGCGATACCGCCGCCGGTAGCGCCTTTGTGGTTGGTGGTGACAAAGCCAGCGAGGTCTGGGCGATATTTCACTACCATCTCACTGTTGGCACTAAAGCCACCGGTCGCCACGATGATGCTGCGAGTCTGAACGGTCAGGGTCTCTTGCTCATCGGTCAGCAGACGAACGGCGGAAACTTCGCCTCCCTCCATCACAATATCGACCACGGAGGTGTCGAGCATGACATCAATCTGACGTTTTGTGACGTTACGCACGAGACCGCTAATCAGATAGCCGCCCACCGCAGAACCATCTTTTGGACGGTGCGTACGGTCAATGCTCATCCCACCAGTGGTGGTAATGTCGTTGAGCATAATGCCGCGATCGGCCAGCCATTCGATGGCCTGCGGTGCGGTTTCCACAAAACGACGCAGCAGCGCTGGGTTGTTTTTGTTGTGGCCACCTTTGAGCGTTTCGGCATAAAAAAGCTCTTTGCTGTCCTGAATACCTTTTACCCGCTGGAAGCGCGTTTCAGCGGCATTCATCCCGGCTGACGCTTTAATCGTGTTACCGCCGATGGTTGGCATTTTTTCAACGATCAATACGCGAGCACCGTCGTCGTGCGCCTGAATTGCAGCCGCCAGACCGGCACCGCCGCTACCTACCACCACCACGTCATAGGCCTGAGGAGCTGACGCTTCGCCACCCTCTTCTACCTGCAGCGCTTTGCTGGATTTCACCATCGCTTTCGAGACGGCTTTTTTCACCGCTTCACTCTGGCTGGTCGCCCCGGAAATGGCATCCACGTGCGGGGTGTTAGCATCAAGAATACGTGAACGAATCTCTTCGAAGCTGGTGACAAACTCGACGTCCTGATCGACACCGCCGGTCAGTTCAATATCGGCAATACGGTCGGTTTCGAGACTAACGTTAATGACCAGCTCGCCCGCCTCGTCCTGTACCTTCTCGATAAACACGCCCGGCTTAAATTTCGACACGGTCATGCTCATGTCGCGAATCATCGCTTCCACCAGCGAGAAGCGCCACAGTGGTTCCGGAATATTCAGCGCTTCACGCTGGGTACTGTCGATAAACAGGTCCAGCGTCTGATCGTCGGCAATACGCTCGGCCCAGTCAGGATAAGCAATACAGGCGCGACCAACGGCAACCAGGTCGTAGCCATGTGCCATGGCAGTATCGACATCGCTTTCATTCACCACACCGCCCACGCCCATCACCGGCACCTGTGCCAGCGTTTCAGAACGCATCGCCACATATTTTTCAATCAGTGGAGTAGGATCGGTCGTTTCAACGATGGACGGACGCAGCGTTGCGCCGACGGAGAAGTGCAGATAATCCAGCCCACGTGCAGCCAGTTTTTCCAGCAGATACAGCGTGTCGTCAAAGCGGATGCCCGGGACTTCCATCTCTTCCGGCGAGAAACGATAGCCGATAATGAAGGCATCATCCGCGTACTGGCGTACCATCTTGTGGGTAATTTCCAGTACCGCTAACGGGAACTTCGCACGGTTGTCGCGGCTGCCGCCCCACTCGTCATCACGCTGATTTGAGTTCGGGGAGTAAAACTGTTGGATTAGGTAGGTATTTGCGCCGTGGATCTCCACGCCGTCAAAGCCCGCCTGAATGGCACGACGGACGGCGTCGCCAAACTTGCCGACCATACCTTCCACTTCCTGGGCAGTCAGCGCGGCTGGCGTTGCTGCGCCATCGCGCGGCGCGGCAACGGCGCTTGGTCCAACCGGTGTACGGCCGCCGATAAGTTTAGGATCGACCATGCGGCCGCCGTGGTAAATCTGCAGCAGCGCTTTTGAACCTTTGGATTTAATGGCGTCAGCGATTTTCGCCAGACCGGCGATTTTGTCATCGCTGTCGATGCCCAATGCGCCCGGGAATGCCAGACCTAAATCATCAACAAAGCAACATTCAACAATGATAGTGCCGATGCTCCCGGCACGCGCACGGTAGTACTCCACCAGCTCGCTGCTGACGGAACCGTCGTAATAACCCGCACATGTCGTCATTGGCGCCATAAACAAACGGTTTTTGAGCTCGGTGCCATTGGGTAATGTGAAGGAGCTGAATACGCGATGATCAGTTTTCATAATAGTTACTCCAAACTTTAAAAATTAAATTTAAGAATTCGGGATCGGGCTGTATTTGAGTTATTTGTTATGCCGATGTCATGCTATTAATATATCGATTTTTTTAGTTACCAAAGTCATTACGTTAGTTATAAAACTATTTAATCCCTATAATA